>JBNMLP010000005.1:0-144728 GCA_050874905.1 Lachnospiraceae bacterium
CCGTATACCGTCTTATATTCAGGAAAATATATATGGAACCAACGACTGATCCTGTTTTGGATTCTTGTAAGTTCCGCCTGTAACTGGAATCTTATGTTTGATGCTGTTCTAAGATCAGCATAAACACCATCCGGCAGGTACGGGATCATGTAGCGTCCCTCTCTTACCAGACCTGCAATCACTTTCGGATCCTTACGGTCATTTTTAGTTGGATCATTGTCGTCGAGTTCTTTCGATTTCTTGACATGATGGGGATTCACAAGAACCGGTTTCATCTCATTATCCTGAAGAAATTTTCCCAGATTAAACCAGTAGTGACCGGTTGGTTCCATGCCCGGAACCAGCTTATCCTTCTCATGTTTTTCTTTGAGGTTCAGGATCCATTCCTTAAATGTCACAAATCCGGCCTCTGTGTTACTAAACTTAAATGGCTTCTTCGAATACTCGATCCCTCTGTAATCAAAAGCTCTGGCATAGTGCGTTTCACTTCCCACATCAATTCCGAGTACCAAAGTTTTTTCTGTAATTGCTTCAATTTTTGCATTCTGTGTGTTAGACTTCATTGTAGATACCTCTCTGTTCAATAAGATTTTTACTAACTCGCCAAGTCAGTAATCTTATTGTACTCTGAGGTATTTTCAATTTTCAACATCTACATTTTTTATTATACAGGAGCTCCTTTGAATGAATTTACATCAACTGATGCATAATTACATTCTAAAAGATTTATAATAAAGGTTTCTACTACCGGAATGGTGTTTTCCTAAAAAACGGATTTGCGGTTTCCTGCCGCCGGACAGCAGGGACACGAACACCAGATTATTCAAATAGCTTAGACACTTTCAAAAAAACAGTCAAATGCCATTATTGCAAACCGATACGATACTTCTTTAGACGATGTCAAAGAAAAAGTATATACCAGAGATATTTTCTATCAGCTACTTTTGCAGAGAAATTTAGCCATTTTTAAAATATAATAATGGCATATACAAATAAAATAGCTATAGTTTACCAATTAAAAAGAACATAATAATGCGCATTTTTTTCATTAGCTTTAAACGTAAAATTTCATCATGAGCAAAAATTGAAAATATATTTCTCTTTATAACATCTTCCATCAGAGCAATATGTGAATTCTTACTTTTATTTCCATATATTTTGAAATATTCTTTAATCATATCACTTGACCTTACATATTGTGGTGTCATGTATAATCTAAAAAACTTTTTTATTCTCTCCACCTGATTTTTGCTAACACCACATGCATTATTACCATGAATAATATGTTTTATGTGTGATTTATAATCTACACAAACACTCCCTTCACATCTCGCAACCATATGAACCCATTGGTCATACGAAACATCTATATCAGGTCTTCCACGCAATAATATTTTCTGCAAAAAATAATTCCAAACCATAGTACACCCAAATGGAGAACTCCCAAGCATAAACAACTGTTCTAAAATTTTAAAATCATCTTTACTATTTGTATATAGATACCCTTTTGAAGTTAAATTTATATCCACTAATTCTAGATTTGAAGCATACAAACATGGTTCATTTTTACTATTATCAATTTTTTTAATTGCTGCATCCAACTTATTTCTATCCCAATAATCATCTTGATCAGCAATACAATAATAATCATATTTTTTTTCTCCAACAATATCATAAATTAATGTCAAAAAACTTCTTTTCCATCCAATATTCTCTCCCCAAACAACATACATATTATCTGGAAATTTTTCATAATATTCCTGGATTATCCTTTTAGTATCATCTTTCGATCCATCATCTCTGATATATAAATCAACAATAACATTTTGTTGTTCCCAAATAGTATCTAATTGTCTTGAAATAAATGCCTCACCATTATATGAAGACATCATAACACATACTCTCTTCATTCTATTTTCCCTTCCTATAATTTCAATGTGAATCTTCTCATCTGACAACTAAATAAACCTTAAATTGTTCAATTCAAAAACAACGTTGTTGATTTATAATTACTATCCTTTAAGGAAAAATCATACAACAACAATTCCAAGTTGACACACATTATGGTATTATAGCTTCTTTAATATTCACAACCCATAGCTAACAAAAGTAAATACTTAAATTATACCTGCAACAGATTTTCACATAATTTCAATGCACTAAATATAACTGCATCCATATCATAATACTTATACTCTCCCAAGCGACCACCAAAAATCACTCCACACTCTTTTTCTGCAAGCTTTTTATATGAGTTATATAATATATTATTTTTTTCGTCGTTTATAGGATAATATGGTTCATCTCCCCTTTTCCACTCAGATGAGTACTCTTTACTAATTACAGTCTTCGATAATTCATTACCATCAGAATCTTTTCCAAACTCAAACCACTTATGCTCAATAATTCTTGTATAGGGAGTTTCTGAATCGGTATAATTTACTGCAGCATTCCCCTGAAAATTTGGCATATCTAATGTTTCATTTTCAAAGCGCACTGATCTATACTCTAATGCGCCTAATTGATAACCAAAATATGCATCAATCGGTCCTGTATATATAATCTTTTGGGCCACTCCACTAAACTTTTCTTTTTCCAGCAAATAATCAGTTTCCAACAACACATCAACACCTTCTAATAGATTACCAACAAACTTTGTATATCCTCCAACCGGTATCCCTTGATATGTTGAATTAAAATAATTATTATCGAATGTAAATCTTACTGGCAAGCGTCTAATAATAAAGGCAGGCAACTCCTTGCAATCTCTCCCCCATTGTTTTTCAGTATAACCCTTTATTAGCTTCGTAAAAATATCTTTACCAACCAGAGAAATTGCCTGTTCCTCCAAATTTGACGGCTCTATTATTCCTGCCTCATTCTTTTGCTCTTCTATTTTTACTTTTGCTTCCTCCGGAGTTACAACTCCCCACATTTTATTAAATGTATACATATTAAAAGGCAGTGAATAAAGTTCACCTTTATAATTTGCCACTGGTGAATTAGTAAATCGGTTAAATGTTGCAAAATTATTAACATAGTTCCATACTTTTTCATTATTTGTATGAAAAATGTGAGCACCATATTTATGTACATTAATTCCTTCAACAGATTGTGTATAAACATTGCCTGCAATATGATTCCTCTTATCAATCACCAAAACACTCTTTCCTGCATCTGTCATTTGTCTTGCAAATACTGCACCAAACAAACCAGCACCTACAACTAGATAATCATACATGTTATTTCTCCTTTATAACTTCTCTAAGAACAATTTTAAAAAAGTTCTTCATTTCTTTTCCAACCTCAAACGGCTTAGTAATTATGTAGATAAAAGCTGTCATAATTAGATATACAATCGCACCTAGCAAAACTTTAATAATAATCTCTGCAAAGCAAGACACATTAAAATTCAACATACTCAAGAAGCAAAACATAAAAATTCCTGACAAAACATATGGTATCGTATTGGCGATCATTTTTTTTATGTTAAACTCATTTCTTATACAAAAAACCTGATAAATGCATACAACGATTTCCGCAAATAGTGTTGCAATAGCGGCTCCACAAGCTCCAAATTTCCCAATCAATACACTATTGAGTAATAAATTAATAATCGCTCCCATAAAAACTGATATTATATATATTTTATCCTTTTTTTGTGGGATTAAATATTGTGTTCTTATAACATTAGCAAAAGCTAAAAAAACACAACTCGGTAACAGAATTTTTAAAAGTATACTACAAGGAGCCAATTCTTTTCCTAAAAAAAAGCGAACAAACGGCTTTGAAATTCCCATAATTCCAAAGCTTGCCGCCGATGAACACAACACCACGCCTATTAATGAAAAGTTGATATATTTTTTTATTTCCTCCACTTTTCCTTTTGCACTAAGCATTGACATTTTAGGCAACATAACTATTCCCAAAGAATTTATCAATGTCATCGGAATTTGCATAATACGTTCGGTATATTCATAGTACCCTACCTGAGTCATTGAACTCATTCTTCCCAGCATAATCTTATCCATATACTTATACAAACTAATAGCAATAACGGGAACAAATAATATAAAATTTGATTTAACATGACCGAGTACATCTAATCTTGAAATTTTACATCTTTTAATAAACCTCTTCAAAAAAGGCCACAAAACCAACTGTCCACATAGTGTCCCCATAACAGAAATAAAAGCATATACTAACAAATCATCTTTGTTTTTTACAAAAACAAAAATTAATATAGTCGTTATTACTCTGATAACAGAATTTCTTAAAACAGTAAGTTTAAACTCTTCAAGACCATAGAAGAACCAATTAATATCCAATATTGCTGCCAGAACAGGAATATATAAAATCCAGGTAAGTAAATCATTACTAAATCCAAAAGCATATAAAAAATATAATGTAGAAACAACTATTCCTGTCACATGCTGCATACAATAAATAGACCAAAAAGTTTTTGACAATAATTCCTTATTGTCCCTTACTGTAGCAATTGTTCTATTTCCATAATTATTTAATCCCAACATAACAAATAAAATAAAATATGTTGTTATAGTATACGAATAAGAATATATTCCTGTTTTTTCAGCTCCTAATACCCGCGCCAAATAAGGTGTTGTAATTATTGGAATCAAGATATTAAGTATCTGGCTAAAGGTATTATAAAAAAAATTTTTCTTTACGCTTCCCATAATCATCCTTATTTAAACTGCATTATTTTAGTAATAGTTTTAATTTCACTTACAAATTTGCTTTCTTCTTCTTTGATTTCTTCTCGATATGCAGCAAAATCTTTTTTTGCTGTTTCATATTCTCTCAAACAATACTCTATACATTTTTTTATTGTTCCTAAATTCTCATCTTTCATTTCTATCTTATATTCATGAGGAATATTAACATCCTTATCATTACCTGCCGCCCCTTCCAAATTTGTAATTATGCAACAACCTGAAATTGCCGCCTCCCTTGGTATTCTATCTTTCCCTGGATGATTACCA
This sequence comes from Lachnospiraceae bacterium, assembly GCA_050874905.1. GTDB lineage: Bacteria > Bacillota > Clostridia > Lachnospirales > Lachnospiraceae > NC2004. The sequence goes on from JBNMLP010000005.1 coordinate 5,004, forward strand.
AAATCAATATATACCTTTGACTTTTTCATCATTTCAGCCATTTCGTTATGGCTTAATCCAATCAAAGGAACATACTTTATATTTGGAGTATAATCCATAATTTTTTTTGTAAATTCCATCCCCTTTTTAGGATTATACAACACAATATTTTCTTTTACATAGCGATCTTCATCACAGGATTCACTTATAAACTCCGAACTCAAATAATCAGACAAACTGTATATTTTTTCCTCTTGTATTCCATGCAGCAATAAAAATTCACGTGCATATTCAGACTGAACACAATGTATGTAAGAATTTCTGAAGGGATTATACTTATTTTGTCTCATTCCAAAGGGGGCATATAATTTAGCATATTTTGTATTCATTGATTTATAATAGTTATCAACGCTCAACCACCATATAATAATTTTCGATTTCTTAAACTTTGGCAAAAACCATAATGCTCCTTCTGGCAATACAACAGTATTTTCTTCTTTGTCTTCAATTCTTTCGACTTTTTCACAATGATATCTGGAATATGCTTGAATAAGCTTATCATCTATTTGGGTAGTTGGAAATTTTAATTTCCCATAATATACCATTTTTGCTTCAATTTTCATATTATTTAAATGAAAACATAATTGATGAAGCAATTCCGGTCCTCCACTTACACAATTCGCATTTGCAACAATATAAATCATTCCAATCTCCTTTTCTAATTTTACTTAATGCTTATAATATAATTTTACACCTTTTAAACTAAACCTTCCTAAAAAGCCAAAAAAGATAATATACAAAAATCCTATGGCAAATCTGATTCCCATCCACTGGAATCTGACCATGCTAAACAACATTGCATATTGCAGAAAAGCAATTAAAACTTTTGAAAACGCATTATTTTTTTCACAATTTGAATTATACAAACAACAAACAATAATTCCAAACAACATAGAACATACAATAATTCCCCAAAATCCGAAATCCAAGTAGAATTGTCCAATAAAACTATAAAAAGAGTTTGTTCTTTCATCAGGAGAAACATTCTTTGCATATTCAAAATAATATATGTATAAATCTGCCTTATCAAATGTCGGAAAACTCAACGTTTTATTCCCCCAATTCTGAATTGCATTAGGAAAAATCCTTAAAAATCCATTAAATGATAAGGTACCATATGTCAATCCGCCAGTAAAATGACTATCAGATTTCGTAATTAAACCATCCAATAGTGGCACACAAGTACACAAATAGAAATAGGCAGAACGAACCAATCTTATGCCTAATCCCGAAGCCAGCAGAATAATACCCATTGACAGCCCAACAATTATTTTTATTTTTCTTCTAAACCTTTCAACTATTTCATTTCTGTAGCGGATCATTATCATTGATAATAGTGATATTACAAAAAAAAGAACTCTTGCTCTGCTTCCGGTTGATAAAAATGTGAAAATATTTAAAATCAGACCAGAAATTATAATAAAAATTTGGCTTCTATCATAAATAATCAAATAACTAACCAAAGCAATCAAGAAAAAATTGAATGGATCAAATATATAAAGAGAAAAGACATCCATCCCCTCAGTTAAAATTGCTTTTGCATTCATTAATGACCAACCTTGAGATAATAGCATTTGTATTTTAACAACATATTTTGGTAACTGATAAATGATATCAGCAGCAATTAAAATTTTCACAAAAAAATAGCCAGATTCAGTCATTTTTCTATTATCACTTTTTATACATTTCACTGGTACAAATTTATCTGCTACACAATATCCTAATGTAAAAAAAATTACTCCCAGTATTATTGCAATTTGTGTTAAATCATCTACATCATATATTTCAAACAATTTTAGACTATAAAAAAAACATATATTGGCCCAAAGCAACCCAAACAATGTCATTGGACACCATCTATTTTTTTTATACTCTAAATAAGAAATTGAAAACATTATAATTGAAAAAATAAATAACATCACATAACCTCATTTTCTTTTTATCCTGCGAAAAAAAATTGCAATCATGAAAAATTTATACACAACAGAAAACTGCTTTAATTCAATCAATTTAAAGAGTAAAAACCATTTATTGCCAAATTTAATTTTTTTTATGTACTCATCATAAATAGGCATTTCAGCAATTTTTTTTAATTGAGATTGATCTTCTCCAGCTTTAACAATCCTATACATAGAAACAATTAGATTAAATAATATTTCATTTGTATATAATTTTTCTATGTTTTTTGTTCGTACTTTGGGGTGTTCCATAAAAAATATGTATCTTGCCTCAATAACATTATATAATTGCATTGGATTATTTTTATATGATGCAATATGATCAAGTCTATACATATATAATGGTTTGTTTATATATTTTATACTTTTTGCATAATAGAATGCATACATGTTAAAAATATTATCCTGAGCCCGGCGCAAATCTTTATTAAATTGTAAAGAATATGCCTCCAAAAAATCTTTTCTATACAATTTCCCCCAAGGAACACCTAATGCTGTTGTTATGGGTTGAGGATGGTGTGCTGACATTGAAATTAATTGCTCATACAAAATTGATTTATTTTGTTCCTCAAAAGTACATTCCCCATCTAAAAAAAACTCTTCATATTCCATTGTATCATCAAATACAGTACAAGAACAAGCTACAATATCATAACCTCTTTCCGCCTCTTTAACAAGCGTATCGACTAAAGTATGTGACACTTTATCATCCGCATCAACAAACATTATATATTTTCCCTTTGAATGCTTCATTCCTAAATTCCGTGCAACCGCAACTCCAGAATTTTTCTGAAAAAAATAATGTATTTTATCATTTTCCAATTGCATTTTTCTAATAATTTCTTTGGTGTTATCAGTTGATCCATCATCCACTATTATTACTTCATAGTCATTATAATTTTGATGGATAATACTGTATACACAATCAACAATGTAATTCCCTGCGTTATATGCCGGTATCACAATTGAAACCATGCTTGCTCTCCTTTCCAAAAGTTTTTTCTACTTTATTTTCATTAGTTCCATATATTTCTGAACTTCAGACCTATATTTTTCGCTAATTGAAGTATTGCTAATACATTTTTTTATTAACGATTTTACTTTTACTGGGACAAAACCATTTAAAATCTGTTTAATTCTATATTTGAAAAAAACATATTTGGTCATATCTTGTCTCTGAGCTTTAAATTTATAGTTTTGTTTTTCAAATATTTTTTTAACAGATGGTAACAAATTTCCCTGAACATATCCATGTCTTAAATTTAAAGGATTTGTATAATCGAACATACATCCTTTCAAAAAATAATCACTATGTGCTATCTTAGAAACACTGTAAATGCCTTCAAATATCCATGCATTATAATTTTCTTTTCCTATACATTCACATAAAAAATCTTTCTGCCAAAATGAAGGTTGACAACTAACTGTATATTCTGCATTTTGTTTAATAGGTGATAACTTTTTATTTTTATCTTTCCAGTTTAAAAAATCAGGAATCGTCATTTTGTAGTACTTCCAACTGTTCTTATCCATAAGTTTTAAGATATCTACTACTTTTTCAGTATTTACATCTTCACTAAAGAAAAAATCTTCTAACAGCAGCAAATAATATTCACAATCTATTTTATCAAGAGCTACTTGAACTTTTTTGCTGTATTCAGCATTCTTTCCTGCATGAATTACTGTTACATTATAATCTTTATCATAACAAAGCTTTTTTTCATTATTAACAATGTAAACAGGATAAGGATTGTTCTTCCATTTTAATTCTAGCAGTTCAAGGAAATCTTCCCAGATATCATAGTATCCATCATAAAATATTCCTACAATCGCTAATTTGTTCATAAAAACACACTCCTAACATTAATACATTTCTTAATCCTTTTTCAACCTTTCAATAATTTGGTTTACAATAGTTTTTGAAGCATGTCCAGCATATGGAACATATTTTTTCCTGAATTTTTCAGTCCTTTCACATGCTTCATTATAATTCATTTCCATAATCTCAGAAAGAACCTGGTTTTCATTGCTCAATATCTTACATGGTAATATGTCACTTAAATTAAAATATAGCCCTCTCTTTTCAGAATATTCTTTTAAATCATACGCAAAGCAAATTTCTGGTCTGCCCAAAATAGAATAATCAAAAAAAGTACTGGAATAATCCGATATCATCATATCCGAAACAATATAAAGCTCATTTAATACCGGATAATTAGATACATCCTTAACAAAATCATTATTTTTTATATTTAAAGCAGTTGAAACCGCATAATGTGCACGTATCAATAATACATATTTTTCCCCTAATAGTTTTCTCCATTTATTTATATCAATTGGTGGTGTGATAAATGTATTCTGTTGTGCGTCAATTAAGTATTCTCTATATGTCGGGGTATATAATATTACTTTCTTAGATTTATCAATGCCCAATCTTTCTTTAATACTTTCTTTTTCCTCCATTGTATAAGTTAATAAACTATCATTTCTTGGTAAATCACATAAAAGAATTGATTCTGACTCTGCATGAAACAATCTTTCAAATAATTTTTTGTCAAACTCACTTTGAGCACATCTAATTGTTGATGCATCTCTTTTCTTTTTTCGCATATTATTCTTTTTTCCTAAGGGATTTTTGTTCTCATCACCTAGAATTTTTTTTATTGGAGTCCCATGCCATGTTTCTATTATAATATTTTTTTTCCTATGTAATTCAATTCCTCTATCCATACCTGAATTACTTACCCACACCCTACTATAAAGAAGCGCATAGAAAAATGTAAAAGTATCAATTTTGATTTTTTCACCACGTGGTATATCAAATTCAGAAGGATCAACAAAAGCCCAAATTAAATGCCACCCATCAAAATTCTTGTTATTGCACACCTCATCATATATCGCTTTAGGGCTATCATCAAATCTACGCCCCCCAAATGAGCAAAATAACATAGTCTTTTTTCTGACCGGAACAAATATCCCCCAAATATACAAAGCAATTCTTGCAATACGCCAAAAAAATTCAATTAACATAGGATGCTGTTTTAAAATCAAAATAACTTTTTTTCTCATTTTTTCACCTAATAAGTATCATACAACTTTTCTTAATTTTACAGTTACATATCTTTTGTGCTTCAGATAAAGCTTGTACAATTTCCCAAGAAAAAGTTAAATTACTCTAGCACACTAAAAGCTTTATGTAATAATTAAATTTATAATTTCCAAATATGTCAAATTTCGGTCAAATTTTTCTTCTGCACATTTTCTTGCATTTTGCCCCATTGTTCTTCTCAAATTATCATCTTCCATTAATTTAAAAATTGCCTCTGCTAATTCTTGTACATTATCACAATTGTATCCCATATCATAGTTTTCAATTAGATTTCTAAATTCATTATTTAATTGAGTACTTACAATTGGAATTCCGCTGGCAACATAGTCCGCATGTTTATTAATAATACTTTGAGCCGCACCATGCTTAATTGGATTTACTGCAATATCACATTTATACAATAATGCGCACATTTTATCATAACTCAAGCGCCCAGTAAACCAAGTATCTAATCCTTTTTCCTCAGCATATGATTCAAATTGTTCTTTTAATGGTCCATCTCCCATTATAATGAATTTAGGGATTTTTTTTCCTTTAGATTTTATTATTGATAATGCATCAAAAACAATTGTTAAATCATAACTACTACCTAGTGTACCACAATATGCTAACCATATTTCATCATTATTTTTCTTACAAGCAATAGGAATCTTCTTATTAATATCAAATGAATTCAATTCTGTTCCCAAATATATTACAATATTTTCTTTAGACTTTTTATTTACCATTAATGCCCTTTTTAAATATGTCTCTGAAACTGCAACAATCTTATCAGCATGTCTATAAATGCAATTTGCTAAATAAGCAAAGGGAGAAAAAACAATCTTACTTATCAACGGAACATTAAAAATTAATTTAAAAGCTTCTGGCCATAAATCTTGAACGTCTATAATAGACTTAACATTATTTTTTTTACAAAAACAAGTTACAAGTGCCGAACCTGTTAACGAAGGAACTGCCATATAAACAACATCAGGTTTTTTCCTTTTATTTAGATATTTTCGTACATTAATTCCCCAAATAAAATGACTTAAAAATCTTTTTATGCAAACATTTTTTCTATAACCCAGCTCATGTACAAATGTGATTTTAAATGACCATTTATTTTCTGGCATATTTCTATGCATTTTTTTTTCATGGCAAAAATCACTTGTTAATATTTCTACATCATGCTCATCTTTTAATAAATTAGCCAAATATAAAAATCTATCATTATCATTTTTGGAATATGTTCCGCCAAAATTTGATATTATCAATACATCCATATTATATTCCCTTGTTATCAAATCATTATACAGCATCATTAAAACATTAATATCAAAATTCCCAATCGAACTTTGATCAACACCTACACCGATATTAATTATATTTTTTTAATAATTACGCTATCATACATCATCATCACAACATTTTCATCGTAGTTACCAAAACAAGGTATATTTTCTTCCCCATTTAAGTTTTTTTCAATCAATTTCACGAAATCGATTCCCGCACCATAAGCATGCAGATACGCTCCACCAAATCTAGGATTGATTTCAGACAAATAATAGGTATTATCTCTATAGAAAAAGTCCATGTCTATAGGTCCATTAAATTTCAAAGTGCTACATATTTTTTCTATAAAAGTAAATAATTTATTGTCTTTAAAAGAAACTGTTTTATTTGCTCCACCAATTTTAGTCTCAATTTTCTTCTTTGAAAAAGCAGAAACCGCCTTGTGCGAAATAGTGTCAATATATACATCTGCATCTAAATCTTCACACTCCATATACTCCTGAATAATTAAAGATGCATCCTCTTTCATAGCTTCATGTAATGTCTCAAAATTATTAATTTTCCTTGCACCGACGCTTCCACTTCCATTTCTAGGTTTTACAAACACAGGAAATACTACTTCCCGACGGTTATATGCCTTTTCAAAATCATTAAAATCTCTCCACGTCATCACCGTTGGAATCTCATGTTTTATTAAAAACTTAAACATCTCGTATTTGTCAAAACATAACTTTGCTGTTTCTTCGTAAGGTGCTAATACTTCTACATCAATATTTTCAAACAACTTTCTGTTTTTGGCCAAAATTTCAATCTCTGGATCAATAAACGTGGTCACTGCATCAATCTTTTCTTTAATACATATGTTGATTATATTTTCAATATATGTAGGATCATCAATACGTGGTACAAGATAAAATTTATCTGCCAAATACAAAGCTGGCGCATATGGGCTTAAGTCCGTTGCTACTATTTTAGATTCATTATCAAGAGTTTGCTTAAAATCTTTTAATAACTCGACGCGTCTTCCTACGCTTAACATTAAATAATTCATATTATTTTCCGTCCTTACCTTCTAAATTTGTCTGAATTGCATAATAGTCTTCTATACCAATTCTCTTTCGAACCAATTTTAAATTGTCCCCTGTTTTTACATATACATTTGGATAATATCTAATAAACATTCCACCAAATGTCATTGAATATGCACCTACCCTATGATATATAATTTTATCACCTTTCTTCAATTCTGGTTGTTCTGTTATTTTCATTATTCTATCATGATCCATACATGTATAACCGCATATAATTTGCTTAAAAAATGGTTCACTTGTTTCATTTTGTTCTAATGAATACAAGTATTGTTTTTTTATCCACAATGGATCAATATTAATCCTACTTCCATCCGTTGTTACTATTCTAGATTTTAATGTGTCTTTTACATCAATTACAGATGTAACAAAATCTACTACTGACCCAATTATAGCTGAACCCGGTTCAATAATTAATTTTGTTTTTTCAATATCTATAATCTTTTCTAATTCTTTTTTTATAGAAATTATATATTCATCAGGTGTTGTTTTTCCAGGAACTCCACCAAAAAAACCTCCACCAATATCTATATAACTAATTTCTAAATTATATTTTTTTATTATTTCGACTGCATATTTTGCAATTGATTTGTACACCTCAACACTTCTAGTAATACTATTGCAATGCAAATGAAGTCCTATTCTTAATCTGCCATTTTTTCTAAGCAATTGTATAACATTTTTCAATTCAAAAGTATCATCTGAAAAACCAAATCGAAAGCCATCTTCTGTATACTCAACATCTTCCACTCTAAAAATTGAAGGATCAGGATTCAATCTTATCCCAACATTTTCCTTTCCATTTAATTCTATATTGTAAATATTTTCCAAATCATTTTTCGAATCCAAATTAACATATGAACCAGCTTTTATACTTTCAACAAATAATTTATCACCTTTTATTGGTCCATTAAAAATAATACTTTTATCACCATATCCACATTTTCTAGCCAATAAATACTCTTCATCAGAAACAACTTCTGCAAACAAACCCTTTTCCCTTAAATATTCCAAAATCCACGGCAAAGAATTTGTTTTTACCGAATAGGCTAATTGTGAATTAGGCCAATTTCTTTTTAATGCGTTCATATAATCATCAATATTTTTGTCTAATAATTCTTTATTAATCACAAAATATGGTGTTTTTAATTCCATGTTTCTCCCCTTAATTTCTTCCATCAAAATCTTCCATTGTTTCCGATGTTTTTGAACTAATACCTTCATGCAAGAAAACAGATTTCGCTGTTAATAATATTATTTTTGTATCTTTCACAAATGTAATATCATTAACATAATCAAAATCTAATTTAAACCTCTCCGTCCAGGAAATACTATTTCTTCCATTCACTTGTGCCCAACCTGTCAGTCCTGGCAAAACATCATGTCTATGTTTCTGTTCATCATTATACAATGGAAGATATTGAACTAATAAAGGTCTCGGACCTACAATTGCCATATCCCCCTTAATGATATTAAAAAGTTCTGGCAATTCATCCAGTGAAGTGCTGCGTAGGAATTTACCATATCCATTTAACCGCACTTCATCTGGAAGCAGTTTTCCATCTTTATCCTTACGATTATCCATTGTCCGAAACTTGATCAACTTAAATATCTTCTCGTCTTTTCCCGGTCGTTCTTGTACGAAGAATGGATTCCCACGCATAAAGATTGTACCTAAAATAATCAATACCAGCAATAAGGGAGACAACACGATCACCGCACATAAACTTATGATAAAATCAAGAATTCGTTTCATGTATTTGGCATACATAACTTCTAACCTTTCTATTCAAAACATCTTTTTATGATCTGAATGATCTGTTCCTGTTCTTCTTCCGTCATATTAATGTCACTCGGAAGACATAAGCCTCTCTCAAAGATATCCATTCCGACATCAGCACATCCACCTGCAATATAGGCATTCGTTCTTGCTCTTCCATTTCCATTCTTGGTAATAAATGGATTTAAACGATAAATCGGCTGCATATGCATTGGCTTCCAGATTGGACGCCCTTCAGCATTATAACTTGCCAGTGTTTCAAGGATTTCTGTAGGACAGGTCTTTCCTTCCTCTGAAATATACATCGGCTCTGTTTCAGAACGCACCTGCTTACACATAGCTTTCTGGTCGATCATCATGCAGCTTAACCAGAAGTTCGGCTCCATTTCTCCTTCGATATAAGGATTCATCGTAATAGGCAGATCCTTTAATCCCTCTTTGTATCTTTCAAAGATTGCTTTCTTTCTTAACTTATGTTCCTCCAAATGTTCATACTGTCCACGCACAATTCCGGCTATAATATTGCTCATTCGGTAATTATAGCCAAGCTCTTCATGCTGATACCATGGAGCAGCTTCCCTTGCCTGGGTAGACCATTTACGAACCTTGTCTGCAGCTTCTTTGCTGCTGGTGAGCAAGCAGCCACCACTACTTCCTGTAATGATCTTATTTCCATTAAAGCTCACAATGCTGTATTTGCCGTATGTACCGGTCTGCTTATTCTTGTAAGTAGCTCCCATAGACTCTGCAGCATCCTCGATCATGATTGCATCATGCGCTTCACATATAGCCTTTATCTCATCCAGTTTTGCCGGAGTACCATATAAATTAACCAGAACAACAAGTTTTACATCCGGATAAATGGCAAACGCTTTCTGAAGTGCTTCCGGATCCATATTCCAAGTATCATACTCCGTATCAATAAAAACAGGTTCTCCACCTTCATATACCACAGGATTAACCGTCGCATCAAACGTCACATCGGAACAAAATACTTTATGTCCTGCAAGTGTTCCTTCTCCTACCTTTGTTTTTCCATACAGTTCTTCTCCAGCAAGTTTCACCGCCATATGCAGTGCCGCTGTTCCCGCAGATAATGCAACTGCATGATCTACACCAATGTACTCTGCGGTAAGGCGTTCCACCTCATTCACATTTTCACCAGCTGTTGTGATCCAGTTCAGTTCAAATGCACGATTGACATACTTTTGTTCTTCTCCATGCATAGTAGGACTGGCAAGCCATACCTTCTTTTCAAATGGTTTAAAATCATCTTTGTTCGTAAACATGTTATCCCTCGATTCTTATCATACCATTCTCACCCATTCTCCACCGGATGAAAGGTTGGTACTACCTGTGCCACCTTGCGCACAATATCTTCATCGTTATCGTAGCTGGCAACTGCCAGTTCTTCCAGATCCCGTAAGAACTGTTCCACATCAAATGGAATCGGCTTTCCGATATGAATAAGTGCATTATCGGTTTTCTTCATGCCCTCTTCCGCCATCAGTTTTTCCTCAAACAGTTTTTCGCCTGGTCGCAGACCGGAATATACGATCTTAATATCTTCATCCGGCACATACCCGGATAATTTGATCAGGTTTCTTGCCAGTGTATCAATCTTCACCGGCTCGCCCATATCAAGGACAAAAATCTCGCCGCCCCATGCATTGGTACCTGCCTGAAGAACTAAGCTCACGGCTTCCGGTATCGTCATAAAGTAACGGATAATATCCGGGTGAGTCACGGTAACCGGTCCTCCTGCCGCAATCTGTTTGCGAAAAAGTGGAATAACCGAACCATTACTTCCCAGCACATTACCAAATCGCACTGCTACAAACTGGGTACGGTCACTATTTTTCTCTTTCGTACTTTCAATCTTGATCTCTTTTAATTCATCTTCATAAACTGCCATATGGTCGAGCGGATCTGGTACACACTGTCCATCAATTTCTTTATCTACATGCGCATGCAAGAATGGAAGAAGATCCAGTCTTCCATTTTTACTGATCGCATCCATACTTTGGATCACCATCTCGCAAAGACGCTTGCTGGCTCCCATGATATTCGTTGGATTAACTGCCTTATCCGTACTGATCAGTACAAATCGCTTTGTGCCATGCTTTAAGGCAGCATAGGCGGTCTTATAGGTTCCGACCACGTTATTCTTGATCGCTTCATTCGGACTGGTTTCCATCAGTGGTACATGCTTATGTGCTGCTGCATGGTACACAATATCCGGATGATAGGTTTCAAATACCATATTGATCCGTCGGCTGTCACGCACAGAGCCGATCAATACAACCAGATTCAATTCCGGGTATTTCTTTTTCAGCTCCTGTTCTATATCATAGGCGTTATTCTCATAAATATCAAAGATGATCAGCTGCTTCGGGTGATGGGCTGCAACCTGTCTCGCAATCTCGCTTCCGATCGATCCACCGCCTCCGGTGATCAGAATGACCTTTCCAGTCAGATAGGCAAAGATCTGTTTCATATCGACCTTGATCGGGTCACGCCCCAGCAGATCCTCTACTTCTACCTTGCGCATCTTACTGAGAAGTACTTCTCCCTTGGCAATCTGATACACACCTGGAAGACGCTTGATCTCACAATGTGTTTCTTTACAGATATTTAAAATATCACGTGTTTCTGCCGCTGTCGCCGTAGGAACCGCAAATAAGATCTGGTCAATGCGGTATTTCTCCACGTTGCTTAAAATATCATCCCGGTTTCCAACAACAGGAACTCCCTCTAAAAATCTTCCGATCTTCATCGGATCGTCATCAATGATACAGCACACCTTTGCGTCAGATTCCGCAGAGTTGTTAAGTTCCCGGAGCAAGATCTGTCCTGCTGCACCGGCTCCAATAATCATCGTGTTATGTACGATATTCTGCAGGTTGGCACGTTTTCCCCGTTCCAGTGAAATAAAACGGTAGGAAAAACGGATCGCAGTCACTAAAAGAAACTGCATCATAATTCCAACCATATAGTAAGAGATCGGCATGCGAAGCACTAATGTGGTGATTCCAACGATATGGATCAGTGATGTAATTCCGGTTGCAAGAAGAATGCGGCTCAATTCCGTAAAGCTTGCATACTTCCAAATACTGTTATATAGTCGCAGCATATAAAAAATAACAATCGTGATCACCGTATAAAAAGGGGTAAATTTCAAAAATGCTTGAAAATACTCTGGCGGTATGGAACTAAATTTAAAATCAAACCGCAGCAACAGACCAAAAAAATAGGAGAAGTTAATGGCAATCGCATCATAGATAATCAAATAAACCATCATAATGTTACGATGTCTTCGTTCTCCTTTATCTTGTATCATTTCCTCTACTTGTTTCTTTTGCTCTTTCATAACGCTCCTCGTCCTTATTATTTTTTTACTCCAAATTTACTTACAATATTATATAGCAGATTATAAGTTGTTTCAATGGTTAATTATGACAATATTCGCGATTATTCTGCTCCCTTTTGAAACAATACGATGAATATTGTTTTCAGCAATATCTTCACATCCATCCACAAAGACCAGTGATCGATATAATCACAGTCAAGTGCTACAATTTCTTCAAAATTCGTGATCGTACTGCGCCCGCTTACCTGCCACAATCCGGTCAGTCCCGGCTTGATGCTGATCCGCCGCCGGTGATCTGCTTCATATGCCTCAAATTCCTCCTCTGTCGGTGGTCTGGTTCCTACCAGACTCATGTCACCGCGCAAAATATTATAAAACTGTGGCAGTTCATCCAGACTTGTTTTCCGTAAGAAACGTCCCACACTGGTAACACGTGGATCATCTTTCATTTTAAACATATGACCATTCATTTCATTGTGGCTCATCAGTTCTTTTTTTCGCTGCTCAGCGTCAGTATACATCGTACGGAATTTGTAGATTGTAAACCGTCTTCCGTTTCTCCCGATACGTACCTGTCGAAACAGGATAGGTCCCGGATCATTCAGATAGATCGCAGGAGCGATAACAACAGAAAGCACTCCGGTGATCAATAGTCCAACAACGCTTCCCACAATATCCATCACACGTTTGACCGCCTGCTGACGAAAATCATAATCATAATTCCGATAGGTAACGACTCCATAAACCCCGATCCGGTCAAAGGATTTCTGGCGATAACCGATCTCATACTCCGGAATGTTCAAATGCACCTGGATCCCCATCTGATGTAATACTTCGATCAGATTATGACATGTTTCTTCAATGGAACGGTCAACATGGATAAATGAAGCATCCAGTGGAAGCTGCTGTACCACCTCACAAAAATTGTCCGGACCTGCCACGATTGGAATATCCTGATAGCTTTCACCTGTCCGGTCTGCATCCAGCAAGGCAATGTAACTGACATGAAAATACCAGTTATTCGTAAAAGAAATTCCACTCATCACCTGCTCCAGGCGATCCGAAGTAGTAACCAAGAGCATCTTGACACATTCTTTCGTATCGTTATAACGTTTTAAGAAATAGTTTTTTACCAGAATATGGGCAATGCCCATGGCTACATAACTGAATAAAAAGAAATATCCAAGCTGGATACGGCTGTAGTAATGTCCTGCTTTGATCAGATACAGATAGAACAGCACAATAAATCCAACATAAATATACTGTTTAGCCAGTACATAAAACTCATCCAACTTCCCTCTCTGCAGCAGATTGTCGTTCATATGAAGCACCAGAGCAGTAAAAAGAAAGCTCAACAGGATCAGCAGCATCATATCCATGTAATTCGTATTGTCTGCCACCACATGAAGCTGGTGGAAACGCAAAAGATTAGCAAGGTTGAACATCAGGATCATGATCATGCTGTCTAGTACGACTACTGTGTAGATCGGAATCAATCGCATTCTCTGATACATTCTGATGTCCCCCTTGCTTTTTCCTGGCTATGCTGTTTTCTTACTCCTCGTCGCTGTCCTCTCCATCCTGTCCGTAGGTTCCATAATACTTACCATAGTATTTTCCATAATACTTACCATAGTAGCGACCATAATAACCCTTTTTACCCATTGGCACTTTATTGAGCACCACACCTAAAATCTTGCATTCTACCTGCTCTAACTGTTTCTTTACATTCTGTGCAAAACGGTAGCTGATCGCATTATTTTCTACTACGAGTACCACACCGTCTGTCAGCTGCCCGATAACAGCGGCATCAATAACAGAGCCCATCGGCGGAGTATCAATGATCACATAATCATACTCTTCGCGCAGGCGGGTAAGCATTGTCTTCATATTCTCAGAACCGACAAGCTCCGCCGGATTCGGTGCAAACGGACCGGAGAAAATAATATCAAAATTCTCAATGTCTGTTTTCATAATGACATCGTCAAGACTCTTCTGTCCGGACAGGTAGTGGCTTAATCCGGCGTCGATCGCACCAACCTTATAACGTCCAACTAACACTGATTTACGAAGATCGGCATCGATCATGATCACTTTCTTGCCATCCTGTGCAAAGCTGGTGGCCAGATTAAAGCATACACTGGACTTTCCTTCGTTTGGAGTACAACTGGTAAATGCCAGCACCTTCATTTCATTTCCACAGAACTGAATATTGGTACGAAGACTCTTGTAACTCTCGTTAGTACGGTAATCCAGTTCTTTCCTCTTTTCAAATACAATACTGTTTTTCTTTGTTGTTTCCTTTGCCATCTGACTCACCTCCTATCCTCTCAATTCCTTGTTCCGCTTTTTCTTATCCTTTTTCATCTGGCTCATCGCGCCTTCCTCGATTGGGATCAGACCAAGTGTATTCAATCCAAGATACTTCTCAACATCCTCCTGAGACTGGATCGTATCGTCTAACAGGTATCTTACTACAATGATCGCAGAAACTACAATAACACCGGCAAACAGTGCGATCAGAATATTCTTCATCGTATTCGGGCTGGACTTTTCTTTGGATGCCTTTGCATACTGGAAGACATTGGATGGCTCTACATTCATGATGCCGGCACAGTATTCAATCGATACCTTTGCCACCTCATCCGCGATCTCCTTTGCAATATATGGATCCTTGTTGGTCACGGTCAATTCCAGAATACGGGTATTGTCCGGATTGTTAATGCTTAGCATTGCTGCAAGCTCTTCATTTTTCAGATCAAGTTCAAGATTTTTAATGACCTTCTCCATGACCGGATCACAAGTGATCATTGCCTGATAATCCGTAAGGATCTGACTTCCAAGCTGCATATCGGTAATCGAAGTAAGAGCCTGGCTGACCGAGCTTGATGATCCTGCGTCGCCCTTTGATAACACATAAATTTTGGTGGTTGACTGATACATTGGGGTAATGCAGAGTTTTGTAAAGATCCCTGCAGCTACCGCACAGATCAAGCCAACTGCAACAATGAGGACCCAACGGCTTAGCAATACACCAAAGATCTCTCGAAGATCAATTTCGATCTCCTCGTTATTCTGGTTTTGATTGGTTGTAATAACCTGTGAATTGTCCATATTTCTTCTCCTTTTTGGCTTCTATATAGGTTAGATATATTTATCCTCGTAAAGCAACGACGGGTTTTCGTATAACACAGCCGATAAATAATCCACATCTACTTTCTTTTTTATGTGATCGATACATTCCTGAAAACGACAGGTACGGTAAGTACTGTCATGTGCATCACTCGCAAAGAAATGGATCAGGCCTTTATTAAATAGTTTCTTTAAAAATCTGGCATGGGAATCAAAAAGTCCACCTACCATACTTCCGATATTCACCTGAATATAAGCTCCCAGATCCACCAGCTCTTTCACACGGTCTTCCCGGTTCTGTAATGCCTCATACCGCTCAATGTGTGCAGCGATCGGAATATATCCTTCTAAAATAAAGGAACGCAATCCATTGTAGATCGTACGATAACTGTCATTTGGTGAAAATTCTACCAGAATATATCTGGTGCCGGCCATCGTATTGGCTTTTCCATCCTTCACCGCCTGTACCACATCCGGACTCCATAAAAGCTCATTTCCAAGTGAAATATTAAAGTGCTTGGAGATTTTCTTTGCTTCTACCTCTACCTGCTTGCAAAGTTCTTCTAAACGAGACGGCTCTGCATTGTGATCTCCACACGCATAATGTGGGGTAGCAATGATATTTCGCACACCCATCTCATATGCTTTTTTCAGCATCTTTACGGTTTCTTCCATATTTGGAGATCCATCATCCACACCGGGAATGATGTGACAATGTAAATCAGTATAGTAACGTTTATCCATAATTCACCCTTTTCCTATGTTCAAAGCTTTTACTTCAAACGGTTCTTTACCATGCGTACCAAAAACAGTAATCCGACACCAACGATCATTCCAAATATACCCACATAAAGGAATGACGAAAGTCCAGACGCAATATAGTCATTTAAAAACTGACTGTAATACTCCGGTTTTACCAATGCCTTTTCATACCAGCGTCCCAACAAAGCACAAAGTGGCAGAATCAAAAAACTTCCTCCTGCCGCAAAAAATGAAATTGCAATAAAACGGATCCCTCTATGCCGATACTTCACCACGGTAAGCAGCAAAACCATAAGTAATAATGCCAACACTGCTGCAACCGGAACAAGCCAGCGAAACACTGCATTCAATGCCTGTTTGTATTGTCTTACGTAGTTGACAAACTGAAATCTCGTCATGCGGCTGTATTCCGAAGAAACAGCACTCACAGTTGATTTTACATCATTCGTCACCGTATCGTCAAGGCTAAGTCCCTGTTCCTGATAATAGTTCTCAAGCGTCTGTTTCAATTCCTTTTCGATATCAGTAAGAGATAACTTCGTATCTTTGTTTTTCAGACTGTTTTCAATATACTGTTTTCCATTGATGTAAACACGCTTTTCGGTGATCACTTCGTCAAAGATATCTTCCGGCAGATCTTTGGAAGCTGCAATCGTATGCAGATTGCTGGTCAACTCCTCATAAACATTCGTATAATAACCGGAAGCATTGATCTGACTCAGCGTCGTATCCTGGTTGAAAAGTCCAAATTGCAGGGAAAAGAATGCAAACAAGATCATCAGACAGACCATCATCAAAAAAGAAAAGACCGTACATACAATGTTACGAATGATCTTCTTTTTCCGTGAGGTGTGTTTATGCTTACTCATTACGCTCCACCTCCTTGATGACCGGATTCTTGTCCACACGTTTACATGTCACAAAAAATCGCTTGTCACGCTCTTCACTCACTTTCCCAAAAGGATAACAGGTGTAAAGCGTCAATGTCTCTTCCGCCGCATCAAGATCATAGGCGGTTGTATCTGTTGCTTTTGCCACTTTGGTAGAAACAACCTCATAGGTATATTCACCATAGTTGGTCTGCACCGTGATCTGATCTCCCTGCTTTGCATTTTTAAGTGGTGCAAAATAAGTAGTATCATGTCCACCAAGCAGGATTGGTTTTCCACATCCAAACAAATGAGAACCGGTATACTGCCCTGCTCCCTTTGAAAAACATTCTTCGCTATCCCCATAGTATACATCTGCCTGTAATCCAAGTGTCTCTGAAGAAATCACAGCATAAGAAGTATAAAGTGCCGGCAGCGGAACTTCGCTCCATTGTTCTGCACTGCCATTGGCAACTGCTTTCTTATACATAGACTGGTCAAAACCATTTGGATAATCCGGGGCTCCCTTTGTCATCGCCATGGTGATCTGATCCTTTATCATGGTGACAGCACTTTTTCCGCAGAAAAATAAAAGCCCATACCCGATTGCAATAAATGCAATTGGCATCAGAATATACATGAGTACCCTTGTTACTTTAGGATTCATCGCCCGGAGCGAACAGATCATAGCGTACACATAAACTTACGCCAGCCAAAAGTAACAAAACAAGACCTACTCCGGTAGCGATCAATGGTCTTACCGTATATCCGGTATTCTTGATCACCATCGCAACAGCAGTCGTCTGTTTCTTCTCATCCTGATAAAATATTTTATCATTTTTTATGGAATCCTCTATTTTGAATTTCTTGTCCGTGTGTTTTACCGTATCCGTATCTTTACTTGCTGCATCCTCCGATGCGGTCTGCTCGGATGTTGTACCGGGACCGGATACCAGATATAAGTAACCTTCATCAATTCCTGCTTTGACATTATTCTTAATATCGCCGATCAATGATGGTACTTCCGACTGGCTCATATCAATGTCATCCTTCATAAAATGCTCCCGAAGCTGCGCAATATATTCCGGATAAGCACGATAGGTAGAGCCTTCGTATTCAAATGTTCCGGATGCATAATCAAGAACCTGTTGTTCTGCAGAATTAATATCTCCGGCACATGCGGTATTCACACTCGAAACAAGAAGTATACATGCTGCAAACATCAGCAGGTATGTTCTGAATCGATTCATATTGCCTCCCATAGTAATTTGAGGTTATTAATGTTTTTTTGCTTTAAGAAAGCTAACACCATAAGGTGTTAGCTCCCTCACATTAATGCATTAATATCTTAATAAAATTCTAACTAATTAGTTTTGTTTTAATTATTTTACTGTAGTAACCTTAACTGTTACATTCTTAGCCTTTGCGCTCTTTGTACCAACAGTTAATGTGTCAGTAGCAGCATCGTACTTGTATGTAACATCAGTAGCGTTGATTGTTACTTTGTCAGCAGCTACCTTAACTGTGTAATCCTTACCAGCATAAGAAACAACAGCACTTGCCTTAGCAGCATCATAAGCAGTCTTTACAGTAGCAGTTGCCTGAGTCTTAACACCCTTTGCATCAACAACATCATACTTGTAAGAAGCACCTGCTGTTAACTTCTTAGCAGCAAGATCAGCAACTTTTCCAGTCTTAACAGCTTCTACGATATCTTTAACATCAGCTTCGCTTAAGCTTACGCTCTTTCCAGCATAAGTAACAGTTGCAGCAGTTACCTTGCTGAAATCAGCGATCTTAGCGTTACCAGATGCATCAGCAGATACGGTTGCATCAGCAGATACAGGAGCTACAGCAGCAGCCTTAACAGTAACCTTGATCTTCTTCTGAACAGCAGCGTTGTTCTTAGCAGAAATTGTTACATATGCAGTACCTGCCTTCTTAGCAGTGATAGTAACTTTCTTCTTAGAAACCTTAACTGCAGCTACGCTCTTCTTAGAAGAAACAGCCTTTACAGCCTGGTTAGCAGTGATCTTCTTAGACTTACCAACTGTTAAAGAAACGTTCTTGATAGCCTTGTTCTTGTTTGTCTTAACTGCCTTAGGAGCCTTCTTAGCAACCTTAACAGTTACAGTAACCTTCTTGTAGCCCTTCTTAGCGATTGTTACTTTTGTTGTTCCGACTTTCTTAGCCTTAACAGTAACTTTCTTCTTAGCTACCTTTACAGTTGCAACAGACTTCTTAGCAACCTTAACGTCCTTCTTAGCAAGTTTCACACCAGATGTTAAAGTAACTTTAGCACCTTTCTTAACAGTGATTGTCTTGGTAACAGCAGCTGCACCAATCTTAACTGTGTTCTTCTTTGCCTTAGCAGCACCAGAAACGATAACAGTAGAGAATACCATTGTCATAGCTAATACTAAAGCAAGAGCCTTCTTCATAACTTTTGTCATTGTTTAATAACCTCCATTCATTATTATTTTATTAAGATATTTTGTGCCACTACATATTGTGTAGCACTACGTCTGTCATGATACCATAGCGTTTTTCATTTTTCAAGTGCTTTAATCTTAATATTTTCTGAACAATCATCAGTAAATGTGTAATACTTTTCCTGTAAATCCATATATTTTCCGTTTTTTATCGGTTATTTTGTTGCAAAAAGCAGGAGGACGGCATCTTGTTTAAACAGATTGCACAATTTTTTTCGACCTTTTTGCTACATATGTCGTTTTTTATATATTTTTCATTATTTTCTCTATGCAAATGTGCTATGATAAGAATAACAAGATATCTGTCAAAAATAGCATCACTGCTTTATTCCATTTCAGATTACAATGTTAGAAAAAGGAGATTTTTATGATTACCGCAGATTACCATTTACATTCCTCATTTTCCAGTGACTCTTCTACTCCACTGGAAATGCAGGTGCAGCATGCGATCGCGCATACACCGCTTCAGACCATTTGTATTACCGATCATATGGATTTTGATTTTCCGAAGAATCCGGACAGTTTTACTTTTGTGTTTGACATGGAACCTTATATAGAAGAGATCAAACGTTTGAAAGGACTTTATTCAGATAAGCTGTCACTTCAGACCGGGATTGAGCTTGGTCTGCTCCCACATCTGGAAAAAAAGTTAACTGATTTTCTGAACCGCTATGACGGAGTATTTGATTTTATTATCGGCTCGTCCCATCTGGTAAAGGGAATGGACCCTTATGAGCCGGAATTTTTCCAGACCTACGGAGAAAAGGAAGGCATCCGGCTGTATCTGGAAACGATCATTACAAATATGGAAGCTTTTACGGATTTTGATGTCTACGGACATCTGGACTATGTAGTGCGGTATGCACCGCACAAGGAAGCCTGTTATCTTCCATCCGACTATATGGATTACTATGATGCGATCTTAAAAAAGCTGATCCAGCTTGGCAAGGGGATTGAATGTAATACCGCCGGATTAAAAGCCGGTCTCTCCTTTGCCCATCCACATCCGGATGTTTTAAAACGTTATCGGGAGCTTGGCGGCGAGATCATTACCGTTGGTTCCGATGCACACGAACCTGCCTATCTCGGATTCCGCTTTGATCAGGCAGAACAGTTTTTAAAAAATGCAGGTTTCCGCTACTATACTGTATTTAAAGAGCGAAAACCGGAATTTGTTCCACTCACATGATCAGTGATACTGCCCTGCTATGATCGTTTTTAACTGATACACCGTATACTGGATTTCCTTCATCGTATTCTCTTCTCCCAGCGTAAAACGCAGTGTTGCTTTCGCATCATCATCTCCCAGCCCGATGCTCTGCAGCACATGGGAAGGATGCGTATGATTTGTAGCACAGGCGGATGCTGTACTGCACTGGATCATTTTTTCATCAAGCCGCGCAACCACTTCTGCGGCATTCATCCCCGGAATTGTAATATTTAAATTGCCTGGCAGCCGGTTTTTCTGTACGGATGCGCCATTCAGCCACGCAGATGGGATTTCTTTTTGAATGGACTCCCAAAAATAGTTCCGCATTTTCTTTGTGTATTCCATTTTCTGATGCATGGTCTTGCCCGCATATTCGCTAGCTGCTCCAAGACCTACAATACCTGCAACATTTTCCGTGCCGGAACGCATACCCTTCTCCTGTCCGCCTCCGTTAATAAAAGGAGCCAGCGGACAATCTTTTGATACATACAAAAATCCAACTCCTTTTGGCCCCCCGAGCTTATGACTGCTGGCACTCAAAAGCCCGATCTGTTCTTTTTTCACATTGATCGGCACCTGACCAAATGCCTGCACAGCATCCGTATGCATGACGACACCATAGGAAGCTGCCATTTCACCCAATTCAGAAATTGGCTCAATCGTGCCGATCTCGTTATTGGCATACATCACAGAAAGGAGTACCGTTGCCGGACGAATGCGCTGCACCGCCTCCTCTACGCTGACCATTCCTTCCCGGTTCACAGTAAGATAATCCACCGCAATGCCCTTTGCCTCCAGATTTCTTGCACTGTTTAACACTGCCGGATGTTCTACACAACTTGTAATAATATGGCACTGCTCTCTGCGTCTTTTGAGTTTCTGGTATTCCACCACTCCTTTCAACGCCCAGTTGTCCGATTCGGTTCCTCCTGCAGTAAAATAGATTTCCTCCGGACTGGCATGCAGCACGTTCGCAATCTGCTCTCTCGCATGTGCCACCGCATTGGCACTTTGCTCTCCCAACTGGTACGCAGAAGAAGGATTCCCATAACGTATCGTAAGATATGGTTTCATTGCCTGGTAAACCTCCGGGCGAAGGGGAGTGGTAGCGGCATGATCCAGATATATATTTTTCCTATACGTTGGCATAGAGACTTCTCCTTTTTCTTTTCTTGTCATACAGAAATTCTGCACGATCATCTACTAATAAGGTATTCAGTCCAAAATCTTTTCGTGAATAAAAAAGGAACGTCCCACATAGATTACTAAAAAAAGCCGGGATAAACGATGGCACAAAGCGTCAAGCAAGCAATCATCAAAGGAACCTTTATTCTTACCGTAGCAGGTATTTTAACGAAGCTGTTAGGCTTCTTTAACCGCATTTTCCTGGCCTCCACGATCGGTGCAAGAGAGATCGGCGTATATCAGCTTATTTTCCCGGTTTATCTGATCGTCCACTGCATCTGTTGTCAGGGGTTTGAAATGGGGATCATGAAATATGTTGCGGAAGAATCGGCATTTGGTCACCGTGAAAATGTGAAGCGTTATCTGCGCGTAAGCTTTTATTTGTCCTTCACCCTCTCCCTGTTGTTAATGGTGATCGTGCTGCTCTTCCACGACGTCATCGCATCTGTAATCTTAAAACAGCCTGCCTGTAGTGACTGCCTGTTTATTATGGCATTTGTCTTTCCTCTGATCAGCATTAAGGACTGCATTTTATCTTATTACTATGGAAAGAAAATGACAGGCATTCCCGCTGCTTCCCAGTTGATCGAACAAACCGTGCGTGTTACTGTGATCTGGGCACTGGCAAGCGTTATCCTTATTATCTCCAAAGATGCGACACTGGCTACCGTCGGTCTGGTCGCAGGAGAAGCCGCTTCTTTACTTTTTGCTCTTGCCACCCTGCCCTTTTTAAAAGCAGATTTACAAAAAACAAGCCTGATCCGGAGTTATCCTCAACAAGAACGGAAGCAGCCGGCAGTATCTGACGAGGAATATACCGGCAGGAAATATCACACACATTCCATTGCAAACCGCAATTTATCCTACCACACTGTATTATGTAATATTCTGCGCTACGACATTCCGATCATCGGAACAAGACTGCTTCTGACGATCTTATCCAGCATTGAATCCATTCTGATCCCCTATCTACTTGCCAAAACGCTCGGCAGCGAAGATCAGGCATTATCACTTTATGGTGTATTGACCGGAATGGCACTCACTTTTATATTGTTTCCATCTGCACTTACCAATTCAGTAGCAATGATGCTGCTTCCGACGATCAGTGAAGCAAAAGCCAAAAGCCAGCAGCTAAAAGTAACCAAAGCAGCGACATTGAGTCTGCACTATTGTCTGCTGCTCGGCATACTCTGTACTGCAATCTTCCTGGTGTTTGGAAAAGACTTGGGAGCTGTTCTCTTTCACGACCGCACTGCCGGTGAATTTATCTTTATCCTTTCATGGCTCTGCCCGTTCATTTACATCGCCACCACCTATACAAGCATATTAAATGGACTCGGGAAAACAAAGGTCACCTTTGACAACAATGTGATCACTGCTTTGCTTCGTATTCTCTCCATTGTTGCGCTTATTCCGCGTATGGGAATCTTTGGATATCTGATCGGACTTCTGGTAAGCTATGCACTGCTGGCACTCTTTTGTGTGTATCATGTCCATCAGGAGGCCGGAGTACATTTCAATGCAAGGCGTTCCATTTTAAGTCCGGTCTGTCTGGCTTTTTTAAGTATTACTTTTGCTTATATTACGGAGTTCTTTCTTCTGAAAACAGGACTGTCTATGGGATTGTTGACGCTTACTATTTCCATTGCGGTGTTGACCGGGATCTATCTGCTTGGAGTGCTGATTTTGCGGCTGCATCGAGTGTGAGGCAATCTTCTTTCTCCTATTCTAGTGACGCTTCCTATATGTCTCATGGGACTTTGCTAGTGACGCTCCCTATATGCCTCATGGTTCCATGCCGGGGGGACGCTTGCGCTTCGTTGTGACCGCAGCGGTTCTAAAATTTGTGCGTTGCACAAATTAAGTACCGCGGCGGTCACAAATACCCCCTCTATGGAATCCATGAGGCACACAGGAAGCTGTTACGAGGAGAAAGAGGATTTGAGAAAATTTATTCCGGTCTATCGTAGCATACGCGGCATAACAGATATTATTTACTTAATAAGTTTTTAACATGTATCTAATAACTCTTATTGCATCCTGTCGTAGTCTGCGCAGCATAAAAGTTATTGTTTATTTAGCATAAGTTTACGCCTGCTTTTTATTCGAGAAAACCTATTCTATCCTGTCCTAATCTAAGCAACATAGTAAAGATTGTTTACATAATAAGTTTTCAACCTGCTCTTTTTATCTGATAACTCTTATTACATCCTGCCATAGCCTACACAGCATAAAAGTTATTGTTTACTTAACATGTTTTTCAAGCATGCCTTTTATATAATAAGTCCTATCCCGTCCTGTCGTAGCCTACACAGCATAAAAGATATTGTCTACTTAACATAACTGCCTTTTAGCTACCCCTTATCTCGTCCTATCGTAGTCTGCGCGGCGTAGGACAGATCATTTACATAAGAAAGATCATTTGAAAACGTCAGCGCTTAATGAGAGGCATCTTGTAAAAGATGTCTCGAATTTAGCACTGTTACGTTTTCAAGAAAGCGAAAGCGTTCTTTCGTTGTAAAGATCTCTCCAAGCCGCGCCCCTAAGCACATATAAATACGTTAACAGCACGAAAAAAAGACTGCCGCTTCCGACAGTCTTTCTTGTACGCAAATGAATTATTTTACTAACTCTTTTACCTTTGCAGCTTTTCCAATACGTCCACGTAAGTAGTTTAACTTTGCACGACGTACTTTACCATGACGTACAACCTCTACCTTCTCTACGATTGGAGAATGAAGTGGCCAGGTCTTCTCTACACCAACACCGTTTGATAACTTACGAACGGTAAATGTCTCTCTTGAGCTTCCGCCCTGTCTCTTCAGTACGGTTCCCTCGAATACCTGTGTTCTTTCACGGTTACCCTCTTTTACCTTAGCGTATACTTTTACAGTATCACCAACGCGGAACTGAGGTACTTCTGCTTTTAACTGCTCTGCTTCAATAGCTTTAATAATATCGTTCATGTGTATACCTCCTACTTTTTATTCGATGTTCGATAACGCATCTGCGACAGAGGACCATCAATTCATACACAACTATAACATAATAGCACACTCATATCTAATGTGCAAGCTTTATTTTACTTTTTCCGCACCTTATCTGTTGTGCCGAGCCATGCATCCTGCTGCTCCTTGGTGGCGCGCTGCAACAGATCCGGCCGCTTCTCTTTCGTGCGTGCCAGGGATTGTTCATACCGCCATTTTTCTACTTTGGCATGGTCGCCGCTTAAGAGGACATCCGGCACTTTCCGTCCCATAAATTCCGCCGGTCTTGTGTACTGCGGATATTCCAGCAGATTGGAATGAAAGGATTCAAATACCGCAGAGTCATCGTTGCTCAACACGCCCGGCACCAAACGGGAAATGGCATCGACCATCACCATAGAAGCTAGTTCTCCTCCGGTTAAAACATAATCACCGATAGATACCTCGTCGGTCACGATCATTTCCAGCACCCGCTCATCTACTCCTTCGTAGTGCCCACAAAGGAAGATCAGATCCTCCTCTTTTGCAAGCTCAGTTGCCATCTGCTGGGAAAATGTTTTGCCCTGCGGGGACAGATAGATGACACGAGGGGATTTTGCTTGTTCTCCTGTTCGCTCTTTGATCTTGGAACGAAGTGCTTCGTATGCCAGATAGATCGGCTCTGCCTGCATTACCATCCCGGCTCCGCCACCATATGGGTAATCGTCTACCGTGCCGTGCTTATTGGTTGCATAGTCACGGATATTGATTGCTTCCAAAGATATGGCTCCCTTATTGATCGCTCTGCCGATAATGCTTGTTTTCAGGCCGTCCATGACCATATCCGGAAAAAGCGTTAAAATGTGATAATTCATCATAGATCCAGCAGTCCTTTCAACAAATGTACTTTTACCCTGCGTTCCGTTATAGATACGGAAAGAATACATTCCTTGATCGCCGGGATCATCAGCTCTTTTCCACTCTCCATGCGAACCACGTAGACATCATTTGCTCCGGTCTGTATGACATCGATGAGTTCTCCCAATTCACTGTCATCCTCATTGTACACCGTGCAGCCAACCAGATCGGCAATATAGTATTCGTCTTCTTCACATTTCACGGCATCCTCCCGGTCTACATAAAGACTACAGTGTTTGTATTGTTCTACTTCATTTATATTATTAAATTCCTTGAACTTTAAAATAGCAAACTGCTTGAAAAATTTACAGCTCTCCACATGGAGAAGCATTTCCTCCTGTTTTGTTTCAAGGATGCATTCTTTTAATTTTTTAAACCGCGCCACATCATCGGTCGTCGGATACACCTTTACTTCTCCACGGATACCGTGTGTATTTGCGATCTCACCTATACGAAAACGTTGCTCCATCGTATCTCCTTTTTATCATATAAAAAAGGACGCCAGACTTTGCCGGTGTCCTTCCTTCCACAAGTTCAGATTACTGTAAAATCTCTACATCCACTTTTTTGTCAATCTTTGATGCAGCGGCTTTTACTACAGTACGGATAGATTTTGCAATACGGCCTTGTTTACCGATCACTTTACCCATATCATCCGCAGCTACCTTCAAATTAACAGTGATTGCAGTATCGGTTTCTTCTTCTGTGACAGAAACCTCTTCTGGATGGTCAACCAAAGACTTGGCAATTACTTCAACTAATTCCTTCATCTTATCACCTCCCATTATTTCTCGATACCTGCGTTCTTTAATAACTTGGCTACAGTGTCAGTAGGCTGGGCACCGTTGTTTAACCATTTCTTTGCTGCGTCAGCATCAATCTTTACGCTGCTTGGTTCTACGTTTGGATCATAAGTACCGATCTCCTCGATAAAACGTCCATCTCTTGGTGATCTTGCATCAGCTACTACAACTCTATAGAAAGGTGCTTTTTTCTTACCCATTCTCTTTAATCTGATTTTTACTGCCATTTTTTTCACCTCCTTGGTTATGATCTTTTTATATACATCGGATTTCTCCGGGTATAGCATGTTAAAATGGGAACTTTGGTCCTTTTCCCATCGGCATTCCTCCGAGTCCGGAAAGACCACCGAGTCCACCGAAACCGCCTTTTCTGCGGCGTTTCTTGGAACCACCCTTGCTTCCGGTCAGTCCCATCTGCTTCATCATTTTCTTCATCTGTTCAAACTGTTTCATCATGCGGTTGACTTCCGCTACATCCACACCGGCACCCTTTGCAATACGACGCTTTCTGGATGGATTGATGATATCCGGATTCTCGCGCTCTGACGGTGTCATACTCAATATGATCGCCTTCGGACGGTTCATCACACTGTCATCGACTTCTACACCATTCAACTGGCTTCCCATACCCGGAAGCATCGATAACATCGACTGGATACCACCCATCTGATTCATTTGTTCCATCGCAAGCAGATAATCATCAAAGCCAAAGCCCTGCTTGCTCTTCATTTTATCTTCTAACTTCTGGGCAGCTTCCTCATCGATCGCATTCTGTGCTTTCTCGATCAATGTCTCCACATCACCCATTCCTAAAATACGGCTCGCCATACGATCCGGGTAAAACTGCTCCAGATCATCCAGCTTCTCACCCATACCGATGAACAGAATCGGCTTTCCAGTGACCGCACGGATCGATAACGCCGCACCACCACGGGTGTCACCATCTAACTTTGTTAAAATGACACCGTCAATTCCAATCTGCTCATCAAAGCTCTTGGCTACATTGACTGCATCCTGTCCGGTCATGGCATCCACCGTCAATACAACATTGTTCAGCGGAATCTCATCACGGATCTCCTGAAGCTCTGCCATCATCTCCTCGTCAATATGAAGACGTCCGGCAGTATCTATGATCAATACGTTATTGCCATTCTTTGCTGCATGCTCCATCGCAGCCTTTACAATGTTGACCGGCTTATGGGAATCTCCCATCGTAAATACCGGAACTCCCTGCTTCTCTCCATTTACCTGCAACTGTTTGATCGCAGCCGGGCGGTAAATGTCACAGGCAACCAGCAATGGTTTCTTGCCTTTTTGTTTGAGCTTTCCGGCAATCTTTGCAGCAGTCGTCGTTTTACCTGCACCCTGCAGACCACACATCATGATCGTTGTGATCTCGTTGCTTGGAAGGAATGTAAGCTCTGTCGTTTCAGAACCCATCAACCGATCCAGCTCCTCTTTTACGATCTTAATCACCATGTGTCCCGGATTCAGTCCGGTCATAACCTCCTGACCAATGGCACGTTCCGTTACAGAATTGATAAACTGCTTTACGACTTTGAAGTTTACATCCGCCTCTAACAGCGCACGTTTTACTTCTTTCATCGCCTCGCGCACATCATCCTCTGTCAGACGTCCCTTGCTGCGAAGGTTCTTAAATACATTTTGAAGTTTGTCTGATAAACTCTCAAATGCCATGCTTTACTCCTGTTTCCTTCTTCTATCAAAAATCATCCAGCACCGCTTCTGCGGTCTTTTTGATCTGTCGTAATCGTTCTTCCATAAATGCAGTTTCTTCCCGGTCAAGGTGCTTCGCACGATAATCAGAAAGCAGTGCATCCGTATCGGTCTGAATCTTCTTCAACTTGGTCTTGGCCTTGGTAAACTTCTCTACCAAATGCAGCTTGGATTCGTATCCCTTTAAGATCTTGTGGATACGTTTCATCAGATCAGAAACCGCCTGCCGGCTGATCTCATAGCTTTCTGCCACCTCTGTTAAAGACATGTCGTTAAGGACAACATCTTCATAGATCTGCTTCTGATGCTCTGTCAGCAGTTCTCCATAAAAGTCATAGAGCATCGTCTGTTCAAAGATCTCTTCCATCTTGTTCGTCTGCTCTTTCATGTGCCATCCTCATTTCCTTTGACAAGCAAAACTACTTGTCATACTTTGACCGTATGTTAGTATACGAAAAAGGAAACACATTGTCAAGTAGTTTTACTTGATTCTTTTAAATATTTATATTTTTTATAAATTCCTCATGAAAAGCTTCCTCATTGGAAAGATCAACCGTCTGTATCTTCTGTGCAAATGTCTGCAGTGCGTCCGTTTTTTCAGAACACTGTATCGTACCCTGAAGACTGGTATTGCCGCACAGCTTTATCTTCCCTGCAAAGCATTCCGGAAACATCCGCAGGAAAATGGCATCCTCCTCTTTCAGATAAAAACCAAAGCCTCCTGCCAGCAGCACACAGTCAATAGAAGAAACGGCAATTTCTGCACGCTGGCACAATAAACTGATGCCCGTCATCACAGCCGCCTTGGCTAGCTGTAACTGCCGGATATCTTCCTGCGTGATCACAACCGTATCTCCTGCTTCCGTATGGCAGCAATATCCTTCCTCAAAATAAGGGGGGATCAGTGTTCCTTCCTCATCTATGATCTGCTGCTTTCGCATACTGCATAGGATGTGGAGAGCATCTGCGCCCAAAAGGAGCTGTTCAAATGCCGGTCCTGCTGCCACCGATGTAGCCAGAAGCTGTCCGTTGGCAGAAAGGATCATTTCCCCATTGGTTCCCAGATCCACAAACAGCGTCGTCTGCTCCTTCCTGCCCACTTCACTGACATAGGCTCCCACGATCACATCCGCACCAATATAGCCGGAGGCACACGGCAGAAAATGAAGCGTCCCCATGTGTGCGACTTCTTTCGTAAATGCTTCCTTTTTTAATGGTTCAAACGGGTAAGAACCAATACTCTCCGGGGATAGCCCTGCCAATATATGAAGCATCGTCGGGTTTCCTGCAATGTACCAGTCTTCCTCACCGGAAAATGGCTCCTCTATGTTACGGCAGAGCATTTCCGCCCCCTGCAGCAATGCTTCATTGACCAGAGATTGAAGCTGATGCAGTCCTTTTTCCGTTTTGGCATAAGTAATACGGGCAGCAACATCTGCCCCATAGCTTCTCTGCGGATTCTCCATTCCACATTTGCAAAGGATACGTCTCCTGGCATCACAAAGAGCCATACCGATCGTCGTTGTTCCCAGATCCACACAGATCGTATACGGCTTTTCTGCCTCCTCTTTCCGCACGGTATCCTCCTGCCCATGTTTTGTAACAGACTGAAGCACAGAACCAAAAGGAAAAGGGAGCAGCACCTTACACGGATGCTCTATTACATACCGGCATGCTTTTTTTCTCTGCCCGTCCACCAGCACCTGACAACGGCTGCACCGTCCCAGTCCACCGCAGTTACCGGGAAAATAAATCCGATAACGACCAAGAAGCTGCATCAGAGTTTCCCCCTGTGCAGCTTCCATGATCTGATTCTTCTGTTGTTTGTCATACACAGTTACTCGAATCATGTGATATCCTCTTTGCTATCATGCATTTTTTACAGCTTCCAGTTCCTCTTTCTTTTCTGCAATCGCAGCTTCAAAGGTCTTGATCTTGTTAATATCCTCCTCAAAAGCAGCATCTGGATTCTCACCATACTGTTCCAAATACTTCTTTGCCAGTGCAACATAAGCCGCATTTAAACTGCGCTCATCCTGTGCAATCGCATTTTTGATCTTGCTTGATTCTGCGATCTCCTTTGCCTTATCCCCTACTTCTCTTCCGGCACTTGTCACAGTTGCCTTTACATCATCAAAAAATCCCATACTGATCCTTCCTTTCTACTTTTTATATTATTTTCTTTGTTACCCTTTTCTTAAAATTTTGCCGGTACATCCTTTGGACTATATCCTTTATGGCGCAGTGCCTGAATAATACGCATCTTATGCTCATGTCCAAATGCTTCCATCGTGATGATCAGCTCTACCGCTGCATTCCGGTTGATGCTGACAAACTGGTTATGCTCCAGCTTAATGATATTTCCCTGTTCCTTGGCAATGACCTTGGAAACGTTGGTCAGCTCGCCCGGTTTATCCGGAAGCTGAACAGAAATCGTAAACACACGCTCTCTCTGAATCAGACCATGCTGGACAACAGATGCAAATGTAATAACATCCATGTTACCACCACTTAAAATGCAGACAACATTTTTGTCCTGTACATCCAGATATTTAAGAGCCGCTACCGACAACAGTCCGGAATTTTCTACCAGCATTTTGTGATTCTCTAACATATCCAAAAATGCAGTAATGAGATCCTCATCCGGCACTTTGATGATACCATCCAGATTTTTGCTGACATAAGGGAAGATCTTTGTTCCCGGTGTCTTTACCGCGGTACCATCGGCGATCGTATTGACTTCCTCTAAAGTAACTACTTTTCCGGCTTCAATGGAAGCAGACATGCAGGCAGCTCCTGCCGGCTCCACACCGATCACCTTGATCTTTGGATTCAACAGCTTTGCGAGCGTAGACACACCCGTTGCCAGTCCGCCGCCGCCGATTGGAACTAAAATATAATCTACGGTCGGAAGATCCTTAAAGATCTCCATTGCGATCGTTCCCTGTCCGGTTGCTACATCAAGGTCATCAAATGGATGGATAAATGTAAGTCCTTCCTTTTCCGCCATATCCATGGCATAGGCACAAGCCTCATCGTATACATTTCCATGTAAGATCACTTCTGCGCCGAGATCCTTGGTACGGTTGACCTTCATCAATGGTGTCGTGGTCGGCATAACGATCACGGCACGCACACCATACTCTCTTGCCGCATATGCCACACCCTGTGCATGGTTTCCAGCGGATGCAGTGATCAGACCTTTTTCGCGGTCCTCATCTGACATTGTGCTGATCTTATAGTACGCGCCACGGATCTTATATGCTCCGGTAAGCTGCATGTTCTCCGGCTTTAAATAAACATTGTTACCGGAACCCTCAGAAAACACCTCGCTTCGTACCAGATGGGTACTGCGTACCACCTCCTGTACTTTATCATATGCCTTTTCAAAATCTTTTAATGTTAACATGTTACGCCTCCTGTTCCTCTTGTGCTTCGTCCTCTTTTGTTACATCAAATATCGCATTGACATACGATTGCGGATCAAACTTCTGCAGATCATCAATGCCTTCTCCGACTCCGATATATTTTACCGGAACACCAAGTTCTGCATGAATCGCGATCGCGATACCACCTTTGGCAGTTCCATCAAGCTTTGTTAAAATAATGCCATCAATGTCGGCGACCTGTTTAAACTGCTTTGCCTGCTCCAATGCATTCTGCCCGGTCGTACCATCTAAAACGATCAATGTTTCACGGTATGCTTCCGGAAATTCCCGGTCAATGATCCGGTTCATTTTAGAAAGCTCATCCATCAGATTCTTTTTATTGTGCAGACGTCCTGCTGTATCAATCAGCAAAATGTCAGCATTTCGTGCCTTGGCTGCCCGGCAGGCATCAAATACAACAGCGGACGGATCTGCCCCTTCCTTCTGGGAAATAATATCCGTCTGTGAGCGGTGCGCCCATTCGGTAAGCTGCTCGATCGCTGCTGCACGGAACGTATCGGCTGCCGCCATAATAACCTTTTTCCCCGATTTCCGGAACTGTGATGCCAGCTTTCCAATGGAAGTTGTCTTTCCTACACCATTGACACCGATCACCATCACAACCGAAGTTTTATTTTCATACTCATACGCATTCGGCTCCGGAGACATCTGCTCCTTGATGATCGACACTAAAAGCTCCTTACAATCTTTCGGTTCCTTAATATGCTGTTTCTTCACCTGCTCACGAAGCTCGTCTAAAATATTCATCGTGGTGGAAACACCCATATCTGCCATGATCAGAATTTCTTCTAACTCCTCGTAGAAATCCTCATCAATATGATTGGCAGCAAATACACTGCTAAAGCTGTCTGCAATACTGTTTCTCGTCTTGGTAAGACCGGAAACCAGCTTCTGGAAAAATCCTTTTTTCTTTTCTTCCGGCTGTTCCTCTTCCTTTGGTTCTGCTTCTTCCATTTCCTCCTGTGCTTCCTCAGCATTTTCTGACGATACCGGCGCAGCCTCCTGCGGCTTTGTATCTTCTGCCGGTTCCGTTGGCATTTCCGGTTGTGCTTCTTCCATCACATCCTCGGTTTCGGTTTCTTCCACTTCTTTCTTATTTTCCGGTAAAGCAGCATCCGTTTCTTCCGCCGTCTGTGCGAGGACTTCTTCTGTCTCTTTTTCTTCGTCTTCGGTTTTATTTTTCTTCATCCAGTCAAACAAACCCATTTCTATCACCTCTTATCTTATTCTTTCTTCTCTTCTTTTTCCAACTGCTCCTCGATCAGGTTGACACTGACAAGGGTAGATACACCCTTCTCCTGCATCGTGATACCGTAAAGCACATCTGCCGCCGTCATCGTACCACGTCGATGTGTAATAACGATGAACTGCGTATGAGCAGTCAGCTTATGTATATATCCGGCAAACCGGTCTACGTTACTGTCGTCCAGCGCCGCTTCGATCTCATCCAACAGACAGAACGGAGACGGTTTTAAATTCTGAATGGCAAATAATAACGCGATCGCGGTCAATGCCTTTTCTCCACCGGATAACTGCATCATGTTTTGCAGCTTCTTTCCCGGAGGCTGTGCATTGATCTGGATTCCGGCAGTTAAAATGTCTTCCTCCTCATTGAGTAACAGACTTGCCTTTCCACCACCAAACATTTCCTTAAATACGACAGCGAACATATCCTGGATTTCAGCAAATTTCTCGGAGAACTGCTCCCGCATTTTGGAATCCAGTTCCTCTAAGATGCCGAGCAGATTCTGTTCGGACGTTACAATGTCCTCTTTCTGTCCGGATAAAAATTCGTAACGCTCTGATACTTCCTTGTACTCTTCAATCGAGTTGACGTTGACATCTCCCAGCTCCTTGATCTTGCGTTTCAACAGACTGCTCTGTTTTTTCAGATCGGCAAGATCTGTAAGTGTTTCATCCCGGAGTGCCTGCGCATTGTAGTAGTCTAATTCATATTCTGTCCACATGTAATCATTTAAATCCCGGAGCTGCTCACTGCGCTTTTCTTTTTGCGTTTCCAGACGGAAGCTCTCTTTGTCCAGTTCGGAAAGACGTGCGGTAAGCTCCTCATGTTTGGCAAAAAATGTCTTATGGCTCGCACTGACACGCTCCATTTCTTCCTTCATTGCAGCCAGTTCCTTTTCATATACATCCTGCTGCTCTTTGGATGAAGCAATTTTCTGGTTGCAAGAGGCAATACTGCTTGTGATGCGTTCCATTTCCTCATATGCCACACCGGTCTTTTCAATCAGTTCTTCCTTCTCAAGCGCAAGCACACGTTCTTCCTCCCGGATACGCTTTAAGTTCGTCATGATGAACGAACTCTGCTGCTCAACAGTCGTGATCTCCATCTGTGTCGCATTTAACGCTTCCTGCTCCTTCGCTTCCTGCGCCGTCAGTTTCGTGATCTGTTCTTCCAGATCCTTGATCGACTTTTCACGGTCATTCATGGCTTCTTCCTGTGCCACATTTCCGGCATAAAGTTCTTCCTTACTCTTTGTGATCGTCTGAATCTGCTGTTCCAGCTCTTTAAACTCGGAATCTACATGTTCCTCTGACTTCTTCAGATCCGTCAGCCGTTCCTCTGCCTGCTGCTCACTTATCTTGATCGTATTCTCTGAAAGCTTGATCGCCTGAAGCTGGTCGGCATACTGTTCTGCCAGTTGTTTGTGTTCCTGTCTGGCAAGCTGGATCTGTGTTTCCTTCTTTTTGGCTTCTTCGAGTACAAGCTTGCTGTCTTCCATCCGTTTGGAAAGTTCTTCCATTTCACGTTTTCGTCCAAGCAGATTACTGCTGTTGCGGTATGCACCACCAGACATGGCACCACCCGGATTGATACTCTCGCCATCTACCGTAACAATACGAAGACTCTGGCGGTATTTTCTTGCGATCGCAATGGCATGGTCAATATGGTCGACAACCAGGATCCGGCCGAGCAGATGCTCCATAAGTTTTTTGTACTTGTCGTCCACCTGCACCAGCGTATGGGCAAGACCAATGACACCCTGTTCCTTCAATGCATTCGGTTCATGGAAACCGCCCCGTGGGGAAATGCTGGAAAGCGGCAGGAAAGTAGCACGTCCCGCACGTTCCTTTTTCAAAATGGCGATCATCTGCTTTGCCGTCTGCTCGTTGTCGGTGACAATATTCTGAATGGAACCACCCAGTGCGGTTTCCACTGCTGTTTCATAGTTTTTCTGTACGGTAATGATATCCGCTACCACACCGTGGATGCCCGGAGTTTTCTTTTTCTCCTCCATCACGCGTTTGATACTGCTTCCGTAGCCGTCATACCGCTCTGCCATATTTTTCAAGGTTTCCAACTGGGAACGGCTGCGATGAAATTCCTGCTCTGCATTAGAGATCTTCGAACGGTTCAGATTCAGCTTTTCACTTAAGCTCTTTAACAATTCTTCATTTTTATCTGTATCGGCAAGCAGGGTATCTAACTCCTGCGTCAGCTCTTTTCTTTTCTCCTCACATTCCGAAAGGATCTGCTGCTGCGCCTGTACATTAGAGGTATAGGTGAGTTTTCTCTGGTTTAACTCTGCCTTACGAAGCGTTACATTTTCCAACATGGCATCGTAACGCGCTACTTTTCCTTTTAATTCTGCTGATTCACTGACAAATGCAACAATATCTGATTTATAGGTATCAATGCGCTCCTGCAAAGAAGCGATCGTCTGCTTCGTCTTATCCAGTGCCTCTTCTGCTTCTGTTTCCCGGTCAGAGATCTCATCCAGCTGCTCATCAAACACACTCTTCTTTTCATAGAGTTCTTCTTTCTCCTGATTCTTGGCAAGAAGTGACTCCTCGATCTGTGTCAGACGTCCGGTAATGTGCGAATCGTTCATCTTCGCAGTGTTGATCTGCTCCCGGAATACATTGATCTCACCCTCTGCCTTCTGGATCGTCAGTTTCAGTTCCGCAATCTGTGCACGCTTCTGTTCCGTCACAAGACTTGCCTGTTCCTTTTGCTGCTCTAACGCTTCGTATTCCTGTTTGGTTTCGGTAAGCTTTTCTTTTGTCTCTTCTAAATCCCCGGCAATGATCTCAGTTTTTTTCGCAATCTCTTCCTGCGAGGTTTTGATCTCATCACTTTCTAACAGGAACGTATTGACATCGAGCGTCTTTAAATCTTCCTTGTATTTTAAAAACTGTCGGGCAACTTCCGACTGTTCCTTAAGCGGTCCAACCTGACGCTCCAGCTCGGAAATAATATCGTTGACACGCGTTAAATTGTCCCGTTCATGCTCCAGCGACTTTTCCGCTGCTGCTTTGTTTTTCTTGTATTTCACGATACCGGCAGCCTCGTCAAACAGCTCCCGTCGTTCCTCCGGCTTACCACTCAGGATCTTATCGATCTGACCCTGTCCAATGATCGAATAGCCTTCTTTTCCGACACCGGTATCCATAAACAGGTTCTGCACATCTTTCAGACGACAGGTCGAACCATTCATGAGATACTCGGATTCCCCGGAACGATAAACTCTTCTTGCCACGATCACCTCGTCATATTCCACAGGTAAGGAATGATCGCTGTTGTCCATGGTAAGTGCAACATAGGCAAATCCCAGTGGTTTACGATTTTCGGTACCCGCAAAAATAACGTCCTCCATTTTGGTTCCACGAAGCTGCTTGGCACTCTGTTCTCCCAGCACCCAGCGCACCGCATCGGCCACGTTACTTTTGCCGGAACCGTTCGGTCCAACAATACCGGTAAATCCATGTTCAAATTCAAATACCATTCGATTGGCAAAGGATTTAAATCCATTGATCTCTATACTCTTTAAATACATACTACTGTCCCTTTTCTTTTTTCTTCAGATCAAGAAGCGTCTGATATGCCGCATGCTGCTCCGCCGCTTTTTTGGTATGTCCGCTTCCCTGTCCCATCGGCTGGTCATTGATCAGAACCTGTGCCACAAACTTCTTGTCGTGCTCCGGTCCACACACATCTATGATCTCATAAGAAAGCGTCTGCCCCTTTTTCGCCTGTACGATCTCCTGCAGTCTTGTTTTGGAATCATAAAACAACTGCTTGCTCTCAATATCGGTAAGCAAAATCCGGTGGATAAACGCACTGGCAGGCTCCATGCCGCCATCCAGATAGATCGCACCGAGCACCGCCTCAAAGGCATCCGATAAAATGGAATCCCGCT
Organism: Lachnospiraceae bacterium; assembly: GCA_050874905.1. GTDB lineage: Bacteria > Bacillota > Clostridia > Lachnospirales > Lachnospiraceae > NC2004. The sequence continues at coordinate 42,308 of JBNMLP010000005.1, forward strand.
TTCTGCCTCCGGTCAGATCTTCTCCTTTACTAAGGAAAATATAATCTCCAAGAGAAATCTCTCTGGCGCACTGTGCCAGCGTAAATTCACATACCAGACTGGCTCTGGTACGTGTCATCTCGCCCTCGGATTTCTCCGGATGATGTTTATATAAAAAATCGCTGACGATCAGCTCCAACACGGCATCTCCCAGATATTCGATACGCTCATTGTACTGCCCCTTCGTCATACGATGATGTTCATTGGCATAGGAACTGTGTGTCAGCGCCAACAGCAAATGCGAACGATCTTGAAACGTATAACAAAGTGCTTCCTCTAATTTATTAAGCTCCGGCATTTCCATAAGAAAAGCCCCCCTTTTTCTCACTACTTCTGCGCAACGGTTGCCTGAATTTTCTCGCGGATCTTATCGTTGATCTTATTCTCCGTAAAGTCCACGCACTGCAGCACCGCATTTTTCATTTCCAGGTGTGTCGCATTTCCATGGATCTTTACAACCAGACCGTTTAAGCCGAGCAGTGGTGCTCCACCGTATTCGGTCGCATCGAATTTCTTCATCACGCCTTTTAATGCTGGCTTTACTAATGCTCCGCCGATCTTGGTACGGGTGCTCTTCATTACCTCTTCCTTGATCATCTTTACAAGAGCCATTGCAAGTCCTTCCGAAAGCTTCAGGATCACATTTCCAACAAAGGCATCACACACAATGACATCACATACACCGTATGGCACGTCACGCGGTTCTACACTTCCGATAAAGTTAATATCGTCACACGCCTTGAGCAGTGGGTAGGTTTCTTTTACAAGGTTATTTCCTTTGGCTTCCTCTACTCCGACATTAACAATGCCGACGCGTGGATTCTTGATTCCGACCACATTTTCCATATAAACAGAACCCATCTTGGCAAACTGTACCAGTTGATGCGGTTTACAATCCATATTGGCTCCACAGTCGATCAGCAAAGAAACTCCTTCCTTGTTCGGAATGATCGGAGCCAGAGGAGCGCGATCCACCCCCTTCATACGGCCTACTAACACCTGCCCTCCAACTAACACGGCACCTGAACTTCCGGCAGAGATAAATGCATCTGCTTCTCCGCTTTTTACCAGCTTCATGGCAACTACCATAGAGGAATCCTTTTTCTTCTGGATCTCCATCACAGGGGAGGCATCACAGCTTACTTCCTGTGTGGTAGCTACAACACGGATGCGTTCCTTGTCATACTCATAATTGGAAAGCTCCTTTGTGACTGTCTGCTCATCACCGCAAAGCACAATGTGTACGGTATCATTCTCTTTCGTTGCAAGCACAGCACCCATGACCATTTCCTTTGCACCGTTATCTCCACCCATGGCATCCACTGCAACTGTTACATATTCGCTCATATTCTACCTCCACTATTTTTAACTCTAATTCGCACAATAAATCAAATTACAATATATCATAAAAACGTGTGATTTGCAAATTTTGCCGCCCGTTTTTGGACACAAAAAAAGACTGCCGCTCTAATTTCTTAGCACGACAGCCCTTTATGTTGTTCATTTTATTAGTTTGCACTTACGATCTCTTTTTTGTTGTAGTTACCGCAAGCCTTGCAAACTCTATGAGGCATCATTAATTCACCGCAGTTGCTGCACTTCACTAATGTTGGAGCACTCATTTTCCAGTTCGCTCTTCTCTTATCTCTTCTTGCTTTTGAAGATTTATTCTTAGGACAGATTGACATGATCACACCTCCTTAAAATAATTGTTGAATATATCAAGGACATCTGACATTCTTGGGTCGTACACCTTGCGGTCACAACCACATTCCTTATGATTCAGATCGGCTCCGCACACCGGGCAGATCCCCTTGCAGTCTTCCCTGCACAGGTTCTTTGTCGGCAGACGTAAGGTCACCTCTTCATAAACAAGCATATCTATATCCAGATTATACTCTTTGATGTAGTTTACATCATCCAAATCATCATTGTCTTCCGATTCACTGACATCCAACTTTCGATCTACTTCAATGTCATAGTCATGAATGACATCCTTTAAACAGCGGTCACACGGGATTGCAACGGAACATACAATATGCGCTTCCAAATGGATCTTCTGTCCACCCAGATTCGTAAGCTTCACATGCACCGGTTCCTTTGATGTGATCTCATAGGCACTGCCACGACCATCAATCGACGTAAGTGTAATGTCTGCATCCATCTCCTCCGATTTGTTCGGAACGGACAATATGTTAGAAAGTTTTATTACCATAAACTCACCACACTTTTCCCATTATACATACCTGTCTACCCTTTGTCAACAAATTTTTTCATTTCCTTACTTTGTTGTCAAAGCCACGGTTTCTCTTGCAATGGCAAGCTCCTCATTTGTCGGGATCACCATAACAGGCACGCTGGAATCTGCAGTGGAAATGCGGATTTCTTCTCCACGGATCGCATTGGCTTCCTCATCCAGCTTGATTCCTAAATATCCTAAATATCCCATCACAAGGCGGCGTACCGTCGCATTGTTCTCTCCGATTCCTGCAGTGAAGCAGATCGCATCCACACCGTTCATGGCTGCCACATAGGAACCAATGTATTTGGCTACATGGTAGGCATATACCTGAAGTGTGGTAGCCGCAAGCTCATTTCCGGCATTGGCAGCTTCGTCCAGATCACGGAAATCACTGCTGACTTTGGAAAGTCCGGCAACACCGGATTTCTTATTGAGTACCGTCATGATCTCTTCTAAAGAAAGATTCTCTTTCTTGGCAATGTATTCAATGATAGCAGGATCAATATCTCCGGAACGGGTTCCCATGATCAATCCCTCTAACGGGGTCAGTCCCATACTGGTATCTACAGACTGTCCGTTTAATACGGCACAAATGCTTGCGCCATTTCCCAGATGACATACGATCACCTTGGAGTCATTGGCATTAAGACCGAGTACTTCGATCGCACGCTTGCTTACGAAGCTGTGCGAAGTACCATGGAATCCATAACGGCGCACCTTGTCCTTCTCATAGTAATCATATGGAAGTCCGTAAAGGAACGCTTTCTTTGGCATCGTCTGATGAAATGCCGTATCAAATACCGCAACCATCGGAACCTCCGGCATACACTCGCGGCAGGCATTGATACCGATCAGGTTTGCCGGGTTATGAAGTGGTGCAAGATCATTACACTCTTCGATCGCTTTGATCACTTCATCGGTAATAACGGTAGAAGAAGCAAATTTCTCTCCACCATGTACGATGCGATGTCCGACTGCTCCGATCTCAGAAAGGCTTTTGATCACACCATGCTCCGGATCAGTAAGCTGCTCTAATACAAGCTTTACTGCTTCTGTGTGATCCGGCATTGGCTTTTCAATCACTACTTTTTCTTTTCCGGCAGCCGTATGGGTCAATGAGCTGCCCTCAATGGTGATACGCTCACAAAGTCCCTTGGCTAACACATTCTCACTCTCAGAATCGATCAACTGGTATTTCAAAGAAGAACTACCACAGTTAATTACTAATACGTTCATATCTATCCTCCATCTTCTTTTCTTATCGGTTTTTGGCTTCTGCTTTCATCTGCTGTGCCTGCACAGCGGTGATCGCAACTACACCAACAATGTCATCTGCCACACAGCCGCGGGAAAGATCATTGACCGGAGCCGCTAACCCCTGTGTGATCGGTCCGTATGCTTCTGCTTTCGCCAGACGCTGTACCAGCTTATAGCCATTGTTACCACAATCCAGATCCGGGAATACCAATACATTGGCGCGACCTGCAATCTCGCTGTCCGGTGCTTTCAAACGTGCAACTTCCGGAACGATCGCAGCATCCACCTGAAATTCCCCATCTACCTTTAAGAATGGATTTTCTGCTTTGCAGATCTCTGTCGCTTTCACAACCTTATCTACATCAGGATGTGACGCACTTCCCTTGGTAGAATGTGAGATCATGGCAACAATCGGTTCCTTCTCTACTAAGGTCTGGAAAGACTCTGCCGAAGATTCCGCAATAGCTGCCAGCTCCTCTGAAGTCGGATTCTGATTCAGACCTGCATCTGCAAAAATAAAGGTTCCATTTGCACCATACTGACAGTCCGGAACAACCATTACGAAAAAGGCGGATACGAGTTTGGTACCCGGTTTCGTCTTCAATACCTGCAAAGATGCACGAAGCACATCCGCAGAAGAATGACAGGCACCGGCAACCATGCCGTCTGCCTCTCCCATTTTTACCATCATACAACCGAAATATAAGAAATTAGAAACCAGAATCTCTTTGGCGCGTTCCGGTGTTAAGCCTTTCTTAGAACGAAGACGCACCAGCTCGTCCACATATTCATCTAAATGTTCAAAGGTAGACGGATAAATAAACTGAGCCCCCTCTACATGAAGACGATTGGACTCTGCATTGGATAAAATACGCTCCCGGTCACCGATCAAAATAATATCCGCAATCCCCTCTTTTAAGATCTTGTGTGCAGCAATGATCGTACGCATATCATTTGTCTCCGGAAGGACAATCTTCATTTTCTGAAATTTGGCTCTTTCTTTCAGTCTTTCAATTAAGTTCACGGTATTTCTCCCTTCTTTTTATCATGTTTTTTCACGTAATAGGCATGCCAAAAATGCATCAATTCCGTATCATTTTTCGCACGCACGATTATTTTTATTATAAGACGTAACCCCCATTCGCACAAGTATTTTTGTGTCTTTTTTCCTATACAATCTATGAAAATTTCAGTGGTTTTACACACTTATTTTGAGATAAGAAAAAGCACCCTTTTTTCAAAGAGTGCCTTAAAAATCTGATCTGGTTATTTTTCAATCATTGTCTGGTTCTGCTGATTCCAATCTCTCATATGTGCTTCAAATTCTTCTTTGGTGATATCATATTGTGTTTTTTCAATGACACTGCCACCATCCGAATGAACAACTGTTTTTTTCGGTTCTTCCACCTGTGTTTGTGAAAGCCCTGGCTTTTCATTTGTAACACCACTCGCAACAGTTTTCACTCTTGCATGACTTCCTGCGATCAATATTACAGCCACACACGCTGCGATGGCTACAACACCTTTTCTCTCGTTTACATTGGAGTAAATGTTTTCCACTCTCCTTTTGATTGTTTTCATATTTATTCCAAAACTGCTCTTAGCCATAAAATCCTCCTTTTCTACAAAAAACCCTCTTATCATAGCAACATAATCATCCGCCCGGTCTTTTCCCAGTGTCTCCAATGCAAGCTCATCACAGGACAATTCACAATCTACCGTTAAGATATACTGCAAAATCCAGGCAAATATGTTATACCAATTTATCATGCATAGTCCCAATGTAATGGTTTTTAAAAGATTATCACAACGCTTTAAATGAATCATTTCATGTATAAAAACGATGTCAAAATGATTCTTCTGCTGCCGGAAGCTATCAGGGAAAACAAGTTTTCTCCGAAAGATCCCATAGCAGGCAGGAGAATGAATATCAGACGAGTAGTATACGATATAACCGTTCACCTTTTCACTCGCCGCGTTACGCAAAATACAAAACAGCTTAAATTGCGCAATTACAATTCTGATCAAATAGATTCCTAAAAATAGGAACAAGAAAATCTGATATAAATTCTGCCACCCGGTCTTTATCATGTCACCTTCCCAATATTCCATTTTGATCGGATACCAAAAGAATCCCGGAATAAATTGTAAAAAAAGTAACGCTTCCAGATTGAATATATGCTTTACAGAAATACTGTTTTTCATTTTATTCCTTAGCAGTTCAAGGAATAGCACAGATATTCCCGAAATCATATATTGATACAAATAGATCATTTTTTCTTCCTTGCATTAGAAATTATTTTGTCAAGTTCCTGTATTTCCTCACTACTCAGCTCATGGTTGCTTACAAAATTGGAAACAAATGAGCAGAACGATCCATTAAAAAAACGGTTCATGACATCATTTACATTGGATTCTGTTGCCTGTTTCTTTGTTATCATTGCTCTGCACACATACCCCGGATCAATCCGTTTGATATACTCTTTCTTAACACACCGGTTAATGATGGTATATGTGGTGTTTTTATTCCAGCCTATATTTTTTTCTAAAATATTAGCAATCTGACTTGCTTTCATATCCCCATTTTCCCAGAGGATATCTAATATATAATAATCTGATTTCTGGATATTCATATGTATGCTCCTGATTTATTGTAGTAACACTGATCTATATATTAAACTTTATTCTGTTCTTCCTGAACCGTAAAACTTGCTAATCAAAGATGGTGTATCAACTTTTTTATTATTCGACTTTTTTCTTATTGGAATCTTTGATGTTAACTTAGCAGGATTCCCAAATTTTACCAGCGAATTAGTTAGTTCACTTGTATCTGGGTAATACGCCGAACTACTATTTGTATATGTAACCTTTGCTGAGTAATTTGTTATTTGCGCATAATCTCCATTAGAAGTTGGAATTCCATATACAAAATTCACTTCTTGGTTAAATATAAAACAAAGAACTCCATCCCTAGACACTCTATATTCAAATCCTTTGAATTTAGTGGTTGTCATAACTGAAGTATAATCCATTTTTTTATATTTGTTAATAACAAATCCATTGCAAATAGTACTTCCCTCATATATATATCTATTTTCTTTATTTAAAGCATATGTTTTTGTTACAGCTACATTTGCAATTATTACCAACATTATTAAAAATGCAATCTTTCTATACTTATTCATTATCCTCCCTTCTCAGTGTCACTACACTTGTAGTATAAAACCTGCCCGTATCAATGTCAATAGATTATACTACAAATGTAGTATAAATATACTTTTTCCAAAACAATATTAGTCTTTTTTCATCTGCTCCCCTCTATTTGATCTTTACTTTCTTTATCTTAGATGCATATGCACGGTATTTTGTTGCATCACGTGGTTTGATCACTGCTTGTATGTAGTAGGTTTTTCCTTTTTTCAAACCTTTCAATGTAAAAGTGTTTGTTTTTTTATACTGTGTTCTTTTCGTTTCCTTCAATGAAAAATTTTTGCTTGTAGAATATTTCACCGCATATCTCATAATTCGTTTATCTTTCTTTACAGTTACGATCAGTTGATTATTTTTTAACTTTACTCTTTTTATACTGGCATAATACTTTTTAGGTGGTTGAGATTTATATTCCATAGGAGAGGCACCAACAGGATGATTATCATCAGGAAGAATTTCCCAATATGACCGTAATACCGTATCTTTATAAAAAACGGTTTCATTTGTTACTTTCGTTCCTACTCCATTTTCATCTGTATACTCCCAATGCGAAAATCTATAACCCGCCTTTTCTGGTATCCAAGCCTCAAATGGCTGTCCTTTTTCTACGACAACTCTTTTTTCAATCTCCCAATCAACTAAATAATTTATAGTAATTGTTTCAGCTTTCTTTAATGTTGCATCATCACTGTTACCGGCATCTCCGCTGACACTTTCTGCACGAGGCATTGCAAAACAGATATTTGATAGCAATAACATAAATGTAAAAAACAATACTAATCTTTTTTTCATCTGCTCCCCCTATTGATCTTTTTTCTTATTGCATCTGACTAAGTTCTTTCAGTCGGAGCAACCACTGTTTGACTATGCCAGATTTTATCATTTCCATTATCGTTCCAGCACAAAATCTCTCGCTCCGCACCATTGCCATAAATAGTGCCATGATTCCCTTTGCATCCATGTTAGAAACATCAGCATCCTCATAGTCATCTATTCCTCGTTTCTCGAGCTGTTCCCTATAATTTATTAATTCATATTCTGGATTTTCCTGAGCAAATTCATAGACCGCTGCTATCAATTCTGTAACGGTTTCTGAATACTTCGGGTAAGGCACCTGGATAACAGCATCCTTCGTGTCTTTAGGACTCTCGTCTGTGATCCATTCCCCAATATTATCTTTCTCCAGCAGTTCCAAAAATCCAATGAGTTTATCATATTTATTATCTGACATTCTTATCTCCTTCTTCTAATTTCATGCAAAATATTTTATCATTCCATTTCCCATTCTACCATATTTCTACAATTTTCACATCCACATTCTCTAAAATAATAGAATATGATAACATAACCTAATCTTCTCTGATATTACAAAAAGCAGAACCTATTTCTCTGAAAGAGTTTTAAAAAGCAACCTTTTCCCCGAAACAATAACTATTTCATCAAAAAAATGTTATACTATAACTCATGGATATAAAAACGACATCGCAAAGGAGACTGATATGAAGGTTGTAGGAATCATTGCAGAATTCAATCCCTTCCACGAAGGGCATGCTTATCTGATCCGGCAGGCAAAGGAGCAGTGCCATGCAGACCACATCATCGTATGCATGAGCAATTATTATGTGCAGCGCGGAGAGCCTGCCATCATCCCCCCAAATGAACGGGTGAGGGCTGCTCTCTCCCACGATGTGGATCTTGTTCTTGCACTGCCTGCCTGTGTCAGCTTATCGAGTGCCCAGGGCTTTGCCAGAGGGGCGGTTGCAACGCTTCTTGCAACCGGAGTGGTTGATGAGATCGTTTTTGGTACGGAAGGTAGGATCGACCGTGAAGAATTGGTATCACTTGCAGAGTATTTAAACAACGAGCCTGATGACTATCAGCTTGCGCTGAAGCAATATTTAAAACAGGGATTTTCTTATCCAAAAGCCAGACAGCACGCGCTTATGGACTGCTATCAAATGCCACTTTCTCCGTTTTACGAAACCGCCAATAACATCTTAGCTTTGGAATATGTACGCGCATTAAAGCATTTTAAAAGCGATGTTTCTTTTTCTTATGTACCGCGTATCAAGGACATCAGCGCCCATTCCATACGCCGTACACTGATGGAAAATCAAAACGAAGGCATTGAAAAGGACGACTTTTCTGCACTGTTTCATTTTCGCTTTGTGACAGATTCTTCCTTTTTAGGGACAAAAACTGTACCCGCAGCTTCCCTGAATGAAGATCTCGCCCGCACGATTTCCCGTGTGCTCACACCACAGGATACACTGACGACACTGGCGGACAAATGTCATGGTAAGCAGCTCACCTACTCTCATGTGATGCGTGCCCTGTTCTGCTACCTTTTTGCATTGCCCCCATTAAAGAATTCCGGACAGGTTGCTGATTATGCCCCTTATCTGCGAATCCTTGGTTTTCAAAAAAGCGATCCGGCCGTTCTTCGTGCGCTGGAAAGCAACGCTTCTGTTCCTGTCTTAAAAAAGCTGAGCAAGGACATTTCCCAGCTATCGGAAGATGCCCGTTTATTTTTAGAACAAGACTTAAAGGCAGCCGATTTCTATCGTCTGATCGCCAACCGCAAATACCCGGACTGGGACTTAAAAAACGAGGCAAGCACCGGAATGCTTTTCGTATAATCCGAACTTTTTCCGCATAAAATGAGAGAAAAAGCGGCGGAAGCATTCTTATGAAACGTTTTGGCTTTCTTCGTCCTATTGTCCTGATCTTATGTTTGGCAGTGCTGCTGCTCTTTCCCAGTCTTTGCATTGAAGGAGCAAAAAGCGGACTGCTGCTCTGGTATCAGAAGGTACTTCCTGTCCTGCTGCCATTTTTCATTCTTTCCTCACTGATCTCCCACACACTGCATGCTTCTCCCCTTTTTACCACACTTTTTCTCGGCTATCTGTGCGGCTATCCGATGGGAGCCAAATGCATCCGCGATTATTATATTCAGGGATATTTCTCCAAAGCCACTGCCACAAGACTTTTGTGCGTTGCCAATCACGCCAGTCCGATGTTTTTGATCGGCTACGTCTGTACCATGCAGCTTCATGGAGCGTTAAAGCTATCCCTGCTGTTTTTTGCCATCTACTGGCCTCCCCTTTTATTGAGTCTTATTTTCTGGCTGCGCTATGCGAAAAAAACATCTGCTCCACAGGCACTGCCACCTGGAAATTCTTCCCCTTATACACTGGATGAATCCATTGAACACTCTCTGCTTTTGATCTTAAAAATTGCATGTTACATTATGATCTACGCCATTTTATGCAATCTGATCTTAAGTATCGGTGCCGGAATTGAAAATCATGTTTCTTTTCCCTGTTCCAATCTGCTCCTGCCATTTTGTGCAGGTCTTTTGGAAATGACGACCGGAATCGCTACAATGGCAGGTGTGACAGCTCCTTCCGCAGTAAAGATCGCCTCGATCATTGCCATTGCCTCCTTTGGCGGCTGCTCCAGCATCAGCCAGATTGCAAGCACAATAAAAGGAACGAAGCTTTCCCTCGTTCCTTATACCTTATCTAAAATATGCTATTGTGTCCTGTCCTTTTTCACGATCTGGTTCTATTTAAAATTCATCCAGATATAACTCGTCCAGTTCATCCAGTTCCTCTTCTACCATCGGCTCTTCCTTCCGCTGTGGTGGTGCCGTAACTGGCGGCTGCGGCTTCGGTGCCGGCTGTTCCGGTTTGATTGCAGCAGGCTTGGCTGGTTTTGCGGCAGCGGCAGCAGCTTCCTGCTGACCTACCTTAGGAGCCACCATCTTAGGGGCTGGCTTTACGCTGGTACGAACAGAGCCTGTCCGTTTTTCTTCCTCATCCTGTGGGATCTCACCGGATGCGATCTGTCCTGCAATCTGCTTACGGTTCGTTTCAATGATCTCATACTGTCCGCTCATCACGTCCACAAGATTCTGGAAACGTTCGATCTCCTCCTGTAATACATTGGCAGTAAAATCACTCAGATCCTTCATCACTCCATTGGTATAATGCAGTGCGCCTACGCGGATCGTGTTACTTTCGGATACGGCATCCCCAATGATCTCCTGTGCTTTTTCATTCGCCTGATTGATCAGAAGCTTCGCCTGCTCCATCGCCTGTTTCATGATCTCTGTCTGGCTGATCCGTCGCTGTGCCTCTTCATTGGCCGCAATCTTAATCTGCTCTGCTTTCTCATGAGCATCCTTTAAGATCACATCACTTTTCTGAACCACACGGCTGCTTCGCTCCACTTCACTTGGCAGCTTCATCCGGATCTCCCGGATCCGTTTTAATACTTCGTCCTTTGGCACGATCACCCGGTTAGAGGACAATGCCTGCGTTTTACATTGTACGATAAACTGGTCTAAATCATCAATTAACTCGTAGATACTTGGTTTCGCCATACTAATCCCTGCCTTTTATCATCAATTAGCTTCATCATACCATAAAAATGCTATCTTGAAAACCGTTTCTTTACTTCTGCTTCCACGTAAGGCGGAACAAAGGCATGAATATCTCCCCCGAAGCAGGCGATCTCTTTCACCGTGCTGGAGCTTACATAAGAATACTCCACACTCGCGGTCAAAAACAGGGTATCTACATCCGGGCAGATCTGGCGGTTGGTCTGCGACATTTGCAGCTCATACTCAAAATCTGTCACCGCACGCAGTCCACGCACGATCACCGTTGCTTCCTCCTGTCTGGCAAAATCTACCAGCAGACCAGAAAAACTTTTTGCGGTAACATTTGGCAGATGCTTTGTCACCTGCTTGATCATTGCTACCCGCTCCTCAGCCTCAAATAGAGGAGATTTGGAATTGTTATTTAACACCCCCACGATCACCTCATCAAAGATTTCAGAGGAACGCGTGATAATATCTAAATGTCCTACCGTGATCGGGTCAAAACTCCCCGGATAAATCGCTTTTTTCATTTGTTTTTACTTCCTTCTTAAAAATAAATGTTTATTGGTCTTATATTCTTTTGTTTTCACGATCTCATATGGCAATGCAGAAAGATAAGAAAAATCCGTTTCCAGTGCTGCTTCCACAACAATGATCGTATTCTCCGCCACAATAGAAGAGGACGCCAGTGTACGAAGCACCTGTGCTTCCATTTCTTTGCGGTAAGGCGGGTCCATATGGATAATGTCAAATGTTTGCTTTTTTCCTTCCAGCATCCGGATCGCAGAACAGGCATCCATATTCATCACCCGTGAATGATCCGATAATTTGGTATGGGCAAGGTTGTCCTCAATGATCACAACCGCCTTTTTGTTTGTTTCCACCAGCACGGCCTCCGATGCCCCACGGCTCAGTGCCTCGATCGCGATCGCTCCGCTTCCGCTGAACAGATCTAAAAATCTGGCTCCATAAAGATCCTGCTGCAGCACATTAAACAGCGTTTCCTTGATCCTGTCCTGCGTTGGTCTGGTGTCCATTCCCTCTAATGTTTTCAGTTGTAATCTTCTTGCACTCCCTGCAATGACTCGTAACATAGCTCTTTCCTCTCTCGTTCGTTCTATTTCTCAAAGTACGCTACATAGGCATCGTATAATGTTGTATGTTCCGATACTACCGGCTGAAACTGCTGAAAAAATGCGTTGCATGATGTTTTTGACGTCTGATGCCAGAATACCATGACCAGCAGCACAAATGCTACGATCACAGTACGCAGCAGATACCCGGCAAAATACGGCATAGACGCCTGTTCCTTCTGTGGCTCCCCCGGATATCCTCCCATGTGTCTGCCATTTTCATAGCGGTTTCGATAACGAAGCAATTGCTCCTGTCTTGTCATATGGATCGTTCTCCTGTTTCCGTCTTTTTTAAAGTATACGAAGACAATCCTCTTTTCAGAACCTTATCCTAATTCTTTTGCCCGTGCAAGTACCTCTAACAGCAACTCATACGTACGCTTCGTCGAAGCAATCTTTAATGTCTCTTTCGGTGTGTGGATATCCAAAATATCCGGACCGATGGAAACAATATCCAGATCCTTCTGGCTTGCAAAAATACCACACTCTAATCCGGCGTGGATCGCCTCTACCTTCATCGGAGTGTGATACTGGTGCTCATAAGCCGACAGCAGTAACGTGCGAAGCTTGGAATCCTTCTTATACTGCCAGCCCGGATAACGGTCAGAAGTCGTGATCACAGGCAACAATGCCTTTGTCTCTTCCTGCACCAGTTTCTCTGCCCGGCTTCTGATACAAAACGTGATCACATCAAGCAGCTTATCCAGCTCCTCTTCCACACTGCTTCGAAGCAGAAATTCCAGATGCACGCCATCCTCTTTGAGGCAAAGCACACCAAGGTTACCCGATGTTTCCACCAGACCTTTGACATCCTCACTCATCTTGCATACTCCATCACTGATATGCGCCAAAAGATCTGCCACCGCATCCGTTGTATAGGAACAAAGCACCTGGTCACATGGTGGTTCCACCGGTTTAAAATCGATTACAAGATTCGGTTCCCGCTCCGCAAATTCCTGTGCAGTACGCGTCACGAAGTCTTTTAACACAATCTGGACAGACGGAAGATATTTTTCATCCATACAAATGACCGCCCGCGCTTCTCTGGCAATCGCATTATTTTTCGCGCCACCTTTCAACACTGCCAGACCATACGGTACTCCTACCGAGTGAAATACATAAAGAAGCTGTCCCATTACAATATTGGCATTGGCACGGCCATAATGAATATCTGCACCGGAATGTCCTCCGGTCAATCCATGTACGGTGATCTCATAAAAGCTGCCCTCTGCCTTTTCATAGGCAGCCGGGTAAACGGTATGCACCGTTACGCCTCCGGCACAGGACGTCAGGACAGTTCCCTCCTCTTCGGAATCAAGATTGATCAGATAGTCCGCAGAGATCGTACTCATATCAAAGGCAAATGCCCCCTCCATGCCTGTTTCTTCCTGTGTGGTAAAAAGCACCTCTAACGCAGGATGAACCAGCGTGTCATCTGCCAGAACTGCCAGACCATATGCCAGTGCAATCCCGTCATCGCCACCAAGCGTTGTGCCTTTTGCCCGCACGTCATCCCCATCCACTTCCAGCCGGAGCGGCTCTGTCAAAAAATCAAAGTCCACACCGGATTCTTTCTCACATACCATATCCATGTGTCCCTGCAGCAAAATAGCAGGAGCCTGCTCCATTCCAATGGAAGCAGGCTTTTTAATCAATACATTATAGGCATCATCCTGTAATACTTCAAGCTGATGCTCCTTTGCAAATGCGACCAGATAGTCACTGATCGCCTCAACATGGTAACTGCCATGAGGAATCTTACAAATCTCTTCAAAATAGTAAAATACATTCTGAGGTTTACACCCCTCTAACACGCGACCCATATCGTCTCCTTTTTCTTAGTTTTTAAAGCTGTGAATTGGTGCCGGAATCCGTCCTTTTCTCGCAATAAACTTCTCGCAGGAATATGGACTTACCCGCATGATCGGGGCATAACCTAACAGACCGCCAAATACAGCACGATCACCCACACCTTTTCCAATAACTGGAATGATACGGACAGCCGTTGTTTTCTGGTTTACCATACCCAGTGCCATTTCATCTGCAATGATACCGGAGATTGTAGAATCCGGTGTATCACCCGGAATAGCGATCATATCAAGGCCAACCGAGCAGACGCAGGTCATTGCCTCTAATTTTTCAATACAAAGTGCTCCGCAGGCAGCGGCATCGATCATACGCTGATCTTCGGATACCGGGATAAATGCACCACTTAATCCACCCACATAAGAGGACGCCATGATACCACCCTTTTTCACCTGATCATTTAACATGGCAAGTGCTGCGGTAGTACCCGGAGCTCCGGTATATTCCAGTCCGATCTCTTCTAATACTTCTCCTACACTGTCACCTACTGCCGGAGTTGGTGCCAGAGAAAGATCTATGATACCAAATGGAACACCAAGGCGCTTGCTTGCCTCCTGTGCTACGAGCTGTCCTACACGGGTGATCTTAAATGCCGTCTTTTTGATCGTTTCACAAAGCACTTCAAAGTCCGCACCACGCACCTGCTCCAACGCAGATTTAACAACACCCGGACCACTGACACCTACATTGATGATCGTGTCTGCCTCTGTAACACCATGAAAGGCACCTGCCATAAATGGGTTATCATCCGGGGCATTACAAAGCACAACAAATTTGGCACAGCCCAGACTGTCATTATCCTTGGTCAGCACGGCTGCCTGTTTTACCATCTGTCCCACCAGACGAATGGCGTCCATATTCAGTCCTGTTTTGGTCGAACCAACAACGACGGAGCTGCAGATGCGCTCTGTACTTGCCAGTGCTTCCGGAATGGAACGGATCAGGTATTCATCGGCCTGTGTCATAGATTTGGATACCAGAGCAGAATAACCTCCGATAAAGTTTACTCCCACTTCCTTCGCTGCTTTGTCAAGCGTCTTTGCGATCGTCACAAAATCCTCCGGACAATGACATACGCTTCCACCGACCAATGCGATCGGAGTGATTGAAATACGCTTATTTACGATCGGGATTCCCAATTCTCTTTCTATATCTTTTCCCACTTTTACTAAATCTTTCGCCTTTGTGGTGATTTTTTCATAAATGTTATCACACACTTCAGAAAGTGTGGAAGCAGCACAATCCAGCAGACTGATTCCCATTGTAATCGTTCTGACATCCAGATTGTTCTCCATTATCATTCTATTGGTTTCAATTACTTCTTTTAAGTCTAACATGAATCTTCCTCCTAGAGTCTGTGCATACGATCGAATATTGCTGCCTTCTGCGCACGGATATCCACACCGATCTCCTTGCCGATCTGCTCCAGATCGCTGGCAAATTCATCAAAGTTCTTGGAAGAATTCACCATATCCGCTACCATCATCATATTGAAGTAATCCTGCACGATGGTCTGTGAAATATCTAAGATATTAACCTCATGGTCTGCAAGATAAGTACAAACCTTCGCCATAATACCTACGGTGTCCTTGCCTACTACTGTAATAATCGTCTTCTGCATCCTTATATCCTCCTGGTTTTAAAAAGATTATTGTATCCATCATACTCTATTCTGTCCAGCGCGTAAAGTGTCAGATTGAAAAATCTACACTCGGAGTGTCCCGTTTTGCCACGAACACCTCTACTCCGGAGCGGTCAAAGCCTGCTTCTCTTAAATAATTTTCCATATTGATCTTGGCACATTCCGGAATATTATTGTCCCTTGACAAATGCCCCAGTACAATAAAACGGCTGATGTAACGCTGCATCAATGCAACCATCAGCTCCGCACTGCGTTCATTGGACAAATGTCCCCGTGGACCTAAGATCCGTTTTTTTAACGGATAAGAGTATCGCTGATTTGCTTCTAACATTCTGACATCATGATTGGATTCAATCAGCATGAGATCAGAACCACTCAATTTATTTAACAGATAGTCATCAAAATCTCCCATATCTGTTGCAACACTGATCTTACCACTCTCATCCCGGAAGCTATAGCATACCGGATCCGCGGCATCATGCCAGATGGCAGATGCATCCACTATAATGTCCTTAATTGTAAATGGCTGATCGACTGTGATCTCATGAAACAAAGCGACATCCACCTTTCCCAGTTTGGAATAAGAAAGCAATGCTTCAATCGTTGCACTAGTCGTATAAACCGGAATGGGGGCTTTGCGAAGCAAAACGCCAAGCCCCTTAATATGATCATCATGTTCATGCGTGATCAACAGTGCATCAATATCCAAAAGGGTACGGCCAATCGCCTCTAATCCCTCGATCACGCGTTTTCCACTGATTCCCGCATCGATCAAGAGATGCGTTGTTTCATTTTCAATGTAAATACAATTGCCACTGCTTCCACTGGCAATACTATAAAGTCTCATATGTTCTCCTGCTTCTTTGTCTTATGCTACATTTCCAGACGAACCTCACTACTGTCCACGGTAATGCGTCCTCTTCCATGCTGTTTGGAATAATACATAGCCCAGTCTGCATGATTTAAAAGATCCGCCGGATTGGAACAGGTATTTGGATAATCCGTCACACCAATGCTGACATTGATCTTCACAACCGTTCCATTATGCAAAAGTTCTTCCTGTTTGATCTGTTCATGAATGTCCTTCACAATTGGAAGAATACTGTCTACGTCACTATTTAAAAATGCCATCACAAATTCTTCTCCGCCGTAGCGTCCGAGAATACCGCCGTGATCCGTTACCACCCGGTTCGCCGTCTGCGCTACCGACACGATCACCCGGTCACCAAAGCTGTGTCCATACGTATCATTGACATTTTTAAATTTATCAATGTCAAACAACGCCACGGCAATCGGAAGTTTTGATTCAATGGCAGTTGTCACATAGTCATTAAAGAGCTTCGTAAAATGCCGGCGGTTAAAGATACCGGTCAGGCCGTCTCTCGTTGCCAGATTCTCCATGGTAGAGTAAAGATTCGCATTTTTTACCGCAATGCCAAGCTGAGTGGCGATCGTAGTATAAAATGGGATCAGCTCCTCATCATCAAAATAATTGCGTTCTTTTGAACCCAGAAGCAATACGCCGCACATTCCGCCATCGGTAATAATCTGGATCCGCATCATGGCACGAATCCCAGCATCTGCAAGCGGTTTATATAGCTTAGTAAATGCTCCTGTTACAATATCATATTCATCATCGAAATGATGTACTTCATTCAAAATATTCAAAGCATTTTGATTCATTTCAGTAGTTGCAGTTTCTGAAATTCCTTTGATGTCAACCATTGGGAAAGAATTGCCATACATCAGGGCATCAATATAGATCGCTGCCACATCTACATACTCACGGTCTACCAAAAGTCCAGCCACTTTATTGCTCACAACTGCCATATCCTTCTCTGTTGTGATCACACTTAGTACTTCATTATGCACATTCATCTCATGATTGCGCAATTCGATCGTTTCATTCATCTTAGTAAGCTGGATCTTCTGCTTGCCCAGCATGTCGATCGCTTCCTTGATCTTTGTACTCTGCTCATGGATCTTTTCATTTCTCTCTTTTAATTCCGTACTCTGGTTATTCAGCCTTGTGATATAAGTCATATAAACATCCAGAAACGTACACAGTTCCTTGATAATACTATATGCCCCGGCACAGAATACGCCAACTAATAACAATAACTGTACATAGGTCAGATACTTGCCGACCACGGAAAACAGAACAAATATCACACCAAACAAAACACAGATCACAACAACCGTCCAGTCTTTCTCATCTGAATCAGAAAGATCGATACACTGCAGATATTCAAATGTGTAACAGATAAATACCGTAAGTCCCGCAACGACCGGAAGGAGCTGGAAATCAAAGCCAGCACTGTAAATGACCACACCAGCCATCAGCCCCAGTTTGGAAAACTGCATCATCCGCTGCTTCTTCTGATAATGTCCCCGGCTGAGCCAGATATCGATACCATGTGTCACGATCATTGCCCCGATACATAACGCTTCTTTCAAGTCAATGGCATGCCCGAGTGAATTTTCACATGCCACAACACATAAGAGCAGAATGACAAATACAAAATGCATCGTCAGCCGGTCCTTATGTGGTTTAAAACGGTACTCCTGTATCATTTCCTGTAACGAAAGTTCTCCTTCTTCCTCTTTCGTATTCCCAGAGTCCTTGCGTACCTTTTCCAGTCCCCCTACTAAGTCACTGTACACCTTTTCTTCATTCTGTTTCATAAACGGTGTTTTGTTTGTCATGTACTTATTCCCTTTCATGCTCCTCATTCCTTCCAGTAAATGCGCACTACATCCCCTTCGTGTAATGGATGCGTAAACTCAACAGGCATCTCATTTAACGTTGTGATAAGCTCTGAACCACCCATAACAGATAAGTCAAATGGATATACATCCAGAATATCCACAAAAATATACTGTGCCTTATTGGAAAGCACTACAGGCTGGTCATTGACAGTAATATGTATGCTGTGGATCGCGTTTGTTTTCACTTCTTCTGCTTCCATTTTTTTCGGATCATCCGTGCGCTCTTTCGTTTCTTCTTCGGTTTCCTGCGCCGCCTCTTTCTTCCCGGCATCTTTAGAAGACTGTGTCTGCTCCTCCTCCTTTTCATAGGAAGCAAGTGTCTCTTTATCATATGCCCAGTTAATCATATAATTATCATAAATTCGATCCTTTAAGCCTGCTGTCTCATGATTGATGTAAAAGGATACATTTTGTGGGAGATCCAGATAAAGCAGTAACTGTTCTACCGTATAGTAGTCCAGAATATTGATCTGATCCTGATCCTGGATGCTGTAATATTCTGTCTGAATCTCACCATTTACCATTACAAACTTTGGACAAGTGATGGTCTGACCATTCACCCGGAAATGAATCTTGTCAGCATATTCCGGTAATTGTCCGACTTCTTTATAAGCCGGCTCCCCTATCGTTGATTCTGTGATCACAATCTTATCGTTAGCATTGATCGGTGAAGTCATGCTGACAAGTTTATGATTCAAATGGATCTGTGCAGCTTCCCCTTTGTTTCCCCGTACCATCCGCTGTTTTCCGTTTAAGGTAAAGGTAATATCTGCTCCCCTTCTTGGAAACAGACACTCATTTGGATAAGATGCCGCCGCTGCCGCATCCATAATGGTTAGTTTATTATTATTATACAACTTTACGCGTTCCTTGTTAACATGAACATAAATAAAATTGTTTTTCTTTTCATAATAATTGATACAGATACCGATCGGAGTCACATAAAGAGAATCTTTTTTCAGGGTATCATCAAGCATATCAATGGAACCCATCACCTCGGCTCCGCGAAGTGCCACACGATTCGGAGAAAGCCCCAATGTTTCAGAAAGGCATTTGGTAAATCCTTCGATCTTTCCGCCGCCACCGACAACAAACACTGCACTGACTGCACTGCCTCCATTCAATTCCCGGATCTTATCTGAAATCTGGCCGCACATCTGGCGGATCGACGGTTCCAGATCATCCACAAGCTCCTGTCTGGTAATCTTCTGCTTGTCTCCCATAATGTCCTTATACTGCATCGTTTTTCGCGTAGGAGGCATCATTTTGATCTTCTCTGCCGTATCAAAATCGATCAGATATTTCTGCACCAGCACCTCTGTTAATTTATCTCCGGCATAAGGGATCATTCCATATGCCACAATACTTCCATCTTTGGTAATACAGATATCGGATGTTCCCGCTCCAACATCTACCAGCGCAATATTTAACAGGCGGTACTGCTCCGGGATTGCCACATTCATGGCAGCAATCGGCTCCAGTGTCAGATTAACAACTTCCAGTCCCGCTTCATGAACAGCTGCATAAAGCCCATCTACAACATCTTCCGGAAGAAATGTTGCCAGCACCTCTGCCCCCACCTTGTGTGCCTTGTGTCCGATCAGATTCGTAATAGCATAGCCATTTAAAAAATAACGGACCACTGTATAACCAACACAGAAAAAGGTGACATCGCTGTCTTTTTCCATCACAATCTGTTCATTAGCACGCTCCACTCCAAGCATATCCAGAGAATACACCAGCTCATCATCTACCACGGTATCCTCTCCGAGTTCTTCTTCACATACACCAACCGCCGTTTTTAACACACGACCTGCGGCTGCGATACACACTTCCGTAAGCGTGATATGGAGTTTTTCTTCCAATGTCTCTTTCACCAGGCAAATGGTTTCCGCCACCTTGGAAATATCATGGATCTGTCCATCCATCATCGCTCTGGTTTCGTGAAAGCGCTCCTCCTGTGCTACCACCTGAAAGCGGTTTCTGGCATCTTTATAGCCCACTGTTCCGACAATACTTCTCGTTCCTATATCCAGTCCAAAGACTACTTCCTGCCCGTTATAGATTGCTGGCATCCGTTTCACCCTCCTGCTTTGTTCCCATTAATGCATGATCGACCTGCGCTCTCACCTCGTCCAGTGTCGTACTGTTATCAAGGACAACCTTACAATGGCGCACATACTCTTCCCGTGATAACTGTCTGCTCATGATCGACAGACACTTTTCTCTGGTATATCCCCGGTTTTCCATCAGACGTTTGATCCTGATCTCATCCGCTGCATCCACATACCAAAATTCATCTACCACATCTTCATAGTGTTCTTCGATCAGCAGAGCTGCTTCGATCACAATATGCAGATACTTGTCCTTGTTTTCTGCGATCAGGGAAAGAATCTTTTCCCGCACTGCCGGATGTACGATGGCATTGAGCTGCGACAGGCGTTTCTCATCAGAAAATACAACCGATGCGACGCTGTTTCGATCCAATTGACCGTCTTCTCCCAAAATATCCGTGCCAAAGGCTTCCAGCATTTTGTTGTAGATCACGCCGCCCTTTTCCTGCAGACTTCTTGCAACATCATCTGCCAAGATCGTATAACAGCCTTTTTCCTGCAAATATTCCATTACGGCACTTTTTCCTGCACCGATTCCACCTGTCAGTCCAATTACCACAGTTATCACCTCTTATTTTGCATCATACCAGGTAGCTCCGGTATGCATATCTATCACAAGCGGTACCTCCAGATCTGCAGCACCACTCATCGCTTCTTTTAAAATCTCCTGTACAACAGGAAGTTCTTCTTTTTTCGTTTCGATCAAAAGCTCATCATGGATCTGTAACACCAGCTTAGAAGAAAGCTTTCTCTTTGTCAGCTCCCGATAGGTGCGCAGCATGGCGATCTTCATAATATCCGCTGCGGTTCCCTGAATCGGGGAATTCATAGCAACCCGTTCTCCAAAATTACGCTGGTTAAAATTGGAAGAATGAAGCTCCGGAATCGGACGGATTCGTCCAAACATCGTACGCACCGCTTCCTCTTTCCTACCCTCCTCGATCAAAGAATCCAAAAAGGCTTTGATCTTTGGATAGCTTGCAAAATAGGAATCCATATATGCAGCCGCTTCTTTTCTTGTAATGCCAAGATCCTCGCTCAATCCATGTGCGCTGATCCCATATACAATTCCAAAATTAACTGCCTTTGCATTTCTTCGCTGCAACGGAGTCACCTCGTCAAACGGCACATGGAATACCTGCGATGCCGTCAGTGCGTGAATATCCTCTCCCGAAGTAAAGGCATGGATCAAATGCTCATCCTTTGACAAATGTGCCAGGATCCGAAGTTCGATCTGGGAATAATCTGCATCCACAAACACATAGCCTTCCCTCGGATGAAATACCTTCCGGATCGCACGTCCCAGATCTGTACGCATCGGAATATTCTGCAGGTTCGGCTCTGTCGAACTGATGCGGCCCGTTGCCGTTACAGTCTGATGGAATTTGCCGTGAATCCGTCCATCCTCTCCGATAAATGCAGAAAGACCCTGCGCATAGGTGGAATATAATTTGGTAAGCTGGCGGTATTCCAAAACATCCGCCACCAGATCAGACTCTTTCTTCAGTTCATTTAATACCTCGGCATTGGTCGAATATCCGGTCTTCGTTTTCTTGCGGCATGGCAGCTTTAATTCTTCAAACAACACAACTCCAAGCTGCTTTGGCGACTGGATATTAAACTCATGTCCGGCTTTTTCATAAATGGCATTCTGCAGTTTGGTAATGCTCACCATAAGCTGGTCGCCGTACTCTTTCAATGCCGCTTTATCGCACAAAATACCATTGCGTTCCATCTCGACAAGCGTATATCTGGTCGGCATTTCAATCTCTACAAAAAGTGCATACATCTGCTGTTTTTTCAGTTCTTTTTTCAACTGGTCATAACAAAGGAATGCCGCCTCAGCCTCCTCTGCCAGTACCCCGGTAAGCTCCTGCCGTTCCGGATCAGAAAGTTCAGAAAGCTCCCGTTTGAAAAGAATCTCCTGCCGTGACCGGATCGGATGGGCATAGTCCATCGCAATCTCTTCCGGACGGTAAAGGGACTTTAACGGATTCAGCAGATACGCTGCCACAGAAAGATCGAATACCTTGGCATCCTCCTGCTCCTCCCGTGTGATCAGGGACGCAAAACACTCATCCGATAAACAAGCAAACTGCTCTTTGGAATCAAACGCAACAATCTGTACCGATGAAGTATAAAATTGTTCCAGATACGATGCAAGCTCTTCTTTGGAAAATCCCTGCTCCAAAAGAAGCACATACACTTCTCCTTCCTGATAAGAAAATGCCAGCCCCTGCATTGTTTCCTGTGCAAGAAGGGAAATGGCAGCCACACCATTTTTTATTGCCGCGGAGCATGCATCAGCAGCATCCTCTCTGGTACAGTAATGTACGTGAAGAGGCTTCTCTGTTTTTTCTACTGTTCCATCAAAAAAGGCTGCATCGATCCGATCCAGAGAAAGGGACTGGAATTCCAGATCATGAAGCACCTGATGAAATGCATCCGCATCAAGCTTTGTAGTCAGCGCAGCAAGCGTCACCTCCGGCAGCGCAATATCGCGCTTGATCAATGCAAGCTCTCCACTTAACATTGCTCCCTTTTCTCCTACCAGTTCCTCCTCGCTTTGTGCCAGCAGGTACTTAAATGGAGAACGGGCAATCCCGTACTGTTCCTTCCAGACCTTTTTGAGATCATTTAATTCCTTTTCGGAAAGATCCCGGATGGAATCATAGAGCTGCTCGGCACTGTCAAAGGCGTTGGCAAGTGCGATTGCCGTCTTTTCCCCGATTCCTTTTACGCCCGGAATGTTGTCTGCACTATCTCCTGCAAACTGCTTCACCATCACCGTCTTTTCCGGAGCATAACCAAACTCCTCCTTGACCAGCTCTTTCGTCAGATAAAGCATGTTATCCGGTACGATATAATCACTCTGCTTGATCCCATGACGTTTGTAATATTCCTGTGCCTTCGCACTGCTTGGTGCAACCATCCAAAGATGCACCTGATCATCCACAAGCTGTAAATAATCCCGATCCTTTGTCATGATCTTCACCGGTACTTCATCCTTAAACTTAAGCGACAGACTTCCGGCATAATCATCCGCCTCATATTCTTCGGAATAAAACTGTGTCACTCCGATCTTAGCAAGCATGTTCTGGCACAACACAAACTGCTGCGTCAGAGGCTTTGGAGTGTCCTTACGATTGCCTTTGTATGCATCGTAAAGCTTCCGGCGGAACGTATCTCTCGTCACATCCCAGCAGACCGCCAGATATTTCGGCTTTTGATACTGCAAAATAGACAGCAGTGTCTTGAAAAAGCCAAACACGCCATTGGTATATTCCCCATGACTTGTCTTCATCAGTTTATAATAATATTTTTCTTTCTCCTCTTCCGTCTTGGCATACAAGATCTCACGCGGAAGATTACCATAATACTGGGTCGATAACAGACTTGACCCATCTATGATCAACAAAAAGTCATTTGCCATATCTCATGATCTCCTTTAATGAAGGTGGTACATACCCGGTATCATCAAACAAATACTCCTTCGAGGAGTGATAAAAATAGCAGCTTCCCCGTTCCAGAATCTGCTGTTTCATCACTTTCTGCTGATGATCTCTCTGCTCAAAATATCCCATGAAAATGCCGAAAATACTGATCACAAATCCAAGGATCAAAAGCTGCAGCCGCATATACCATTGTCTGTGAATATGGGACAATTGGCGTTTCAATTGATTTTTCAGTTCTGCCTGATAATCCACCCCGATGTGTTCACCCTTTTCTAACCGACGCACACCCTCCAGCATGATATAGTGAATCTCCAGCTCCTCCGCACAATCCGGGCAGGAATTGATATGCTTAATAAAAGGTTCTAATTCCTCAGCATCCAGCTTTCCATCCATATAGAGTGGAATTCTGGAACTAGCACCTTTGCAATCCATTCCGACACCTCCCAAACATCACAGTCTTATTTACATTATAGCATAAAACAATAAAAAACCAAACGTGAAACTTCCGCCAATTTTGTCAAATTTCATGTTGACTTCTATACGAAAATAGCATATAATATCATTCGTTGAGTGACGTTTTCGTGACTTTGCGGATGTGGCGGAACTGGCAGACGCACAAGACTCAAAATCTTGCGGTGGTGACATCGTGTGGGTTCAAGTCCCACCATCCGCATCAGACCTTTTCTTTTCAGAAAGGGTCTTTTTTCTTGTCAGAATTCCAGAAAAGAACCAGCCGGATACGGCTGGTTCTTTTTTATACCATAAGGTCTGATTTTTCTTTACTCTTTTCTATCAATTCATTTAATCCCACAAACGGAATCCTTAAGATCAGTCCAATGAACAAGGATGCCGCCACAAACGCAAACATTTTCAGGATTGCAATCCAGAAATCGTTGGCATACATACCACTTACACACTCTTTTAAGGCTTTCATACAGTAAGTAAACGGCATGAAGTTATAGAGTTTGCGGAAAAATTCCGGTAATACCTCCATCGGGAACGTTCCACCCGCTCCCGCTACCTGAAGTACCATGATCACAACCGCAAGTGCTTCTCCGATATTGCCAAAAGCAAAAGTCAGCGAATAGATCAGGATCGTAAAGGTAAAGCTGGTCATGGCTGCACCCAGCCAGAACAAAAACGGATGTACACATTGAATCCGCAAGAAGCAGATATCACCGAGAACACAGATCAAAGTCTGGATCTGTCCGATCAGAAAGAAAATAAAAAATCTTCCGAAATACGCTTCCCACGGCTTTAAATTCCGCACATTGGCAATCGGCTTTACTTTTGTATGAAGAATGGCAACTAAGATCAAGGATCCTACCCAGATTGCAAGCACCGTATAAAAGGATGCCATTGCCGAACCATAATTCTTCGTTTTATATACCGGACAATTTTTCAGATTCACAAAGGAAGAAAAATACTCTCCCACCTTCTCCGGTTCATTTTCCAGAATAGAAACAAAGTTTTTCACCTCTTCATTTTCCGAAGTGTCTTTGACTTTTTGTTTGGACTGTTTGATCATCCTCTTCAGATCAAGCAGCATTTCTTTCGTGGAGGCCAGGTCTTCCTTCCCTTCCCCAAGCAGGGAAATATAATCCTCCAGACGCACTGTCATGGTCTGCACATTCGTCAGGATCGTAGTTGATCCAGATAACTGTGTCAGATCCTTCTGGATATCCTTTACCATCTTTGGAGTTAATGCACTTAACGTGGAAAGCGTCTGGCTTCCGGACTCCGCCGCCTGCTCCATGGATTCTACCATACGGATATTTTTGTCAATTTCTTTTTCTAAAAGATTCAATGCATCATTGGAACCTGTCAGGATTCCATCGCTTTCATCTATCTTTTTTAAAGTATCTCCAAGCTGCACTGCCACCTTTGTGATCGTACCAAATACTTCTGCATTTACCTGCGTTTCCACAGCAGATTTTGCCTTTGAGGTGATCTTCGTCGCAATCGCATTTTTCTTTTCATTGGAATAATACGTGATCGTTCCGCCGGAAGTATCCCCATCCAAAATGGCGGCAATATCTTCGGTGAAGGTTTCCGGAATGATGAGTGCTGCATAGTAATCACCGCTATATACACCATTGATCGCCCTTCTCTCATCCTCGGTAAACACCCAGCCAATCGTCTTGTTGTTCTCCAGTGCAGACACGACGGAGTCACCAATGCAGACCTGATAATCCTTTATTTTCATTCCTTTGTCGTTGGAAAATACCGCAATTTTTAAGTTACCGGTTGCCTCCTCAGAATATGGATCCCAGTTGGAATTGATATTAAACCAGGCATACAAAGACGGCAGAATGGCAAGACCCATAACGACTACCAGTGCCACTACATTGGTGAGTATCTGGTTGCAGTCATGCAGTATGATCTTAAGAATGTTCTTCATCCTCAGACTCCTCCTTTTCTTTTCGTCCGGAAAGGAACTCATTTACTTTCGCTTTCCCCTGCTCGATCCGGTCATCTTTTTTCGCTTCCAGCATTTTGAGTGTATCTACCAGATTGGAACCTAATGCCTCTGCATTTTCTCCGATCAGACCTGTAACCTCTTTCTCCTGGTTACTGACCTCTGCGATCTTTTCCTGCAGATTGAAATCTGTATATTCCACATAGATCAGATAAATGGAAATGGCAAACAGCGATACGATCCAGAGTACCAGAAAGATTACCTTTTCACTGTCTGTGACAAACATTAAAAACAAAAAGATGAGTGGAACAAAGATCAGGCATTTGATCCCCGCTTTGATCCTTCTCTGGTTCGCCACATGAATTTCTTCCTCATATTGTTTCAAAGAATGAAACATCTTCTCATATTTCTCTTCGTTTGACATATCATTCCTCCTACATAAATCCTGTGTCCTTCATACGACGCTCCACAAAATGGTATACCTTGATAAATGGCAACCGGATGACCAGTCCTACCAAAAGGGACGCCACTGCAAATAACAACAACTGCATCAGATAGATCAGATAATCATGCTCATACATTCCACATAATGCCTCACGCATCGCATTGATCGAATACGGGAACGGAAAGAAGATATATACCTTCTGATAAAATTCCGGTAAGATCTCGATCGGATACGTTCCACTTGATCCTGCGATCTGGATTACAACCAATACTACGACCAATGCCTTTCCGATATCGCCAAACGCGATCGTGCAGGAATAGATCAAAATCATAAATGTAAAGCTTGCGATGGAGGATGCCAGCATAAACCGCGGAACCGACAGACATTGGATATGAAGCAGATTCAGATCTCCCCATACAATGACCGCCGCCTGAAACTGTCCCAGCAAAAAGAACAGAAGAAAACGTCCTAAGAACAGCTCATGCGGTTTTGGATTGACCAGTCCCTCCTTGCTTGGATTTACCTTGATCAGTGCCACTAAGAAAATGCCACCCACCCAGAGGGCAAGCGTAGTATAAAATGGTGCAACTCCGGTTCCGTAATTTTCAACCGGATAAATTGCCTTGGTTTCAATCTTGACCGGTGTGGCGAAAAATTCCCCATATCCTTCCGGATCACCCTTTAAAAATTCTTTAAATTTAGTCACGATCTCACTGCTGCTCATCTGCTGAATCGTAGAATTCAGATCACTCACCGACTGTTCGACATCATCCAGAGAATTAGAGATTCCTTTCAGACTGCCATCTAAAGACTGTACCCCGGACTGTGCACCGGTTAAAACCTGTTCTAATATGACCATATCCTCCGATACGCTCTCAAGCATGGAAGACAGATCTGTCGTGATCGTATTTACCTTTTTGGAGATGTGCTGCATCAGAGGGTCTAATACGTTATCATAATGACTTTCCAGATCCTCCAGCGTCTCCTGCCACATCGCCTCCTGCTGCTTCGTATAAGCATCCTTCTGACTGCCCATATTTTTCTGCAGCGTTGCGATGAAGCGATCCAGTGTCTGGATCTGTGTTTCTAAAAGAGAGCTTGCATAACTGTAATTCTTCTGTCCATCACTGACAGAAGAAGACAGAAGCCGCATGGTATCCAGCATATTGGAAAGTCCGGTTCTGGCATCTTTTAAATAGGCAACCGCCCGCTTGTAGTACGTGTTTTTCTGAGCAGTCTTTTTCGCATTGACTGCCTTATATACCTGTGTCAATGCCGATGTCATCGACTGGCTCACCTGATTGTCCAGTGTCACAATGTGGTCAGAAAGATCAGACGCATCTGCTTTTTTCAGTTTGGTGCTGCTCTTATCCGCCGTCTGTTTCGCCGTAGACAGCTCACTTTTTGCGGCATCCAAAGACGCCACCATACGCTCATCCGCTACAACGAGCGTGTCCACCAGCTCCCGATAGCTGGCAAGCTGTTTGGAAAGCCGTTTCAGTTTCTTATTCAGCTTCTTTCCTACGGAATCCGAATCCTGACTCTCTACTGCTTCGCCCTCTTTCTCAAACAGGTTCGTTACCAGAATACTGATATACATCTCATTGATGTTATTTTTCAGATTCGATACCGCCGTATCCGTGATCTTGATTGCAACGGCATTCTTTTTCTCATTGTCGTAATAATAGACTTTCGGGCGTTTTAACCCTTCTAATACACCCTCATACATGCACTTGGAGAAGTCTTTGGAAAATACTACTGCCGCATAATACTCGCCGCTCTTGACTCCTTCTTTTGCCTTTGCTCTCGTGGTATCCACCCAGTGAATACTCTTATTTTCTTTTAAATTTTTAAGAATTTCCTCGCTGACATTCTGGTTCTCTCCGTCGGCATTGATGTATCCGAGATCTTCCGATGCTACGGCAATCTTAATGTCTTCCGTATTACCATACGGATCTGTGTTGGAATAAATGTTAAGCCATGCGTACAGGGCAGGCAGAATACATAATCCGATCGCGATCACAAACACAAAAAAATGCGTAAAAAGTGCTTTCAGATCGCGACACAAAATGATCTTAATGTTCTTCATTGTTCACCTCTATTTTTTGGTTTTCACCTTATATACCTGACTTTTGCATTTATATGTGGAATTGCCCTTTTTGTAAATGGCAACCACCTTTACATAATACATCGTATTCTTTTTCAGCTTCTTTTTCCCGTATTTGGTAATCTTCGCTGACTGCTTCTTTGCTTTCACGGTTTTTACTTTTTTGTAGGAATCTGCTCCACTCTTTTTCAGATAAATGGCATAGGACGTTGCCCCTGTTACCTTTGACCAGGAAAGGAAAATGGAAGTTTTCTGCGCCGTTCCGGTCACGCTTTTCAAACCCACAGAGAAATACTTGTAAGAAGACCACTGTCCCGTCTGTCTGGTTCCATCTGTCAGCGTGTAGGTACCACGTACCCGCACTTTATAAAACTGATTCTTTTTGATCCTCGTATCCGTGATCGTGATGGCATCCGGATTGCCGGTATATGTACCAAGCTTTCTTCCGGAAGCATTATAAAGCTCGGCCTCTGTATCATAAAAGGAAGTGTCGGAATTGCCAAGTCCTGCTACCGCAAAAGAAGCGTAGGAAAGTCCGACATTAGTTAAAGAAATTCCGGTCGGCTTTTTAGCGATCGGAGCGGCCCGGAAAGATACTACAGATAACGGATTATATTTCAACTCACCGTCATCCTGACGGTTTGCTGCTGTCACATAAAATACATACTCTGCCTGTGCCAGTCCGGTTATGGTATAGGTGTCTACATTTCCTACCGTCTTGATCGTGTGCTCGGTAGAACGAGCTCCCGTCTGCCAGTACCGGATCACATACCAGTTGGCATCACTGCATTTTGCCCATGACAGAGTGATAGAATCCACTGTTGTAGCGGTCATATGAAGATTCGTAACTTTTCCGGATGGGATTCCAAGGGTATCGGAGGTATTCCCTGATGTATTGTTGGAGGTACCATTTCCCGAAGCTACACCATTGATCAGATCTTTGATGACATCAGAAGTATTTCCTGGTGTATTGTTGGAGGTACCATTTCCCGAAGCTGCCCCATTGACCCAATCTTTGATGATATCTGCTGCATCCCCACTAGTTACTGGAGGTTTCACATCACCACTTGCCGTTGGCAGTTTTACATCTCCGCTTGCTGTTGGCAGCTTCACGTCACCACTTGCTGTTGGTAGTTTTACATCTCCACTTGCTGTTGGCAGCTTCACGTCACCACTTGCTGTTGGCAGTTTTACATCTCCACTTACAAACGGCAGATCAAGGGCATCCACCTCTGTCACTATACCGTTTGGTATATAGCCGGCAAAAAAATCTGATGCCAGCAGCACTGCCACCAGTAAATATGCTATTCTACGTGCTCCATTACGTTTCATTCTATTTCCTCCTTTAATTTTCTATCTCCATTCGCCTGCTACGCACGCACCAAGAGCAGTGCGGCGATACAGATTACGATCTGAAGGATCGCAAAACGAAAGACTACCTGATTGTTGGACCAGCCTTTATTTTTTCTCACATGGTCATGCAACGGACATGTCGTATGCGTTAAAATGCTGATCTTTAAGAAACGTTTTAAAGAAACCTTGATCAGTCCCAGACCTCCATCTAAGATTGTTACCAGTCCCAGTAACAGATAAAGGAACGGACTCTGGGTCTTTAACATTGCAATTGCAATAAAAAGTCCCATTGCACGGGAACCTGCGTCTCCCATCAGCATAGAACTTGGATTCGCATTATACCACAGATAAGCCAGCAGGCACAAGATAAATGCCGGAACCAGCTTTCCAAACGGATCACGGATCAGAAGATACGCCGATGAAAGCGTTACGATCGTCAGTGTGGCAGAAAGGCCGTCTACTCCATCACTGCAGTTCGTCACATTGATCGCTGCCCATACCAGAACTACGACCAGAATTCCAAAAAGGATCTTTGGGATCACAAAGGAAACGCCAAAGAGTGCCAGCGTCACTTCGGTAGAGTTATAGTGGATAAAGGTTACGGCGATCAATACCGCGATCACAAGATCCAAAAAGCCTTTCTTATATTCGCCCCACGGTGTTTTGGCAGCATCATCCAAGAATCCGGTAAGCATTGCCATCACCACAAGGATCAGATAAATGATATGCTCAAGTTTTATTGATGTAAAGAGCAGTACCGTCACCGCAAATACCAGCACAAAAACAATACCGGCCCCTCTCGCTTTTCCTTTGGACAGTGCGCCGTCTACTGCATATTCGCGTCCCTGATCACTCGGAAGATAGGGCATCATCCATTTCAGGAAGAAAAATGTGCCAAGAAATGCCACTGCTGCCCGAAGCAGTGCAATCATCGATTCTGAAACTCCTGCATTGTTTAATAATGTTGCTACCATCGTTGTTCGTCCTTTCCTTTTTCCTGTGCATCAAATGACAAAAAGCAGGTGAGTATGTCTTTTGAACCTGATCCTACCTGCTTTTTTCTCTTAATAATACTTCTTGCTTCCCCAAAGATTATTCTTCTTCATACGAAGGTACTCCTCGTACGCCTGCTCTAATATCTGTTTTTCGTTCGCAAATCGAAGTAAATGATAGGCTTCATGAAACTTGTAAAAGCCGGAATCCTCAAAGTATTCCTCTTTCTGCGGCTTACTGTAATAACTGTCCCCCATCATCAGATACCAGTGTACATCCTTGTCCACAATGTCCTCCGCTGCCCGGAAAGAATATTCGCTCTTTCCAATGTACTTCATGATCGTGGCACTTGCTCCGGTTTCCTCTTTCACTTCCCGAAGAGCAGTCTCTTTGTACTCCTCTCCTTCTTCTACGGTTCCTTTCGGTAAAACCCAGCCGTCATACTTATTCTTGTAGTTCTTATACAAAAGTAAAATTTTGCCTCTGAATATTACCACACCACCACAGCTTATTGCTTCTATCATTGCAAATCCTCCTGTATTACCTGTACTCAGGTTGTTTGGGTGTGCGTGATACTTCCCGTATCCCATTTTCACATTTAACTATAAGTATAACGTACTTTTATAAAAACTTCAACATTTCTTGTCACTTATTTGTGCTTGTTATAGTAGGTCGTAAAGATCTGTTTGGCGATTGGAACTGCTACGCCGCTTCCAGAGCCGCCATCCTCTGCCAGTACGCAGACTGCGATCTTTGGATTCTTTACCGGAGAGAAACCGACAAACCATGCGTGTGCCTTTTTTCCCTCCTGATGCTCTGCCGATCCGGTCTTGCCGGCATAGGTATGTGCCAGTCCCGATAAGGCACTTGCCGTTCCTTCTTTTACCACATCTACCAGCATGTCCGTCAGATCCTCTGCCTCCTGCTCTGTCATAACTTCTTTATAAACGCTCGGTGTAAACTGTTTTACCGATCTGCCATCCACACTTTCCACGTAGTCCGTCAGATACGGTGTCATCATCACTCCATCATTTGCCACTGCGGATATGATCATGCAGTTTAAAAGCGGTGTGATCAATGTATCTCCCTGTCCGATCGCTGTCTGCGGCATCTCGCTTCGGTTGGAACTTTTAGAAAGAGCAAAGCGGCTCTTGCTGTATTCCAGATTGAGCGGCATGCTCTGGTTAAACAATAACGACTGTGCCGTTTTCCGGTAAGAAGAAAAATTCAGTCCGGAAGCCAGCGTCACAAATGCATTGTTACAGGAATGTGCCATTGCAGAATATATATCCACCTGTCCATGTACTGCATTTCCGGCGCAATGGATCTTCACATGATCCACTGTCGTCGAGCCAGTACATTCATAAGAAAATGATTTCCAGTTGGTATTTTCTCTCATGTATTCGAGTGCCGTCACGATCTTAAAGGTTGATCCCGGCGGATAAAGCCCCTGCGTGGCACGGTTCAGCAGAGAGGAATTTTCATCCTGATTAAGAGAATCCCACAAATCTGCGATCGCATTGGGATCGTAATCCGGCTTGCTCACCATTGCAAGGATCTTTCCGGTTTCCGGTTCCATGACAACCACTGCCCCTTTATAAGAACCCAGTGCATCGTATGCGGTTTTCTGCAGGTCATAATCCAACGTCGTATAGACGGTATCGCCCTCACTTTTTTCGTCCTTCAGATCATTGACGATACGTTTTAAAATATTTTCATGGGACGAATACATGTAGTAATTGGCACTTGCTTCAAGTCCTGATTTCCCATAAATATCATACCCCGCAACATGCGTAAATAAACGTCCGGCAGGATAGCTTCTCGTATATTTTTCGCCCGATGTTTTGACACTTTTTGCAATCGTTTTTCCATCCGCAGTTTTTAACTCTCCCTTGATGATCCGGTCACTGAAAATGTTCTTTCGCGGATTGTACGCACTGGTGACATCCTCTTTTCCCGGCACGGCAACATAGTAGGCAATGTAGCCCATCAGCGCCACAAACAAAAAAGCAAAGAAGTAGGCAACCACAAGGATCTGACGATTGAGTTTCAAATGTTTGGCGGGTCTTGTAAGGGCATCTAAGATTGCGTAGCATACCCCTTTATCTTTGCCGGATTTCGCGTTCTTTTCCGGCTGCTTTGCCATATTCGCTGGCCTGTTCTTCGGATTTTTCTTCATATTCTTTTCCATCCTCTTTCTTTTCTCCAAGCATTACCAGTCCCTGTGTGATACCAAATATCAAAAACACACTTACCACGCTGCTTCGTCCATAACTGATGAGTGGCAGCGTAACACCGGTAAGTGGAATAAATTTCACTGCTCCACCGATATTTAAAAAGATCTGGAACATGAAGCAGACACCAAAGCCCAGTGCGATCAGCTTATACATTGGATAACGGGAGCGCATGGAAGCATTCAGAAAGACAAGCAGACAGCTCACATACACTAAGATCAGACAGAGTACAAAAATGGTTCCCATCTCTTCTGCCAGAGCAGAAAAGATAAAATCGGAATACACGACCGGAATACTGTCCGGCATTCCCTGTCCGAGCCCCAGTCCAAACCAGCTTCCGGTACCGATCGCAAATAATGACTGGATCACCTGATAGCTTCCATTATCAATATTGCCCCATGGATCACGCCAGATGTTCACACGTGTCTGCACATGACTGAACAGCCGGTAAGCAACCACAGCCGCTGCACTTCCGGCCAGCACACCGCTGACAAAAAGCGTCAGACGTCCGGTTGCCACGTAGAGCATTACCAGATATACAATAAAGAAAATGAGGGCTGCACCAAGATCCTTTTCCAACACCAGAAACAGTACATACGCTCCGGCGATTGCCGTTGTGATGATCAACTGTTTCAGGTCAAGTGGTTTCGACAGACGGCACGCTAAAAACAATACAAACAATATTTTAGCAAACTCTGACGGCTGCAGGGTGATCCCCGCAATGGAGATCCAGTTGCTTGCGCCATATTTGCTGACACCAAATACCAGCACTGTGGCAAGTACGATAAATCCGCTCACTCCATAAAACCACGTCAGCTTCTCCCACATCCGGATGCGCTTCATCATAAGCGGCAGCAGCATGCAGAGGAAAAAGCTTGCAACAATCATAATAAACTGCTTCAGCGCGTAATTTTCATAGGAAAGTCTTGTCAGCATGATCATTCCAACGATCATGAAAAACATCATATTATTGGTCAGCAGTCTTGATGTGCCCGGATAGATCCTCCGGTAAAACAGCAGGACAAACAGCACAAAAACCAGCTGTGCCAGATAAAAATAAACCAGCCTGATATCCTTTTGCAAAAGAACCAGATCCAGATTGGCAAAAAACTGGAAATACAGAAGGATATGTTCCTGTCTGCGATACCGCCGTTTGAGCCGCTTCTCGGAAGAATCCGAAAATACCTGATAGCAGGTAAGGCAGTAAACTGCCGCAAGGATCGTATTCAGATATCCGGTCAATACCAGAATAATGTGTACCATAACAGCCTCCTTTCCTCTCTAATCGATCGTGGAAAATGCATGTCCCCGGTTTCCTGAAACCGGTACAAAATCTTCCCGTTTTTGTAAATATTCTTTTTCAAATGCGGTAAGGATCGCCTCCATCTGTTCCGGCTGTTCCGTTGTAAAGGAAAGCAAAATACCGGAATAACAGCGTGTGTCGATCTTTTCCCGGCATCCGGATAGGGAAAGCGGTTCCTCTTCCAAAAGCTCTGTATCACAGCGGTCACAATGATGCATGACAAGGTATGACTTTCCTTTCCGGTCTTTGATCCTCGTCACACCACCCGCTGCATCACAATGTCCCAGCGTTTTTTTCACACATTGGGCAGAAGTCATCATCAAACTTTTTCCATATACCTTAAGCAGCCCCTCCGTAACAGACAATGCTTCCCATTCCCGTATGCTGAGTTCTGCCGGAAGCACCGTATATGCAAGGGTCAGATCATCGTACTGTGCAAGGTCTCTCTGATAGGACATGCGGCTTACGGTATTATACTGATATATGGTATCGTCAAAAATCAGCTTTTTCTTCCCTTTATGCGACTGACAAAATGTGCTCACAAAGGCGTAAGCATCCATAGAACTTACCAGTATGCCATCCGCCCGCAGGATCTGCTTTTTATACTGTTCTTCTTTTTCGGCATAAGCCCGAAACATATGCGGCAGTGCAACATATACTTCTTTTTCGGAAAATAAATCATCCGGAAGCTGCTCTAATAAACCTGCCGGAACGATTACCGCAGCCACCTGCTTTCTATGCGCGATTTCTTCTGCCTGTTCCCTGGTAGAAACCTGAACCAGCATGCATTTTCCCAGTGCAGCAGACTTTCTCTCTTCCTTAAACGAAAAAGGAACAGCTTCTGACACCTGCCGTCTTGCAGGAAGCAGCATTGCTTTTTTTAGAGCGTCAACCGCTTCCCGGCGCAGCTCTTTTAATCCTTTTACGGAATAGAAAATCCCTTCCTCCGCTTCCAGCTTCATCTCCTGTAAGGTAAATTCTGTAGTTCCCATCTGTCCCAGCGTTTTTCTGATCTGTTCCTTTGTAAGTGGCTGTTTCTCCGCCTTTGTCACAATATCTTTATATACGGTAACCGTGCAGGAACCATCCGGTGTTGCAAGTGTCAGCTCTGCCGGAGTATCAAGCACCATACGGCAGCTTCCTATGATCGGAATTTTCTCCTGCTTCGTGATCTCTTCTAACAGCTGCGCGATCAGATGCGGACTTTTCATCCGGTAAAGCGGCATTTTCTTTCTTAACTGGCGAAGCTGTCTGCCCCGCAGTTCTACTAAAGCCCCCGCCTGCTTTTCTTCCGGGCAGGTCAGCGTGATCTCCTCTTTTCCGGTACGGATCTCGATCACATCTCCCGGATAGAGATTCTGTTCTGTTCGGAACAGGATTGTATTTTTCGTAATGTCTTTGATCGTTCCAATCGCTACGCCATGATGGTTCGGACGTCTGACCTCCATCATCTTTTCTCCATTGTGTGTCTGATAGTAGCCTTCGTGAAATCCACCACGATTATACATCTGCATCAAAAGCATACGATCGCTGTCCTCTACCTTGTACGGCACCTCTTCATATACCATATCCACGTATTTACGATAAACCTTTGTGACAGCCGCCACATATTCCGGCTTCTTCATACGCCCTTCTATTTTAAAGGAATCGATCCCGACGGCACAAAGCTGCGGCAAAAGATCCAGTGTCATCATATCCTTCGGTGAAAGAAGGTGAAGGTTTCTGCCATCCTCCAACTGGTAGGAAAGCCGGCACGGCTGCGCACAGCGTCCCCGGTTTCCACTTCTTCCCCCGATACGGCTGCTTAAAAAGCACTGTCCGGAATAACAGTAACACAATGCTCCATGCACAAAGCATTCTACTTCCAGTCCCGGAATTGCTGTCAGCTTTTTGATCTCTTCCAGCGATAATTCCCGTCCCGGCACCACGCGCGCAGCGCCAAGCTCTTTCATTTTCCTTGCACCGGCTTCATGCAGGATTCCCATCTGTGTACTTACATGCAGAGCAAGATCCGGGAAGGCTTCCTTCACGGCACAAAACACACCAAAATCCTGTACGATCAGCGCATCCAGCCCTCTACGATAAAAAGGAAGGAGATATGGAATCAATTCCTCTCTTATCTCCTTCTCCTTTAACAATGTATTTACTGTCAGATAAATCTTGCACCCATGAAGATGAGCAAAATCGATGGCGGCAAGCAACTGTTCCTCATCAAAATTCTCGGCAAAGGCACGCGCCCCAAATTGCATTCCGCCCATGTAAATGGCATCTGCCCCCGCGTAAACAGCCGCCTTTAATGCATCAAAAGAACCAGCCGGGGCAAGCACCTCCGGCTTTTTTCTGCCATTATGAAATTGTGACACGTCCTTTTTTTGCTTTATCAAGATTCTTTCCCACTTTCTTTTGTTTTCAACCGGGATTTTACCGTCTTTTCCGCTTCCATCTCCAGCACCCTTTTCTGCAGGGTATGGATCTGTTCTTTCTGTTCTTCCATCAGCTTCTGTGCTGACTCATATTTGATCTTTGTTTCGATCTGCTCATGCTGGATGTCATAATTTTGTTTCTCCAGCTTGTTTAATTCATTTTGCAGAGCGTCCACCTTATCCTTCGCTTTGAAATAATCATCTGCAATATTAAGAGAAAGCAGTAGTGCCTGATAGTCCGGTGTCAGCTTATGATACTGTTCCGACATTTTACATTCTGTCTTTTTGTTGTTGATATAAAGTGCCACCTTCTGCATATATTCAATGCTCTCGTCTGCGGAAAGTGTGATTACTTTTTCATCAATGATAACCTGTACATCTTTTTTCTGTGCCATATTTTATCCTCACTCTCTGATTCTAATGATAAAATGCTACGACTCCTGCTCCTCAAATGCTATCCCCAGATGCTCATAGGCGAGTTTTGTTACCACCCGGCCTCTCGGCGTCCGCATGATCAACCCCTTCTGCAGCAGAAATGGTTCATAGACATCCTCGATCGTTGCACTGTCTTCTCCAATGGAAGCGGCCAATGTGTCCAGACCAACCGGACCACCGCCAAACCGTTCGATCATCGTATGAAGCACCGCCTGATCTGTCGCATCAAGTCCCATCTCATCCACATCCAGCAAACTAAGTGCTGTCTCCACGACCTCCTCGCTGATGATGCCATTATATCGAACCTGTGCAAAATCACGCACCCGCTTGAGCAGTCTGTTGGCCAGACGTGGGGTTCCTCTTGAACGCATGGCAAGAAGCTCCGCTCCCCTTAAATCGATGGATACGTTCAGTTTATCTGCGGAATGTAATACGATCTGTGTCAATTCTGCATCGGTGTAGTATTCCAGCTTGTTTACAACACCGAAACGATCACGCAGTGGTGCGGATAACATTCCGGCCCGCGTTGTTGCGCCTACCAGAGTAAACTTTGGAAGATCGAGCCGCACAGATTTTGCCATTGGCCCCTTGCCGATCATAATATCAATCGCATAATCCTCCATAGCGGGATACAGCACTTCTTCTACCTGCCGGTTTAACCGATGAATTTCATCAATAAACAATACATCATGATCGGAAAGTCCGTTTAGGATGGCGGCAAGCTCTCCCGGCTTTTCAATGGCGGGACCTGACGTGATCTTAAGATGCGATCCCATTTCATTTGCAATAATACCGGAAAGCGTCGTCTTTCCAAGTCCCGGCGGACCATAAAGAAGCACATGATCCAAAGGCTCCTCTCTGGATCTTGCCGCCTCGATAAATACTCTTAAATTATTCTTTACCTTCTCCTGTCCGATATACTCTGCCAGACTTTGTGGACGGATACTGCCCTCTGAAGCAATATCCTCAGACATAATATCGGTGGAAAGAATTCTTTTGTCCATGTATCAAACTCCTGCTGTTATTTCATCATTTTCAATGCCAGCTTCATGATCTGACCGGAATCTAAATTGGCGGCATCCTCGACTTTGGAAAGGGCACGTGCCACTGTAGATGCATCAAAGCCAAGTCCCATCAGAGCCTGTCTGGCATCCTCTAATTCTGAATTATCCAGTGCCTGTCCGGTAGTATCGGCAACCTCCTGATATAAGATATCCTCCGCTGCCACCTTGTCCTTCAGCTCTAAGATCACCTTCTGTGCAGACTTTGGTCCGACTCCCTGCGCTCTTGCGATCGCTTTGGAATCCTGACTGACGATCGCCAGCATCAATGCACTGACCGAAAGTTCTGAAAGAATCGCCAGTGCCGCTTTTGGTCCGATGCTGTTAACGGAGATCAGCAATTCAAACAAATGAAGCTGCTGCCGG
This sequence comes from Lachnospiraceae bacterium, assembly GCA_050874905.1. Lineage (GTDB taxonomy): Bacteria > Bacillota > Clostridia > Lachnospirales > Lachnospiraceae > NC2004. Next base: position 81,561 of record JBNMLP010000005.1, read on the forward strand.
CTCTCAAATCCAAACAAAGCAAGCTGATCCTCCCGCACATACATATAGGTAAATATCTTATGCTCCGTGCCAATGGAAAGGCTGGAAAGCATCCCCTGCGGCACCTTGATCTGATAGCCGATCCCCTGATGATCCAGAAGCAGACTATCTTCTAATATTTCCTCTATTGTTCCTTTTATGTAGCCAATCATCTTCTGCCTCCTGCGATCTCATCATTTTCACATACATATTATCAGTATAGCACAGTAGTGTACAAATGAAAAGTGATAGCATCACGTCCCACATCATAAATTAACAAATTACTATTGACATTCTTATCTGATACAGATACCGTATAATTACAAAAATTGTTTTATACAAACCACTTTTCAGAAAGGAGTCCCTCATGCTGCAACTGTCATTTCCCATTCCAGCCTGTGATCCAAGTATTATGGAGCTTTTCTCCTACTATCACATGGGCCCTGCCAACACCCTGCTTTTTGATATAGAAACAACCGGTTTTTCCGCCAAAACCTGCACGCTATATCTGATCGGGGCAGCCGTTTATCAGGGTGACGGGATGTTTACCGGAATCCAGTGGTTTAATGAATCCGGTTCACAGGAGGAAGAAAAGGAACTTTTGTCCGCATTTTTCTCGTTCTGTCAGTCATATGGCACACTGCTTCACTATAATGGAGACGGCTTTGACCTTCCCTACTTAAAGAACTGTGCCAAAAAGCATGCACTCACTCCTCCGTTTTCCTATATGCAGAGTTTTGATCTCTACAAAGTGATCCGTCCGCTCAAAGAACTTTTTAAAACGGATTCGTTAAAGCTAAAAAGCATCGAGCAGTTTTTACATATCAGCCGGGAAGATCGTTTCAGTGGTGGGGAGTTGATAAAAGTATATCAAAACTATTGTAAACATCCTGCTACAGAGCAAAAGGAACTCCTTCTGCTGCACAATGCAGACGACATCCGCGGACTGTTACTTACGCTTCCGATCCTTGCCTATCCGGCATGGCTCGATGGCGCCTTTACGATCGACGCTCTTACCTTATCCGGCACACATGCTGTTTTTACGCTTGCGTTAAAGCATCCACTTTCCACCCGTGTCAGTCTCGGAAAAGAGCAGGTTACAGTCACCGCTTATGAAAAAGAAGCACGCCTTACCATCCCGCTTTATTCCGGGGAACTCAAATATTTTTATAAGGACTACAAAAATTATTACTATCTTCCGCTGGAAGATACCGCGATCCATAAAAGTGTGGCCACATATGTGGACAAAGACTACCGCCAGAAGGCGACCAAAGAAACCTGTTACATAAAAAAAAGCGGTATCTTTCTTTCGCAAGATATACCGCTGGTCGAACCTTATTTTAAAGTGTCCTTCGATGACAAAACCAGTTATTTTGAAATCGAAGAAAGCACCTCGCTTGATTCTGAAAATTTAAAAGAATATGTGCTGTACCTTTTAAAAAATATGCTCAAAAAGCATTAACCGAGTACCTCTTTAACACGGGCAGGAAGTTCCTTTAATCCGGTAATGAACGGCGTTCCCTCCGGCACAGTTCCAAAACCATATGCCGCATGAATGAATGGCAGTCCTGCCTCCATGGTGGAATTATAATCTCCCATAATATCCCCCACATAAACAGCCTGCTCCAGATGATTCCGATCAACGACCAGTTTGATATTTTCTCCCTTAGAAAGCATGGTATTACCATAATTTTCCGTATCGTCAAAATACTGTGCCAGCTTATGATATTCCAAAAAGGCTTCAATATATCCTATCTGGCAGTTACTTACGATGGCTAAAAAGTAATCCTTTTTCAGTGTATCTAACACGTCTTTAAGATCCGGCATCAGCACACCGCCATGGATTCTGATATATTCATTTTCATATAATTCACATTTTTTCAAGATTGCCAGTGCACGCTCTTTTTCTACCCGTGGAAATGCCAGATATGCAATCTCCTCCATGGTTTTTCCCATATACCCTTTCATCTGGTCATAAGTGAGCAGATCAATGTCATCCTCCATCCCTGCAAGAATTTCATTCCAGGAATCTACCACCGCTTTGGAAGAATCCCACAATGTACCATCCAGATCAAATAATATTCCTTTTTTCATATGATTCTCCTTTATGCAACAAAAAACAGTATCGGTCCATTATAGCATACCCTGCTATGTCTGAAAAGATACTGTTCTTTCCATCATAAATCCTGCTTTATGATACGGTCATTTTATTTTCAATATAGTTTGGAACGTTCTCGAATGGAATGTCAAGACTATAGGCAACCTCACTGTAAAACAGTTTCTCTGCCGTTTTAAACATCCGCTCCTCTAACTGGGATAAATCTTTTCCTTTCTTTGCCCGGTCACATTTTCTGTGATACAATCCCTTGATCACCTGAACCCAGCACTTGGTATCTCCGGAATTGATCAACTCTTTACAACGAGCATCGCGTTCACGGTCATTCTCACAGGTGTACTCTTCAATATCATCAAGCCCCTCTACAATGTTCCTCACTTCCTCTGCCGGAAGCAGATACCGCATCATCACACGCTTGTTTTCCACATTTACAAAAATGGTACTCTGTTCGTCATTCAATGGCTTCAACGTATAATACTCCCCCACCGTATCCAGTTGCTCACGCTCCACAATATCTGTCACCCGACACACACCGATGTTGCGATACATAACCAAATCATTGATTTTATACATAAAAACCCTGCTCCTTTCTTCGTTACTATTTTAACACAATTTTTCCCATTTGTTTTGATTTTTAAACAATTTGTGAATTTTTGTAACATTTTCAAAAGAAGCAGGGTTTTCTTTTATGCAAAAGAACAATGATTTAGTCGTCTTCTCCGATATCGATCGTTGTCACTTTTTTCTTAAACATGATGTCATACAGTACCGGAACGATCACAAGTGTCATGATCGTTGCATAGAGCAGACCACCTACCACTACGATCGCCATGCCACGTCCCATATCGGAACCGACATCTTTTCCAAAGACCATGGCAGCCATACCAAGGATCGTGGTGAGTGCCGTCATCAGGATCGGACGCATACGATCTGCACCGGCCTGCAACAGAGCCTCTCTACGTTCCATGCCGGACAACCGGAGCTGATTCGTGTAATCGACAAATACGATACCGTTGTTTACGACAACACCCATCAGGATCAAAAATCCCATCATGGACATTAAGGAAAGCTGCTGACCAGATACCAGTAATCCGAGCAATCCACCCGTAAATGCAAGCGGTACGGTGAAGATTACGATAAATGGAGAAAGCAGGCTTTGGAACTGTGCCACCATAACAAGATAGATAAAGATAAATCCAAGCAGCATCATCAGTGCCATATTTTTCACGATCTGGTTCGTTGATTCACTCTCTCCTGCCATCTTTACACTGTATCCTTCCGGACAATCATATTTGTCGAGCATTTTTTGCAGCTTACGGCTTTGCAGTGTTACGTTATAACCATCCTTTGCTTTTGCGCTGACCGAAATATAGCGTGTCTGATTGTCATGCTGGACAGCGGCAAGGGATGTGCTTTCCTTCTGCTTTGCAAATTCTTTCAGCTTATGCGTTTTGGTCACTTCTTTTCCGTTGTCATCCTTTGTAGTCGTTTCAAATTCTACATTTAAAATATTATCTACATCAACCGGGTCACGCTCATCTACAATTCGCACCTCGTAACTCTTGTCTGCAACTTCCAATGTCGTTGCTGTTTTATCTGTTGTCACCTCACCGGCCAGTTTCTGGTATACCTGTGCAACCGTAAGACCGAAACGGGCAGCTTTGTTTTTATCAACAATGATATTGACCTGACAATCTCCGTCCTCCTGTCCATTTTCAATCTCTTCAAAACCGCCTGCCTTCTTGACCATATCCATGACATCTTCACTGATGGAAAGCAGCTTGTCAGTATCATTTCCCATAATATCGATCTTCAAACCACTAGACAGCATGGAAGACATATCCATATTAGATTCTGAAATGGAGTAATCCTCTAATGTTTTCTGAGCCAGAAGCTTCTCCATTTTCGCCTTTAACTGTTTCGTTTTATGTCCGTAATCCGAATCCAGAATAACATAATACTGGATGTTTTTAATCTCATCCGATTCTGTACCACTGATTCCCATCAGGGCAAGAGAGCCTTTGGAAGCCATTGCTCCAACCTCTTTTACTCCTTTGATCGTTCCGAGTTCGTCTAAGATCTCATCTGCCAGCTCCGCATCCTCATCATTATCCGTATCCTGTGGCATAGTAACACTTACTGACATCTGCTCACTACCCATTTCCGGAATAATGACAATACCCATGCGCACGATCTGCCAGATTGAAAATACGAGCAGGATCAGTGCAGCCAGGATTGGCACTGCTTTTTTCCGTAAACAAAATGCCAGAACACGTTTGTACCATGCTACAAATTTATCAAAGATCCGATGTTCCTTGCTCTTGTTATTACGAAGCAGGGTTGCAGACATTGCCGGCACTACAGAAAGTGCCACGATCAGAGATGCGATCAGACTGTATGCAATCGTAAGACACATATCCATCATCAACTCTCTGGTCAAACCGTCCGTAAAGAGGATCGGCAGGAAAACACAGATGGTTGTCAGCGTGGAAGCAACGATCGCACCTGCAATCTGCTTTGCTCCCTGTACGGCTGCTCTTGCCGCCGGAACTCCCTGTCCACGCAGACGGTAAATATTCTCGATCGCTACGACGGAGTTATCCACCAGCATACCGATTCCAAGTGCCAGACCCGATAACGATATGACATTGAAATTAATGTCGGAAAAATACATCATCACGACGGCAAATAATACGCTGAGCGGAATGGAAAATCCGATTACGATCGTCGGCCTGATATCCCTTAAAAAGATCCAGAGGATAATGATCGCAAGCAATGCTCCAAGCAGCAGGTTCTGTAATACGGAATGTACGATCAGATCAATGTAATCGCCCTGATCCATTACAGTAAGGAAATTCAGTCCTTTGTATCGCTGCTTCAACTCCTTCATTGCCTCGTTACAATTATCGGATACCTCAGAAGTATATGCAGTACTGGATTTGGTGACAGCAAGTACCACCGCATCTTTTCCATTCACCTTTGCATAATTTTCTGCGGAATCATCCAGCAACGTAATATCTGCAACATCAGAAAGCTTTACATCTCCCACACCGTCGATCTTTGTTAATACCTGATCCTTTAATTCCTCTAAGCTGCTGTAATTTTCACCTACCTTTAACAGATACTGTGTCTGGTCTTCGGAAATATAACCGGCAGGCATGTCAAAGTTCTGGGCAGACAGCATCTGTGATAAGGTATCCATACTTAAAAGAGCATCCAGATTAGCATTCTTTTTTGCTGCTTCCTTGGAATCATCAAAATTCTTCTGTGCCTCTTCTAATTCCTTTTCACTGGAAGAAAGAGAGTCCTTGGCAGCAGAAATCTGCGCATTGGCTGTACCAAATGCAGCAGCCGCCGTGATCTTTCCCTGCTCCACCTTCTCGTAATTCTTTTCTGCCTTTGCAACTGCTGCATTGATCTGCTTTAAAACAGCCTTTGCCGCTAAAAGCTTTGTCTTATCATTTTGAAGTTCTGTATTGATCTGTGGGATTCTCTTCTCTGCTCCGTTTAATACTGTTTTCATAGTATCTTTCGAGAGCTGCTTGGCTGCATCCTCCTGTCCTGCAGCCTGTAATGCAGCAATCAGTACCTGATATTTCGACTCATCCTCTACTGCCTCTTTTAAGTCAGCCGGCAGCATAGGATTGTCCGGCGCAGCCGCTTTGATCCCCTGGATCGTCTGGTTCAATGTCGTGTAAGCCTTCTGATACTGGGACTTTTCTGCTTTCAATGCAGAAATTTGTGCCTTGATCGAGCTGACCTGCGACTCGTAAGCAGTTTGGGTTGCAATTGCCTTATTTAACTGGGTAGAAAATTTAGCAAGCTCCTTGGATTTTTCCGTCTGCTGTTCTTTGAGCGTATCTTCGCTCTTAGCAAGCTTGCTCTTACCGTCAGAAATTTTCTGTTTTCCATCGGTGATCTTCTCCTGTGCATCGGCAAGCGAGCGATCCACTTTGGCTAAGATCTTGGCGTTGATCTTATCAATCTTATCTTCATCCAGACGGATCTCCACATACTGCTTGACCGCACCCGTTGTAGAAACAGAGGCAACACCTCCCTTTCTCTTTAACTCCGGCACAACAGAATTTTCAACGAAATCCGTTAATTCCAGAATATCCATATTATCTTTGGTCACACCAACATACATCGTTGCCATCATATCAGAGGAAATCTCCATCACGATCGGTTTTCCTGCATTATCCGGCAGCGTAAGCTGTTCCAAATGTTGGGAGATTTTAGACATGGAACTGTCCATATCTGTCCCCTCTGCAAATTCCAATGTGATCATACTGTAATTCTCTGCCGAAGAAGATGTCACATTCTCCACACCCGTGATCGTACCAAGTGCATTTTCCAATGGATCCGTCACATCACTCTCCACCTTCTCCGGTGCTGCACCGGGATAGGTTGTGATCACTGCAGCATACGGCATGTTGATCGACGGAAGCAGATCCGTTTTCATTTTCACAAATGCCACCGCACCTAATACCAGCACCATGATGACACCAACAAACACCAAAAATGGGCGTTTTACGCTCGTTTTAATCATCTTTTATCTCCTTTTCTCGTTTATCAATTAACAATGTTAATTATTTGCTAATACTACTATACGAAGTTTTATAAAAAAACACAAATGTTTTTTTCCTTCTTCACACTTTTTTAACAAAAAAAGCGGGAAGCTTTTTCTATTAAAAAACTTCCCGCATCTGCTTCTATGTTATATGCATCCGATCTGCCTTTTAGTGATGGAACAAACGGATACCGGTAAAGCACATTGCCATACCATATTTATCACAGGTTTCAATAACATTGTCATCACGAATGGAACCGCCCGGCTGTGCAATGTATGCAACACCACTTTTATGTGCACGCTCTACATTATCACCAAATGGGAAGAACGCATCAGAACCAAGTGAAACACCCTGTAACTGATCCAGCCATGCACGCTTTTCTTCTCTCGTAAATACTTCCGGCTTTGTTGTGAAAATGTTCTCCCATGCACCATCAGCAAGTACATCCATGTACTCTTCACCAATGTACAGATCGATCGCATTGTCACGGTCTGCACGTCCGATCTTCTCTTTGAATGGAAGATTTAAAACTTTCTCATTCTGACGCAGCCACCAGTTGTCCGCTTTCTGTCCAGCAAGACGGGTACAGTGGATACGACTCTGCTGTCCGGCACCGATACCGATTGCCTGTCCACCCTTTACATAACATACAGAGTTGGACTGTGTATACTTTAAGGTGATCATAGAAATCATAAGATCTACCTTGGCAGCATCCGGAATTTCCTTGTTCTTTGTTACAATATTCTGACCGATAAAGTCTTTGTCAATGTTTAACTCATTTCTTCCCTGCTCAAAGGAAATACCAAACACCTGCTTTACCTCTGTCGGAGCCGGAACATAGGAAGGATCGATCTGGATCACGTTATAATTGCCCTTCTTCTTTGCCTTTAAGATCTCCAATGCTTCCGGTTCATATCCCGGTGCGATCACACCATCTGATACCTCACGCTTAATGAGTTTTGCTGTAGAAACATCACAGACATCAGAAAGAGAAATGAAATCACCAAAAGAAGACATACGGTCTGCTCCTCTGGCTCTTGCATAGGCACTGGCAAGCGGAGAAAGTTCTCCCATATCATCAACCCAGTAGATCTTTGCCTCAATGTCAGAAAGAGGAAGTCCTACTGCAGCACCTGCAGGGCTTACATGTTTAAAAGAAGTTGCTGCCGGAAGTCCGGTTGCTTTCTTTAACTCGCTTACTAACTGCCAGCCGTTAAATGCATCCAGGAAATTGATGTATCCCGGTTTTCCGTTCAAAACAGTAATCGGAAGGTCACTGCCATCTGCCATAAAAATGCGGGATGGCTTCTGATTTGGGTTACATCCATACTTTAATTCTAATTCGTTCATGATCGTCTCTCCTTCTTACTCTTCCTTGTCTATTTATTCTTATTGATAATCCTTGTCTCGTAAGCACCACTTTCAATCTCAATGTAACGTACAAACAGGGATACCTTGTTATCTTCATTTAAGCTGTTCCATACCTTGTCAGTAAAGGTATCAATGTCGCCTGTGATATCAACAACAACCGGCTCACCTTCAAAAGTTGGGAGTGGATCGCCATCTCCCATGTAGGTGTGGATAAAACGGCCTTCCCCTGCCTTTGGATTCTCATATGCAAATGTGAAACGGTTGCAGGACGATGGATCTCCATTGTTGCTCTTTAAGATTGACATTGCATAATTATAGCTTCCATCCTCAATATGCATGATTCCGGAAATACGAGGAGTATAATTTGGTGCATCCGGCTCAAATTCCCGGCAGCGCAGTGACTGCTCAAAAGTAAGCTGCTTGTCCATTCCCTCATAGATCGTATCTGTCTGATCACCGTTTGTTACGATCGTTTTATTGCCCAGTACACGAACCGGTGCGTAAATGATCAAGCTTGGATCTTCCAGTTTACTTGGATCAAATGCCTCGGTACGGATACCCTCTCCTTCCGTTACAAACACACGATTTCTGCTGTTTGCACTTCTTCCCATAATGAAATAGGCGGTCACGGCATACTTGCCATCCTCTGATTTTCCGATAACGATACCACGTCCCGGATAAGAAGTGCTGCTCAATTCCTGTTCTAACGAAACCATTTTCATGTCCCATCCTCCTGTTATTCACATGTTTTTCCTTTAATGCGGCATAAACCAACAATATAGTATCATATCCAGCCACAAATAGGAAGAAATTTCTAGTATAATTTTACATAACGGGAATGTATATAACCTGTATATGTGTATTTTCCCTGTTTCACACTAACCTTATACCAGATCTTCTTCTGTCCATCTTTTTTAGACCCTGTGATCGTTACTTTTTTATTTTTCTTTGCAATAACTGTCACCAGACGCTTCTTTGATCCTGCGCCCTTTCGCAGAGACACATGTTTCGTGTTAGTTTTTCCATAATAATAAACCGTTCCATAAGATTTTGGCAGATAGCCATAGTAGGTTTTTCCACCATTCTTATAAGAAACATAATACCAGTCACTTCCATCCCTTTTCTTTGCATCTGCCGCCAATGTCACAAGCGTATGTTTCTTCACCGTAACCACACGCTCCCCCGTATTAGTTGCCTTTCTAAGTTTATATGCTTTTTTGAGATACACTTTTCTGGTAGATGGTTTGCTCGTTCTTGCAACGACCACCTCCGAAGCGATATGGCTGACCTGATCCTCTAGAAGCGCACTCACATAATAGTAATACTCTTTTCCGGCTTTGCGTTTCGCATGAGTATATGCAGTCGCCGTCCCCTCAACCGTTGCCACCTTCTTAAAAGTACCATCAATCGATTCCGACATATAAATATCATAGGAGGCTGCTCCGGCACATGCCTGCCAGTTCAAGGTGACTGCTGTCTTTGATTTAGAAGCAACCCGAAGTCCCTCTACCTTATTGTCAATGATCTTAAAATCAGCCTTTGCACTGAAGCCAGCGTACGCATTAATGCCTGTCACATATGCTGTTGCCGTTCCACGCTCCACATTGTTGACATACGATACAGTGTAATCCTGATTTTCTACCAATGCAACTCCTTTAGAAGTAACGGAAAGTGCCGGAGTGATTGCACTTCCTGTATAAAGCTGATCTGTGATCGGCGCGATCCGCATATTAACCGAAAATTCATTTGGATCATTCGTATACCAGTAATTTAAATCACAATTACCAGATATTCCAGGAACCTTGCCGGAACCATACTGCCACATATTATACGCACCGGAATAGCTGGTTACCGAAACATAATTGGCCAGCCAGATCGGATAACGGTTACTGATGTCTGCAGCATTTAAATGGTAAGTCAGCATACTGGAGTTAGCATATACCATCGGCTGATAACCATAGGAAGCAATCCGCTCACAAAATGCCAGACATACTGCAGTTGCCTGTTCTTTGGTCAATTGAGCATCATAAAGACGCCCTTTCACATCTGCTGTTTCCGAAAAGTATTCATAATCCAGCACCAATGGCAGGGTAATGTTGTAGTTTCCAATCTTAGAATATAAAAGATCCGCCTCTGCCTGTGCTTCTTCCACTGTGACCGCCTGCGAATAAATATAGATTCCTACCTGTAACCCGGCAGCCAATGCCCCGGTAATATTTTCATCATAACGTTTATCCGAATTTAACGTACCTGCTTTTCCATATCCCCGATACGCCGCACGGATGATCGCAAAATCCATACCGGAATTTTTGACTGCATTCCAGTCTGTGATCACATTGTGCTCAGAAACATCCACACCATTGATGACCTGCATTCCGGTGTAACGGTCATTGTGGGAATGGACTTTGCCATCGTATGGATTTGCCGCAGCATCCTTCCATAGTTTTCCCATTGTTGCTCCCTCATAAAAACTTGGCGGCACCTTTCCCTCTAATCGGTTATTTCCCGGATCATCATTTGACGCAAAAGAAACTGTAACTCCTGAAAACATCGGAAGCACCAGTGTCACAAAAAGCAGCAGTGCCAGCATCTTTTTCCCTATGTATTTCATATCTTCCTCCTTTTTTTGCATACCTTCTATACTCTTATCACGATAACACATTTATTTGATATTCTTTTGAGAAAACAGCCAAACCATGTTCTTTAGTGTTTGCCTTTCTCAATCTTATCATCCCATATCTGGAACAATTTCTTTATGCCATGATAAATGCCACGGACAACGGCAAATACTGCAAACATTGCCAGGAATCCTACCACACCAAACATAATGTCACCAAAGTCCATCGTTCCGGTATGCGTAATTCCCTGACCGATCTCAATCGCAAAAGCGATCACCACGATCATCGTAAACACATAGATCCATGCGATCACCATAACATGATCATGCTTTGCCAGCCACTTAAACAGCGGATATACAAAAAAGATCATTCCAAGTCCCAGTATTCCCATCACGAGGAAATGCAGCTCCTTATCAGAAAATTGTGCCTGATACGCATCGTTCATTCCCAATATTTTTTCATGTATTACAGCAATGATCCCCACCAACCGGTATAACCATTCTTTCATTTTCATCACTCCTTAAAAAAAGACCTTTTGCACCATCCATCTGGCGCAAAAGGTCAACTTCATTTTTCTGACTAACCGCGATGCATGGAAAAACTGTCCATATCATAGTTTTTCAGATTCTCCTCCACCTTACGGTCATCTGCCTGATTGATCAGGGTATCTCTGGCACGTTTCGATGGATTGATGTCATTATGCCGGCTCGGTCCACCCACACATCCTCCAGTGCAAGCCATACCTTCCACAAAATCCTGTGGCAGTTTTCCAAGCTTCAAAAGCAACAGTGCCTTCTTACATTCATCTGCACCATCGCACACACAGACATCAAATACCGAGGTATCTGCTCCCTTTTCCTGCATTGCTTCTAATACGGCTTTGGTTACACCTCCGCCATTGCCGAAACGCTTGCCAAACACACTTGCCTGCTGGCTGTCATTTTCTTCCGGCTCCAGTTCCACATCCTTTGCCCGCATCATGGCACGGATCTCACCATAGGTCAGTGCATAGTCCGCATTTCCCTCGACCTCTTTGTCCAAGGTCTCTGCCTTTTTGGCGATACAAGGACCGATGAATACGGTCACTGCATCAGGCTCCTTTGCTTTGATCATACGGGACACCGCACACATTGGAGAAATCGTCGTAGAAATATTGTCGATCAGCATTGGATAATGCTTTTTGATCATCTGTACAAATGCCGGGCAGCAGGAGGTTGTCATCTTTTTTCCTTCCTCATGTGCCTCTAACCACTCTTCTGCCTCCGCAGCAGCGGTCATATCTGCACCAGCACCAACTTCGATCATATCTTCAAATCCGATTTTCTTTAATGCCGTACGCCAGCTTGACATCGTAATATCAGGACCAAACTGTCCCTCTGTAGCAGGAGCCAGCAATGCATATACCTTCTTGCCTGCTAAGATGTCACGGATAATATCAATGACAAAGGTTTTGGAAGAGATCGCACCAAATGGGCAGCTATGAATACATTTGCCACACTGGATGCATTTGGATTCATCAATCGTACAGATTGCATTTTCATCCATGGAGATTGCATCAACCGGACAGTTCCGCTTACATGGACGGATCAGATCCGCAATCGCATTATACGGACAGGCTGCCGCACATTTACCACACTCCCGGCATTTACTTGGATCAATATAGGCTCTGCTTCTGCCAATACTGATCGCACCAAAGTTACAGGATGACTGACAAGCCTTTCCCATACATTTCTGACAGTTATCTGTTACAACGTAACGGGAGATCGGGCAGCCTTCACATGCCGCTTTGATGACCTGCACAACAAGACCATTGTCTTCCATTCCTGCATTTTTATTTTCAACCAGACGGGTACGTTCTCTGACTACCTCCCGCTCCTTATAGATACAGCAGCGGTACATCGGCTGTGGCCCCGGGATCAGCATATACGGAAGCTGATCTTTCTTCTCGTCAAATTCACCTGCATACGCCATCTTCGCCGCTTCACAGATCAATTTATGTTTAATCTTAATTATGGTGGCATCATTCGTTACCATATATTCTCCTCCTGCAGCTTCTTCCCTGAATCATATTACCAGTCTTTTTTTCGTTCAATACCAAATTTCTTATTGTATCCATCGATACACTGGTCAATGATTTCGATTGCCTCCACCGGACCACCGAACTCCTTGACTGCCGTTTCCTTATCCTCCAGATCCTTATACACATCAAAGAAATGACGGATCTCCTCAAAAACGTGTTTTGGTAACTGATCAATATCGGTATAACAATTATACGTTGGATCGTTATATGGAATGGCAATGATCTTCTCATCCCGGGAACCATTGTCCATCATATACATTACACCGATCGGGTAACAACGCACCAGTGACAATGGATTAATATCTTCTGAACAAAGCACCAGCACATCAAGTGGATCTTTGTCATCCCCATAGGTACGTGGGATGAATCCGTAATTGGCCGGATAGTGTGTCGAAGTATATAAAATACGGTCCAAAATGATCAGACCTGTTTCTTTATCTAATTCATATTTCTTTTTGCTTCCCTTACTGATCTCAATGCAAGCAATAAAATCACTTGGACGGATCCGATCCGGGTTAATATCATGCCAAATATTGTTCATGGTCATTCCTCCCTAACTTCTATAGTATAACATATTCCAAAGCATTTCCACCAGCAGATATTACTAATTTTTCTTAAAGTCTACCAGTTCCAGTCCCTCATTATTTTCCAGCACCATATTGATGATCCACTCGTTGTTAAATAACAGCAGCGGATTGCCCTTCATATCCTTGACCTTTTTCACATCATTCAGTCGTTTCAGGGAATTTAAGTCTGTGGTTGGATCTTTCACCCAGCGGATAAAGCCATAGGAAAGCGGCTCCAGACGCACCTCACAGCCATACTCATTTTCCAGACGGTATTTTAATACATCAAACTGCAGCGTACCAACTACACCCGCGATGATCTCTGACATGCCAAGCTGGTAATCCTGGAACAACTGGATCGCACCCTCCTGCGCGATCTGTGTTACCCCTTTCATAAACTGCTTGCGCTTCATGGAATTTAACTGTACTAAACGACAGAAATGTTCCGGTGCAAAAGTGGGGATTCCTTCGTATTCATATTTCTTTCCCGGTGTACAAAGTGTATCCCCAATGGAAAACAGTTCCGGATCAAAGACACCGATCACATCCCCCGCATAGGCTTCGTCCACCACCTTACGATCCTGCGCCATCAACTGCTGCGGCTGGGAAAGTTTCAATTTTCTTCCGCTCTGTACATGATACACCTCTTTTCCGGCTTCAAACTTGCCGGAACAGATGCGCATAAATGCAATCCGGTCACGATGTGCCTTATTCATGTTTGCCTGAATTTTAAAAACGAAAGCAGAAAACGGTTCTTCCATCGGATCGATCAATCCCTCATTACTCATTCTCGGAAGTGGGGAGCTGGTCATCTTTAAGAAGTATTTTAAGAATGCCTCCACACCAAAGGTAGTTAACGCGGAACCGAAAAATACCGGAGACAATTCTCCCTTGCTGACCTTTTCCATATCAAGTGCTTCACTTGCCCCATCCAGAAGCTCTACTTCTTCTGTCAACTGCTCATAAAGATCCGATCCGACCAGTTCCATCAACTCCGGATCATTCACATCATAATCGGTTTCTTTCGCAGATTTGGAACCACCGGTCGATACCGACTGGAACATGGAAACCTGTTTGCTTTCCCGGTCATAAATACCTTTAAACCGTTTACCGGAACCAATTGGCCAGTTGATCGGACAGGTCTGGATTCCGAGCACAGTTTCAATATCGTCCAGCAGTTCAAAGGAGTCCTTTGCCTCCCGATCCATTTTGTTGATAAATGTAAAGATCGGGATGTGACGCATCGTACAAACCTTGAACAGCTTGATCGTCTGCGCCTCCACACCCTTGGAAGCATCGATCACCATGACGGCGGAATCTGCCGCCATCAACGTACGGTATGTGTCCTCTGAGAAGTCCTGATGTCCCGGTGTATCCAGAATATTGATGCAGTAATCATCGTAATTAAACTGCAACACAGAGGACGTAACAGAAATACCTCTCTCCTTTTCAATGTCCATCCAATCCGACACGGCGTATTTGGAATTGGCTTTTCCCTTTACCGAACCAGCCGTGTTGATCGCTCCACCGTAAAGCAGGAACTTCTCGGTAAGCGTTGTTTTTCCGGCATCCGGATGTGAGATAATAGCAAATGTTCTTCTGCGTTCAATTTCCTTTTTCCACTCTGACATAATACTTCTTAGTCCTTTCTATTTTGTTTCTTGTTTTTCTTTTTTCATATCCTGATATTCTCTCGTTACAATGTACATTTCCTCCCAACTGGTCGGCTTGTACTTTGGATATGCCTGTTTGATGTCACGGCATGCATAAATGCTTTCATAGTAACGATAGATAAATGACAGCCAGCGTTTCTGGCGCACAGAGCCTTCGATGTCACTCTCCGGCATCAGTCCCATGCTCGCCCACTTTGCTCCCTCTTCTTTCAAAGAGGCAAATGCTTCGTGCATGATCAGCTCCATCAGATTTTTGATCTGCCCTTCCCGTTTTCGCCCGATCTCACAGGAATAACCATTCTGTGAGCGCACCGGACAGAAGCCGATCAAACCTACCAGCTCCTCCTTTTCATTGCAGGCATAATAATACCGTCGCTGCTTTTCATTTTCAAAGGATAGTGCCTGTGGCAGAAAGGCATCTCTCTGCCGCCGTTTATAAATGGTAAAATTCTCTCCATTCCGGCTGTCCAGCCAATCATCATTTAAGGCAGACATCTGATATTCCAATTCCGGATCCCGCTGCTCGTAATACCGGTATTCCTGAATGACAACACCATATTTTTTCCGGATCTGTTCCCGTTGTTTGCTCTTTTGTGCATCTGTACGCAATTTATAGTTTTCTAAAGCAAACCGCGGCTCTGCACCGCAATGAATTCGTTCTGCTCCATACGGCATAAGCAGCTCAGCCTGTTCCTTGCTGACATTTACAAATGTCATACTGATCTTTTTCTGATAACAAAAGTCCTCAAATTCGGCAAACAGCGACGCCACATTGGAATCCTTACAGATCGGACCACCACTGATCACCGCTTCTTTTCCTATGATGCGATACGGGATATAGCCCTCTCTGGCAGTTCCTTCAAAGATATGGCCGCCCGGATCGAGAGCCATGTAAGAAGCAAAATTCTTTGCGTAATCTGCTACGCAGGAAGCAAGTCCCTGACGGATCTCCGGTTCGGGTTCTGTTGTTTCTTCCGGTTCGGTAGTTTCTTCTGCAACATCCTCTTGCATCTCAGATACTTCCGCTTCTTCCTCTGCCGGCTCACTTTCCGTAGCCTCGTCTTCTTCCTCTACCGATTCGTTTTCAGCGGATTCTTCTATCTCTTGCGTTTCAACATTTTCAATTCCTTCTTCCGCTGATTCACTTTCAACAGTTTCCTCTTGTGTTTCTGTCTCTGGCTGTTCGTCTTCTGTTGTTTCTGTTTCTTCTACTGATTCTGTCTCGAACTCTGTTGTTTCTTCCTGCTCGGTATCTTCTTCTGCAACATCTTCTTGTGACTCAGATGCTTCTGGTTCATCTTCCAGTGTTTCTTCTGGTTTGGACTCAGAAGTCGCTTCCATCTCAACTTCTTCTATCTGTTCTTCCGGTTCGGTAGTTTCTTCTACAACATCTTCTTGCATCTCAGATACTTCCGCTTCTTCCTTTGCCGGCTCACTTTCCGTAGATTCATCTTCCTCTTCTACCGATTCGTTTTCAGCGGATTCTTCTATTTCTTCCGTTTCAACATTTTCAATTTCTACTTCCGCTGATTCACTTTCACTAGATTCCTCTTGTACTTTCGCCTCTGGCTGTTCGTCCTCTGTATTTTCTGTTTCTTCTTCCGCTTCCGTCTCCTCACCGGCTGCCGTCAACGCTTCCTCTTCTTTCCGTTTCTTACTCCAACCGGTAAATAAGGAAACAACCGTCACCACAGCAAAGCCCACCAGTTCAAAGAATTCAGACTCGCCGGACGGACATACAAAATACAAGTATCCACAGGTCAAAAGTGCCGCAAGCAGCACGCTCCACAGAAATGCGATCATGTACACCGTGATCGTTCCCTCCAGCATTGGCACTGCATTTATCCCATGTTCGGAAACGTAATGTCCTCTCGGCCCCATCATTCCGATTACACGCAGCAGACATTTCGTATAGGTTACCCGATGTCCCGTCTGTTCATACAACAGATGCAATGTCACAGCAGCATTTCCCCACTGGGTAAGCAGGAACAAAAGTGTACCAACGATCGTCCCCATGGAGAAACGATAATACGGCAAAGCATCAAATGTTTTTTGTTTTAGCAGCAGCAGGAGCAGTGCAAGCATGCCACATAGGATCACAATCCATTGACTTTTTGTAGCCGGGAATCCCCCATTTGCTCCTAAAAGTACCACTACAGTGAGCAACACTTCTATCACAAGCACTGTATGATGCGCCCACTGTTGAAAGGTCATTAAAAACGGGATCAGAAACAATAGTAAGACCGCCAGCAGACGCAGCAGCAAAAAGCTTGTCCCGGACACCCGGTAAAAGCTGTCATCCATTCCACTCACTTTCTGCATGGAAACAAAAAGCAGCAGCACTGCCTGTACACACACAAGAAAGACTGCTATGGCACTTACACCATCACCAGTCTTACGTTGTCTTTCTTTCTTCGGTTGTTGAAACACATGCTGCCGTGCTTTTTCGCTCTGGCTCATTGTGGCGGGATCACTGCCCCGTTGTAAGAACTGATTCATCTTACTGCTTCCTCACTCCTGCTATTTTACCAAAAACTATGATTTTCTGACCTTACTGCCTCGTCAGCAAAAATCCTCTTTCTGATCTTTAACATATCCTCATCCGTTTTGGAGATCACATCCGCGCATCGTCGAAGCTCATTCTCTATTTCCTGTGCATCCTTTACATCTTTTTTATAACGAAGATGATGGTCGAGACTTGCCCAGAAATCCATAGCGATCGTACGGATCTGTACCTCCACCCGCATCGGTCTTGTCACATCAGCAAAAAATACCGGAACCTCCAGAATCAAATGCAGACTTCGATAGCCATTTGGTTTTGGATTTTCAATGTAATCCTTCATTTTTACAAGCCGGATGTCATCCTGACGGATCAACATTCCCGCAATCGTATAAATGTCATCAATAAAAGAACAGATCACACGGATACCGGCAACATCGTTTAAATTGTTTGGAATCGAATCCGAACAGATCGGCAGATTCTTGCTTTTTAGCTTCTTTGCAATGCTCTCCGGAGATTTGATCCGGGCATTAATGTGTTCGATCGGATTACGTTCATAACGCGCACCGAGATCATCATTTAGCACTTCCAGCTTGGTTCTGATCTCACGGATCGCACAATTATACATCATCATCAACTGATCAAATTTCTGCATGTATTTTACATTTCCCTGCTGCTTTGGATCAAGCAGAGAGGCAAGAAAATACTCATTCTGATCCTTGTCCCGCATCTGACTGACTGGGAGCAGTTCATTTTTATTTTCCTTTTCCATTTCTTACTCACTTCTCTTTATAGCAAATCAAATCGTTCAAATCCGGCATAGATTCCATCATCAGCAACATCCTTCGTCACTGCGTCCGCCACTTCCTTAAGTGCCTCCACAGCATTTCCCATTGCAACTCCGATGTGCGCCGTTTGAATCATTTCCATATCATTGACTCCATCCCCAAATGCAATCGTATCGGAAAGCTCTTTTCCGGTTAAGGACAAAAATGTCAGAATTCCCTTCGCCTTCGTCATGCCAAGCTCTGACACCTCACCACTGCTCGTTTCCGACATAACAATCGAATTTGGCACAATATGATACTGTTCTCCCAAATCCTGTTCCAGTACAGCAAAACGGTATGGGGCATCAAAATACAGCACCTTATTGACACCGGATAATCCCCGGCAGGTATCGATCGTCACCATTTTTCCTAAAAAATCCGGTGCAAGATCCGGGTTTACTTTCAGTCGTTCGTCAATGATCGCCTGCACATATTTCATGCCCGCCGCATTTCCATATATCGCATCATTCGTTTCCGAAACATAAGAAATATTTCGTTCCTCCAGATAGGAAAATAGTCTGTCACAGCTTTCCTGTTCCATCGGGCGGTGAAACAATGTTTTGCCCTGATATAAAATATACGCACCTGCAGAGCCGATCATTCCATCCAAAGCAAGCCCCCAGATTTCATCCGGAATCTCTCCTTTGGAACGACCGGTACAAAGCAGTATCGTATGTCCTTTTTGTTTTGCTTTTTTAATTGCCTGTCTGGTACTGTCCGGGATATGTCCCTTCTGGTCATAGATCGTACCATCAATGTCAAGCAGTATTATCTTTTGTTTCATCTATGCATCTGCTCCTTCCAACTTAAGGGAGAATATGTCCGGCTGCCATATAAAGGGCATACCATTCTTCTCTCGTTAGTTTTAATCTGGAAGCCGCTATGATCTCATCAAGCCGTTCTTCTTTTGTCGTTCCGGCTACCAACTGCATATTGGCAGGGTGACGGAAAATCCATGCTGCCGCAATTGCCGTCTTCGACGTATCATAACGTTTTGCCAGTGTTGCCATTACTTCATTCAATGCTTCAAATTTCGGATCGTCAATAAAGCAACCTTCCATCTGTCCGTACTGGAACGGGCTCCATGCCTGTACTGTGATATTG
The DNA here is from genome assembly GCA_050874905.1 of Lachnospiraceae bacterium. Taxonomy (GTDB): domain Bacteria; phylum Bacillota; class Clostridia; order Lachnospirales; family Lachnospiraceae; genus NC2004. Next base: position 101,005 of record JBNMLP010000005.1, read on the forward strand.
TGTACACGGCAGTAATCCAGTACATAACCATCCCGGTTGATAGCCCCCTGCGAAGTCATATTGTTTTCCAGTCCTGCCGCGATCATATTGGAATGTGGGAGGCTTAACTGCAGCTGATTGATCGCAATCGGCTGTCTCACATAACGAAGCAGCAGTTCCAACTGCATCGGATTCATATTGGACACACCAAACTTGGCTACCTTTCCCTGCTTCACAAGATAATCCATCGTATAAGCGATCTCCTCCGGGTCCATCAGTGCATCCGGACGATGCAGGATCAGATAATCCAGATATTCGGTATGAAGCCGTTTCAGACTGGCATCTACCGAAGCTACAATGTGTTCTCTGGACAGATCGTACATTTTTCCTGGAACAATCCCGCATTTGCTCTGGATCACAAGCTGTTCCCTGAGTGACATATGCTGCTTTAAAACCTCACCAAATAACGCTTCACATGCACCTGCATCATAGATATCTGCATGGTCAAAATAATTGGCTCCACGTTCTACCGCGTGCATCACATAATGCTCTGCCTCGTCCTTGGTCAGACTGGAAAAACGCATCATTCCAACTACAACCGCCGGATTCTTCTCCATATTTTTTCCAATTCGGATCATCTTCATAACCAACACCTCCTATGCTGTCTTCCTCTGTGTTTTCTGTTATGTTATTAGTTTCCCGCTGCCTCTGAAGTTGTCTCAGTTGTTGCGGCATCGGATCCCTGTCCGGTAGAATTGTAGGTCTGGTATACAATAGACCACTTATCATCCACCTTTACAACGGCAAATAACAGTGGCATTGTATTCGACTCTCCATTTCCGGAAAGCGTCATATCAGCAGCCACCCAGTAACCACTTGTAAAATCAAGTGTTACGCTATAGGTGCTTTCCAAGTCTGATTTCAGAGCAGAAATATCACTGGAAGAAATTTTTGCTACCTCTCCCATTTTATAACTTGCTTTCCAGTCCTTACCAAGCGAGTCGGAAAAACTGCTTTCTATGTTTTCCCAGATCTTGTCTGCCGTAGTGTCTTTTAGCAGCGCATCCTGCATAAACTGTGGATATGTTTCTAAAATCTTGTTGACATCCTTTTCTTCATAGCCCTTCATATACTGCTCTACTACTTTAGAAAATGCTTCCTTTCCGGCTGTCTGATTACCGCCAAAATAAAGAGCAGCCACAACTCCGGCGATCGCAAGCATACCAACGATCACAACAATGGCGATCACCATCGGGAGCTTGCTTTTCGGGATCTCATCCTCCTCGTCCTCTTTCTTTTCCTGCTTCGCAAGATCCGCCTTCTTGGCTTCTCCAGCTTCCTTTGCTGCCTTTAATGCTGCTTCCAAATCCTCTTTGGAAGCCTCTACCTCTTCTTCCAGCTTCTCTGCCGCCTCCATAGATGCTTCTTTATTTTCTTCCTCCGCGCAAAACGGACATGCCGTCAACGAATCCTCATACTCTTTTCCACATTTTTCACAAACCATATCGTTCTCCTTTATCTACTCTTTTTTATGCAGTCATTCTTTTTCTCTGCACATACATAGATATTATAACACAGGAGCATCATAATCGAAAGATGTTGACGAAGCATTTCTTGAGATTTTCACAAATATATGGTATGGTTAGGATGATTTTATGATGAGTTACATATTTAAAGGAGATTATCATATGAAAGCAACACCATTAAAAGGAACCCGTGACTATCTTCCAAAGGAAGCACAAATGCGGGATTATCTGCAAAACATCATTTTAGAAACGTACCGGGATGCCGGATTTATGCGTATCACCACCCCGATCATCGAGGATGCCCAAAACCTCGACAAAAGCGATGGTGGTGAAAATTTAAACCTGATCTTTAAGATCTTAAAGCGCGGAGACAAGCTAACAAAAGCATTAGCCTCTGACCCGAATGAGAAAACACTCTGTGATATGGGACTACGCTATGATCTGACACTTCCCCTTTCCCGTTACTATGCCAATAACCGCAACGAACTGATGACACCATTTAAGGTGATCCAGATGGATCGCGTTTACCGTGCGGAACGTCCACAAAAAGGAAGACTCCGTGAATTTATGCAGTGTGATATCGACATTATCGGAAATGCCAGTACAGATGCCGAGATTGAACTGATCCTTACTACAACCAAAGCATTAAAACGTATCGGCATTGATCAGTTTACGGTAAAGATCAACGACCGCCGCATTTTAAAAAGCATCTTTTCTTATGCAGGCTTTGCAGAAGAAGATAACGAAAAACTTGCCATTATTTTTGACAAGTTGGACAAGATTGGACTTGAAGGTGTCGAAAAGGAAATGCAGGATGCCGCCTTTGATCCGGAAGCGATCAGCCGTTTTCTCTCCCTCTTTGAAAGCGGAAGCTTAACGATCGATACGATCGCCTCTGTATGTGATGCTGCCTACGTCAATGATGTCAAACACATTATAGATACCGTAAAAGCTGCTTCTGACAACGCCTTTGATATTGTATTTACCCCATCTTTAGTCCGTGGTCAGGGATATTATACCGGAACTATCTTTGAGGTAGAAGCAGAAGGCTATTCCGGAGCCTGTGCCGGAGGCGGACGCTATGACAACCTGATCGGCAAATTCCTAAACGAAGACATTCCGGCCGTTGGATTCTCCATCGGTTTTGAGCGTATTTTCGGCATTTTAATGGAAAAGGAATACGCTATTCCGGGACAGAAAAAGCGGATTGCTCTCTTCTATAATGAAGAAGACTATATAGAGGCATTAAAGGAAGCAGAAACACTTCGTAAAGACTATATGGTTTCCGTTTTTGCCCGTCCGAAAAAGCTCGGCAAGTTTTTAGGCAAGTTAGAAGCCCAGGAGTTTGATGGATACAAAGTATTTGGAGAAGCTGACGGTGTCAAGTTATTTGACCGTTAATGTGCCTAGATCCAACTTGTCTTGACCTTTTTCTACGTTAGTGCTACTATAATAAATGGAAAATTTTAATCAATATTAAATGAGGTGTAAAAAATGAGTAAGACATTTGACGATTTATTATCAAAGGTTGCTTCCTGCAGTCTGAAAAAGCTTTCTGTTGCCAATGCCGCAGATGATGCTGTCATTGATGCCGTACGTGCTGCAAAAGACAGAAACATCGCAGATGCGATCTTAGTCGGAAACGAAACAGAGATCAAAAAGATTGCTGCCGATAAAGGTATCGATATCAGTGATTTTGAGATCATCCATGAGGAGGATCCGATTGCGGCTGCAAGAACCGCTGTGAAACTTGTTCATGACGGAAAGGCCGACATGTATATGAAGGGATTGATCGATACCAAGTCCTTCTTAAAGAGCGTATTAGACAAGGAAGTCGGCCTTCGTACAGACAAGACCTTATCTCACGTATGTGTATTTGAAATCAAAGGCTGCGACCGTCTGTTATTCTTAACCGACGTTGCATTTGTTCCTTATCCTGATTTAGAGACAAAGGTACATATCATCGAGAATACTGTAGAGATTGCACAGGCTTGTGGTATCGAGTGTCCAAAGGTTGCTCCGATCGCTGCTGTTGAGGTAGTAAATCCAAAAATGCCTGTTACTGTAGAGGCTGACCAGTTGACAAAGATGTGTGAAGAAGGAAAGATCAAGAACTGTATCGTAGACGGACCGCTCTCTTTTGACCTTGCTTATGACAAAGAAGCTGCAAAACACAAAGGCGCAGAGGGACGCAAGATTGTTGGCGATGCAGATATTCTTCTGTTCCCGGACATCCATGCCGGAAATATCACATACAAAGCACTGGTACACTGTGCTTCTGTGAAAAACGGTAACATTTTAACCGGAACAAAGAAACCGGTTATCTTAACTTCTCGTTCCGATGACTTCGAGACAAAAGTAAATTCCATTGCTCTTGCTGCTGTTGTTGCAGAGGAATTAAAGTAATCAGTTTTTACACAATAAGAATGGGGATGGTATTATGAGCAGTGAACTGCGCGTTAGAGATTCTTTCAGATTATGGTTATCGGAAGAACTTCGTATTCTTTCATTCCAGTGTCTAAAGCATTTCAAACAATTGATCTTTTCCAGTGAGGACAACCTATTTAAGTATGTCTATCAGCAAGTGGAAAAAGGTTACAAAGTTCGTTAGAAAAGCAAAAAAATGACTGTCATTTGGCAGTCATTTTTTTGCTTAAAATTTCATGCTTCTTTCTCCTCTTCTTCCGGGAAAGCAAGTTTTTCAAATTCATCCAGCGGCAATGGTTTGGAAAAATAAAATCCCTGTGCTACCGTACAGCCTTTTTCGTGTAAGAAATCAGCCTGTTCCTTTGTCTCCACCCCTTCTGCTACGGTGTCTAAACCAAGCTCATCAGACATGGAAATAATATGAGCTACAATTGCCTTACCACGATTACTCTCCAAAAATTCAGACAAAAATGCCCGATCGATCTTTAGCACATCAAACCGTGTATTCTTCAGCATATTAAGGGAAGAATAACCGGAACCGAAATCATCCATCAGCATCGTAAATCCTGCTTTCTTGAAGGATTCAATATATTCGGCAACTTCCTCATTCTCTGTTGTCTCCGTAATCTCCAGTTGAAGCAGACGAATTGGAATGTGATATTTCTCCACAAGGTTTGAAATATAGGCTACCGTATCCACCTTCTGCAGATAGGTACGGGAAATATTGATAGAGATCGGAATCGGCTTCTTGCCCTCTCTGATCCATCTTGCCAGCGTCATGCAGGCATATTCCCAGATATATTCATCCACCTTCAAAATAAAACCATTCTGCTCAAATAACGGAATAAAATCATTCGGCGGGATCAGTCCCTTTACCGGATGCAGCCAGCGCACCAACGCTTCTGCTCCAATGATCACAGGATGAGAAGAAAAATCATACTTTGGCTGTAAATACATTACGAACTCGCCGTTGGCCAACGCTTCCTCTTCCACTTGTTCAATCGCATCCACTGTTTTGATCGTGGATTTTAAATTGGCATCATAAAATGCAATATTCTCCAATACATTTCCTTTGATGGAAAGTCTCGCAATTCCTGCTTCATCACAGTAGGAACGTGCTGACATATACCGATCGTCACTGATACTGACACCATAAGTCAGCTTATAACGGATCTGCTTGTAGCGACAGATCTTTTCATCAATGCTATGGATAAAATCAATGACTTCCTCTCTGGAAGAGTATGGCATAACCACTAAAAACTGGTCGGATGCATAACGGATATGCAATTGATCATCGTTACATAACAGATCTAAGGTATTGGAAATGTAAGAAAGCACTTCATCCCCTACCTCAATACCATAAGTATCATTGATCAGCTTAAATTTGTTGACATCAAACTGCACATAAGCAAACCGTTGTTCTTCGGGATAACGCTCCATAAACATTCCTACCCGTTTAAAGAAAAAGCTGGGATTTTTATCTGAGGTAAACTGCACTAAAATACTGTTATTTACCTTCTCCTGCTCTGTCAATGGTCGGAATTTACCTGTTAATTCACTGATCTTCCCCTCATCATCCAGCTTAAAGAAACATACCACACGCACGGTTTCCATCTCAGACTGTGCCGTCCGCATCCGGAAACTGATCGACATCTCTTCCATGTGGATCGGTTCTTCCATTCCCTGTTTGATTCGCTGATAAAATGTTTCAAAGCGGTAATAGTCATCCGGATGTATCACATCCGTCGCCATCATCAAAGGAAACAGCCGTGTATCCTGCCCCTGCAGCTGTGCCGGGAGCACCTGATTGGCTTCAATATACCAAGTATCCATCTCCTTGTTGTAATAAAAATATACCGTATCACGGTGAATTCTACACATGTCGCGAAGATTTTTCTGACACGCTTCATATGTCAGCTCTTCCATGGTGTCCCTCCTTCCCTTTTAAAACCATATCACTGAAATTCTATTTATATTGTGAAATGTTCACAAATCTTTCTCATTTACCGAATTTTTCCAAAATCCATGTACCATTATACTAAATATCACAGGAAAAAGGAAGCGAAAAAACACAGTTTCAACAAATAATTTTCTGCTTAAAAACGAAAATCCCGTTTTCCTTCTTTGATCTCCAGCAGATATTCTTTGGCACGTTCCTTTACCTTCAGATTAGTAACCTTTTCGATCTCCTTTTGGATCAGAGCATCTCCCAGTGTCTTTGTTTCAGGAGAAGCATAATCTTCCAGATATTCTTTTAATGTCATCAGGGCATTCGGATGACAGCAGTTAATGATCTGCTTGCTCTTTAACAGACTCATAAAGCGGTCTCCGGTACGTCCTGCCCGGTAGCAGGCTGTACAAAAGCTTGGGATCATATCCATCTGCATCAGCCAGCGTACCACCTCATCTAATGTACGGTTGTCCGATACATCAAACTGGGCAGAATTGTCCTCTTCCTTTTCTTCTTCATAATATCCGCCCACAGACGTGCGCGATCCGCCGCTGATCTGGGAAATACCAAGATGCAGCACCTTCTCTCTGCTCGACTGGCTCTCTCTTGTGGATACGATCATACCGGTATACGGAACGGCAATACGAAGACATGCCACGATCTTTGCAAAAGTTTCATCCGAGATTCCATTGTCAAATACATCCGGATCAATATCATCGGCACGGCGTACCCGCGGTACACTGATCGTATGCGGTCCCACGCCCTCATACGCCTCTAAATGCTCTGCATGCATAATGATCCCGGTAAAATCATACCGGTAGTTGTTCAATCCAAACAGCACTCCCAGTCCGACATCATCAATGCCTGCTTCCATGGCACGATCCATGGCTTCGGTATGATAGGCATAATCATGCTTTGGTCCGGTTGGATGCAGTGTTTCATAGGACTTCTTATGATAGGTTTCCTGAAATAAAATATAAGTTCCGATCCCGGCATCCTTGAGTTTTTTGTAATTCTCCTTCGTGGTCGCCGCAATGTTGACATTTACGCGCCGGATTGCCCCATTTTTGTGCTTGATCGAATAGATCGTCTGAATACTTTCTAAAATGTATTCGATCGGATTATTGACCGGATCTTCTCCAGCTTCGATCGCCAGACGTTTGTGCCCCATGTCCTGTAATGCCGTTACTTCCCGGACAATATCTTCCTGTGAAAGTTTCACACGCCGGATATGCTTGTTTTTGGCATGATACGGGCAGTACTCACAACCATTCACACAGTAGTTTGACAAATAAAGCGGAGCAAACATTACAATACGATTGCCATAAAATTCTTCCTTGATCTTCTGTGCCAGCGCATAGATCTCTTCGTTTTTATCAGGAAGTTCACAGTCTAACAAAACCAATGCTTCCTTGTGCGTGATCCCTTTCATCTCTTTTGCTTTTGTAAGGATCTGATCGATCAGTTCACGATTATTTTTATTTTCTTGTGCATAAGACAGACACGCTTTGATCTCTTCCTCTGAAATAAACTCCTCTGCCCTTGGCGACATTACGTTATACATGTTTTTCCTCCATTCATTACTACCCAATTCACAAAGAAAACAGGGGTGCGATTCGGTTATACGGCGCACCCCTTCCTCTTTTTTATTATACATCTTTTTGGATCAAATGAACATGTCGCGATTGAAAAAGTTTTGCAGGAAGCAGTATTTAAGAAGCTTCCTCAAACTGGCTGTTATAAAGATCTGCATAAAATCCCTTTTGTGCCAGCAGTTCTTCATGTGTTCCCTGTTCGATAATATCACCATCCTTCATCACAAAGATCAGATCTGCATCCTTAATCGTAGAAAGGCGGTGTGCAATGACAAAGCTTGTTCTTCCTTTCATCAGGTTATCCATTGCCTTCTGAATCCGCACCTCGGTTCTCGTATCTACAGAGGAGGTTGCCTCATCTAAGATCAGGATCGGATTATCTGCTAAAATGGCTCTTGCGATCGTCAAAAGCTGTTTTTGTCCTTGTGATACATTGGATGCATCCTCATTTAATTCCATATCATAACCACCCGGCAATGTCATGATAAAACGATGCGCATGTGCCGCCTTTGCTGCAGCGATCACTTCCTCGTCTGTAGCATCCAAACGACCATAGCGGATATTTTCCATGATTGTTCCTTTAAAAAGCCACGTATCTTGTAATACCATACCAAACGCATCCCGGAGTTTTCTGCGGTCAAAGTCTCTGATATCATGTCCATCCACCTTGATCGCACCACTGTTTACATCGTAAAAACGCATCAGCAGTTTTACCATTGTTGTCTTTCCGGCTCCGGTTGGTCCTACAATCGCAATCTTTTGTCCCGGCTTCACCTCGGCACTAAAGTCCTTGATGATCGTCTGATCCTCTTTATAACCAAATTTTACATGGTCAAAAGAAACATAACCCTGTACCTGTTCCAACGCTACCGGATGCTCCACGGTCTGCTGTTCTTCCTCTTCTTCCAAAAATTCAAATACACGCTCGGAAGCAGCTGCCATTGACTGTACCTGATTGATCACCTGTGCGATCTGTTGTACCGGCTGGGTAAACTGTTTTACATACTGGATAAACGCCTGGATATTACCGATCGTAATGCGTCCATGAATCGCCATGATACCACCAGTGATCGCAACACCTACATATCCCAAATTGCCGACAAACATCATGATCGGCTGCATCAGTCCGGATAAAAACTGGGATTTCCATGCAGACCGGTAAAGCACATCATTTGTTTCGTCAAAGCTCTTTAATGTCTCCTCTTCCTTGTTGAACACTTTGATCACGTTATGTCCGCCATACACTTCTTCTACCTGACCGTTAATATGTCCCAGGTATTCCTGCTGCGTCTTAAAATACTTCTGGGATTTCTTGATGACCAATCCCATCAAAGCTGCAGAAACCGGAAGGATCACCAGTGCGATCAGCGTCATCAGTGGTGAGATCGTCATCATCATCACAAAGACACCGACGATCGTAAACACGCTCGTAATGATCATGGTCACACTCTGGTTTAATGACATACCAAGTGTATCAACATCATTAGTGATGCGGGATAATACTTCACCGTAGGTACGGCTTTCAAAATATTTCATCGGCATGCGGTTGATCTTCTCCGAAATATCTTTTCGCATCCGGTAACACATTTTCTGTGAAATTCCCGTCATCAGCCAGCCCTGAACAAAGGTAAATGCAGCACTTCCCAGATAAAGCAGCAGAGTAAATAATAAAATCTTCATGATATAGATAAAATCAATTCCACCTGTCTTGGCAATCTTATTTGTCAATCCCTCCACTAACGCTGTCGTTGCCTTTCCCATGACCTTCGGTCCTAATACTGTAAGGATCGTGGAGCCACCTGCAAGCAGCATGACCAGTACAACCGTGTATTTATAGCGTCCCATATAGGCAAGCAGTTTTCCAATCGAGCCCTTAAAGTCTTTGGCTTTTTCCACCGGCATGCCCGGACCGCCCGGACGTCCCATTCTACGACGGGGTGTCTGCTGTTTTTTCAGATCTTCACGCTTTTCCTGTTCGTCCATACTACTACACCTCCTTTTTGTTTTCCGTGATTCCCAGTTCTTTTTCGGAAAGCTGGGAACGGGCAATCTGTTCATATACTTCACACGTGCGAAGCAGTTCTTCATGCGTACCCTTTCCTACGATCTCGCCCTCATCCAGTACAAGGATCTGATCCGCATGCAGGATCGTACTGATACGCTGCGCCACAATGATCACCGTTTTATCCTTCACTTTAGAAGCCAGTTCCTTTCTAAGCTTAGCATCCGTTTTCATATCCAGCGCTGAAAAGCTGTCATCAAATACGAAAATATCCGGCTCTTTCGCAATCGCACGGGCAATTGCCAATCTCTGCTTCTGCCCTCCTGACACGTTTGAGCCTCCCTGCGAAATTCTGCTTGAAAACTTGTTATCTTTACTATCAATAAATTCCATTGCCTGCGCAATCTCAGCACTTTCGCGGATCAATTCATCCGACGCATCCTTATTTCCAAAGCGCAGATTGCTTTCAATCGTACCGGAGAACAGCACACCCTTTTGCGGTACAAAACCAATCTCCTCACGCAGCTCTTTCATCGCTAAATCCCTGATATCCACACCATCCAGCAGGATCTTACCTCCTGTCACATCATAAAGCCGTGGGATCAGATTTACGAGCGTTGATTTTCCACATCCGGTACTTCCTATGATCGCTGTGGTCTGCCCTGGTTTTGCCACAAAAGAAATATCCTTTAACACTTCTTCTTTGGCATTTGGATAGGCAAATGACACATGATCAAATGTTACCGTTCCTTCTTTCTTTTCAAGAGCCACTGGATGCTCCTTTTCCTGAACGGAAGCTTTCTTTTTCAGTACCTCATCAATACGTTCTGCTGCAACGCCTGCTCTCGGAAGCATGATAGACATCATCGTCAGCATTAAAAATGCCATTACGATCTGCATTGCATAAGTAATAAATGCTGTCATAGCACCAACCTCTAACAGACCATCATCAATCTTATGCGCAGCTACCCACACGATCAAAATATCAACCGCATACATGATCGTCATCATTCCCGGCATCATAAATGTCATTACACGATTTGTAAAGAGCTGTGTTTTCATCAAATTACGGTTGGCTTCATCGAAACGTTCCTCTTCCTTCTTCTCTCTGCCAAATGCCCGAATGACAGATAATCCGGTTAAGATCTCACGGGACACTAAGTTTACTGCATCTACCAGTTTCTGCATGATCTTAAATTTCGGCATGGTAACCGACATCAAAAGCATCACAAACCCAATGATGACAAGGACAGCCAGAACGATCGTCCATCCCATTCCGGCCCCTGTTTCAAGCACCTTTATCACACCTCCAATTCCAATGATCGGTGCATATAATACCATACGAAGCAGCATGACACTCACCATCTGGATCTGCTGCACATCATTGGTACTTCGGGTGATCAGCGATGCCGTAGAAAATTCATCCATATCCGCATTGGAAAAACCAACGACCTGATGGAAAATGTTGTGCCTTAAATTTCTTCCGACTGATGCGCCCACACGGGAAGCAAAAAAGCTGACCAGTATTGACACCAGCCCCATTAACAAAGCAAGTGCCAGCATTTTCATGCCGCTTGAAAACAGATAATCTTTCTGATTTTTCCCCGTATTGACCTTTGCCTCTTCTTCCCGTTCCAGTGCCCATTTTTTACCCATGGACTGCAAGGTGGAAGAACCGATGGTATCTGACATCTTCTGAAATGTCTCTCTGGCAGAGTGCATCGCAGAATCATCCATCATGCCCTGTGCCGCCATCGTTTCAAATATGTCACGCATATCCACACACTGGTTTTTGACTTTGTTTCCATCGTCGTCCTCGACTTCTTTTTCAAAGGAAGTAATGGAAATGCCCATCATCTGACCAATGGCTTCTACATCCATATCCATAAAAGCCTCTTTGGTGATCTTCGCCTGGGTCAATGCCTGCTGCACCTGTTCATTTCCCCAAAGCTGCTCTTTGAACTTGCTTACTTCCACCGCTTCCATCTGGTAATTGATCAGGATCGGTGTCAGCAATTTGTCATCTCTTTTTTCAAGCTGTTCCTTTGACAAGTGCTTTAACACATATGCTTTTCCCTTTTTGCGGTAACTGTCTGCAAACAGATCCCGTTCCTTTGCGGTCATAAAAAGCTGTGCTTTTTCATATTCCTTTGCGGTCATTTTTTCCGGCAGTATGTGTTCCTTTCCACTGCTGCTGATTCCAACATCAATGATATTTGCTGTAAATTGCGGAAGGGACAGATCACAAAATGCCTGCACGATCAACAATGCAAATATCACAAGAATTGTTTTCCAATACGGAACTAAATTCTTAAAAATCTGTATCATGACTGAAGTTCTCCTTTCTTTTTCCCTGCACGAAGTGCAATCTCTTCTTCTGCTGCTTCATAAAGCTCCCCCAGTGCTTCACTGAGCTGCTCTACCTTATCTTCCCCCACGCGTGCTAAAACTGCTGCCCAGTATTCCTTCATCGTCCGTTCCACACGCTCTGCGGTTTTCCGTCCTTCCTGGGTCAGTTTTACATAAGTGCTGCGCCGATCCTTTGAAATTTCATACCGGCATACGTATCCATCCTTTTCCAGATGATTGAGCGTACGCGACATAGAAGGAGAAGAAACCTGCATCATCCGCGCAAGTTCTGATACTTTCATTCCACCTGTTTCATCCTCGTGTTCCTCATAACAATGCAGCGCACCCAATATATGAAAATCGCTGATGGAAATTCCTTCAATAATGGTATTGATCTTTAATTTCTGAAAACGCATAAACGCTTTCATGATCTTTCCATCCAAATCCTCACCTCCAATTATTAACCATGTTATCATTTAACATGGTTACTGTTTTAGCAGATTGTGGAAAAAAAGTCAAGTAAAAAAAGACGAACAATCTGTGAACTTACAGATCATCCGTCTTTTCTATGTTCCTTTACTCTGTGTATGCTGTTATGCAAAGCAATGATCTGCTAGGCATCCAGCTCATCCATAAATACTTTCATGGATTCCTTGTACTCTTCCTCAGAAGAATTATTGAATACAAATAACTCGTCTACTAACTCTTTGTTATAAAGATTGTCCGGAATCGTAAAGTCAATCTTAGAAATATACTCATCCCAGTGCTCTAACTTCCATGTATCACGATCAGAAGCACGATCGATCATACGCTGATGACAGGTCTCCGGAGAGGTCTTTACCCATACGATCACTAACTCAGCCTGAAATTCATCATGTAATTTCTTACGAAGCATCTTCAGATAATCTGCATCATGAATCTCTCTGGTAAATGGAGCGTTCACTAATACATAATCCTCATAGCGAAGTGCATCGTATGCCAGATCAAGAATAACATCATACTCCGGATTACGAATCCACTCCTCAAAGAAATCAGAGCTTCTGTTGTACTCCTCATGTGCAACCTCGAAGATGATCTTAGAAAGAGGAATCAACGTATCCTTGTCCAGATAAACCATATGCTTTGCCGTTTCTGCAATCTTCTTTGAAATGAAAGTCTTACCACATGCTGGTGGAGACACAACTAAAATTAACTTTTTCATATTATTCAGCCTTCCTCTAACGTTTTTATCATAAAAAATATACCCCTTTATGATAATATTTTCCATAGAATCTGTCAATGTTTTTTCAAAAAACTTCGCAATCTTTTGGACTATCTATCCAAAAAAACAGACAAATAAAGCAGCACCTTTGGCTAGTTTCACGTTGCTTATGCCATCTGCTTCAGCAGGTTTGCCATCTCAATTGCACTAAGTGCCACATCATAGCCTTTGTTTCCTGCTTTCGTTCCGGCACGCTCGATCGCCTGCTCGATCGTATCAGTCGTTAAAACACCGAACAGCGTTGGAACCCCACTCTCCATACCGACCATGGCAGTTCCCTTGCTGACCTCTGCACAAACGTAATCATAGTGGCTCGTGGAGCCTTTGATCACCGCACCAAGGCAAAGAACCGCATCATACTGACCGGAAAGAGCCATTTTCTTTGCCACGATCGGAATCTCAAATGCTCCCGGCACCCATGCCACGGTAATATCCTCTTCCTCCACGCCATGGCGCACCAGAGCATCCTGCGCCCCGGAAACCAGCTTTGATACAATAAACTCATTAAAGCGGGCAGCCACAATACCAATCTTCAATCCTGTTCCAATTACATTACCTTCTAATTTCTTCATCCTACATTCCTCCATTTAAATTCCATCTTCATTTTAATCTCACCTTATAACCTTTTTTTACCTCATTTTATCTTAGTCATCCCCTATTTCCTAATTTAGTGAAATCACAATTTTCTTTCCAACCTACATGGCATCTGATTCTCTCCATCTGGAATCAACTTGTCACCCGCGCTTTTTAAGTCTGATGCCCGGCTGATCCGTGCAGTAATATGTGCCTCTCCGTAATCGCCCCGGTGGGTTTCAGGTATTTTTCAGGCTCATTTGCATGCGTCGGTGCTTATGCCCTGTATTTTAGGGCATTACGCACCGCTACGCGGTGCAACGAAGCGAAAGCGTGCCAGAAAAATAGCTGATCCCACAAAGGGGCGTCATCGTCCAGATACAGAAAAGCGGATGCTGAGGTTGAAAAAGGCTTATACATAATTTGTTAAGTGATCCATTTTGATCTGCTTGGTCTTTAAGTAAAATGCATCGTATTTTTGCGGTGCAATCTCTATTGGCACGCGCTCCGTGATCGTAATTCCATATCCGGAAAGCCCCGTGATCTTCTTTGGATTATTCGTCAAAAGCCGCAGCTTCGTTGCATGTAAATCCAGCAGGATCTGCGCTCCGATCCCATAATCCCTAAGATCCGGTGCAAAACCGAGTGCCACGTTTGCCTCTACCGTATCCAGTCCGTCCTCCTGCAGCTCATAGGCTTTTAATTTATTGATCAGGCCGATGCCTCGTCCCTCCTGCCGCATATAAAGAAGAATTCCCCGTCCTTCCTCCGCGATCTGCCGCATTGCAGCATCCAGTTGTTCTCCGCAGTCACACCGTTTGGAACCAAACACATCTCCGGTCAGACATTCGGAATGTACCCGGCACAATACCGGATTTCCATCCGACACATCTCCCATTGTCAGTGCGACATGATGCTCTCCATTTAAATGATTGACATATCCATGGATCTGGAACACCCCATACTTAGTTGGAAGCTTTGCACAGGCTTCCTTTGATACAAAGCGTTCTTCTTTCAGACGATAAGCGATCAGATCTGCGATCGTGATCACCGTGAGGTTTCGCTCTTTAGCAAAGGAAAGCAGTTCCTTTGTCCGCATCATCGTTCCATCCTCCCGCATGATCTCGCAGCAAAGTCCACATTCTGCCAGTCCCGCCAGCCGCATCAGATCCACGGTAGCTTCGGTATGCCCGGCACGTTTCAGCACACCACCTTCCCGTGCCTGCAGCGGAAACATATGTCCCGGTCGGCGGAAGTTTTCCGGCTTTGCGCCTTCTTCTACACATTTTCGTGCCGTCAGTGCGCGCTCTACCGCAGAAATTCCGGTTGTGGTATCAACATGATCGATCGATACGGTAAATGCGGTCGAATGATTGTCCGTATTTTCCTCTACCATCTGCGGCAGTCCGAGGGATTCGCAAAGTGCCGCACTCATTGGCATACAGATCAATCCTTTCGCATCACTCGCCATAAGGTTCACATTTTCCGTGCTGGCAAATTGTGCCGCACAGATCAGATCTCCTTCATTTTCCCGGTCAGGATCATCGATCACTAGGATCACCTTTCCCTGCCGTAAGTCCTCTAATGCCTGCTCGATCTGAGCAATCTGTTCTGTCATATTACTATCTCCTTTCCTTTTATAAAAAACCGTGCTCCGCTAAAAACGAAGTGGTTATGGTTTCTGTTTTTTTCTCTGGCTTGTCCTGCCGGTAAGCAAGCATCTGCCATACATATTTTCCGATCATATCACATTCCAGATTGACATAATCGCCTGCTTTTCTGTCCTGCAGCGTCGTCTGCGCCCGTGTATGTGGGATCGTGGAAACGGAAAAGGAATGTTTGGAAACATCCGCAATCGTCAGGCTGATCCCGTCAATTGCAATCGACCCTTTCTTCACAAGATAAGGAAGCATCTCATCTGGCACACAAATGTCATACCATATGGCATTGCCATCCTTTCTCAAAGCCTCTATACGTCCTGTGCCATCAATATGTCCGCTGACCAGATGACCACCAAATCTGCCATCTGCCGGCATTGCCCGCTCTAAATTCACCCGTGTTCCCTTCGTCAAATGAGACAATGTCGTCTTATCAAAGGTTTCATTCATCACATCAACGCTATAGTGGTCTGTCCCACACTGAGTAACGGTAAGACATACCCCATTTAAAGCAATGCTGTCTCCTATTTTTGTGTGTTCCAAAACCTTTTTGGCTTTGATCGTAAGTGTAGCCGCTTCTGCTCCTCTTTGTACCCCTATGATCTCGCCAACCTCCTCTACTAATCCGGTAAACATGTACGCTCATCTCCTATCCTTCCGGTTATCAAAATGTCTTCTCCCACAGGGAAAAGCTCTGTCTGTGTCATCAAAATAGCATCTGCCATCTTCTTGATCCCTTCTCCCATCACCGGTCCTTTCGCCTGCTGCCCCATCACGAATTTCGGAGCAAGATAGGCATACACCCGGTGGACCAGTCCGGCACAAAGCATGGAAGCATTTAAGGTTCCGCCCCCTTCCAGCAAAATGCCATTGATGCCTTCTTCCGAAAGCAGCTTCATCAACAAAGAAACATCCACACGGCTTCCCTGCCCGGCACAAAGAAGCTTTACTCCCGCTAAAGTCAACTGCTCTTTTTTCTGTTCCTCTATCCCTGCCCCTTTGGCATAGGCGACATAGGTACGCACCTCATGGGCTGTTTTTACGATCTGACTGTCTAACGGAAGACGCAGCCGGGAATCACAGATAATGCGTACCGGATTGCACGCCGGCTCGATCCGGCAGGTAAGCAGCGGATCATCCGCAAGCACCGTTTCAATCCCTACCATGATCCCCTTATATTTTTTACGAAGAAGCTGCACCTGATTTCTGGCTTCCTCCGATGTCACCCATTTGGAGTCCCCGCTTTCACAGGCAATCTTACCATCCAGCGTCATCGCATATTTCATCGCAACAAAGGGAAGCTTCGTTTTCATAAAATGAAAAAAGACTTCATTGATTTTTTCACATTCCTCTTTTAAAATTCCGGTCTCTACTTCCACTCCGGCTTCTTTTAACTGTGCCACACCTTTTCCGGCGACCAGTGGATTATTATCCATCGCCCCGATATACACTTTTTTGATTCCCTTTTCTATGATGATCTGTGTACATGGCGGTGTCTTGCCATAATGGCAGCACGGCTCTAAAGTGACATAAAGCTCTGCCCCTTCCGCCTCCTCCCGTGACAGACCAAGCAGGGCATTGCGCTCCGCATGGTACCCGCCATAGCGTTCATGATACCCGGTTGCGATAACCTGATCGTCTTTTGCGACCACACACCCGACCAAAGGATTTAAGTCTGTATAGCCCATCCCCTTTTCGGCAAGGGAAAGTGCCATTTTCATATATGCTTCCTTTGTCATAATAACCTCCTTTCAGACATAGAGACGAGATACGCGCTTTAAATCCCGCTCTGATCAACAGTCGTCAAATGCACCACATAAATGCGCGCATTTTTCTCGTCGCCATAAAAAAAGCCCTGAGCATACACTCAGGGCTGTTCCACCAATACTCCACGCAAATAAAGCTCACAAAAACTTTACCTGCCTGTTTCTTTCTTCTTCTCTCATCCAGACTATACTGTCGGTATTGGAATTGCACCAATTCAGCTTTCGCTCGCGGACTTTTACCGCCGGTCGGGAAATGCTCCCTGCCCTGAAGAAACTATATTCTGTTCGTTCAGACAAACCTTAGCACATTTTACAGAAAAATGCAAGAGGTCATTGTTCCTCCGCCATCGTTTCATTATAACGGATCAGATCTGCCTTTCTTTTTATATACCACTGATTCAATGCCGTAGCATCCTTGGTGACTTCAAAATAGTAATCATTGGAACCATCCCAATTATTTTCTATTTCTTTTGTTTTTGAGGCTGTTACCATAAAAGAGAGTCCCCAGTTTACATGTTCCGTATTATAGATACCATTTGTTTCGTTATTTTCCGCTGACTTTTCGGAATCTGCAAAATCAGCAACTGTGATATGTCCGGCCTGGAGATCACAGATCAGTGCATCATAAATCTCCGCCTGATACCGGGCAGGAATTGAATAACCTTTATCCTCCCCTGTTTCTGACAGATAAACATTACTCAATCCGCCTGTGTTATTTTCCTCTAAACCATAACGTTTTAAAATGCCATTTTTGTCATTTAACATGGCAAGCAGTTTCATAGCAGCTTCTTTGTTGGAATCAAGCGTAAAATCATAATTATGTGTCCCACTTCCGCCATTTTTATAATAGTAGGTAATAGAGACATAACTGGTACTTTCATCCAGTGTGCTAATACTCTGTTTTTTCGCCCACTGATTCAATGATTCCTCAAAAGCTATGACCTGTTTGATCTCATCTGTCTTTGTAACCGAAGCCTCATGTCCCATATCCACCGATATCTTTATCTTTTTCAACTGGTCTGCCTGCACCTGCCCCCGTTGCAATGTCAGATAATGCTCCCCGACGAAAATAGTACCGATCACCAGACAGAACAGCAGTATCGTATGCCAGGACAAATCTTTAAACACATGAAATGTTTTTTCCAGGATCATATCACACACAATATAACTTAGGATCGTTCCTGCCACAAGCAGTACAAGGCCGCACAGATAAAAAGTATCGTATGTCTGATTCATGGCAAGCAGGAAAAATCCTAAAAAATACATTGTGATCACAAAAAGCAGACTTGCGCAAAAACAAAATACAAACCGGAAAATTACTTTACTCCAGGAAAAGACTAATGTTTCTCCCACACGTTCCATTTTCCGCTTTTTATATAAAAGTAACGCCAGGAAAAAACAAATTGCTGCCGGGATCAGATACAAGGCAAATCTTGCAATCTCCGGAGCAAAAAAATGATTCAGCATCGCAGAATTCACCTGTCGTACGATATCATCCGTTTCTCCATGCTGACCTTTGAAAAGATTGCTCATTTTTAACAACGGAGTCATCCATGCAACAATACGATCTACCCCCTGCGTACTGCTGTATTGATGTGATCCATACGCAAAAAAATCCGTCACAAATTGTAAGAGCATCATCACACAATAAACAACTACCTGTATCACCATATACATGATAATACTCATAACGGAGTTTCCACTAAACATGGTAAGCAGCACAGCAAGGCTGTAAAAAAAGACGGCAGCACACAATATTTCCAGGAAATAACTAAGCAGTGCAACCCCCATTGGAATATGCCCGATCAGGCAAAAAAGTCCGATCGTGACAAAAAGCAGCACAACCGGGATCATCAGCATCAGATAACCGGCAAGTGCATGAGATAAAAACAGACATTTTCTCGATAGTGGAAAACTGTGCATCAAAAAAGCAGATGTACTCCGATTCAGATACTGAAATACCAGTACAGCGCAAAGAATGGCACAACCGCAGATCAGGATCAACATAAAATTACTTGTCATACTGCGTGCCAGCTGCTCACATAACAGGTCTTTGATCTGTGCCTTTGTGTAATTCATTCCAAAATAGGAGTACTTTGACAACAGAAGCAACGCATATGTAACCTGAAGTACGATCGTTGGTACTACCCACACCGGCCATAGCCGTGTCAGATCCTTCTTTACGATTGTTTTATTACAAAAGGATGTCTTTGATTCCATAATCCGCCCCTCCTAACTCATAAATAAAAATTTCTTCTAACGTAAGCGGCAATACATCGATCAGCAACGGATGATATTGTTTTGCCAGCTGTTTCACACGCTCCGGTGTTCCCTTTACGATCCATGTATGCACTTTGCCCAGCTTAGAGCGATGCATCACAACAAAGTCGTCGCTCATATCCGGAACTTCCCCTTCAAAGGCAATCTGCAGCTTGGTAACACCTCCCTGCAGTTCGGAAAGAGAACGTTCTAAGATCAGCTCACCCTTATGCATGATCCCGACGTGGTCACAGACATCCTCTAGCTCTCTTAAATTATGAGAGGAAACCAATACTGTCATCTTCTTTTGTTCCACCTCGGAAAGAAGGATGCTCCATACCTGTCTTCGTATTACCGGATCCAATCCGTCTACCGGCTCGTCAAGCAAAAGAAGTTGTGGTCTTGTGCTGATCGCCAGTACAAATGCCGCCTGCTTTTGCATTCCCTTTGACATTTTTCGAAAAGGACGGTGCTCGTCAAGTTCAGGAAATATATCGCACAGCTTGTGATACATCTTCTCATCAAAGGTTGGGTAAATGCCTTTATAATAGCGCATCATATCAGCCAGTCCTGCCTGTCTGAAATAAAAAATATCATCCGGTATAAAGCACAGTTTTGCTTTGGCTGTTACATTTTCATATACCGGTTCGCCATCGATCAGGATCTGTCCCTCATCCGGTCTGAAAATTCCAGCAATATGACGTAACAGTGTGGATTTACCTGCTCCATTTGGACCTACCAGGCCATATACCGAACCCTTGGTCACATGAATACTGGCATCCTTTAGTGCCGGGAATCCGTCAAAACTCTTTTTGATATGTTCTCCCTGTATCATCACGCTTTCCCTCCTGTCAAATTCTGATAATATGCTGTTACATGTTCTGTCACCTGCTCCCCCTCTTCCTGCAAAAAGGACAGCTCCTCAAGCACGTGGTCAAGCTGCTCATATAACGCTGCGATCTTGCCCTGATCCGGCATAGGACGTTCCGCTACAAAGCTTCCTTTCCCCGCAACGGTATATAAAAATCCTTCCTGTTCTAAATCACGGTAAGCACGCTGAATGGTGTTTGGATTGATCGCCAGACTGCCTGCCAGTTCCCGTACGGATGGCAGTTTTTCATCCGGTTCTAATACACCTTTTATGACCAGCTTGCGAAGCCCATCCTTCACCTGTTCATAAATCGGTCTGGAGTCTCTGAAATCCAAATGAATCACGTTATCACCTCCTGTATGACATATGCATCTTAACTGTATTAAGTCATCTAATACAGTTAAGATGGTAACATGATCTTTCTCCTCTGTCAAGCCGACAAAAAATCCCTTAAGCAAAAGGTATGCACGCCTCTGCTTAAGGGATTTATGACGTTACTATGGAATTTCTTACATGGCACGTTTGATCGCGTCAAACAGCTCATCATAAGTTTCATATGCCGGATACTGTGGATAATCCTTTTTGATCTGCTCCGTAGAACGGAATAAAAATCCTGCCTTGCTCGCCTCGATCATAGCCAGATCATTGTGGCTGTCTCCGCTGGCGATCGTTTCATAACCGATCGACTGTAATGCTTTGACTGTAGTAAGCTTTGACTTCTCACAACGCATCTTAAATCCGGTGATCGTTCCGTCCTCTGCCACGATCAGCTCATTGCACATGATCGTCGGCCAACCAAGCTTCTTCATCAATGGTTTGGCAAACTGGGTAAACGTATCGCTGATGATGATCACCTGACCTAACTCACGCAGCTTATCCAAAAACTCTTTTGCACCTGGAAGCGGATCAATCTTTGCGATCGTGTCCTGAATCTCTTTTAAGCCAAGACCATGCTCCTTTAAGATGTCCAGACGATAATTCATGAGCTTGTCGTAATCCGGCTCATCACGGGTCGTCTTTTTCAATGCTTCAATTCCTGTTTCCTCGGCAAATGCGATCCAGATCTCCGGAACCAGTACACCCTCTAAATCCAAACAAGTAATAACCATGTCTTTTCCTCCATTTTCTTTCGCTATACATTGTTATGTTAATAGTACCATAAAATAATAGGATACTCAACTGTTCTTGTTTCTTTTCCGGCAACACTATGGTATACTATCCGGGTAACAAAGTAGTGCTTTAGCAAATCAAAGTACGAAGAACTATTATTATAAGGAGAATACACATGAAACGCACGCTTCAAAAATTTACATTAGTGCTTATGACACTGCTGCTTGCCAGCTCAGTTGTAAGCGGACTCGGTCTGTTTAAACCGAAAGCATCGGAAAAAGAGAAATTTATCGTCGGCTTCGATGCAGAATTTCCCCCTTATGGATATATGGATGACAATGGCGAATATGTCGGTTTTGATCTCGACCTCGCCGCAGAGGTCTGCAAACGCAACGGCTGGGAATTAGAAAAACGTCCGATCGCATGGGATTCCAAAGATTCCGAATTAAATTCCGGCTCCATTTCCTGTATCTGGAACGGGTTTACGATGAACGGCCGTGAAAATAACTACACCTGGTCTACCCCTTATGTGGATAACTCTCAGGTAGTTATTGTGAAAAAAGGCTCCTCGATCAAAAAGCTGACCGATCTTTCCGGGAAGATCTTAGTTGTGCAGAGTGACTCCTCTGCCTTAGCTGCCCTGACGGGAGACGATGCCACCGAAGAAAACAAAGCCATTGCGGCCTCTTTAAAAGAATTACAGCAGGTTGGCGATTACAACTCTGCTTTCATGAACCTGCAAAGTGGTATGGTGGATGCGATCGCGATGGATATCGGTGTTGCCAACTATCAGTTATCCGGAAAAGAGGATGAATTTGTCATTCTTGATGAGCGTCTTTCTTCCGAAGAATACGGCATCGGTTTCAAAAAGGGAAATACCGAGCTGCGTGATCAGGTACAGGAAGCCTTGTTTGCCATGCTGGACGATGGCACCTTTGCCGATATTGCAAAAAAATGGGGACTGACCGACAGCGTCTGTCTGGACAAAAATGATTCCTACAATGACGGCTCTGCCAATGCAGTAAAAAAAGTCGGCTTACAAACGATCATCAAACAGTTAGCACCCGGCATGGGCGCAACACTCAGCATTTTCCTGCTGACCATTCTATTTTCCATGCCGCTTGGACTTTTGCTTACAGCAATCCGTATGTCACGCTCGAAGGTACTTCAGTGGATCGCCCGGATCTACATTTCCATCATGCGCGGAACTCCGCTGATGCTGCAGCTTTTAGTTGTATTCTTTGCCCCATATTATGTATTCGGCATCAGTACCTCCTACTCCTACCGTTTCTATGCGGTGATCATCGGATTTTCTTTAAACTATGCCGCTTATTTTGCGGAAATCTACCGCTCCGGTCTGCAAAGCATTCCGCTCGGTCAGAAGGAAGCTGCGGCTGTTATGGGATACAGCAAGATCCAGACCTTTACCAAAATTTTATTCCCGCAGATGGTAAAACGGGTCATGCCTCCGGTTACCAACGAGATCATCACACTCGTAAAGGACACCTCACTGGCATTTGCCCTTGCATATACGGAAATGTTTACGACCGCCAAACAGATCGCAGCCTCCCAGGCTTCCTTAGTACCTCTGTTTATTGCGGGTGTCTTCTATTACATTTTCAACTTTGTTGTGGCATTCTTTATGGAAAAGATCGAACAGAAATTAGACTATTACCGTTAGAAAGGAGCTTCCTATGTACCTGTTAGAAATGAATCATATTAAAAAAAGTTTTGATGGAAAAGAAGTATTAAAGGACATCAACCTGAGCGTGTCGGAAGGTGAAGTAGTTTCCATTCTTGGTCCTTCCGGTTCCGGAAAGTCCACGCTGCTGCGCTGTGCCACCTTCTTAGAAACGATCGACGACGGTGAAACTGCCTATGTGGATGAACCAGTAGTTACCAGTGAAAATGGAGCTGCCCACTACCCTTCCAAAAAGGAGATCAAAAAAGCGCAGGAAAACTTTGGACTGGTATTCCAGAATTTTAACCTGTTCCCACATTATACCGTATTAAAAAATATCACGGACGCTCCTCTTACCATTCAGAAACGAAAAAAAGAAGAAGTGATGAAGGAAGCGAAAGAGCTGCTTGCCAAAGTCGGCTTATCTGATAAAGAGGCTGCTTATCCGTGCGAATTATCCGGTGGACAGCAGCAGCGTGTTGCGATCGCCCGCGCCTTAGCGCTGCATCCAAAGATCTTATTTTTTGACGAACCAACTTCTGCCCTTGATCCGGAGATCACGGCAGAGATCTTACGGGTAATGAAAGCATTGGCTGCTGACAATATGACGATGGTCGTTGTTACCCACGAGATTGCCTTTGCCCATGCGGTATCCGACCGCATCATCTTTATGGATGACGGTATGGTGGTAGAAGAAGGAACTCCTTCCCAGGTGATCGACCACCCAAGCAATGAACGGACAAAAGCATTTTTACAGAAACTACATGTATAAAAAAAATCCCATCAGTCTCCTGCTGATGGGATTTCTTTTGCTCTTTTATTCTTCTTTCAAGGCTTCACTTAATGTGTGCCACCCAAGTACCGCACATTTCACACGTGCCGGCATATGGGAAATATCCTGAAGGGCAGAGGCTTCTTCCAACTGCTCGATCTCCTCTTTGGTTGCTTCTGATTTGATCATTTTCATAAACAGGTTCCCCAGATGCAAGGCCTCCATTTTTGATTTTCCTACGATCATACCGAGCATAATGTCTGCGGATGCCTGCGAAATGGCACATCCGTCTCCGACAAAAGCACCATCCGTGATCACACCGTCTTCCACCTTCAGCTTTAAGTAAATGTCATCGCCACAGTTTGGATTAACACCCTCCAATACGATATTGGCATCGGCAAGGTCATGCTTAAATTCCGGATGGATGTTGTGTTCGGTTAATATCTCATTATAAAAGCTTCTATTCTCCATATCCCATTCTCCTTCTTACACTGGCTACACTTGCCACAAATGCATCAATTTCCGCTTCTGTGTTATAAAACATAAAGCTGGCTCTCGTTGTATTATATACCTTCAAATGAGTCAGTAACGGCTGCGCACAGTGATGTCCGGCTCTGACATCGATGCCGTCTGCTGCCAGAATTTCACTGACATCATGCGGATGCACCTGATCGATCGTAAATGCCACGATTCCCGTATGCTCCTTAGGATCTTTTGAGCCGATCACATGTACATGGGGAACGTTTGAAAGTCCGTCCATTGCCCGTTTGGTAAGTGCAAGCTCCTGTTCCTTTATCGCATCAAATCCGATGTCATTTAAATAATGGATCGCAGCGGCAAGTCCGGCAGCTCCGGCAGCATTGACGGTTCCTGCCTCAAATTTGTGCGGAAGCTCTGCAAAGACCGCACCTTCTCTCGTCACAGAATCGATCATTTCACCTCCGGTTAAAAACGGTGGCATTTCCTCTAATAATGCTTCTTTTCCATAGAGTACACCGATTCCCATTGGACCAAGCAGCTTGTGTCCGGAAAAGGCAAGGAAGTCCACATCCAGATCCTGTACATCAATGGCCATATGAGGGGCACTCTGAGCCGCATCCACAACGATCACGGCTCCATTTTTATGTGCCAGTGCAGCGATCTCCTTGATTGGATTCTCCCGTCCTAACACGTTTGATACCTGCGTGATCGCAACGAGTTTTGTCTTTTCCCCGATCACACTTTCATATGTCTCCGGCAAAATAGAGCCATCCGGCTCACAGTCCAGATAACGCAGTGTTGCTCCGGTTCTTTGTGCAACCATCTGCCATGGAAGCATGTTGCTGTGATGCTCCATGATAGAGACTACGAGCTCATCCCCTTTGGTCAGTTTGGAAAGAGCGTAGCTATAGGCAACCAGATTGATACTCTCTGTCGTATTTCTGGTAAAAATGATCTCATTTTCTGAAGCAGCATGAAGAAACTGCTGCACCGTCACTCTTGCATTTTCATATACTGCGGTTGCCTCCACACTCAAAGGATAAAACCCGCGCAGGGGATTCGCATTGCTTTTCTCATAAAAATCCTGCTCTGCTTTGATCACGGCTGCCGGCTTCTGCGAGGTTGCAGCATTGTCCAGGTAAATGGTGTTATTATTTAACAATAATGGAAAATCATTTCTTCTCTCCTTAATCGTCATCTTCCATCACCTCCGTCAACCGTTTTGCGACACGCTCTTTAATCTCTTCACTTGGGATCGTGCGATATAGCATTTCCAGCTTTCCGCGTGTCATAATACGTTTGGCTTCTTCTGCGTCAATTCCTCTGGCCCCGAAATAATAAAGGGTATCTTCGTCCAGTTCTCCGATCGTGGCACCATGGGTTCCCTGCACATCCTCCTCAGCACATAAGATCAACGGGATCGTCTTATTGACCACGTCTTCTGACAGTAATAATACCTGCTCTGTCTCGGCTCCGACCGACTGGGAGGAACCTTTCTTAAAGTCAATGGAACCACGGAACAGTTTCTTGGCTGCACCATTTAACGCACCATCTGCCGTAATGTCACTCACCGTCTTTTTGCCCCAGTGATTGACGATCAGGTTCATATCAAGATTCTGCTGCTTTTGTCCCAAATATGCCATCGCCATATGAAGCTCGGACGCATCGCCGTTTAATTCCACGCGGACACCATCATAAAAATCTCCGCTTCCTAAAAAGATCTGTGTCACCGTGAGCGTTGCCTGCTCTGAAAGCTCACTTCCTACATCATTTAACATTCTGCCATTTTGTAAAAATACCTGATACAAATGCACATGGCTGTTTTTTTCTCCCAGAATTTTGGTCTGGTAGGCAAGACTGCTCTCTTCCTCTGACAAAAATGTCTCGATCACCGTCACTTCTGTATTTTCCTGCGCTTTGATCAGCACTGCTCCGGCACTTCCTGCTTCCTTTGCCGTCACCTGAAATGCCACCGTCTGTCCTGTCTGCTCCTGTGGCACAACGATCTGATTTTTTGCCTCTGTCAGTTCCTCAAACAGCACGGTATTTTGTTCCAGTGCACCTGTCTTTATTTCCTTGACTGCGTTATATTTCTCTAATGGCAACGGCTTGAAAAGTCCGCCCTCATCTGCGGTCACTATAACTTTCGCATCCCGACTTTTTGTTTCCCATGCTACCTTTACATCATTCATGCGCAGCCAGTACCATGTTTTCGCTGCGATCGCATTGATCGTTCTTTCTTCTCGTTCCATTGTGTCACCTCCTATCCTATGCTGCCTTTCATTTCCAGACGAATCAGATTGTTCATTTCCAGTGCATACTCTAATGGCAGTTCCTTTGACACATTATCTGCAAAACCGCTTACGATCATCGCTCTGGCATCTTCTTCGCTCATTCCTCTGCTCATCAGATAAAAGACGGCTTCATCACTGATGCTTCCGATCTGTGCTTCATGTCCGACATTTGCCTTGCTGGTACGGATATCCATCGCCGGGATCGTATCGGAACGGGAAATGGAGTCCAGCATAAGTGACTGGCACGATACGGCTGCCTTTGACTGCTTCGCCTCTTTTGCCACTACCACGGAAGAACGGAAGGTACTGATTCCTCCATCCTTGGAAATGGAACGCGTGTTGATGTAGGAGCTTGTATTCGGCGCACTATGCACTACCTTTGCTCCGGTATCAAGATTCTGCCCTTTTCCTGCAAATGTAATTCCGGTAAATTCCATCTTGGAATCTTTGCCCTTTAAGATCGTCATCGGATAGAGGTAAGAGACATGGGAACCGAACGAACCGGATACCCATTCCATCTTGCCTCCTTCTTCCACAACAGCACGCTTCGTATTCAGGTTGTACATATTCTTCGACCAGTTTTCAATCGTAGAATAACGAAGTCTTGCATTTTTACCGACGAAAAGCTCCACACATCCGGCATGCAAATTGGCTACATTATATTTTGGTGCGGAACATCCCTCAATGAAATGAAGATCTGCTCCCTCATCTACAATGATCAGCGTATGCTCAAACTGTCCGGCTCCCGGTGCATTCAAACGGAAATATGACTGCAGAGGGATCTCTACGGCAACTCCCTTTGGCACATACACAAAGGAGCCACCTGACCAGACTGCTCCGTGAAGTGCCGCAAATTTATGATCGTTTGGACGTACCAGCTTCATAAAATGGGACTTTACCATGTCTGCATACTCTCCGGTCAATGCGCTTTCCATATCGGTATAGATCACGCCCTGCGCGGCTACTTCCTCCCGCACATTGTGGTAGACAAGCTCGGAATCATACTGTGCTCCTACACCGGCCAGTGATTTCCGCTCTGCCTGTGGGATTCCCAGACGTTCAAATGTATTTTTAATATCTTCCGGAACATCCGACCATTTTGCCTGCATTTTGGTATTAGGACGGACATAGGTTACAATGTTATCCATATCAAGACCTTCAATGGACGGTCCCCAATCCGGCACCTGCATCTCGTTATAGATCTGAAGTGCCTCTAAACGAAAGTTCTGCATCCAGACCGGATCATTTTTTTCTTTGGAGAGTTTTTCCACAAGTTCCGGGGTA
The DNA here is from genome assembly GCA_050874905.1 of Lachnospiraceae bacterium. GTDB lineage: Bacteria > Bacillota > Clostridia > Lachnospirales > Lachnospiraceae > NC2004. Next base: position 128,843 of record JBNMLP010000005.1, read on the forward strand.
AGACCTGCTGCCAGCTTGTAGGCATCCTTTTCCTCATCCTTGAAATCATAGATATTGCGATCAATGTCTTCGACATATGTTTTTTCTTTCATTGGCGCATCCTTTCTGTTACTCGTATTTTTCAAATCCTTCCTGATTAATCTCATCAACCAGAGAAGCATCTCCTGTCCTGGTGATCTTGCCCTGTACCATAATGTGCGTCTGATCCACAGACAGAGACTCTAAAATCTTCGTACTATGTGTGATGATCAAAAGACTGCCGCCACAGCTCTTTTGATACTCTTTGATTCCGGCAGACACGGTTCGCACAGCATCTACATCAAGCCCTGAATCAGTCTCATCTAAGATCGCCAGTTTCGGTTTTAACATCAAAAGCTGTAAAATCTCAGCTTTCTTTTTTTCACCACCAGAAAATCCTACATTTAGATCACGCTCTGCATAAGATGGATCCATCTGCAATACTTCCATATTGCGCTCCAGTTCCTTTTTAAACTCCCACAAACGAATCCGTTTGCCACTCTGTTGCTCTAACGCACTGCGGATAAAAGAGCTTAAGCTGACACCCGGCACCTCAAGCGGATTCTGAAATGATAAAAACATCCCTGCCTTTGCCCGTGCATTGACCGGCTCCTCTGTGATATTGGCTCCATCAAACCAGATCTCACCGGAAGAAAGGGTATAACGTGGATTTCCCATCAGGGCATATCCGAGCGTAGACTTACCTGTTCCGTTCGGTCCCATTAACACATGTGTTTCGCCTTTTCCTACTTCCAGATTTACTCCATGAAGGATCTCTTTCTCCTCCACTGCTACATGTAGATCATTCACCTTTAATAACTGATTGTTGCCCATAATCTGCCTCCTTTTATCGCTTACGCTCCTGTTTTGTTCTTTGTCTTTGCCTGTGCCACTACATCGGCGAGCGTCATATTATCAAAATAATTATTGATCAGATCTGCCAGTCCCTGCCAGATTGGAAGGGTATAACATAAACTCGATCGTTCACATGGATTGGAATCCTCTTTTAAACAAGCCACCGGAGCTAAAGATCCTTCCGTCAGCTCTAATACCTCGCTGATACGATACTGATCAGGCTCACGCACTAACCGGTAACCTCCGCCATGTCCGCTTGCCGCTTCGATCAAATGATTCTTGGAAAGAAGTCTTGCAATGCTTTCCATGTACTTCTGGGACAGAGATTCCTTTTCCACAATTTCCTTTAACGGAATATACTGTCCATCATGCTTCATTGCAAGATATACCATTACACGCAGTGCGTATCTCCCCTTGGAAGAAATCACCATACTCTCACCTCCGAGTCACTTTTTATTTCATAATGATAATATTCCTATTAACCTACTATGTCAATAGGTAAAGTAAATTTAAAACATAAAAAAAGAATAAAGATCCGTATTTCACCTCTCTTTATTCTTTCACACTTCGTATTTTTTATTTCAGGAAACCGGAAACAATCTGTTCTTCCGCCTCTTCCTCGGTAAGTCCCAGCGTCATCAGCTTGATCAACTGCTCTCCGGCAATCTTTCCGATCGCAGCCTCATGGATCAGACTTGCCTCGGTAGAAGTTGCTTCCAACTGTGGTGTCGCAAGCACCTTGGCATGATCCATGATAATGGAATCGCACTCCGTATGTCCGGCACAGACATTATTTCCATTCAGGCGGCTGTTATAACGCTGCGTGGAATGGTCTTTGGCTACCGTCCGGCTCACAATATTCGCACTGCAGTTTTCTCCATTTAAGTCTGCCGTAAACTCTGATACAGAATTCTGTTCTCCGGTCGTCATAATGCTTTCGCGGATATCCAGATGTGCTCCAGCCGCAAGATCTGCAGTGGTCTGGCGCAGCGTGTCATCTACTCCTGCGATCTGGGAAGTCTCCATGACCATTTCTGCCCCTTCTTCCAAATGCACCACGGTTCTCGGATTCATCAGACGCTTGCCTTCTCCATCCCCTTCTCCATAATGCTTTTCAATGTAACGTACTTTTGCACCCTTTCCGACATAAAAGGTATGCACGCCATCATGACGGCTGTCCTGTCCTCCGCAGTTGTGAATACCACAGCCTGCTACGATCACCACATCCGCACCTTCTCCGACAAAGAAATCATTGTACACACACTCGGTCAGTCCTGTTTGTGAGATCACAACCGGAATATGCACGCTTTCATTTTTCGTTCCCGGCTTGATGATGATATCAATTCCCGGCTTGTCCTCCTTTGTCACAATATCAATATTTGCCGTTGTATTTCTTCCTGCCGCTCCACCGTTGGCACGGATATTATAAGCACCTACCGGCAAAGCATCCAGATCTGCTACCTGTTTTAATATATGTTGCTGAATTGCATCAATCGCCATCTTCTTATTCCTCCTTAAGCTTCTGATCAAGCACCCTGCAGGTGCCGGCCTTCGTACTGTTTAAAATATCCGGAAGAATGTTCTCCTTCGTATCATACTGTGCGATCTGACCATCCTTTAAGTAAATGATCTTATCTGCAATATCTAAGATCCGCTCCTGATGGGAAATGATCAAAATATTTCCCTGCGTCATACGCACCATTTTTTCAAATACCTTGATGAGCTTGGAAAAGCTCCACAGATCAATTCCTGCCTCCGGCTCATCAAAAATGCTTAATTTGGCATTTCTCGCAAGTGCCATTGCAATCTCGATCCGTTTTAATTCTCCACCGGAAAGACTGTCATCTAAATCACGCATAATATAATCCTTTGCGCAAAGACCTACTTCCGAAAGCAAGTCGCAAAGTTCCGCAAAATTGGCTTTTTTTCCAGCCGCCAGACTCATCAGATCCCGCACGGTAAGTCCTTTAAAGCGTACCGGCTGCTGAAACGCATAGCTGATCCCTTTTCTTGCCCGCTCTGTGATCGAGTAGCCTGTGATATCCTCTCCATCCAATAAGATCTGTCCTTCGGTCGGTGTAAGGATTCCGGCGATCACCTTCGCCAGTGTCGATTTACCGCTTCCGTTTGGTCCTGTGATCACTACAAAATGATCATTTAAATCAATCGAAACATGATCTAAGATCCGTTTTCCGTCTACTTCATAACTTATGTCTTTTAACTGTAACACGTTTCTTTTCCTCCGTCTTGTCCCGTTCTCTCTTTCCCGCTCACAAAACATTCTATTGTTCTTTTCCCTCATCACCTACTAATTAGTAGGATTTGCCATGTACATTCTAGCAAATGCATGCAGCGATATCAAGGGGTATTCCCAAAATCTTCCTTTATAGAAGCTGCGATCCTCCTCCCCTTTCATAATTTATCGAAAAATGTTGTAGCATCCTGACAGCTTGGTCATCAATTGACTTGTCACCTACGCTTTTTTAAAGTCTAATTATCTGGCTGCTTCATGCATAACAATGTGTCCTTTCCGTAATCGCCCCAGTGGGTTTCAGGTATTTTTCAGGCTCATTTGCATGCGTCGGTGCTTATGCCCTGTATTTTAGGGCATTACGCACCGCTACGCAGTGCAACCAAAGCGCAAGCGTGCCTGAAAAATACCTGATCCCACAAAGGGGCGCAACCGTTCGGACACATATGCATGAACAGCCAGATAAAGACTTTTTAAAAAAGCTAGTGATCAGCGTCAATTAAAGACCAAGCTGCTCGGATGCTTTTACACTGTCAGAGAATTTTATAGTGGAAGCAGCGGTCAGGTATTGGTGATATTGCTTCCAGGTGAGAAGTTTTTCGGATTGAAAAATACTCCGTATTTGGTTCGTATGCGTTCTAATCGTTTGGTTACCGGAACATAAAACAGGAAAAGAAATACTGCACTTGCTCCTGCATGGATCAGGTTAAATATGAATCCGGATGCATAAGTTGCAAGAAACATCGCTTTCGTTGGTGCATTGCCGGATAACAGTACCGTTGCCGTATCGAGCAATATTCCATACAGCAGTAATACACTGAAAAAGGCATAAATTGTGGCAAGTATTCTATTTGTTTGGCTAATTGTTCTTTTCTGAAACAGCCAGCCTGCCAATGCTCCGAGCAACCCAAACCCCAGCATCTGCCACGGAGTCCACGGTCCTTGTCCAAAAATAAAGTTGGAGACAAAGCCGCTTAACATTCCGGTTAAAAATCCTGCACTGCCCCCAAAGGAGATTCCGGTTAAAATGACTATAGCAGCCATCGGCTTTACCTGTGGCAGCATATAAAATACACTGCGTGCGATTACTGCAAGTGCTGTCATAACCGCAATCACGGTAAGTTCTCTTCCTCTGTGCCTTGTATCTTTTAATGCCCGTACCAGAAATGGTACAGCAGCCAGAGCCATCAAAAGCAGGGAGATCAGATAGTATGATTTCATTGGCACACCACCTCGTCTTCCCGGATCACCTGATCCTGCTGTCCTTTCATAAGTCTGCGCGCCACGGTCGTATAGTAGGTATTATGCGTAAAAAATTCCCGTGTCATACTTTCGCCTACGATATGTCCATCAAACAGCAATCCACAAGTATCTGCAATTTCTGCCGCAAATGCCAGATCATGTGTCACCAATACAATGGTCTTTCCTTCCTGTTTCAGCTCTTTTAAAAGTTTTAATAATTGCGCTTTATTGTCCGGGTCTAACCCCTTCGTCGGTTCATCCAGCAGCAAAATATCCGGCTCATCCTTAAGTACGATCAGCAGTGCCAGCCGCTCCTGTTCTCCACCGCTTAGATCATAAGGATGTTTCTGCAACAGCTCTTTCATGCCAAATTGCTGCAAAAGTGTTTCCTTTGTCTCACGCACTTCCTCTTCCACAAGATCAGAAGTAAAATGAAATACCGGGTCCTGACATAAATATCCAATCTTTTTTTTCACCGCAATTTTTCCTGCATATGGTTTTAACATGCTCTGAAGCAGGCGGAGCAGCGTGGTCTTTCCACTTCCATTTCCCCCAAGAAGGGCATAACATTCTCCTTCTTCTACCAAAAAAGACAGCCCGGCCAACTGGTCTTTTTGGTGCCGTTCATATCGAAAATAGACATCCTTTGCTAAGAGTACGGCATCTTTTTTCTTTCTTTTTCTCTGCACTTTATCCGGTTGATATATCGTCTTTGGAAGATCCAGTGACCGAAGTGCTTCTTTTGCGGCAGGAAGGGTAAGTGGAAACTCCCGTTCCTTACTGCACCGTGCCGTTATTCTGGTCACAGTTGGCAGGTAGAGTGGCTTATGTTCATAGAGAAACGGAACCGCCTGCTTTGTTGTCTCATAGAAAAGCGGCATACCCTGTTCTAACCACATCACCTGATCAGCAAGTTCCATCACTTCGTCTACACGGTGTTCCGTTAAGATAATAGCAATACCAAGTTCCCGTTTAATGCGTGAAAGCAGTGTCAAAAATTGTTTTGCACTGATCGGATCAAGCTGACTCGTCGGTTCATCAAGCAAGATGATCTTTGGATCCATTGTGAGTACACTTGCCAGATTTAAAATCTGCTTCTGTCCCCCCGATAAGACATCTGTTTCTTTCCGAAACCAGTCAGTAATCCCGAAATAGTTGGCTACCTCAGCAATCTTAAGCTCCATTTCAGTCTGACTAAGTCCCTTGTTTTCCAGTCCAAACGCAAGCTCATGCCATACCTTATCTGTCACGATCTGATGATTCGGATCCTGAAAAACATAGCCAATCTCAAAATGCTGCACTTCTTTGCTGCACTGCTCCAAAGGCTGGTGCCGGTAGGTCACCTCACCACTCCTTGTTCCACACGGAGTAAGCTCCCATTTGCATTGCTTTAACAGTGTCGTCTTTCCGGAACCGGAGCTTCCGAGCAGCAACAGCATCTCTCCCTCTTTGATAGACAGATTTACATGGGAAAGACATGGCTCCTGCCCCGGATATGCAAATGTCAGATCTTTGATTCCAAGTAATTCCATCGTATCTTCTCCTTTATTTCAATTCCAAGTGGAAGCAGTCCAAGCAGCGCGTAACCACCATAACAAACTGCTGCCCATAAAATATTCTGTTCCTGATACACGATCGGATAATAATAAAATGTCAGCATTTCCCGATAGGAAGCAAGCATGACCACACCAAGTACTAACACACTAAGCAGTACGATCACACTGTCTCGAAACCGCCAGCGGTAAATCTTAAAATTATGCCGGCGGTGACTGCCATACCCCCGCGCTGCCATCGAATCTGCTGTGTCCACCGAAGTTTCAAGTGCATAGGTCAGCAGCATCAAAAACCGTTTTCCCGCCTTTTGCTTTGGATTACATTCCCGTATTTTTTTCTCTGCTTTCTGATAAGTGGGGATCATACGCAGCACCATCGAAAAAAGCAAACCGAAAAAAGGCGCAAATCGTCCGAAAAGCTGCACCCATTTGTCGGATGACATAGAGTCATTTAAAATGACGTACCAAAGCAGAACAGAAAGCAGCATTTCCCCCATCCCCAGTCCATAATAGATGGATTCAAGTGTAAGAGGATTGCCATTCTTAAAATAAAGCAGGATCGTCATTCCTTCATGGGAAAACAGCGGATTTAAAAGCACCGGAAACAAAAACAAGGGAAGGCATTTTAATAGCATGCGCCAGAAAGAACGTCCTTTTTGATAAAGCAAAGTAAGCATTGCCGTGATCAATGCAATGCTTACATAAAACGGGCTCATGGATACCATTAAAACCCCCGCCATAACCGCGATCCATATGAAGTTACTAACCGGATGTAATCTCTTTATTTCCATCTCTTACTCCAAAACGTAAAACCAGATGATCTGATCCCCTTTGTTCAAGGTGTATTTGCTGCAGCCATAATTCGGAACCACTCCATTTACCTGATATTTCCACCCGGAGGTCTCCCCGGCATCAAATTCGTAGAGATTGTAAATTCCCTCGATATAGTTTGTTTTATAGCCCGGCGTATACGTGTATTCCATCGGAATCTTATGTGCTTTCGTTTCCCGCTGCAGTACATCAAACACCGTGTCTCCCTGTGTATAGGATACTTCCGCATTCTGATAGATCATGCCATCCTTTGGAACCAGACCGCGCTTGTTTTTCTTTACCTGATCCATATGATTCAAAAGATTTTTACATTCGATCGTCAGGCTGACCGTATCTGCTGTCACCGTTTCTTCGGTTGCACTTTCTGCCGTGGTGCTTGTTACAGTATTGGACAGATCCGTCTGCGTACTCTGCTCTGTCGTTACAGAAGATGCTGTTTGTTTTTTACTGGAAGATTTTTTCTTTGTTTTTTTAGAAGTTGTCTGCTCCTCGTTCTTTGCTTCCGGTGTTGTATCTTTCTTATCTGTTTTTTCTTCTTTATTTTGTTCTGTCGTCTGCTCTTTTTTCTTTTTTTGGTCCGCCTTCTGTTCCTGACTCTGCTCCTTTAGATCATCCGGCACAATGTAATCCTCTTCTGTCGCTGCCTCTTTGGAAACCGTCTGTTTCGTCTCTGACTTTGCAGCCGACGAAGCATTTTTATTTCCCGTACCACAGCCTGAAAAAAGGCAAAGTGTTACAAGCAGTAACAAACTTATGATCTTCTTTTTCTTCTCCATACAAAAACTCCTATCACGATCAAAAGAAGTAGGGCAGTGAAAAAGATACGCTCCTGCTTCTCTGTCTTATGTTCTTTCCCAGTCTCTTTTTTCTTCTGAGACTGTTCTGCCTTTACTGTCGTAACCACTTTTTGTTGTTTGCTTTGTTCCTGCGCTACAGTAGAATTCCGCACCTTATCCGCAAGAAAATAATCTCCCGCTTCCTCTACCACTACCTGGCACGTACCATCTTTCACAGTAACTTTAGCAAGTGCTGCTACCTTATCTTCTGTACCAAAATACTGGCAAAGCACATAGTCGCCATCCGGCAATGCAGTTTTCACACGGATCGAGCATGGAAATGTATGCTTTTTCGTCACATGAAACCCATCGTAGGTGTCGCTAAGCCATGCAAATTCCTGCATTTTTTTCTCTGACACAGCCTGGTAAAGTGATACCTTTTTCTTTTTTTGCTTCTTCTGAAAAAATGATGTCTTTTGCTTCTTCTGTAAATGCGGTACTTTATTTTTAACAGAAATTGTTGCTACTGACTGCTTTTTCGCCTGTTTTCTTTTTTCTTTTTTCAAGACAATATTCTTTTTCGGAAATGGCTTCTTCATCGTTGTTTTTTGTTTTTCTTCCTTTTCCGGCTGCTTTACAGAAGAAGGTTCTATCACCTGTACCGTAGTGATCTGTTCTGTAGAAGCTTCTTCCTTTTTCGCTTCTGTAGTCTCTGGTGTCTGCTGCTCTGTTTCCTTTTCATTGCCATCATCCGCCGGATTTTTCTCTTCTTCGCCCGCTGCCGGCCCAAATAACTCCCGAACATTCAGTTCCTTTTTGTCCTGCTGCAACATGGTATCCTGCGCGACCTCAGACATGGAATAAAGAGAAGCAGCATTTTCCTGATCACGCGTATAGGCAACCAGTGCATATGCCGCCTGCTGTGTTGCCATGCGATTGCTTCCACCATCCTTTATGTGACAAAAAGAACCATCGGCGAGCTGGAATGTAAGCAATGCAGTAAGCGGATTTCCATTTTCCTTTTGAAAGCGGGAATCTTCCACCGAAATATGTGCTACACTCAAGGCAGTAAGCACCTGCGCTGTACTTTCTGAATTAACTGCTCCGTAGCTTTTATAACTTCCATCCTCTCCCATCATCTGAGAAAGCTTAGCCACTGCTTTTTCTATCGCAGCCTGTACCCCATCGATCGTCTGGCTATAAGGTGTCAGCGCAGAGATGACGATCGATGTCGTGTCCGGCTCCGCATAACGTCCGGAAAATGCAAATCCGCCATCTTCCAACTGCTTCGACAACAGATAGGAAACCAGTTTTTCTCTCGTATTCTGTGTATATCCCTGCGGCACAGTTGGAATCTCATACCCTCTGCTGTCCAGAGCTAAAAGTGCATAGATCCCGCCATAAATTCCCTGTGTGACCACATAATCATAATTGGAAAGGGGCTCTAGCAAAGAATAGCCATATACATTAGAAGCATCCACCCCTACACTGCTGAGCGCAAGTATGGTTCTGGTATACTCTGTCGAGCGGTTCTTTGATAGAATCCCTTTCTTTTCCTCTAATCGCTGTTCTAAAGCAGCAAAATAAGCAGCCTTTGCCGTATCTGTCAGCTTTCCTCCTCTGGCAAGGGTAAAAATCTCCCAGTCACCCGGTGTCTCCTGCTCTGATACTCCACTTAAATACGACAACACCTGATCGCAAGCCGCTTTTGTCTGCTGTGCATCAGCTGCTGCCGGCTGGATCAAATAAAAACAAAGAAGAAGGAGGCTCAGCCCGATACAGCATACCTTTTTTTGTACCTGTTTCATACGCTTTGCCTCCTTTAACTTCTCATGTAACATACTAATTTATCAGCATCATACTATTTTACTACAACTTTTGCAATACGGCTATATTTTCCATATACAGTAGTTTTATTTTCCTTGCGGTATGCACGACTTCTGACATAGTAGGTTTTTCCACTCTTTAATTTCTTAAAGGTGTATTTGACCTTCTTAGTATTGATTGTTACGGTTGTCTTCTTTGCAAATTTCTTTGATGTAGAAAGCTGTACCTGATAACCGGTTGCTTTCTTTACCTTCTTTAACTGAACTGCAGCCTGCTTTTTCTTTGCAGAAGTAACAGAGGCAACTTTGGCAGTTGTTTTCTTTACAGTTTTCTGTGCACTGGAAGGCTGGACTGCTTCCGTTGTCTTGGCTTCCGTAGTAGCTGTTTCTGTGTCCTTCTTGATCGTCAAAGTAATTGTGATCGCAGGTGCCTCTTCCGTTGTCTTATCTGTATCCTTGCCCGGTTTCTGATCCGGAGTTGGCTCAGGGGTAACCTGTGCCGGGGTAACAGTTACAATACAAACAGGGGAAACTATAGTTCTAGCTCCCTCTGGTGCTTTTGCAGATACTACATAGGTTCCCGCTTTATCAAAGGAAATAGTTGCGTTTCCATTTGCATCTGTCACCACATTAGAAAAGGCAGTAAAGGTTCCATCTGCTGCAACTGTACCAAGAACGGCACCTTCATATGGTTTTACTATTGTGTTCCAATTTTCGTCATATCCATCATACTTTTTCAAATTTAAAGTAATACTTTTGCCAGATTGTACATCGCATTTGTTCACATTAAACCAAGTATAATAATCAGATACGCTCAGGTCATAATCATATTCATTATTATATACACATGCAGTTATGAAATCTCCTGTTTTAACTTCCTGTGTCAATCCGCCTGCACTTTCGTCATTTACAAAATATCCACAATTAGAAGTTTCCACTCCCCATATCTTAGTTATATATGCTCCATAAGTACCTGAACCAGTTTCAAATCCACCTGGACAATATGTCTCATGCATTGCCTTAAAGGTTTCATCAATATCGATCTTTCCATCTGCATTCAGATCCACTGCATGTACCGGTACTTCTGCCATCAAGGTCTTATTCTTATCATTTCCAACTGCAATGTTACCCTTGTCTACCATTGTCACAGTTACGTCTGCGCTTGCAATGGTTACAATGCAGACAGGAGAAACTAATGCACTTGCGCCTTCTGGAGCCTTTGCAGATACTACATACGTTCCATCCTTATCAAAGGAAATGGCTGCTTTTCCGTCTTTATCTGTTACAGCATTTGAAAATGCGGTAAAGGTTCCATCTGCTGAAACAGTGCCAAGCGTTGCTCCGGCGTATGGGTTCACTTTATTCCAGTCTGCACCACTACCATATGCATTAAGTGCCAATGTTACTTTTTTTCCCACTGCCGCGTTACACTTGTTTACATCAAACCAGCTATACTGGTCAGACCAGGTTGTACCATCTTTATAAATAAATCCCTTTACAGAATCTCCTGTTTTTACCTCATCAGCCAGACTCCATGCACTATTATTATTTACATAATAACCAAAACTTCCGCTAGTATCTCCCCACAGTTTGTTTACAGATAATCCATACTGACCTACACTGCTCTCAAATCCGCCCGGGCAATATGTCTCATGCATTGCCTTAAAGGTTTCATCAATATCGATCTTTCCATCTTTATTCAGATCCACTGCATGTACCGGTACTTCTGCCATCAGTGTCTTATTCTCGTCTTTTCCGACTGCAATTTCACCTTTGTCCACCATTGTTACGGTTACATCTGCGCTTGCTACCGCATTTTCTGCATCTGCAGCATTGGCTGTCACGGTGCTTGAAAATGCTGGTAAATATGCAAGACATAAACTCAGCACACAAAGATATGCCAGCACTCTTTTTCCTACATTGTTTCTCATAATATCCTCCTTGGGTTTTTGGTATTAAAAAAACACAATATTCCTATTGTGTTCTAAAAAGCGTTTGTTATGGCACGGTTTTCATACACCAAAAAAACATCCCGGAGGATTCCGGAACCATCTGCCATTTCTGCCGCTTTCATCAGTTACGTGTGATGTGTGGTAGCTATCTTATGCAGGTCTCCTGACTTACGCAATCGCATTTCTCTCTCCTTCTCGTGCAGGTTTTGCACAATGGAACACGAAAGAAACTAAACGCTCACAGTAGCACGTCTGTACCGGACTTTCACCGGTTTCCCTCTTAGCTGCCAGTGATACACTGGTAGAACACAAAATCTGAAATTCGTTTCTTTAATTCTTTCCTATACTAACACTGTCCTTTGGATTTCGCAATGTTTATTTATATAATCTCTCCAATTTTTTCCCTCCATATCGTCCTCAGACGTTCGATGGAATATGCCGCATTGGCAGGACTGGTTGATGGCAGAGTAACTGCTTCTATCCCAAGCTCCTTTTGCTGATATTTTTTATAGTAGCTTGCAGAAGTCGCTCCATTACAGAAAATCCGTGTTACCTTTGACTGCGCAAGAATAGGAGCAAGATCCGTTGGCTCAACATGTTTGATGCTGCTGTCACTGGAACCAATGATGTCGCAGCTATAGATCGCATCCCACAGGGCAACGTGATGAGAATGAAGCATCTGCTTTTTCTCCTCGATCGTCTTCGGCTCCTCGCAAGCGAGCACCGCCGCCATCACCTTCCAGAAACGATTCCTCGGATGTCCGTAAAAGAACATCTGCTCTCTGGATTTTACTGAGGGTAGGCTGCCTAAAATAAGGATTTTAGAATCCTTATCATATAACGGTGGAAATGGATGTACGATGTGTTCATAGGTTGTGTTCATATAACTTTTCCTTTCAAAATAAAAACCTTATTACTCAGATCAGATGAAACTGTGTCCACTTCTGAGAGTGGTATCTTCTGATGAAAATGATACCACGAAAAACCAGATCCATGCTCATGCCAAGTGCAATCCCGATCACGCCCCAGTCCAACACCAAACCAAACAGAGCAGAGAAAAACAACCGCGCAGCAATCGTCAGAGAAATGGAAACAAGCATAGTAAATTTTACATCACCAGCGGCACGAAGTCCATTTCCCAGTGATCCGGCAAATGGGTATGCCAGACCATTAAAAATATTATTGATCAAAACCAGCCAGATCACCAGCGTTTTTGCCTCTTTTGATATCGCAGAATAATGAATCAATAATGGTGTGATCGTAAATATCAATGCATTCCAGCCGATAGATAATAGCAATGTAATACGGTTCAGCTTTTTAAAATAGAAATTGGCGGAAGGAATGTCTCCTGCTCCCATACATTGTCCGATCACAGTCGTATAGACTGGTGCCATGGCAAGTCCCATGATCGATGCTAATGACCAGATACTCTGCGCCATACCATTTGCTGCAATCTGATAGGTTCCAAATAGTGCTACCATGCTGGACAATGCTACCTTTACCAGCTGATGTACTCCATTTTCCACACCATTAGGCAATGCAATTCCCATAATCTTCTTTTGCAGAGAACCATCCCATTTTACAATAGAAGAAAACTCGTAATGTACCGGAAGTTTCGCATAAAAGCAATAAATGGTAACCGCTACCGCCGAAATTCCACGCGAGAGTAAGGAAGGATATGCAACTCCGGCAGCTCCCAGATGCAACGCAAAAACACCAATACAATTTCCTGCCACATTGATCACGTTGGATACTGCAGATATATACATTGTTACATTTGTTTTTCCAATGCTTCTACAAAGGGCAGCCCCCGCATCATAAACTGCAAGTGCCGGGAGCGAAAAAGTCGTTATGATCAGGTAGCTGTCACAAGCAGCCATCACTTCCGGTTCAATCTTGCCAAACAGCAGCTTCAAGAGAGAAGAATGGAACGCAAGGATCAAGACAGATAAAACAGTTGAAAACAAAATAGAGATCAATAAAAGCTGTCCTGCTGCCTTTGATGCAGTTTTTTTCTTCTGACTTCCGATATATTGGCTGATGATCACTGCTCCACCGGAAGAAAGTGCCGTAAATAAAAAGATCAATACTGTGTTAAAAGAAGTTACCAAAGATACCCCCGATACATCTGCTTCACTGGAAAAACTGACCACAAATGTATCCATGATTCCAACAAACATTAGCAAAAATTGTTCTACAAAAAGTGGAACAATCATTTTCTTTAAATCACGATCTGAAAACATAATCATACCTCATACTTTCTTGTAAATACCTCATGACAGTCTTTCAGCATACGAGCCACCTTTTTCATATCCCAGTCACAAAACTCCGTTGCAATCATAGCTGCGATTCCATGTGTATGCATCCACAGATGATCGTGCAGCAGATCTGCTTCCTCATAGGATATGTGGTATTTGTGCATCAGTTCCTGTATCGACTGCTCTATGATAGGAAGAAGAACCCGTTTGGTTTCAGCAAATGCATTGGAACGCATAAACAAAAAGCAAAATAATTGCGGTTCATGTTTGGCAAAATGAATATATTCCATATCATAAAGCCGCACGATCCCGTCGCTGCTCTCCTTCTTTACAGCATCTGAGAAGTCCTTTACCGCTTGTAAGATCAATGCTTCCCTAAGCTCTTCCATTCCGGAAAAAGATAAATATACCGGCTGTGTGGAACAATTTAATTCTTTTGCCAGATTCTTGATCGTAACCGTTTCCAAGCCGCTGCGTTTCAAAAGACAAAGCGCAGCATCCAAAATCATTTCCTTTGTAATCACTTTTTTTGCAGGCATAGTATCACTCCAATAATAAAATAAACGTGTTTATCAATAAACACGTTTATTTTATATCTGTTCATTTTAAATGTCAACAAAGACCTACTATAATTCCAGCGAATCCACAATCTCCTTTAATGCGTCCGCAGACTCTTTCAGCTTTAATGCTTCTTCCCCGGAAAGTTCAATCGGAATATCTGATTCCACACCATTTGCACCAACGATTGCCGGCATACTGAGCACCACACCATCAATTTCATAGGCTCCGTGCATCATATGAGAAACCGGAAGAATAGACTTCTCATCCCGCATGATAACCTCGCAGATCCGTCTTACAGACATTGCAATTCCATAATAGGTAGCATGCTTCTTATTGATGATCTCATACGCACTGTTCTTGACTTCCTCCGCAATTTCCCTTGTATTCTCTTTATGATGATAATGTCCTCTCATCTCGCACATCTGGCTGAGCTCCACACCGGAAACATTAGCAGATGACCATGCTACCACCTCGCTGTCTCCATGCTCTCCGATGATAAATGCATGAATACTCCGGCTGTCTACTGCTAAATGCTCGCCAAGCTTATATTTCAAACGTGCCGTGTCTAACACGGTTCCGGAACCAATGACGCGTTCCTCCGGCAGCCCGGACAGCTTGATCGCTACCTGCGTTAAAATATCTACAGGATTGGCTACGATCAGCAGAATTCCTTCAAAGCCTCTTTTGGCAATTTCCGGAATGATCGATTTGAAAATGGCAACATTCTTGTTTACCAGATCCAGTCTTGTCTCACCCGGCTTTTGACCTGCTCCGGCAGATACAATGATGATCGCCGCATCCTTTGCATCATCATAGTCTCCCGCATAAATTTTCATCGGGCTGGCAAATGGAATACCGTGGCTGATATCCATTGCCTCTCCTTCTGCTTTGTTTCTATCTGCATCGATCAGCACGATTTCTGTAAAAAGTCCACTCTGCATCAGAGCAAATACAGACGCTGATCCAACAAAACCACATCCCACCATTACTGCTTTCTTTGGATTTACAATTACGTTACTCATACAGTTCTCCTCCTTATCGCACATCAAAATAGTAATTATTACTATTTTAGTTTAAACGAAACTCGTTTTTCTGTCAACTATATATTACCATATTTAGATATAATTAAAAACAGCAAAACCAGAGTATTCTGCTCTGATCTTGCTGTTTTGCAGTGATTTTTAAATTATTTCTTCTCATCATGAAGCATTACATCATTACCACTTACCAGTTTCTGTTCTCAGGATCCTTGAACAGTTCCTCCTTTGTCCCGGAAACTTTCGGAAATTTTTTTGCCATGTGTTCCAATACTTCTATAACCGTCCTGCCTTTCCATAATTTTGAAATCTGACCTTAATCTGCTTATCGTTTTAATTTTCGATATTCGCTTGGGGTAATTCTATAGCGTTCCTTAAACGCTCTATTAAATGTTCTCTGGCTATCAAAGCCACTATCCAAACAGATATCAAGAATTGTATCTCCCGAATTCACTAGCCTTGTACATGCATAGCTCAATCTGACATCATTAAGATACTGATTAAAATTACGATGAAATGTTTTAGAAAACACTCGTGATAAGGCATATTTACTTACTCCAAGATCATGCGCCATCTCCTCTAGAGAAAATTTTTTCCTAAAGTTTCCCGACACATAAGATACTGTTCTGTATATCAAATCATCACTCCCCACGCAACTTTTTTCCACCAATTCCATTTTTCCTATACATCTTGCCAGCACAATTTGAACATAAGCTTGAACAATCA
>JBNMLP010000006.1:0-136814 GCA_050874905.1 Lachnospiraceae bacterium
ATGCTTTATTAGCTATACCTGTTTATCGGCTATTTGGTACATGATACTACGATATCCATCACTCCCGGCTTTTGTTTTGAGGTAAATAAAAATCGTCAAAGCCAGTAAAATCAATAGATTTGGGCTTGACAGAATAGGAAGGAAACGTTATGAAAAGTTTACGAAAGGTTACATCGTTGTTTCTTGTGGTAGTAATGCTGGCAGGAATGATTGCCATGCAGGGAACCACCGTACAGGCAGCAAAGGCAAAAAAAGTGCAGTTGAATAAGAAAAAGGTAACGTTAGAAGTAGGGAAAACAGTTGCGTTAAAGCTTAAGAATGCACCGAAGAAGAAAAAGATCACATGGAGCAGCAATAAGAAAAAAGTTGCCAGTGTCAGCAAGAAAGGGATTGTTACTGCCAAAAAAGCAGGGAAAGCTAATGTCACTGCAAAAGTCAGTGGCAAGAAATATGTATGCAAAGTAGTAGTAAAGAGAAAAACAAAACAGACTACAACAGAGGCAACGACACAGCAGAATGTAACAACACAGCAGAATGTAACGACGCAGCAGAGTGCAACGACAGAAACTTCAAAGTCGACCACACCAACCAATACAAGTCCTGTATTGATTTCAGATCTTAGGTTATTAAATGACTATGATAACAGAGTATGGTATGTAGGAGACAGAGAAACTATATCACTTGCTGCAAGCCCTGAAAATGCTACGAATAAAAATATTGAATGGACTGTGAGTGAACCTGGTGTTTTAGAATTAACGCCGAAGGGACTTTCGGCAGATATTAAAATAATAAGAAAAGGGTTTACGTGGATCACGGCAAAAACGACAGATGGAAGTAATAAAGAAGTAAATTTTAGTATTGATGTTTATGGTGCAAATATAACATTTTACACGACTAATCCAGATTATGAGTATATTTTTGCGAGATGGAGTGGAGATGATATGCGGTATTCTGATGGAAACGCTGAGGAATTCAGTGGAAATGTTCCATGGGAAAAACTGAAATCTACTTTAACATATGAAGTACCACAAGGATATACGGCAACATATCAAGATTATACGGATGCGAATTGGGTATATACGAAAGGTTATATTGATGTTAAGGATCAGACAGGAAAAACGGTTGATCGAAGATATATTATATATTATGTTAACGACTTAAAATGCCTGTCTATGAATGAAAACGATCAGGTTACATGTAATATTTATGATTCTGAGTATCTTGGTTGTTCCAGTATTTATTTGAAGGGAAAGATACCTTGGAGTGAAGTTGATAAATCCAAATTGCATTTTACGTGCAATAAGGAAGATTTTGAAATAGTACCCGATTGGAAAGAGGATTCATTAAATTCAGAGGTTGGGTATCTATACATTAATGGAAAAGGAGAAAAAACGGCTTGTGAAAAATATCAGGTATTTTATGATAATCTTGGATGCAAAATCGATAAAATAAAATGTCAAAAAGAAGATTATTTAAAATCTTATGATTGTGGCTATGGAGATATTGATATATACGGATTTAGTTCTTGGGATGATATCAAAGACGAATTAGTGTATTATCAGGAAGATGATTCGGAGGATGATTTGAAAAAGCTTACGACTTGTTATGATGATAAGAAGCCGGAAGAGGAAGAATATTGCGCAACTTTAAATGTTATGGATGGAGGAGTGGTTGTTCGTCAATATAAAATCAAGTATAAACGAATTTATCGCTTATCATATAATTCACAATATAAAGATTTGGGTATATCAAACATTGATGTTGAATATGAGGATGAGACGGATGAACCGAGCATAAGAATCGATTCATCTGAGCAGCTTGATCCGGCAACAGTAGTAGAACAGTTAGATTTCAAATGTATTGATTTCCCTAATGCCCGTTGCGAGTATAGAGATGGCGAGTATGGGTATGGAGATGGATGTATTTCATTTTATGAAGGAAATACGATGATTGCTTTTTGGCATATTTTGATTCCAAGATGGTGATTGATGCAGAATAAATTTTGAAATTTTTATATTTCAAGATAAAAAATGATCCGTTTATACCATTACTTGACAGAAATGTTACATAGTCTGATTGGTGACTGTCGGTTTCAAAAAAGCAAAAATTTTTAATTTTTGAAACTCATATATTGCACATACTACTTCGAGACAGTATAATAGTAAGAAATATAGTTTCGAAAAATTAAAAAAATTCATTTTTTGAAAGTTGGTGGCTGGATGAAAACAATTATAAGAACGAAATATCTGGATCGGTTGATAGAACTGAGGGGAACTCCCGACATTAAGATTATTACCGGAATTCGTCGATCCGGTAAGTCGAAATTAATGCAGACATATATTCAGCATCTTGAAAGCAAGGATGATACTAGTAATATTATTTTTGTTGATTTTATGGATCTGGAGTATGAAGGACTCAAGGAATATCATGCACTGCATTCTTATGTAGAAGAACATTATCAGCCGGAGAAAACAAATTATCTTTTTGTGGATGAGATTCAGATGTGTCCACAGTTTGAATTGGCAATAAACAGTCTTTATTCAAAAGGGAAATACGATATCTATATCACCGGATCGAATGCATTTTTATTAAGTGCGGATCTGGCAACTTTATTTACAGGACGTTATATTGAAATTCATGTATTTCCGTTTAGTTTTCAGGAGTATTGCCAATACAATGAGGAGATAAGTGATAAAGATAAATTGTTTGATGATTACTCCATGCAGGGCGGTCTGTCTGGCTCTTATGTGTACAGAACGGAACAGGATCGGACGAACTATATTAAAGAAGTGTATGAAACGATAGTAACAAGAGATCTTGTACAAAAATATGCGTTGCCGGATACTTTGGTTTTGCAGCGGTTAAGTGAATTTCTTATGGATAATGTGGGAAATATTACCTCCCCAAACAGGGTCAGTCAATTACTGACTGCAAATGACACTCCAACAAACCATGTGACGATTGGAAGGTATATCAAATACCTGTGCAATGCGTTTGTATTTTATGATATTAAACGTTACGACATTCGAGGGAAAAAATATCTTGAGAGTTCTGAGAAATTATATCTCTGTGATAGTGGCATCAGATATGCAATTTTGGGTTCCAGAAATATGGATTATGGAAGGGTTTATGAAAATATAGTTTGTGTGGAACTGCTTCGCCGGGGATATGATGTTTATGTAGGAAAATTGTATCAAAAAGAGATCGATTTTGTAGCGCAGCGGGGAAGCGAAAAAATATATATTCAGGTAAGTGACAATATATCCGGTCAGGAGACATTTGAACGGGAAGTAACTCCGTTGTTACAGATAAGGGATGCTTATCCGAAGCTGCTCGTTGCCAGAACCAGACATAAAAAGTACACATACGAAGGAATAGAGATTTATGATATAGCCGATTGGCTTTTGCAGGAATAAATAATCTTACCGGAAATAAAGCAGGACAACTTAAAACAGAGTTGCTCCTGCTTTTTTGACATGATTTTTACATAGCCCTGATAGTGGACTTTACATTTCCTTGCAACCATTTTTCTTTAGAAATAAAGAGAAAAAGGAACAGAAATGTGAGGGAAAACAGATGAATGAAAATGTAAAAGTTGTATTTGGTCTGATCGGTGGTCTGGCACTTTTCTTATATGGTATGAATAAGATGAGTGATTCATTACAGAAGGCTGCCGGAGAAAAAATGAAAAAGGTGCTTGCCGTATTAACAAAAAATCCTATCATGGGTGCGCTTGCCGGAGCACTGGTGACGGCTGTATTACAGAGCAGTTCCGCAACCACTGTTATGGTGATCGGATTTGTCAGTGCTAATCTGATGAGTCTGCCGCAGGCCATTTCCGTCATCTTTGGTGCGAATATCGGAACGACCATGACAGCGCAGTTCATGGCATTTAAGATCAGTGACTATATTTATCCGATCATCTTCATCGGTTTCATGATGAATTTTGTAGGAAAAAAGGAGCGGATCAAGGACATCGGTATGGTTGCATTTTCGTTCGGTCTGTTGTTTGAAGGTATCGAGATCATGGGAAGCGTGATGAAGCCACTGGCATCCAGCCCGGTATTTGTGGATCTGATGGGAAAGGTAGCTCATATCCCGGTTCTTGGTCTGGTACTCGGTGCAGGTATGACACTGGTTGTACAGAGCAGTTCTGCTACGATCGCCGTGTTACAGAATTTTGCATCGCAGGCGGGACCTGACGGTGTCAGCAGTGTCATCGGATTGGCCGGAGCAATCCCGATCCTGTTAGGCGATAATATTGGAACAACGATCACAGCACTGATCGCTTCCATTGGACAGTCGAAAAATGCAAAGCGTACCGCCGTGGCACACAGCGTATTTAACATTACAGGAAGTCTTGTGTTCCTTTGCATCATTCCTCTTTTTTCCAAATTTGTATGCTACATTTCTCCAAAGGGAAATGAAATCGATGTGATCTCAAGACAGATCGCCAATGCACACACGACCTTTAATGTGGTATGTACGCTGGTGTGGCTGCCACTGATCCCGGTTATGGTGAAGATCGTCAACGTGATCGTGCGTGGAAAAGATACCACCGTAGTGATGACACATGAAGCAAAATATCTGGATGAAAAGATGATCTTTCAGCCGGTTCCAGCCATGTATCTGGCATCCCGTGAAATTGCCCGGTTGGCAGAGCAGACCACAGAACTCCTTTCTACAATGCAGGAGAGTGTGGGAGGAAAGAAAAGTCACAGTATTTCTGAAAAATATGAAAGCCTTTACACAGGATTAAAGGAGCTGCAGGGACTCATTGTATCCTTTATTACGAAAATGTTCTCTGCAGGTGTGCTCACCGAGCAGCAGTCGGAACAAACCGCGGGTCTGCTCTTTGTAGCAAACAATTTGGAAAAAATTGCGGATCATTGTCATAATGTAGAGCAGCTTGTGAAAAAATATCAGGATGAGAAAAAAGGGTTTAGCTCCACAGCACAAAAAGAGATTGCCAAATGCGCAGCCCTATGCGGAGAAATGCTGACGCAGAGCATTGCCATTTTGGAGACCGGAAATTTAAACGATGCCGCAAGCATTATTAAAAAGCGCAATAAAATGAAAAAGATACTCAAGCAGAATAACAAAGCTCACCTGGCGCGTGTGAGAAATAAGGAGTGCCAGGCGGCTTATACAGCAGATTATTCCAACATTATGTACGGCTTTGAACGAATTGCAGATAACTGTATCAATATTGTGGAAGAAGCAGAAAACGGCGGTAGTTTTGTTAATCTAAAGCAGCAGGAAATGCAGCAATTGAGTGATGGAAAAGCAGAAGGGAGCGTTGTCTATGAAGGGGTATAAACAAGGTGTTCTGCTGGGGCTGCTGCTGACCGTAACACTCTTGGGTGGCTGCACGCAAAATACGAACGATCCCAACATGACAGGGATGGGAACGATCACCGTCTGTTCCAGAGAAGAAGGCTCCGGTACAAGAGCAGAATTTGAAAAACAGTTAAACATTTCCGGTGAAAAATCCGATGTTTCTTTAGATGCAACTGATACCATGATCAGGGCTGTGGGTACGGACAAAAATGCGATCGGTTATGCCGCATATCATGAAGCATTGAAAAATGAAAGAGTAAAGATACTTTCTGTTGATGGGGTGCTTCCAACGGAAGAAACAATGAAAAGCGGCAAGTATGCACTTAACAGAGAATTTCAGCTTTCCTATCAGGAAGACTTGTCTGCACCTGCAGCGGATTTTCTTGCCTATATCATGAGTGCCGGACAGAAAATTGCAGCTTCCTATGCGATTCCGGTAAAAAAGGCAGGCACCTTTTTATCTGATCGCTCAGAGGGAACTGTTACGATCGAAGGCTCTTCTTCGGCAGCAGAATTGTTACAGGCTCTTGCAGATGATTACCACACTTATAATGATAAGGTAAAGATTATGATCTATGTTACGGATTCCTCCGATGGTATCACAAAAGCCATGCAGAAAAAATGTGATCTGGCAATGAGTTCCCGTTCGTTAAAAGATTACGAAGCAGAGCTGTTGGAAAGCACTGTGATCGCTACAGATGGTATCGCAGTGATTGTAAATGAAAAGAATCCACTTGCCGGTATATCCAAAGCGCAGCTGAAACGCATTTATAATAAAGAAACGACCGAGTGGAAAGATTGGAATGGAAAATAACATAAAATATGATCAACATTAGAAAACACATCGCCATGTTTTGGCGCAGCAGAATTACACACAAGCAGACAGGGAAAGGAAACAAAACTATGGGAGAACAGAAAAAACACGGATGCATTTATGTGAACCGGGAGCTTTCCTGGTTGAAATTTAACGAGCGGGTACTGACAGAAGCAAAGAGACAGGATGTTCCACTTTGTGAGCGGTTCAGCTTTTTATCAATCTATCAGTCCAATTTAGACGAATTTTTTATGGTACGTGTCGGTTCGTTAGAAGACCAGAAATTATTGTCCGGTGACCAGCGGGAAAATAAGACGAAAATGACACCAGAGCAGCAGATTGATGCTATTTTACTACGGGTGAATAAACTAAACCGCGACAAGGATGCGATTTATACAGAGTTGATGAAGGAAGTGGAAGCATACGGAATCCGGGTGATCAGTTATAAGGAGATCCCAAAACCACAGCGGCTGCGATTAAAGGAATATTTCTTTCAGGAGGTGCTTCCGTTACTCTCTGTAATGATCGTAGGGCGCAAGCAGCCGTTCCCGTTTTTAAAGGGACAGGAAATTTATGCGATGGCGATTTTAGATAAAAAGAAGGGTAAGGAAAAGATCGGTATCATCCCTTGTGACAGTACAATGATCCCGCGTATGATTGAAATTCCTGGCATGACCAATACTTATATTTTGCGGGAAGAACTGGTACTTCATTACATGAAGGACGTATTTTCCAATTATCACATCCAGCAGAAGTCCGTAATGAGACTGACCAGAAATGCGGATATTGATGTGAATAAGGTATATGATGAAGATCTAAACTACCGTGATCAGATGGCACAGGTAGTAAAACTGAGAAAGAAGCTGGCTCCGGTCCGACTGGAATTAACAAGAGATATTGATCCATTCATGGTAGAAAAATTGTGTGACTATCTGGAGCTTGACGAAAGCCATGTGCTTTATTCGCACTCCCCGCTTGATCTTTCCTTTGTCTTTGAGATGGAGGATAAGCTTCGTAACCATACCGAGCTGTTTTTTGAAAAGCGTGTGCCACAGCCGTCTCCTGCCATTGATGAGTTTCAGCCGATCATCCCACAGATTTTAAAAAAGGATGTATTACTTTCTTACCCGTATGAGAGTATCCGCCCATTTCTTTCCCTGCTGCAGGAAGCCGCAAGAGATCCGAAGGTAATCTCTATTCGTATGACGCTATATCGTCTGGCGAAGAACTCCAAAGTGGTAGAGGCTTTAGTGGAAGCGGCCGAAAATGGAAAACAGGTGGATGTGTTAGTGGAGTTAAAGGCACGTTTTGACGAAGCGAATAACATCGGCTGGAGCCGGACGCTGGAAGCAGCCGGATGCCGGGTTGTTTATGGTGTCGATGGATTGAAGGTACATTCCAAACTCTGTCTGATCACCAGAAAGGATCATGACCGGATTCAGTATATTACACAGATCGGAACGGGAAATTATAATGAAAAAACAGCGCGGCTTTATACGGATCTTTCGCTGATGACTGCCAATCATGAGATCGGAGAAGAGGCTGGAGAAGTGTTCCGGGAAATCTTATTGGGCAATACGATCGACCATACCGAGCATTTGCTTGTTGCGCCAAAGTGCCTGCAGCAGCCGATCTTAGATATGATCGATACAGAGATTGCTTTTGCGAAAGAGGGAAAACGCGCCTACATAGGTGTCAAGGTGAACTCCCTTACAGATAAAAAGATCATTGATAAACTGATCGAGGCGGGAAAAGCAGGTGTGAAGATCGATCTTGTAGTACGTGGTATCTGCTGTTTGAAAGCAGGTGTGGAAGGAGAAACAGAAAATATCCATATCCGCAGTATTGTAGGACGTTTCCTGGAGCATTCCAGAATTTATATCTTTGGAACCGAGGAGCGTGACCAGATCTACATCGCCTCCGCCGATTTTATGACGAGAAATACCTTGCGCCGGGTGGAAGTTGCGGCACCAATTTATGATGAGTCGATCAAGCAGAGGATCCGAAGTATGTTTCATATTATGCTGCGTGACAATATGCTTGCCAGAATACAGAAACCGGATGGTATTTACGAGCTGCCAAAAGATGTGGAAAAACCGCTTAACTCACAAGAATATTTTATTGCACAGGCTTATGAAGCTGCAAAGCATAAATAAGTTAATGTATCAAAAAAGAGACTGTTCTTTATTCTTTATAGAACAGTTTCTTTTTTGTATTGGAAATCATCTCCCATAAAATCCAGCTTGCGGCACATTCGTAAACGTAGTAAAATGGTAGGAAAAGTCGAAGAAGAGGAAGGAACGAAAGGCATGTTAAATCAATTTTCAAGGACGCAGCTATTATATGGAAAAGAAGTGATGGAGCATCTTGCTTCCTGCCGGGTAGCGGTATTTGGAATTGGTGGAGTCGGGGGATATGTGTGCGAAGCACTGGTGCGAAGCGGCATTGGAGCATTTGATCTGATCGATGATGACAAAGTATGTTTGACGAATCTGAACCGTCAGATCATTGCAACCAGAAAAACGATTGGAAAATATAAAACGGCTGTGATGGAGGAGCGGATGTAGGAGATCAATCCGGATGTGAAAGTTACCACGCATAATTGCTTTTTCCTTCCGGAAACCGCGGATTCGTTTGATTTTACAGCGTATGATTATGTTGTGGATGCCGTAGATACCGTGACGGCAAAAATTTCACTGGTGATGAAAGCCAAGGAGTGCAATGTGCCGATCATCAGCTCTATGGGGGCAGGCAATAAACTTGATCCATCTGCCTTTCAGGTAGCGGATATTTATAAAACAAAGGTGTGTCCGCTGGCAAAGGTGATGCGAAGAGAACTGAAAAAGCGCGGAGTAAAAAAACTGAAGGTGGTATATTCCGAGGAACAGCCGACCCGTCCGTTAGAGGATATGTCCATTAGCTGCCGGACACATTGTGTATGTCCGCCGGGTACAAAGCATACCTGTACAGAACGAAGAGACATACCGGGCAGCACGGCATTTGTCCCATCGGTAGCCGGACTGATCATTGCCGGGGAAGTGATCAATGATCTGGCAAAGCAGTGTGCAGGAAAGGAAGAAGCATAAATGACGGTTGAAGAATTAAGCAAGTTAAAGAAAGAAGAATATGTGATCGTTGATATCCGGGATGAGGCAGAGCTTGCACACGGGAAAATTCCGGACTCCATTGCAGCAAAGCCGGATGAGATCACAGCACAGGAAGAAATCGACAAGGACAAACTGTTGGTGATCTGCTGTGCCAGAGGTGTGATCAGTGAAGAAGTGGCGCAGCGGTTAAAGGCGGACGGTTACCGGGCAGAGAATCTGGATGGAGGATACGGTGCGTGGCTGCTGCACCACATTCAGGTGTCCGAGCAGGAGGAGTATGTCAAAAATGTGGAACAGAGTATCCGGAAGCGGTTCAAGAAAACGATCTGGTCCAAATTTGCCAAAGCGGTACGCGATTACGAGCTGGTAAAAGAGGGCGACAGGATTGCGGTATGTATTTCCGGTGGAAAGGATTCGATGCTGATGGCAAAGCTGTTTCAGGAATTGAAACGGCATAATAAATTTGCCTTCGAGGTGAAGTTTATCGTCATGGATCCGGGATATAGTGAGGCGAACCGGAAGATCATTGAAGAAAATGCAAAACGGCTTGCTATCCCGATCGAGATCTTTGAGTCCGACATTTTTGATTCGGTGTATCATGTGGAGAAATCTCCGTGTTATCTTTGCGCCCGTATGCGCAGAGGGCATCTGTACAGTTATGCCAAGGAGCTTGGCTGCAATAAGATCGCACTGGGGCATCATTACGATGATGTCATTGAAACGATCCTGATGGGAATGTTATATGGTGCGCAGGTACAGACGATGATGCCGAAGCTGCACAGCACCAATTTTGAGGGTATGGAACTGATCCGTCCGCTGTATCTGATCCGCGAAGACGACATCAAAGCATGGCGGGATGCCAATGATCTTTATTTCATCCAGTGTGCCTGCAAGTTCACAGATACCTGCACCACTTGTAACAATGAAGAAAACCGCTCCAAACGTGTCGAGATCAAGGAGCTCATTAAAACGCTGAAGCGGGTGAACCCGTACGTGGAGGGGAACATTTTCAAGAGCGTGGAAAATGTCAACCTGGATACTGTCGTTGCCTATAAACAGGGCGGTGTAAAGCATCATTTTCTGGAAACATACGACGAAAAATAAAGTTTAATCTTCCTCCGGGTCAATCTTGATCCCGCGGTGTTCGATAGAGGTCGAAAAGGAGATCAGTGTTTTTGTTTTCCCAAAGCGATGAAGTTCGTTAATGAACTGATCAAGGTCGCAGGTTGTTGGAAACTGCACCTCCATCAGCATGGAATAATCGCCGGTCACACAGCTGCACGAAACGACATTCGGACACTGTTTGATATACGGATAAAACTCGCCCTTGTCTTCCGGAGACACATCCAGATTGATAAAGGCTTTGATATGATAATCAAGCAGTGCCCCGTTGATCTGTGCATGAAATCCCAGAATGTAACCATCGTCTACCAGCCGGTTGATGCGGGAAGAAACGGCTGGTGAAGTTAAAAATACAGCATTTGCAATGTCCTTGATGGGAGTCCGGGCATTTTCCTGAAGGATCATCAGTATTTTTTTGTCGATCGCATCTAAGTCTGGTTTTTTCATAGGATCACCCAACCTTTCTTTGGTTATAATTTGTAATAGTATAGCAGAAAAAAATAAGGGGAAAACAGGAAGCAGAAAAATGGCAAAATAAAGGAAGAAAGAAAAAAGAAAAGCTAAAAATCAAGCAGAGAAAAGGAGACCATTCATGGCACAGACATGGGACAAAGAGCAGATTATAGCGTGGTTAAATGGGGAGGAGGAAGATACTGCCCTGTTTCAGCGTGCGGATCATGTGCGGCGGTCGGTGTATGGAATGGATGTGTATGTACGGGGTCTGATCGAATTTACCAATGTCTGCCGGAACAACTGCTATTACTGTGGCATCCGAAGAGACAATAAAAATGTGGATCGTTATCAGTTGAGCGAAGAGGAGATCCTTTCCTGCTGCGAGGAGGGATATGGACTGGGATTTCGGACGTTTGTGTTACAGGGGGGAGAAGATCCTTCCTATACGGATGACAGAATCTGCCGCCTGGTGAGCAGGATCAAAACAGACTATCCGGATTGTGCGGTCACACTTTCCATTGGAGAGCGGAGCAGAAAGAGCTACGAGCGTTATTTTGCGGCGGGAGCAGACCGCTATCTGCTGCGGGAAGAAACGGCAAATGAAGCCCATTATAAAAGTCTGCATCCGCAGGAGATGAAGCTTTCCAACCGTAAACGGTGCCTGTATGATTTAAAGGACATTGGCTATCAGGTGGGAGCCGGATTTATGGTAGGATCTCCAGGACAGACGAAAGAACATTTATTAGAGGAACTTTCCTTTTTGTGGGAGCTGCAGCCGGATATGATCGGGATCGGTCCGTTTATTCCACATCAGGATACACCGTTTGGACAAAAAAAAGCCGGAAGTGTCATGTTGACACTCCGGCTGCTCGCCATTCTTCGGCTTTTGTTTCCCTATGTACTGCTTCCGGCAACGACCGCACTTGGAACGCTTGATCCACTGGGAAGGGAAAAGGGATTAAAGGCGGGTGCAAATGTTGTCATGCCCAATCTTTCTCCGGTTTCTGTCCGGAAAAAATATGAATTATATGATAATAAGATCTGCACTGGGGAGGAATCCGCACAGTGCAGACATTGCCTGAATGAAAGGGTAAAACAGGCAGGTTATCAAATCGTAACAGATCGCGGAGATGTCAGACGGTAAGTACTGTTGGCATCTTTTTTATTCTGGCTCTAATTCTATGCCGTTGACAGTCCGGGAACAGCTTCCATTGATATATTTAAGATTCGTTTTATCAATACGAAGATCTGTGTTATCCTCGTTGGTGATGTTATTGACCATGTCGCAGTTGATACAGGTCACTTTTGCAGTCTCACTATCATTTCCCAAAGAGTAGGCATTGCGTCCTACGGCATCAATATTTAAAGCAACCTGCTGGAGGGAAAGCATGACATTTCCATAATGGCTTCCGATGGCATAACAGGTAGAAGCGCGGAGTTTGAAACGGATATTTGCTTTTTGCAGTGCGATAGTTACCTTTTCTCCGTAGAGGCTTCCGATTCCGATCATGTCGTCACAAGCGGCAGAAGAGGAAAGCTGGAGTAATCCATTGCTGATCTCTATATCAGCATCGTTTTCATAAGAGCCGATCAGACAGCCACAGCCGATACTTAAATTGGCTTCCAGATCACAATGCTCGATATGTACATCTGCTTTGCCATAATAAGCACCGATGCCAACGGAATGCTGTCCATACATGGAAATACGGTACCATCCTTTGTTGATCGTGATATTTCCACCATAGCCGGAGCCGATGCCGACTCCTGTGCCGCCATTGGCGGTGATCGTAATGCCCCCATCCTGATTAAAATAGATCGGACCGTGGTGGTTCTCCATTGCTTCTCCGATACCAAAATATTTATTTGCATTTACCGTGATGGAAAGATTTCCATCGCCTTCAAACGTGAGCATAGAAGACTCTGGTACACGGATTCCACCATTGACCAGTTCACTGTCCCCAACCAGCACAAGTGTTACATTTGCTTCGGATCCAAGATCGATGCTTGGTAGTCCGGTTGACTCGGAAAGACCGACGGAGTCCAAAATAACGGTGCCTTCGTAGCCTTCTTCAAACCAGAGTTTGATATTGGACTGGAATCCGGCAGCTCCTACAATGTGGATCGGATCGGTTTTGCTGCTGGCAGAACGTTTGACATGGATCTCCGTAAATTTGTTGACACTTAACTGTACGAGAGGGACAGTTGTCGGGTGCTGTACTGCAAAGCGTTTTTTGATCGAGCGGTTTGCGGTAAGTGTGGTATACTGGATGATCTCGTTGATCTGCTCTCTTCGCAGACAAAGCAGCGGATCCGGATGTGGTTTGGCAGTATAATATCCCTGGATCAGATCAACACCAAGCTCGATCACTGCCTTTAACTCCTCGGAAGTTTCGATTCCTTCTGCCAGTGCCATAATATCATTATCGTGGGCAAATTCAATAATGTTCTTTACAAAATGCTGTTTCTGCTGGTTGTCCTGGATTTCCGTCATCAGCATGCGGTCGATCTTTACATAACGTGGCATGTAACGCAGCAGGTTATTGATGTTGGAATAGCCGGAACCATAATCGTCCAGTGCAGTTTCAATGTGCAGTTTTTGAAAGGTCTCTTTGATATGTTCTAACTGTTCATCGTCTAATTCTTCCTGTTCGGTAAGTTCCACAACAATACGACCGTCCTGTTCTTTGAGCAGGCTATGCAGCATTGGAAGATCCGGACCGGTCAGCTGCGCTCCCGGAATACTGTTGATAAATACTTTTTTTCCTTCAAATAATTGCTGGTGTTCTCTCATATAATGCAGAACATTGTAAAAAGTTGCTTTTTCCACATCATAGAGCCGGTTCATACGCTTGGCACTGTCCAAAATGGCAAGCGGGGAAATGCGTTCGGCAACATCCGCACGCATCAGTGCTTCATAGGAGTAGATTTCTCCGTTTTTGGCACTAACAATTGGCTGGAAATGATAAATGAACTTGTTGTGATCTAAAATATCTGCTACCAGTTCATCCTGTTTTTTATCTTCTTCCGATAATTCGGCTTCATTTCTCAACCGCTGTTCTTCCAGCTTCCGGCCATTCTTTAAACTTACTACATCATTGATCAGATGCTCTAATTGTTCGGTGTTTGTAATGGTTTCTGCTTTGTTTGCCGTGCAGATGGAAATGGCAAAAGAATCCGTATTGGCTTCGTTAAATGCAAGCAGTTTTTCTTCCAGAGCAGCAACAAAGTCATCGCTTCTTTCTGTATCGGAAGGCTCTGTTAAAGTACCGATCAGGAAATCGTCATTTCCCATACGGGCACACACTTCATGGTCAAAGGCACATTCGGAAATACGTTGTGCCAGTGCAATGATCGCCCGGTTCCCTTCTTCTCTGCCATATTTGGCATTGATGTCACGCAGGGCGGACAGATCCACAGAGGTGATCAAAACTGCGTTTTTTGTCTTGCTATGAGAGCGGTTGATCAGATCTTCCATCTGTGCAATGAAACCGCGGTAATTATATAATCCGGTCAAGCCATCACGAATCTGGGAAGCCTCCATCTGTTTTAAAATATAACGAAGGGCTTCCTGACGGCGCAATGCCTCTAAACCGTGCATGATACTGCGGATCCAAAGGCGATATTCTTCGTCATAGCTGAATTTTTTATCTCCGTAATTGACGGCTACATAACCAAAGCAGCGATCCTCGAAAAAGAGCGGGGTAAAAATAAAAGCCCGTGGGTGATCACAAGGTTCATGATATTCCGGTAAGATCAGATCCGTGGAAAATGTTTTACAAAAATTTAGTTCATTTCCGGAATCAGGGTCTGGTCCGCAGTGGATAATATGGCTCATCTGTGGGGTATAACCAGTCCGGACGGCATATTCTTTCAGTGCATTATGTGGCTTGTCCCAGGTGTTATTTAAACAAAGGTCAAAGCTTTCAAAGTCGCGGATCTGGTAGATATATTGAAATACCGTGTTGAAAAAGTCCTGATAGTTATCTTGAGACAACAGATCATCCATAATGTGGTTAAAAACAGAATAATAACCGACAGAAGAAAGATCGGTTTCCCACACATCACGGCATGGAGATTCTGTTGGAAGAGTGCTATAAGGGCAGCCGCAGCTGCCTCCGATGAAAAGATCCGGAATCGTGTGAAAGCTATCATCAATGGTTTCCCCGGTCAGCATTGCATGGATCCGCAGTGCTGCATAAGTACCACATTGTCTGGCAGGAATCTCTGCAGAAGTAAGTGGAACCGGACTCAGCCGTCCGTCTTCAATGGAATCATAGCCGATCACAGCAATATCTTCCGGAATTTTAATACCATTTTTGGTGAGTGCATCACATACACCGATTGCCATACAGTCGTTGGCACAGGCGATCGCATCCGGCAGATGCTCCCGGTCTTTTAATAATGCCTCCACCATTGGCTCTCCGCTTGTATACCAGTAATCTCCGTAAAAGATCTGATCCTCAGTAACAGGAAGATGATGGGCTTTCATGCTGTCGAGATAACCGCGCAGGCGTTCTTCGGAATGGATATGTCCTTTCCTTCCGTTCAGAAAAACAATGTTTTTATAATGGTGTACTTCGATCAGATGATCGATCAGTTTTACAATAGGGGTATAGTGATCGATCATGACTGTTTCAAAATAGTCACTTTCCTTGTCGATGATAAGAACCGGACCGGAAAAAGAATCCCGGATCTTTTTCTGGATCCTGTCTGCCAGACCTTCTGTCTGTAACGTGTCAAGCAGAACTACTACGGCATCTAACAGATCAAAATTTACCAGCTCGAAAATGTTGGAATCCCCACGTTCGCGAAGTGGGGTTTCCTGGTATTTCTGATACATGGAAAACACAAGCACATCATATTGGTATGCAAACATTTTCTCCACAAATCCATCCATAAAATGAGAAGGGGTCGATTCATCCAATTGTGCTAATAATACTCCGATTGTTTTCCGTTTCATAGATTGCCCTCACTTGTATTCTTATCTGTTATGTCCAAAATGCATAAATTCTCGATTAAATTATACACCTGATTGCCTATTTATTCAATGAAAAGCACAGGGAAAATGTAATCGGTTTGCCTTTTTATGCGGGGTGTTGTATCATGAGCGTAATAAATTGTAAGAAGAGGTGAACCCATGAATCTGGATGGTTCTATTTTACTGTGGATACAGAATTTTATCAGGTGTGATCTGCTGACTCCGTTTTTTAAGGTGGTGACACATCTGGGAGATCATGGACAGGTATGGATCCTGTTGACGGTAGTGCTGCTTTGCTATAAGAAAACAAGAAAGGCAGGGGCAGCGTGTGCGATTTCCCTCCTGCTTTCCCTTCTTGTCAACAATGGGATCTTAAAACCGCTGGTGGATCGGACAAGACCATATGAAGTGGTGCAGGGATTAACGCTTCTGATCGAGCAGCAAAAGGATGCTTCGTTTCCATCCGGACATACGGCAAGCTCTTTTGCTGCTGCGGTTGTCATGTTTGTCATGTTACCAAAACGCTATGGCATTCCTGCACTGATCCTGGCGTTTCTGATCGGCCTGTCAAGACTTTATGTAGGGGTGCATTATCCGACAGATGTGCTTTGCGGACTGCTCAGCGGAACGGTACTTGCACTGTTTTCGGTCTGGATCGTGAAGCGACTGACTGCTTGGTATTGCAAAAGAAAGGGTAAGGAATGATGAGTGGACAAAAAAACAGCATAATCGGACTTGTGGCTCATGTGGATGCGGGAAAGACCACATTGAGTGAAGCCATGCTTTACGAGGCGGGAGCCATCCGTCATTTCGGACGTGTGGATCACAAGGATGCGTTTTTGGATACGGAGCAAATGGAAAAGAACCGCGGCATTACCATTTTTTCCAAACAGGCACGCTTAGAGTACAAAGGAAAGAAGATGCTTTTGATGGATACGCCGGGGCATGTGGATTTTTCGCCGGAGATGGAGCGTACTTTGCCGCTGCTTGACCTTGCACTGCTTGTGATCAATGGGGCAAATGGGGTACAGGCACATACGAAAACGCTCTGGCAGCTACTGCGTCAGTATCAGGTCCCGGTCATTTTATTTATCAACAAAATGGATCAGGAACAGGCCAATGAGGAAGCCCTTCTTCGGGAACTGAAAGAGCAGCTCAGTGAATATTGCGAGACTTTTGAAAGTTATGATGGATCTACGAAGCCGGATCTGGAAAATGCAGCTCTGGCAGAAGAAGAGGCGATGGAAGAATATCTGGAATCAGGTACACTTGGTAAAGATACGATCTACCGCCTGGTCAAGAGCCGCCGGTTATTTCCCTGCTACTTTGGTTCTGCCCTGCATCAGAAAGGGGTAAAGGAGCTTCTTGACAGTGTCACTTCCTTTTGGAAAGATCCGAAATATCCCGATGAATTTGGGGCAAAGGTGTATAAGATTGGACGGGATGAAAAGGGGGAACGTTTATCCTATCTCAAGGTTACCGGTGGTAGTTTAGCTGCCCGGATGGAGCTCTCCTATGTCGGACAGGAGGGGCAGACGGTGACAGAGAAGATAAACCAGATCCGTCTTTATTCCGGACGGCAGTATGAGGCAGTTC
This sequence comes from Lachnospiraceae bacterium, assembly GCA_050874905.1. GTDB lineage: Bacteria > Bacillota > Clostridia > Lachnospirales > Lachnospiraceae > NC2004. The sequence goes on from JBNMLP010000006.1 coordinate 17,411, forward strand.
CGGCTGCCGAAGCCGGAGAGATCTGTGCGGTGACCGGGCTGCATGCTTCCTATGCCGGACTCGGACTTGGAATGGAAAAGCAGGCGGAAAACGCACATTTGGTTCCTGTTATGCGTTACGAGATAACCGCAGAAAATGAACCGGATCCCGTGAAAGCATTTGCACGGTTAAAAGAACTGGCAGAGGAAGAACCGACTTTGACGCTTACCTATGTGCCGGAAAAGAAGCAGATCTTAATGGCAGTGATGGGGCAGATCCAGTGTGAGATCATCAAACAACTGGCAGAGGAGCGGTTTGGACTGAAGCTGACCTTTGGAACCGGAAATATCCTATATAAAGAAACGATTGCCGATACGGTAGAGGGAGTCGGACATTACGAACCACTGAAGCACTATGCGGAGGTGCACCTGCTGTTAGAGCCGGGAACCCCCGGAAGCGGGATCACGGTGGACACGGTGGCGAAGGAAGATCAGCTTGCCAAAAACTGGCAGCGGCTCATTCTGACGCATGTGCTGGAGCGGGAGCATGCCGGCGTACTCACTGGTGCCGGACTTACGGATGTAAAGATCACGCTGCTTACCGGCCGGGCACATAAAAAGCACACGGAGGGCGGCGATTTCCGACAGGCGACATACCGTGCCATCCGGCAGGGACTGATGCAGGCGGAATCGGTATTATTAGAGCCGGTGTATGCGTACACGCTCAAAGTCCCGCAGGATAAGGTGGGACGTGCGATGATGGATATCGAAGCTGCCAACGGACGGTTTGATCCGCCGGAAAACCGGGGAGAATATGTAGTGCTTACAGGTGTCGTCCCGGTATATGGCATGCAGGATTACCAGCAGAGCGTGATGGAGTATACCAAAGGTGAGGGACAATTCACCTGCCGGGTAAAAGGCTATGAGCCGTGCAAACGGCAGCAGGAAGTATGCCTGGAAAGTGATTACGATCCACAGGCGGATCTTAACAATCCGGTCGATTCCATTTTCTGCTCCCACGGGGCAGGCTATGTAGTACCATGGGACAAAGTGCCGGAACACATGCATGTGGAAAGTCCGTTAGAGGAAGAAACGCAAGAGTGGCAGATGCCAAAGCAGCCACAGCGTACCGTCAGTGATTTCATTGACGAGGACGAGTTGGAGGCGATTTTTAAACGCACGTTTCTGGCAAATCAGCGGGATGGAAAACGGGAGGCCAAAAAGCAGAAAGGTTCCCTGATGAGAAGTCCGCAAAAAAGCAGCAGACCGCACAAACTCCCGGTATTTAAGGATCGGTATCTGCTGGTGGATGGTTATAACATTATCTTTGCATGGGACAGCTTAAACCGTCTGGCAGGAAAGGATAATTTAGATGGAGCACGCATCCGGCTGCAGGATATGCTGTGCAATTATCAGGCCTATAAGCATGTCAAACTGATCGTGGTATTTGATGCATATAAGATCAAAGGAAATGCCGGATCTATGGAGAATTATCATAACATTCAGGTTGTGTTCACGAAGGAAGCACAGACGGCGGATGCCTATATTGAGCAGTTTACGCATGAACACGGAAAAACCTACGATATTACTGTGGCAACGTCGGATGCCTTAGAGCAGATGATCGTATTGGGGCAGGGCGCAAAGCGGCTTTCCGCACGGGAATTTCTGCAGGAAATGAATGCGATGGAGCAGGAACTAAAAGAACGGTATCTGGACCGGGAATGGGAATAGGAGAAGAAAATGGAGAAAAAAGAAAAGAAAGCAATCGATGGACCATGTGAATGTTGTGCCAACTTTGTCTATGACGACGAGGACGAATGTTATGTATGTGATGTCAATCTCGATGAGGATGATATGTATCGTTTCTTAACCGGAGATGTGAAACATTGTTCGTATTTTCAGTTGTATGATGAATATAAGATCGTGCGGCATCAGATGTAAACATAGCTGTAGTGTTTCATCTGTTTCATTGAAACGCCGGATCTTTTTGGACGCCTTGCGCATTTTTTTGTTTTTCGATATAATATAACTAGCTATTCACACTGGGCAGATCGAGGGAGCGAAACCATTGCCCGGCGCATTCCATAAGGAAGATCTACAGGGAGGTAGGGACTATGAATATACAAGGTTTTGGCAGTACTGCCGCACGCGACTACATTCCGACAGGTACGGAATCTGCTACGAAAGAAGAACAGCTGGAAGCATTAAAGATAAAACTGACTCAGAAAGAAGATACCACTGCATCCGATAAGGCAGCAGAGGCGAAGAAAAAACAGGAGAAGAGAGTCAGACAGAAGGAACAGGAAGCTCTGAATAAAAAGATTAACGATACTTATAACCAGCTAAGTGACCGGGCAAAGGAATATTTATCCAAGCTCAAGGAACGTTTTGGCAACATGGACATCACGATTGCAGATGTGGATTCGGATGAGGAAGCTGCGAAGATCATGTCGCAGGGGACAAAGTCTTTCAGTGTTTTGATGGATCCTAAGACACTGGAGGAAATGGCTGCCAATGAAACGGTGGCTGCTGAATACGAGGATCTGATCTCAGATTCTGCCAATGAGCTTACTGCGTTAAAGGATTCTGCCAACGAACAGGGTGTTGCTGTAAAAGCGGTGGGCATGAAGCTTAACGATGACGGAACGAAAACCTATTACAGCATTATTGAGGATTCTCTTTCTTACTACGACAAAGAGCTGAAGAAGCAGGAAGAGAAGAAGGAAGCCAAGCTCGAAAAGAAGAAAGAAGCCGAAGCGAAAGAGAAACAAAAGGAAGAACGAAAAGAAACACTGGAACAGGCGGATCAGAAACAGGAAGATCTGGTGAAAAAACAGCTTTCCGGACAGTATGCCCTGCTCACCGCCGGAACGATCGACGAATTAAAGGCACGGCTGCATTTAGAAACCGAAAAAGTCAACAAACTGAAACGCAGCCAGATCTTTGCCGGAGTCGGAATTGACTATCAGATATAGCATAAGGACTGCACTTATCCTTTCCCATTTAGCGGGAAAGGATGGTGCGTTTTTTTAAGGAGGGTTTAAATGAACGAGGAAAAACGCTTTGCCGTTTTGATCGATACGGATAATATCAGTACCAAATATGTTGCCAATATTATGTCGGAGATCAGTAACTATGGGGTGGCAACTTACAAGCGTGCGTATGGGGATCTCACACGTAAGGAGAATAAAAACTGGGAGAAGGTACTGTTAGAGCATTCCATCACACCTGTTTTACAGTATAGTTATACGTTTGGAAAAAATTCCACGGATTCTGCCATGATCATTGATGCCATGGATATATTATATTCCGGACATGTGGAAGGCTTCTGCATTGTAAGCAGTGACAGTGATTTTACGCGCCTGGCAGTAAGGCTTCGCGAATCCGGCATGACAGTGATCGGCATGGGCGAAAAGAAATCTGCCAAACCTTTTGTCAAATCCTGTACCCTGTTCAAATACTTAGACCTCATTTCCAAAAATGAGGCAGAGAATAAGAAGAACCAAAAAATGGAATTGCCGGAGCAGGTGGAGGATGTGGCCGACATGGATGAGTCACTGGAAGAAAATGAAGTCGTAGATAAAAATGACATCTTAGCTGCGATCATCGACATTTTCAATGAGCGTGATGTCGATCGGGAAGGTCTTAACATCGGAGAACTCGGACAGCGCCTTACCAAGATCTATTCGGATTTTGATGTCCGCAACTACGGCTATTCCCGCTTAAGCGTATTTTTAAAGTCATTTGATTGTCTGGAAACAAAGGATGCCTATGTCTACTTAAGAAACGGACAGGTGGGAAGTATTCCAACACTGACCGAGTTGGAAGGTACGATCATAGCATTTTTGAAAAAACACCGCAGCAAAGATGGCGTCAACATTGTGGTCATGAAGCGTGTCTTAGAGGAAGAATATCCGGGCTTTGACATTGCCAATTACGGCTATTCCAAGCTCTCTACGTTCTTTAAGGATTTCAGTTCACTAGAGACAAAACTTTCCGGAAAAAGCAACTCTGTGATGAGTTTGTATTTAAAATCATAAACACATGTGTTCTTTTTCTGCAAGGTATGATAAAAGTAAATAAGTGTTTCGTGATGACAGGAGAAAAAGCTGGTGTCTTTCGTGTAAGATGCCAGCTCTTTTTTGAATGTAAAGGAAGAATAAATTCTGTCAAAGGTTGGTTAGAAAAAACAAAAAAATAGGTATTTTAAACATATATTTGATTAAAGCGGACAAAAATTGTAGAGTATGAGTGGAATAATTTGGTAAGAGGACTGAACAGGACATGAGATGTTATCAATGTATGAAAGAATATGATGCCAGATATGACGTATGTCCGCATTGTGGATTTATTGCTTCTGCGCAGAATAGGGACGCATATCAGCTGTCGCCGGGAACCAGACTGCAGGGGAGATATTATATTGGTATTGTTCTCGGAACAGGTGGATTTGGAATTACTTATAAAGCCTATGATGAGAAACTGGATGTCATTGTCGCCATTAAAGAATATTATCCGGCTGGTATGGTGAAACGGGTAAACGGAAAGGCTGCGATAACAGAGACGGCAGGAACAGAGGATGGTCAGTTTCAGAGGGGGCTGGACCAGTTTCTAAAAGAGGCGAGAAATTTGGCACAGTTCGCAGATCATTCCAATATTGTGCAGGTATATCAATATTTTGCAGAGAATGGAACCGGGTATATTGTGATGGAATATTTAGAGGGTGTATCCATGCGGTATTTTCTGGAAGTGAATGAGGAACGTATTTCAATTTATTATGCAAAAGAGATTGTGCTGGCAGTGGCGCATGCATTGTCTGCGCTGCATGAGCAGGGAATCCTGCATCGGGATATCAGCCCGGATAACATTTTCCTTTGTACGGATGGGAAAGTGAAACTTATTGATTTTGGTACCTCCTGTGGATCGCATTACTGGAAGGGGAAAGAACATGAGGTTATCGTAAAACCCGGTTATGCACCGATCGAGCAGTACATGGAGGACAAAAAGGAAGGTCCTTATACGGATGTGTATGCATTGGGGGCAACCTTTTACCGGGCGATCACCGGAGTCGTTCCCCCGCCTGCGACAGAGCGCCGCCAGAAAGATCTGTTGCTTCTGCCCAGCGAATACAATGAACAGGTTCCCAAATATCTGGATGCGGCGATCATGAAAGCACTTCATGTGGAGGTGAAAGGACGGTTTCCAAACATGGATGCATTTATTTATGTGCTGGAGCATCGGAAGATCGTAAAGGGTACCTGTTGCTTAGAACCGCACGGTATACATCCGGTGCGGCAGGTACGATGTATGGGATGTATGCGGTTATACAGCGAAAATCACAGAGTATGTCCCTTTTGTAAATGCAGTAAATATCTGGTGGCGGAGTCAGAAGAAGCAATCCCGGTCGGCACCGTGATTGAACAGCGGTATACGGTAGGCACTGTGATCCGTCAAAAGAGAAATTCCAAGGTTTACATAGGCTGGGATAATCTGTTGTCGAAACGGGTAGCAGTAGAAGAATACTTTTGTCCGGAATTACAGGAGCGGAAAGGAGAAAAAGAAATCCGGCGCAGACAGGGCATTTCTCCGGAACTGGTAAAAGAGCAATTAGACAGTTTTATAGAAGAGGGCAAGGAACTTGCTGCATACCGCGAGGAAACAGGGGTTGTCCGTATTTACGATACCATCCGGGAAAATGGGACAGCGTATATTGTCATGGAATATGAAAGCCAGATGAGAAAGGAAGATCTCGGTACACGTATGATCCCGGTTGCTGCAGGAAAAAAACAAGAACAACTGGCGATACGAAGGAAAGCATGGATGGCAGGTATTGCAGTAACTGCCATTTCTTCCCTGTTTTTATGGGGCGGGTACAGGATCTTTCGCAAAAGAAATGCCAGACCGCACAAGTGGTTCATACGAAATAAGATACAGCATGGGATAGCTGGAATAAAACATCCACAGAAAGGAAGGTGCCAGCCGTGCAGCAGGAACAAAAGTTAAAAGGAACCATTCGCATTTTGAATGGAAAATATAAAGATGCGTTGTTGTTTATGCAGGATCGTAATCCGCTTCAGATCGGACGTGATCTGGAACAATGTAATTTTATTTTGGAGGCTCCGTGGGTGAGCCGGCTGCATTGCGTGATCAAATACGATTTCCAGTCAGGATGCTATCATATACAGGATGTTTCGGAAAATGGGACATGGCTGGATGGAAGCAGAATGAAAAAAAGAGAATGGGAGGATGTTGCTTCTTCCGCCATTCTCTGGATTGGAGAAGATGGCACGCAGATGCAGCTGTTGTAAATTTTTAACAGGAGATGAGAGCAATTAAAACACAGGTAGAACAAGGACAGGGATATTTGCTTGTGAAAGTACAGGGCGGGATGCGAAAAATCCTCTTAAATGATGTGATATTTTTCTCCAGTGAGGTGCGCAAGCTGATCGCACACATGAAAGACGGGGAGAAACTCTGGTTTTACGGGCAGTTAAATGAATTGGAAAAGATGCTGCCGGAAGAGTCTTTTTTACGCTGTCACCAGTCTTTTCTGGTCAATCAGTCGATGATCGAATTGATGCGGCGGGAACATTTTATCGTGCGTGGCATACAGATTCCGGTGAGCCGGAACTGCTATTTGCAAATGAAGGAAAAGGGGATCTTTACAAGAGGGGTCAAGGAACCGAAGCATACGGAAGAGATAGCCTGCATTACCGGGGTAGAGGGCGATTATAAGGAGATTACCATCCGGATCAATCCTAACCAAAAGGTGCTGCTTGGAAATGATTATCAAAATGCGGATATCGTCATTTGTGATCCGGAAGTTGCAGATATTCACTGTTGGGTAGAATATAATGAGGAAAAGAAGTGCTATTTTTTATGTAATCAGTCGGATCGTGCGTTGCCTATCAACAAAAAGATGCAGGTTGGGCCAGGGGATATCGTGTTGCTGCAGGTAGGAGATATCTTTCAGTTAGGGCAGTCCAATCAGATTTTCAGGGTAGGTGAACATATATGAATTTAAAAAAATGTGAAAGACAGCATTATTATAATGGTGATAAATTTGCCTCCTGTCCGTATTGCGCTGCCAAAGGAAAGAAGGCAGAAATTACATGGAAATTGAAAAAGGAACAGGAAACGGAGAAACAAAGGGACTTAAAAGATGCTGTTGCAGATGCTTTTGAGCAGAAGAATATACAGCAGTTATATCATGGTAGGGGGCAGGAACAAGAGAAGTTCCTTCCATTTGCTATTCTTGTTGTATGGAACGGGGAAGAGAAGGGCGCAATGCTTCCACTTTGCTTTGGAAAAGAGAATTATCTTCTTTACGAAAAAGGAAAAGTGAAGATCACGTCTCAGAAAACCCCCGGGGTTCTTGCTTCTTTTCATGCCAATCCTGATCACAAATCTTTTTATGTTTCCATGGAAGCAGAGCCGGGGGCGGTGATGGTTGGACGTGTCGTGGTTACAGGGGCCGTTCCGATCGAAGCTTATGATAAGATTCAGATCGCAGCATGCAATGTGATGTTTGTACCAATTTGCGGGCCTCATTTCTGGTGGTGATTCAGCATTTTCACTAAACAACTTTGTGCAACATTTTTGTACAGTATTTACAAAAATGTTAGACCTGATTGTTGATTTTTGTTATAATTGGTGTACAAACATCTATTTAAAGATCAGGGAGGTTTAACATGAAGAACATTATGGTAACATCAGCCCCATCCTTTGAGGGGTATGACATTGTGGAATACGTGGATTTCATTCGTCACCAGAGCGTATTCAGTTCCAACTTTGTGCAGGAACTTGCAGCGAACATTGCAGACAGTGTCGGTGGGGAAGGAAGAGCGTTAGAAGATAAGCTGGAAGAAGCAGCAGATAACGTTCTGAAAGAATTCAAGGAGATTGCAGAAGAGAAAGGAGCCAATGCGGTCATTAACATTTCCATGGATTATACGAATCTGTCCGGAAATGTAGCCTCAGTTATGGTAACCGGAACGGCAGTAAAGATTGAGAAGAAGAAAGGAACTTTAAAGGAGAATGTCAAAGTTCTTTCTGTTTCCAATTACTTAAATAAAAAGATCATACGTCCATTTGAGGTAGCACTTCATGTAGATGGACAGCAGGTTTATATGTCGGTCAAGGTGCATAACTATGAGATGACGAAGATTTCTGCGATGAAGCTGGATGTTACTTTTACGGATATTTACGGAGAGAAGTTAAGCTTTCCAAATATAGATTATGCGATCAACCAGGACATTAACATTCTGATCCAGACCGACCGGATACCGATCGAGATGGATGCACGTAAGGTAGGGCTGCAGACCGATGTGAAGGTGGCAGTACGTAAGTATGTGAAAGATCACAAGGTATATGAGGTGGCAGAGCAGCCGGTAGACAGTAGTCTTACTTCAGAGCAGCTTACCATTTTCAAACAGAATAAAGGGGCAGATGCCGTGGATAAGTATCGCAAGACAGATACTTATTGGAGATGTATCTGTGGTGCGATCAACCTGCCTGGGGATACCCAGTGCTCGATGTGTAATCGTGAGGAGAAGGATTTCTTAAACAACTATCGCTTTGATTATGAGGCAATGCTTGCTACTATGGAAGATGCCAAGTCGGCGGAGGAGATCAAAGATATTCTGATGCAGTTTATTCCAGATATTGATTCCGGTTCCCGTGTGGAACTGCTTGAGATCCTGCAGTCAGCGATCAACATGGAGAAGACGCGTGGCAAAGGTTCCATGAAGGTCAGTGTATTAGATAAGCTTAAGAGAAAGTTTGAGTTAAGCTGAGTAAGAGGGAGCGGGACGGTGCTTTGGTACTGTCCCGTTTTTTGAAAGGGTGAAGACAAATGGTTACGATAAGTGTATGTATGATCGTGAAAAATGAAGCTGATATTCTGGCGCGCTGTTTAGACAGCTTAAGCGGTTTATATGAGGAACTGATCATTGTGGATACCGGTTCTACGGATGCGACCAAAGAGATCGCAGCGCGGTATACGGATCAGATATATGACTTTGCCTGGTGCAATGATTTTGCAGCGGCACGTAACTATGCATGGTCAAAGGCAGGAATGGAATATATTTATTCGGCAGATGCAGACGAGGTGCTTGATGAGGAGAACTACAAGTGTTTTAAAATGCTAAAACAGGTGCTTGATCCTGCAATTGAGATCGTGCAGATGTATTATGATAACCAGTTGAGCAATGGTACCGTTTACAATTTCAACCGCGAATACCGCCCAAAACTATATAAAAGACTGCGGCAGTTCGTGTGGGAGGATGCTGTGCATGAGGCGGTTCGTTTAACACCACTCATTTATGACAGTGACATTTCCATTTTACATTGCCCGAAAGCAAACCATGCCGGACGGGATTTCTCCTGCTATCAGACGCAGTTAAAGAAAGGGCGTCGGCTTTCTTTGCGGCTTTATTCGATGTATGCGAGAGAGCTGTATCTTTCCGGCAGCAGGGAAGATTATCTGGCGGCAAAACCATATTTTGAAGCATTGCTCAAACAGGAAGATCTTCCGGATGACAGAAGGGTGGAAGCAGAGATCATTCTGGCATGCTGTGCAAGGCTTTGCGCTGATCATGCTTCCTTTTTTACCCAGTGTATGCACAATGTGGCAACCGGGCAGGGGGCAGCGGAAATCTGTTATGAGCTTGGCACCTATTATGAAGAAAATGGAGACAAAGAAGAAGCCGCAATCTGGTATCTGAATGCGGCATTTGAAACACAGTGTTATCTGAATGTTCATTGCGGCGGTGACTGGCCATTGATCCGTCTGAGCGGGTGTATGCGTGCGCTGGGACGTGTGGATGAAGCCGCACAGTATGAGGAAATGGCACGAAACTGGAAGCTCCCGGAAGGGGATTAGGACAGGATCTGATTGTTAAGACAACTCATATCATATTCTTTGGCACAGTCGAGCAGGTAAGCATACCGCCGCTGTGCCGCTTTTAATTCATAGATGGAGCAGTCGATCAGGGCGGGATCGGTCATATTTTCAAAATTAGAATATGCGATGTCTAAGGCCAGTTTGCTTTCGTTGATCTGGTGTAACAAACGCTGTTTTCCGTAATAGCAGCTGATCGTTGGCTTTTTAAAAAAATGTAAAAACATAGGCGACCTCCTTTTTTAGAAGTATTTGCAAGGAAAGACAGAATATACATGTTTCGTTATTTTTTGGTAACAAACTGCATAAGATGAAGCAGGGAGGGATGAATATGAAACATCTTTTGGATCTGGTCATCCGGATGGGTGCCTGTCTGCTTTTGATCCATGCGATCAATTATGTTCTGGTATCACAGCAAATGGATGTGCTCGTTGGTATCAACTGGGTTACGTTGCTGGTTTCCGGCATACTTGGATTTCCAGGGATACTGGGAATTTATATCATTTATTATCTGATTTTGTAAGAAAACTTCCAAAAAAGTCTTTACAAAACGCTGGATTCGTTTTATAATCAGATCATTCTTAGCGGTGGTCTACTCAGCCATTCAAAAACCGCATTTATTCCAAACCACAATTATATAGGAACAGGAGAAGTATGCTAAAAAATATCAGTATAGCAGGCTTTCTTGTTGGTGCAGCAATGTATGACGTATTTTTCCGTCGTGTACCGAACCGTTATGTGAAAGGTTCGATGCTATGCGGATGGTTGTATAATTGCTTTTTTTGTGTGCCAATCTGGAAGCCGCTTGGCGGAATCATTCTAACGGTCGCTGTTGGTGCGGTTCTTTATTTGTTGGGAGCAATACGGGCGGCAGATGTCAAGGTGCTGCTGGTGCTTTCTCTTTTTATCGGAACGGCAGTCGGCAGGGTGATCTGGTGGAGTCTTGTTCTGACTGCCCTATTTGGAACGGGCTTTTTGTTATACAAGCGTAAGTTGTTTTTTCGCCTAAAACAGGTCTGGTACCATGCAATGTCCTGTATTCAGAGCGGGCAGTTTTATTCATATGAGCTTACCGGAAAGGAGCGGTGTTACGGTGTGCCGTTTGTGCTTTTCATTTTCATGAGCTGGGCAGTGCTATGGTGGGAGGAACAGGGATGTATCAGATAATCATATGGGATGACCAGATCTCCTATGCCATGCGATTGATGGAATATCTGAACCGCAACGCCAAAGGAGCGTATCTGGCGGTATTTTATCAGGAGGAAGCGCAGGTAAAAGAGGCATACGGACAGCTGCAAGAGGGATTACTGCTTGTTTCAGAATCTTTCCAAAAGGAGATTGCAGAGTGGAAACCTATAGAGGGACAGGCGGAGAATATCTGGTATTTATCAGAGACAAAGACGAAAGAGGAGACCGTCTGGTTCCGGTATCAAAGACCGGATCGGCTGCGACAGTTGATCGAACTGCAAAGGTTAAAGCAAAGTCCGGTGTGCAGTGTGAAAGAGCAGGAGGTGATCGGCGTACTGGCGGCACTTTACGATCACGCATCCCGTCAGTATGTCATGGGACAGATTGATACGCCTTTCAAATGTCTGATCGAGTTTACTTCTGTTTTGGATGAAGAGGAGGAGACTTATGAATGCGAACAGCTCCTTTATAATATCAAAACCAGAAAGGAAATGCCGGAGGAGGAACTGCTATCTTACCTCTGCAATTGTGGTGCAGGGGTGCGTATAAAGGCGTTGCGTTCTCCCTTTGACAGTCGTTCTTTGACGATCGCGGATTTTGAATGGCTCTTTGAAACACTGCAAAAGTGTGGCATCAGTCAGATCTATGTCTACTTTGACTGGGGAACGATCCATGATCCGGATGTGATGGTAGTGTTTTCCAGGCTGCTTTTGTTGGAAACTGCCGGATATGAAACTCGAATCAGGAATCTGAAGGATTATCTTGCGGTATTACAGCTTGACAGTGAGGTGATCCGGATTGGATGAGAGCAAATGGATGCAGTTGCTGCTCACTGTGGAAGATGCAGTCAGAAGACAGTTAGAGGCAGCTCCTTTGGTTACGGACGCGGCCGTTTATGAAACGATCGATGCAGCGATCGCTGGTCAGGCAAGGCAGCAGTATTTGTCTTATCAAGAGCGGCAGAAACTTCGGCACCAGGTATTTCAGAGTATGCGGGAATATGATGTGCTGACTCCGTTGCTGAAAGATAAGGAGATTACGGAGATCATGGTGAACCGCTACGATCAGATCTTTTGCGAGAAAGAAGGAAAACTGATTAAAAGCGGGATTTCCTTTCGTAGTCCGGAGAAATATGCGGATGTGATCCAGCAGATCGTATCGGAAGCCAACCGGGTGGTGAATGAAGCCTCTCCCATTGTAGATGCCCGATTAAAAGATGGTTCCCGTGTGAATGTGGTGCTTTCTCCGATCTCTTTGGATGGCTCCTGTCTTACGATCCGTAAGTTTTCAGATCGTCCGTTAACGATGAGCCGGCTGGTGGAGTTACATTCTCTGCCGGAAGCAGTTGCCGAGTGGCTTTCCTATTTAGTTAAGAGCGGATACAACATTTTTATCAGTGGAGGGACAGGATCGGGCAAGACCACATTTTTAAATGCACTGTCGGAATGTATTCCGAAAGAGGAACGTATTATTACGATCGAGGATTCCGCTGAGCTGAAACTGAATGGGATTGCTAATCTGGTGCGGCTGGAGGTGCGCAATGCGAATTTAGAAGGAGAGCTTGCAGTTTCCATGAAGGATCTGATCAAAGCATCACTTCGGATGCGTCCGAGTCGAATTATTGTAGGAGAGGTGCGTTCGGAGGAGGCATTGGATATGCTGCAGGCGTTAAATACCGGACATGATGGATCGATCTCCACCGGACATGCCAACAGTGCAACGGATATGTTGACGCGGTTAGAGACGATGGTGCTGATGGGATTTGATATGCCGGTTCCAGCGCTGAGGGGACAGATTGCATCAGCATTGGAGATCATCATACATTTAGGCAGATTAAGAGATCATAGCAGAAAGGTGTTGGAGATTGTGGAGGTATTGCAGATGGAACAGGGAGAGATTCAGTGCCAGACATTGTTCCAGTTTCAGGAGGAGCAGTGCTACCATGCCAGGGTGCAGGGACAGCTTTTGCCCAAACGTGATCTGAAGCAGGTGGCCAAATTAAAGGATGCCGGATATTTTGACCGCTATATGGAACTGATGGAAAGGATTAGAAATGAAACGATGGAAGTTTAGCAGAAAAGCAGAAGGGGCAATGCTTCGTAATGCACTGGTGATGTATGGGATATTTATAGTTGTGGCGGGGGTACTTTGTTACCGTTCTGTCTGGACAGTCCTATGTTTTTTGCCCATGCTGTTTTTCTTTTACCGGCAGGAACGAAGCAGGGCGCAGCAAAAAAGAATGGTGCGGCTCCGACAGGAATTGAAGGAGTTTATGGGAGCCATGTCAGCCGCTTTGATGGCAGGCTATGCACTGGAAAATACGCTTCCTTTGATCTTAGAAGACCTTACCCAACGTTTCCCGGAAGGAAGTGAACTGGGGCGTGAGTGTGAACATATGATAACCGGGCGGCAGATGCAAAAAAACTCGGAGCAGTTATTTCTGGAGATGGCACAGCGTGTGGATATAAAGGAACTTTACGATTTTTGTGAGGTGATCGTCATTGCGAAACGACGGGGCGGCAACCTGATCGAACTGATCCGGGAAGCGATGCTTGGGATCGAGGAACAGTTGAAGCTGCAGGAGGAGCTTTGTGTCATGACAGCGGCGAAAGCACTGGAATTAAAAGTGATGCTGATCGTACCATTTGGGCTGCTTTGTTATCTGCGGCTTACCAGTCCCGGATATTTAGATGTGTTTTATCACAACTTATTTGGAATTGTTTTTATGAGTGGAAGTCTGCTGGTGATCGCAGTGGCTTACCTCTGGTCACAGCACATTTTAACACAATTGGAAAAGTAGGAGGGTATTTTGATTCTGATCTATAGCTTGTTATTTCTTTGTGGTGCTTTCGTACTGCTTTTGGGAGGAAAAAAGAGGATGCAGCCGTTTTATGCCGGTGCCGGAAGTGTATTGTTACAGTTCCTTCCACCTAAAGTAAAACAGCAGTTGTTAAACCCACATCGGTATCGAAAAATACATGTGGCAAATGAGGAACAGGTTAGGGCATTTGCCAAACAGCATGTGACGAAACTTCTTGGCAGAATGGTGCTCTGCTTCACTCTGTTCAGTTTACTGGGACTTTGTTATGAGGGAGTGACTTTGCTTTCCCGTAACAAAAAATGTATCACATTAAACCGGGATGTGTATGGAGGAGAAGTGGTGAAGTATCCGCTTTTGCTGGAGCAGAATGAGGGAACGACACAGGAGGTTACGATTTCTGTCTATCCACAGGAATTTGGAACAAAAAAACGGGAACAGCTCTGGTCAGAGGGAATGGCTCTGGCATGGAAGACTTTCCTTGGCAAGAATGAATCGTGTGAGGAGATCCTTTATTCTGTGCATCCGGTGCAGCAGTTGGATGAGGTTCCACTTTCCTTTCGCTGGTGGTGGGAGGAACAGGAGGTGTTGTCCCCGGATGGGATATTAGATAAAGATCAAATAAAAAAAGAGACCACGGTGACCGTAACGCTGGAGGCAGATTTTGATGGAGAAACAAGGAGTGAGCAGAAAGTGTTGTTATTGCAGCCGCAGATCCTTACGAAAGAGGAACAGCAAAAACAGGGCTTTGTTTCCTATGTGAAACAGCTGGAAAAAAAGAATCGTACCAAAAGCATGATCCGACTTCCTCTTACTTTTGAAGGCCTTCATGTAACGGAACCAAACCAGCAGAAGAAAAATGGCGTTTTTTTGCTTCTGGCATTAGGGATTCCGTTGTTATTACTGGCAAAGAACCGGCAGGAGGAGAAAGAGAAGCTGGAACGAAAGAAAAGACAGTTTCAGATGGCATATCCGAATATACTGCAAAAACTTACGTTATATATCGGAGCGGGGATGACCGTGCGTGCGGCATTTTTGGAACTGTCGGACAGTTTTTCTGCGGAATATGACTATGTCAAAGAGGAGTTATGTTCACTGTCCGGGCAATTGAACATGGGACAAAACGAACTGATCTGTTATGAAACTTTTGCGGCACAGACGGAGGATGCTGCTTACCGCAGACTGGTTACGCTGCTGTCACAGAATCTGAAAAAAGGTTCAAAGGAATTGCTCATTTTATTAAAACAGGAGCGGCAGCAGATTTTATTTCAGCAGACCGAACGGATCCGCAAACGGGGAGAAGAAGCGAGTACCCGGTTATTGTTTCCCATGCTGTTATTGCTGCTGGTAGCGATGCTGTTTGTCATGGTCCCTGCATTTTTTCAGGTTATGTGACCATTTGCAGAAAAGTTATTTATGGGACCTTGGAGAGGGTCATTAAAAACTACTACAGATCAGAAAAAGGAGGTGAATAAGATGAAACTTGCCCAACGGTGGGATGAATTTTGCCGGGAAGAGGACGCGATGGGTGTAGTGGAGATCATATTGATCATTGTGGTTCTTATCAGTCTGGTCGTGATCTTTAAAAGTCAGATCACAACAGTTGTGAAGAATATCATGAAATCCATTACTAAGGAATCAAAGGCTGTTTATGGAGGAAAGTAGAGAAAGGTACAGTATGAAATTAAATGATCAGGGAGGGATCACAGTGACACTGGCACTTATGATCCCGGTGATCCTTCTTTTCCTTCTTGTGCTGTTAGAGGGAATTCACGCTTCATTTGGAAAAGAAAGACTTAGTGATCAGTTCCTCACGGCACAGGAGAGTGTACTGGCGGATTATGATCCATTTTTATGGCAGGAGTATCATATATTGGCTGTGGATGAAACCTATCACACGGATTCTTCTGCCATGCTTTCCCAGATGCTCAAGCAGTATGCGCAGGAGGAAGGGATCAGCTCTTTAAAGGGATTTTCAGCAAATTATCCTTATACAATAGAACAGATTGCAGTGACAGATTCCGTGTCCCTGCTGGAAGAAGGGGTGCTGGTAAATGAAATCCGTGAATATATGGCAAAAAATGTAACGAAAGATGTTTTGCTGCAGGCATTTGCAGATTGGAATCAGGATCAGAAGCAGCAGATCATGAGTGTAAAAGAGCAGATGGAGGCATGTGAAAAAGAAGCGGCTTCCCCAAAAGAGCAGGAAGGATTAAAAGAAACAAAAGAAGAGAAAGAAAGTGCTGATCAGACCGTGCAGTCAGAGTTCAAGGATCCCAGAAAGGAATTAAACAAAATAAGGAAAAAGGGATTATTGTCCTTTGTGTCGGGAAGAGAGGACTGGTCAAAAGAACCGTATGACCTGCAGGCGTTGGAAGACAGTATAAAAACCCAGTGGGATAGTGGTGAAGAGGTAGCGGAGGATGAAAGTATCATGGAGTTTGATAAAACAGAAGATGTGACTTCTCGCCTGAAGCAGTCGTGGGACAAGCAGTCTGTGACGGAGGAGGTGCTCACAAAAGCAGCAGTGGCAGTATATGCCGGGAAACATTTTTCCAATATGATGCAGGCAGTAGGGCGGACTTCCGGAAGTGAAACAAAAGAAAAGGAACCGACAGAGGAAGAAGAACGGGTGATGCAGTGCCAGCTGGAATATCTGCTCTGTGGAAAGCAGAGTGATTATGACAATGCCAACAGTATTGTACATCGTTTGGCCGCCGTTCGTTTTCCGGTTAATTTTGCCTACGCTGCAACCGCCCCCAATCTGGTTGCAGAAGCTAATGCTATTGCAGCAGAACTGGTAGGAGCTACATTAAATCCGGCAGTGATTGAGGCAACAGCTTACCTTTTGCTGGCTGCAGAAAGTTATGCAGAAGCCCTGCTGGATGTACGGAAATTACTGCATGGAGGAAGGGTGCCATATCTTAAAAATGCGTCCAATTTTAGGATCAGTCTAAAAAATCTTCCTGCAGTGCTGCAGGAGGTGTTGACGGAAAATGAGACAAAAAACAGTCAGGAAGAGGAGAACCGTGAGCAGGGACTAAGCTATGCAGATTATTTGGGGATGCTTTTATTTTTGCAGCCGCAGCAGGTGCAGTGCCGCAGGATGCTTTGTGTGATGGAAAAAAGAGGGCAGCAGAGCCGGACTTCCTTTGCATTGTCCCACATGCTTTTTGCTTTTCAGGCAGAGGAAAAGGCAGTGCTTGCTCCTGTGTTTTTAAAGCTGCCGTTTTCCGACTTTCACAAGGGATACACCATGACGTTTCGTAAGGTGATTTCCTATTAGAAAACAGATAAGGAGGCTTTTTCGATGTTCTTTTGGTGGATGCAAGATGAACCAGCGTATTTTAATTCTATAAATGGAATGGCAGCGATCTCCCCGCAAACTGGTTACTTTAGTCCGTTTCCTTCTCCTTTGAAAAAAATCGATATACGACAATTACCCATAAAAAATTTTAAAAGAAAGGAAAAAATCCGGAAACAAAGCACGCAAGCATGTAAAAGAATAAAGTCCAAAAGAGCATCGAAAAAGGACTCCTTACCGGAATTTCTGATTTCTAATTCCGGCTCCATAACAGTGGAGGCGGCACTGATCGTACCACTGTGTTTCTTCTTTCTGTATCTTATACTGTCTCTTGGCATGTCATATATCACAGAACAACGGGTACATGAAGCACTTGTGCAGACTGTCAGAACGATGGCAAAGGAAACTGCTATGGAAGAGGGAAAAGAAGTATTTTTCGTCAGAGCAAAGCATTTATTTAGGCAGTATGGTACGGTAAACTCTGCCCGGATCAAGGGAGGAATGCAAGGAATTTCTTTTTGGAATAGTGAGCAACGAAACAGCAATCAGGAGGTTGTGCTTCGTGTAAGCTATCAGATCACGATTTTTGTTCCATTGTTTGGAACACAGGACATAAAGGTAAAGGATGAGGTGCGTCACAGAATATATGACGGGTATCACCCCCAAAATAGGGAGAGCCTGCCGGATGGATATGTGTATATGACAGAACAGGGGGAGGTGTATCATACGGATCCCAACTGTCGTTATCTAGCGATCAAAAGTGTACCTGTAACAGAAGAAGAGGCATATCGTGACAAGCGTAACTGTCGTCTGTGCAGAAATCATCCGCTGACGGGAAGGTACATTACGATCGCCGGTGATTGTGTACATCGAGATGCCGGATGCAGTGCAATTCATCGCAGTGTAAGATTAGTGAAAAAAGATAAGGTATCGGATACGCCACTTTGCAGTGTATGCGCCGGAGTAAGAAAGTAAAGGAGGAGACGAATGAAGAAAAAAACAACACGTCGTTGGTCACTGGATGACCGCGGATATCTGACGATAGAAATGGCATTGCTGTTTCCGCTCATCCTTTTTCTGATCGTAACAATCTGCTTGATAGGCATTTATGAATGGGAACTTGCAAGACTGCAAAGCAGCATGCACCGGGTGTTAGCGTACGCTTCGGTGTCTTATAAAAAAAGCAGTGATCTGACACTTGGTGCAGTCAACATAAAGCAGAGAAACCAGCAGCCGTTGTTTTCTCTTTCTTCTACGGAGGAGGAAAAGGAACTCATACGTTTATTCAAACAGGAAATACAGGACGGTTTTTGTACGATCACAGTAAAACAGATCAAAGCCAATATAGGAAGAAAGCAGATGAAGCTTACCGCACAGGTACAGACAAAGGCAAAACTGCTGCACTATATCAGTGAAAAAAGGCAAGTGCATACAGTTTGTTGTCTGGTGGATGGTGGAGATTTTTCGGATTGGATCAGGAGCCGCCAGACAGATGAAAAGGAGGAATGAAAGGGTGCAGGAAGCAGTCACATGGGAATACCAAAAGGATGGATTTACAAGCTATATGGTAACAGAGCGGTTCGAGCATACGGAAGAATATGAATATAGGATGATAGAAGAAGATCAGAGCCTTTGCCTGTTACCCTGTCATAGCAAAGACGGAAAGCTATGGTTTGAGATTCAGGATCAGATGACACTGGAGGAAGGACTTTACCGGACCAGAAGGCAGGGACGATATTTGCGGGAAGTGTTTGAAAAACTGCTTCATATACTGGAACAGTTTGAGGGAACACTTCTTAAGGAAGACAGCATTTATCTTACAAAAGAGACGATATTTCTGGATGAAAAGGAACAGTTGAGATTATGTTATTTAAGCGGCTATGAGGGGAATATCCGGGAACAGATCGTAAGGTTAGTGGAGTATCTGATGAAAAAGATCGATCACAAGGATCAGGAAGCAGTAGTATTTGTGTACGGTCTGTATCCGGTCGTGCAGGAACAGAATTTTAGTCTGGAACGTGTGAAAGAATTTTTACAGGAGCAAACAGCAGCAAGGATGGAGATACCCCAAACGCAATCTCTGCTCCCATTGAGAGAAGAGAGTATAGCAGACGGGCAGATGGAGGAGAATCCGGTAAAGCAACGGAGGAAGAAAGAGGAAAAAACGCAGAGTCCTAAAGAGTATGTGGAGCAAAAAAAGAAATATCAGTGCCGGATGGGAGCAATTAGTTGTGGAACAGGTGCGGCTCTTTTGGTGCTTGTTGTCTGTTACCGGATGCAGGTATATGGGGGAAGCGGACAGTATTTTCTGACGGGACTGCTGATGCCGGCTGTAGCGATCGTGATTCTGATGGCAGGCATGATTTTCTTATTATACAGGGCGAAATAGAATAAGTGGTATATCTTCACAGATCCTAAAAAGTATAGTACAATAAAAATTAGATACACTAGGTAACAACAAAGAGCCTCATCATAAGGCTCTTTCCTTTTTTAAAGGAGTGACGAAATGCAGACAGAATGGAAACGCTTTTTAGGCAGCGAGGGGTATCAGCAGATTTTGGAATCTTCGTATGCCGTGTTTGTAAAGCGGCAGGAAGAAGAACTGCTGGTAGTCTCCATTGCAACGGAGACCGTGCTTGCATTAAAAAGCTGGCAGCAGGTAACCCAGGAGAAAGAAGAAATTACGGAGCAGCTTGTGAAACAGGGGGCAGACCCGATGCATCTGCACCACCTGCTTCTGGTAGAAGTGGCAGGTGAGGTGTCAGAACATTTTAAAGAGCTTGCCTCTAAGGTAGAGGGGGTATGGTTTATTTCCCAGTATCCTCCGGCAGTGTTTGTATTTGAACGGCAGACTACAAAGTTTTACGGATTATATGAGGCACTCATGAATTTCCTGGATGAGAATCCGCAACTGCCGAAAAAAGGAACGGATGTCAGATGGTTCTTGTCAAGGCTTACTCCGGTTACCCTTATTCTGGTACTGATCAATGTACTTGTATATTTTATCAGCAGTCATTTTGGCAATGTATACGATGCACAGGATATGTATCGTATGGGGGCAATGACATTTGATGCGGTATTTATCCGTAAAGAATTCTGGCGGCTTTTTACGGCGATGTTTCTTCATTACGGAATTTCCCATCTGGCAAATAATATGGTTTCCCTGTTATGTCTTGGAACAATGCTGGAGCGAAGGATAGGTTCCCTGCGGTTTGCGATTCTTTATCTCGTATCGGGACTGCTGGCGGGCTTTAGCTCCATGGCGGTCGATTACTACCAGATCGTGCGGTTGCAGGAATCATCCTATGCGGTATCTGCCGGTGCATCCGGTGCCATTTTTGGTGTGATCGGTGGGTTGATCGCAATCGTATTGATGCAGCATTTCTGGAAAGACCGCAGCCAGACAGAGGAGATTTCCATGCGCAGTCTGCTGCTCATGACATTCTTTACTCTGTGGGAGGGATTTGCATCTGTTGGTGTGGACAATGCGGCGCATGTAGGCGGTCTGCTTTTTGGGTTCGTTCTGTCCTTTTTGCTTGCGAGAAAAAGGCATATGGTTTAAACTAAAAGAAGCAGTTTGGTTGAAGATTTAGAGAGGTGTTTGACAGATGAAGATCACAGTGGTGTATGGTGGAAGAGGATTGATTGAGGACCCGACATTATATGTACTTGAGAAAATGCAGACGGTGTTAGAAGAACTTCGTGTTCAGGTAGACCGTATTAATTTATATGAGAACCGCAACCAGATTTCTACGCTTCCGGCACGGTTAAAGGAGACCAATGGTGTTGTGCTGGCAAGCTCCGTGGAGTGGTTTGGAATTGGCGGAACCATGCAGGAATTTCTGGATGCCTGCTGGTTATATGGTGACAAGGAAAAGATTGCAACTCTTTACATGATGCCTGTTGTACTGTCTACTACCAGCGGCGAGAAGGATGCCATGCTTCATCTCATCAAGGCCTGGGAAGTACTTGGTGGGATGCCGGCGGATGGAATCTGTGCCTATGTGGAGGATGCGGTAGAGTTTGAACTCAACAAAAGCTATGGACGTGTGATCGAGAAGAAGACAGAGCAGCTTTACCGGACGGTGAATCAGCGGCTTACGGTACTTCCATCTTCCAGTGCGGTGATCCGCACCAAAGTGTTAAAGCCAAAGAGCATTGATCTGACTCCGCAGGAGAGTGAGCAGCTTTCCAAATTTGTTTCAGACGATACTTACGTGAAGCAGCAGAAAGAAGATATCGAAGAGCTGGTTTCCATGTTTAAAGGAATGCTCAAAGAAGAGGATGCGTCGGGGGGCATTGCAGCAAAGGGTAGTGACATGGTTTCTTCCGTATTTGATCCGGTAGAGGAAAAAGGGCCGGAGAAGAAGATGGAGCAGACAGGCAATTATGGAAAATATCAGGAGAAAATAAAGGAGCAGACGATTCCTGCTGATTTCCGGGCAAGGTTTGAAGCGTGCTTTACGCCGGAGGCTGGATTTGAGGGAAGCTATGTGATCACTTTAACGGACAAGGAGCAGAAAATAAAAATAGCCGTGAAGGGGGAACGTCTGATGATTACGTCAGTGCAGACCGAGGAAGGTGCCGATGTGATGATGCAGATGGAGAGCCGGATCTTAAATCGTATTACGAGAGGGGAAATGTCATTTCAGACCGCATTTATGGGTGGTGAAATGAAAATGAAAGGGAATTTTAAAACGTATCGGGTGTTAGACCAGATATTCCGATTTGCGTAGGACGAAGGAGAGAAAGACATGGCTTATCAGGCATTATATCGGAAATGGCGTCCGGGAGAATTTGAAGAAGTAAAAGGGCAGGAACAGATCGTGCGCACCCTGAAAAATCAGATCGTGGCAGACCGTATTGGACATGCGTATCTGTTTTGCGGAACGCGCGGTACAGGTAAAACGACGATTGCTAAATTATTTGCAAAGGCGGTCAACTGTGAGCATCCGGTAAACGGAAGTCCTTGTAATGAGTGTGCTTCCTGTAAAGCAATCGCGGCGCAGACTTCCATGAATGTATTTGAGATTGATGCGGCATCAAACAGTGGTGTTGCCAATGTGCGGGAGATCCGTGATAACGTGCAGTATCCACCGGTGGATGCGCATTATAAAGTGTATATTATTGACGAGGCACATATGCTCACCAAGGAGGCATTTAATGCTCTTTTAAAAACACTTGAGGAGCCGCCGGAGTATGTTATTTTCATTCTGGCAACTACGGAAGCACAGGCCGTTCCGATGACGATCTTATCCCGGTGCCAGCGGTATGATTTTAAGCGGATCAGCATTGCAACGATCACAGACCGGTTAGATGAGATCATGCAGCAGGAGCACATTGAGGTAGAGCCGGAGGCATTGCGGTATGTGGCAAGAATGGCGGATGGTTCAATGCGTGATGCATTGTCATTGCTGGATCGCTGCATTTCCTTTCATATTGGAGAGCGTGTGACGTATGAGCATGTACTGGAACTGCTGGGGGCAGTGGATGCAGATGTGATGACACGGTTGTTCCGTACGATCCTGTCTCATCAGGTGTCGGAGCTTTTGGAACAGATTGAAGCCCTTGTGATGGATGGCAGAGAGCTGACGCAGATCAACAATGATTTTATCTGGTATCTTCGGAATCTGCTTTTGCTGCAGGAAACAAAGCATCCGGAAGAGATCATGGATCTGTCAGCGGAACAGATCACTTCTTTAAAAGAAGTAGCGGCGTTGACCGATGGAGAAAATCTGATGCGCTACATCCGGATCTGTTCTGAGCTGGCATCCAGACTTAAATATTCCAGCCAGAAGCGCATCGACTTGGAAGTGGCATATGTAAAGCTTTGCAAGCCGCAGATGGAGAGTGATGTATCGAGCTTAAAGGCAAGAATTGAAGAACTGGAACAGATCGTGACAGAATTAAAAGAGCAGGGTGTGCGTGTGGCAGCACAGCCGCAAATGATGGAAGGACCGCAGGAAGTGCAGGAGGAAGCGGCTGCACCGGAGGATACCGTGGCTGCGTTAAAAGAACATCTGACGCGCCATTATGAGCCGGCACAGCTTGCGGATCTGCAAAAGATCGTAGCTGGAAAGGCAGAGATCGTTTCTCGTATGAAAAAGGCAGGATATGCGATGCTTGCCATGATTTATGAACAGG
This sequence comes from Lachnospiraceae bacterium, assembly GCA_050874905.1. Taxonomy (GTDB): domain Bacteria; phylum Bacillota; class Clostridia; order Lachnospirales; family Lachnospiraceae; genus NC2004. Next base: position 40,741 of record JBNMLP010000006.1, read on the forward strand.
CACAGATCACGCTCGGAGATCAAAACCATCTGCTTAGTATCGTAGTAGCAAATGAGCGGGAACACCAGATGCTCACCATGGAATCAGAGGGTGGTGGCTCTTTGGCGACCGAAGGTGCTGCGATCAGGAGAAGTGATGTGATCCGGGCGGTTTACCGGGAAATGTGTGGAAAAGACGTGGAATTTTTAGTGCGCACCAGAGAGCAGAATAAATCGCAGCGTCTGGAAGATGTGGATCTTGGACTCATCTATGGAATTGAGGTAGAAATAAAACCCTGAACGTGGTATGATAAGACTATCAGCGAAGGAGGTATGACATGGGTAAAGGAAGAGGCGGTTTTCCGGGAGGAATGCCGGGAAACATGAATAATTTAATGAAACAGGCGCAGAGAATGCAGCGTCAGATGGAACAGAAGACAGCAGAGGTAGAGAACCAGACCTTTGAGGCAACTGCCGGCGGCGGTGTGGTCAAGGTTATCGTATCCGGAAAACATGAAGTGATGGCCATTCAGATGGACAAGGAAGTAGTAGATCCGGATGATATTGAGATGTTAGAGGATTTGATCGTATCTGCGACAAATGAAGCACTTCGTAAGGTAGATGAAGCCAATGCACAGGCGATGTCAGGCATTGCCGGAGGCTTAGGCGGTGGTTTGCCGGGCGGATTTCCATTTTAGCAGATAGCAGGGTGATACAATGGATTATTACAGCACCTATATAACGAAACTCATTGAGGAATTTGGACGGCTTCCCGGTATTGGAAGCAAGTCCGCACAACGGCTGGCATTTCACATTATGAATCAGCCGGAAGAACAGGTGAAGCATTTTACAGATACGATATTGGAAGCCAAGAAAAATGTTCATTATTGTTCCTGTTGCTGCACGCTTACCGATCGGGAGCTATGTCCGATCTGTGCCAGTGACAAGCGGGATCACAAGACGATCATGGTTGTCGAGACAACAAAGGATATGGCGGCCTATGAAAAAACCGGGCAGTACGATGGCGTCTATCATGTCCTGCAGGGGGCGATAGATCCAATGCGCGGCATTGGAGTAGGAGACATCCGGGTAAGAGAACTGATCGAGCGTCTGAAAGGCGATGTTTCCGAAGTGATCATTGCAACAAATCTTGGTGTAGAAGGAGATGCTACCGCTCTTTATTTGCGCAATCTGATCAAACCGACTGGGATCAAGGTGACGAGAATTGCCAGCGGAGTACCGGTAGGCGGAGATTTAGAGTGCATTGATGAGGTTACTTTACTGCGGGCTTTGGAAGGCAGAGTCGAGCAGTAGACGGATACATAAGGAGAACAATGGAGGTGTAGTATGAAAAGAATTGGTATGTTGACAAGTGGCGGAGATTGCCAGGCATTGAATGCAACCATGCGAGGCGTAGTCAAAGGTCTTACGAACCTTTACAAAAAAGAAGTTGAGATATACGGCTTTTTAAATGGCTACAAAGGTCTGATGAGAGAAGAGTACAAACTGTTAAAACCGGAAGATTTCTCTGGTATTTTAACCAAGGGTGGTACGATCTTAGGAAGCTCCAGACAGCCATTTAAATTGATGAATGTTCCAACGGAAGATGGTCTTGACAAGGTCAAGGCAATGAAAGATACCTATAAGAAATTAAAGCTTGACTGTCTTGTTGTCTTAGGTGGAAATGGTTCCCAGAAGACCGCTAATCTGTTAAGTGAAGAAGGACTGAATGTGATCGGTCTTCCAAAGACGATCGACAACGATTTATGGGGAACTGACATGACATTTGGTTTCCAGAGTGCAGTAGATATTGCTACCGATTGCATTGACTGTATTCATACCACTGCAGCATCACACAACCGTGTGTTTATTGTGGAGATCATGGGACACAAGGTAGGCTGGATCACACTGCATGCCGGTATTGCCGGAGGCGCAGATATTATCCTGCTTCCAGAGATTCCGTATGACATCAACAAAGTATGTGAAGCATTGGACAAGCGTACACAGGCAGGCAAGGGATTTTCTATCTTAGCAGTAGCGGAAGGTGCTATTTCCAAAGAAGATGCGGCACTTCCAAAGAAGAAACGCAAGGAAAAGATTGCCAACCGTGCTTACCCATCTGTAGCATATGAGATTGCAGACCAGATCCGGGAGTGCAGCGGCAAAGAAGTGCGTGTTACCGTTCCGGGACATACCCAGCGAGGAGGAAGTCCGGTACCTTACGACCGTGTACTGTCCAGCCGTTTCGGAGCAAAGGCAGCAGAGCTGATCAAGAAAGAGGATTATGGAAAGCTTGTTGTATTAAAGGGCAGCGAAGTAACCGCTATTCCGCTTTCTGAAAGTGCAGGCAAATTAAAATATGTATCTCCGGAAGACAGCATTGTAAAAGATGCAAGATTATTAGGAATTTCCTTCGGAGACTGATCGATCATAGGAAAAAAGAGGCTGTTTTCGTTCCCATTGTCGCGTGGACAAGGGATCAGAACAGCCTCTTATTTTTATGCCAGACTATACATTACAACGAAGTGGCAGATGCTTCCTGCCATAACAAAAAGGTGGAAGATCTCATGTGTTCCAAAGGCAGCGTGCCGTTTGTTAAACAGCGGAAGCTTCAACGCATAGATCACACCACCGATCGTATAGATGATGCCTCCGGTGAGAAGCCAGAGAAAGGCAGCGTGGCTCAAACCGTTGATGATCGGAGTAAAGGCAAGCACACAGATCCAGCCGAGCAGGATGTAGAGTACAGAGGAAAGCCACATCGGGCAGTTGATAAAGCACATTTTAAAAATGATGCCTAAAATGGCAACAGACCATACAAGTGTGAGCAGGATCAGTCCAGTTTTTCCTTTTAATACGATCAGACAGATCGGTGTGTAGGAGCCGGCGATCAGCACGTAGATCATCGCATGGTCGAGCTTTCGTAAGATCTTATTGACCCGTTCGGAAATATCAAGGGAATGATATGTGGTGCTTGCGGCATATAATAAGATCATGCTGACAATGAAGATAGCAAGCGATACGGTATGCACAGAGTTTCCGCTTCCACTATAAGATTTTAACAGCAGCGGAAAAGCGGCAAAAAATGCCATGAGCATTCCGATAAAATGTGTAATGGCACTTGCCGGGTCTTTTAGTTTTCTTTTTGATTTGGTTGTGGTAAAATTCATAGTGAATACCTCCTTTTGGTAATGGCTGTAGTTAGTATAACCGAAACAGCATATAAAAACATATGTTGTGACTATGCAAAACTTGTTGAATGGTAATGAATAATTTTATATGTAGTTTTCAAAACTACATCTCGTTTGGTTAGATACTAGCACAACTCTCTTTAAAATGCAAGGGGGTTTTAGAAAGGATTATTATGAATCGTTGGAAAATAAAAAGAAAAATCTATTTTAATGAAGGAAATATGGAGAAAGTAGCCCGGCAGGAAGAGGTGGCAACGGTTCTCGTACTGCTGTCTACTTATAATGCGCAGGACTAATTAAGAGAACAACTGGACAGTCTGCTGGAACAGAGCTTAAAACAGATCAAAATTGTCATACGGGATGATGGCTCCAGTGATGATACGATCGGAATTTTAGAGGAGTATAGTGATATTTATCCTAATATCTCCTATTATCAGGGAGAAAATCTGGGGGCAGCAGACAGCTTTTTTGATCTGATGAAACACGTCAGAAAGGAAGCATTTTCCTATGTGGCATTTTGCGATCAGGATGATTTCTGGCTGGAGGATAAGCTGAAACATGCAGTACAGACGATAGACCAGTTGACGCAGTACAGTAAAAAGGGACCTGTGCTTTATTGTGGGAAGCCACAACTGGTAGATCAGGAGCTTCACAAATTAGAGCAGGAGATCAAACGGGAGATCAGACCGGGCTTTTCCAATGCGTTGATCGAAAATATCGTAACGGGATGTACAATGGTGCTCAACCGCCCGCTTTTTGATCTTTTAGTGGCACATTTGCCGAAGTATTGCATTATGCATGACTGGTGGTGCTATCTGATGGCAAGCTGTTACGGACTTGTGGTGTATGATGAGCAGCCGTATCTTTACTACCGGCAGCATCAGAACAATGTGATGGGGATCGATGGTTCTTATGTGACAGAATTTTCTCATCGTTTGAAAAAATATAAGAGCCGGCAGGGAAATATTGTAAAGCAGGCGAAGGAGCTTTTGACACAGATGTCACAGATTTCTGCAGAAAATCCGTGGGTGGAGGCTGTAAAAAAACTGCCGGAATTGCCGGAAATGCTGCATCTCAGTCATCCAACGTCCGTTTCCAACTGTCAGAAAAGAGCCATGCTGCTGGCACATTACAAAGAGGGCAGGACGCGGTTGTCTTTAAGTTTTGGTAAGGTGGTGTACCGGCAGAGAAAAGTAGATGATGCGGTCTATCGTTTGTTATTTTTATTGGGAATCCGCTAAGGGTGAGAAAGGAGACAACTATGCAATATCGTAATGACCGGTACGGACATCCGATTTCCCTGTTGGGATATGGCTGCATGCGTTTTACAAAAAAAGGAAACAACATTGATCTTGCGAAAGCGGAAGAAGAGATCATGGCGGCGTATCGTCAGGGAGTCAATTATTTTGATACGGCCTACATTTACGGAGGAAGTGAGGTAGCACTGGGAAAGATCGTAGCCAAAAACGGAATACGGCATGACATTTCCATTGCGACGAAGCTGCCACAGTATCTGATCAAATCCAAAGCCGGAATTGAAAAATATTTTGCAGAGCAGTTGGAGCGGCTGCAAACGGATTATATTGACTATTATCTGATGCATATGCTTACGGATATTGGGGCGTGGGAGAAATTAAAACGTCTGGGGATTGAAGATTGGATCGAGGAAAAGAAAAAAGCAGGTACGATCAAAAATGTCGGATTTTCCTTCCATGGCAATACCGAAAAGTTTTTGGAGATTTTAGATGCCTATGACTGGGATTTCTGTCAGATCCAGTATAATTATATGGATGAGCACAGTCAGGCGGGAGTGAAGGGCTTAAAGGCTGCGGCAGCGAAGAAAATTCCGGTGATCATTATGGAACCGCTTCGAGGAGGCAAGCTGGTAGGAATGTTGCCGGAATCTGCCAAAGAGCTGATTGCCGCATATAAAGTCAAACGTTCTCCGGCAGAGTGGGCATTTCGCTGGCTTTACAACCAGCCGGAGGTGACCTGTGTGTTATCCGGAATGAACAGCCTTTCTATGGTGGAAGAGAATTGTGCCATTGCGTCAGATACGAAGGAGAACAGTTTTACAAGTGAGGATTTCGCCCTGATCGAACAGATTAAGGAAGAGATCAAAAAGAAAACTAAGGTGGGCTGTACGGCATGTGGCTACTGTATGCCATGTCCAAAGGGAATCGACATTCCAACCTCATTCCGCTGTTATAATCAGATGTATACAGAGAACAAACGCTCCGGACGATTTGAATATCTGCAGTGTCTGGCATATAACAAGGATCGCGCGGATATTAAGGAATGTGTAGAATGTGGCAAATGCGAAAGTCATTGTCCACAGCATATTGCGATCAGAAAAGAGCTGAAGGAGGCAAGAAAAGCACTGCTTCCGGTTCATTATCAGATTATGACGAGTGTTATGCGGCTATTTAAATTCTGGTAGGAAATGTTTGGTAAGGCACAAGAAATAATGGTTCTTGTGCCTATTTTTCTGAAAATAAACAAGTTCACAAAAAGTTCACAGAAAATTAGCACTCACCTCTTGACAGTGCTAACAACTAGTGCTATAACATAATCAAGAACAAAGGAAGGGAATAAAAATAGAACAAGCAACAAAGTTCTATGAGTTCCTGAAGCATCCCAGTTCCAAAGAAACTTGGTAATAAAGCATATATAAAAAAGGAGAGATGACTTATGTTAATGCCTAGTATTTTTGGAGAGAATTTATTTGATGACTGGTTCAATGATTTTGATTTTCCATTCGTATCTGACAAGGATATGAAGAATGTGGAGAAACAGCTTTATGGTAAGAAGGCAAGCAGGATCATGAAGACAGATATCAAGGAGCACGATAACAATTATGAATTTGAGATCGATCTTCCGGGATTCAAAAAGGATGAGATCAAGGCGTCCCTTGAAAATGGTTATCTGACCATCAGTGCAGCAAAGGGACTTGACAAAGATGAACAGGAGAAAGACAGTGGACACTATATCCGCAAGGAACGTTATGCAGGTGCCTGCCAGAGAAGCTTCTATGTTGGTGATGGTGTAGAGCAGAAAGATATCAAAGCAGAATTTAAGCATGGTATTTTAAAACTCACCGTTCCAAAGAAGGAAGAGCAGAAAGAACTTGACAACACAAAGTATATTTCCATTGAAGGATGATAGAAAAGTGGCATAACGGAAAAGAGGCGAAATGATATGTCAGATAAAAATCCAAAACACCCGATGAAAAAGAAACAGGTTAAAAAACAGAAAAAACAAAAGCATGTTTACGAATAGCATGTAATCTAAGGAAGGCAGGGCGAACAAAAGTGTTCGCCCTGTCTTTTTTTGTCGAACTATTTTAATGGACAACCACCTTGTTGGATCTGTATAATATACATAGAGTATAAACTGAAAGGAAATAAACAGGGAGTGGAGTCAAATGAAAAAAGGGGTATTGGGATACTTAGCAGGGATTATCCTGCTCTTCAGCTTGTGTGGCTGCGCAGTTCGTCCGCAAAGTGAGGGAGAACCAAAGCAGCGTCTTGTCATTGGAAGTGATAATTATATCCCGTATAATTACAGGGATGAGGAAGGGCGGTATCAGGGGATTGATGTGGAGCTTGCCAAGGAGGTGTGTGAACGGATTTCCTATGAGCCGGTCTTTCGACAGATCGTATGGGATCAGAAGGATGATTATCTGAGGGACGGACAGGTCGACTGCCTGTGGGGGAGTTTTTCCATGAATGGCAGAGAAGAAGAGTATGACTGGGCAGGTCCGTATATGTGCAGTCGCCAGATGGTTGTAGTGCGAAAGGATGGAAAGATCCATTCTCTTGCAGAGTTAAATGGGAAACGGCTGGCGGTACAGGCTACGACCAAACCGGAAAAAATACTGCTGGAGCGGACAGAACAGTCGGTTCCTGCAGTTTCTGAAGTATGCTGTCTAACGACAATGGATGAGGTGTATGCGAGTCTTCGCAATGGTTTTGTGGATGGGATTGCAGGACATGAAAGTGCGATGGTCGCATTTATGAATACGGATCCATCCCAATATGAAATGCTCTCTACCAGCCTTTACATATCAGAATTAGGAGTGGCATTTCAAAAGGGAGAAGATGCATCCTTGCTCCAGAAGATAGAGCAGGCATTTAGGGAAATGAAACAGGATGGGACAATGACAGCCATTATGAAAAAATACGGACTGGATGAAAGTTATGCACTGGAGGGACAATAATGGGAAAGAAAAGGGAAAGAAGCTTACACCTGTCAACAACAACGATGTGTCTGATCATATTTGCATTTGTGTTAATGGTTGCTCTGTTTTTTTCTTTTACGTGGTATGATCAGGAAAAAACAGACAAAAAGGTCAATGACACACTAAAATTTATGCAGGAGCGGCTGGAACGTTTCCAGAATAGTCTGGAAGATGATAAGGCGATGGAACTTTATTGTATGCTTGACAAGGCGCGCGAGTTAAATGACCGTCTGATCTATGAGGAAGATCGAATGGACGAGCTTATCAAAAGTTATCAAAAAGAACAGCGGTTAAACGGGATTATTGTGACGAATGGTGATCTGCAGCCTGTGATCCAGACGGAAACAGAAGGATTTGACAGATGGAGAAAAACGCTTTCTTCAGAAACAGTGAAAAATGTTATGGAAAAACCACAGAAATATTATATGTCGCAGGTATCGGCAAATGATCTTGTGTACGACATCGTTGCAATTGCGCGAAAAAATGCCAAAGGAATCCTTTTCTTTTATCAGAAAAATGAGCAGATGACCACGTATGTGAAACAGCGGGCAATGCGGTTTTTATTTGAGGATGAAGCACAGAACACCAATGGAACGATCGTGCTGGCAGATGGAGAGAAGATCATAAGCACAAATGAGCCACAGATCAAAGAACTGCAGCGCGATCAGGCAGCAAGCATCATAAACAAGAAGGAAAAAATTAAAAAAAATGGACTGACCTGTTTTTGCACCAGTCGTGGGAAATATTATGGTGATCACAAAAAGGTCGATGGTTATGATCTTTATGCCCTGTATTCGGAACATGAAACGTATGGGACAAGACGGCTGGCAATGTCTATTTTGTTTGCATCGTATGTTATTTTCTTAATGACACTCTCTCTGATCCGGGCACACTTTATCAGGATACATATGCAGAAAATGAAGGAAAATCAGGAAAAACTGGTACAAACGGCAAAAGAAGCAAAACAGGCAAATATTGCCAAATCGGATTTTTTGCGCCGGATGAGTCATGATGTGCGTACCCCGCTCAATGGTATTCAGGGAATGATTCCCATTTGCCGGCATTACAGAGATGATCAGGAAAAATTGGAGGAATGTTACGACAAGATTATGGCATCTTCCCAGTTTTTATTGGAACTTGTGAGTGATGTACTTAATATGAGTAAGATTGAGTCGGAGGAAATCCGGCTGATCCATACCCCATTTGTACTATGTGATGTGGTCAAGGAGACAATGGACGTGATGGCAGTACAGGCACAGGAGAGCGGACTGAGCTTTGAACTGGAGCAGGGAAAGATCAAGCATCCCTATTTGTTGGGTAGTTCCCTGCATTTAAAACGCATCCTCCAGAATGTTGTATGCAATGCGATCAAATACAACCGGGAAAATGGTTCTATCAAGTTATCTTATTATGAAAAAGAACGGGATCTTGGAAATCAAACAGAGTTTGTGTTTGTCTGTGCAGATACCGGAAAAGGAATGAGTGAAGAATTCCAGAAAAAAGCCTTTGAACCGTTTGAGCAGGAGGATAGCACTGCCAGAACGAATTATGTAGGTTCCGGGCTGGGATTATCCATTGTGAAAAAAATCGTAGAGCAAATGAATGGAACAATCCTATTCGAGAGTAAAAAGGGTGTGGGAACAACCTTTACGATCACACTTCCGTTTGAGATCGATACCAGTGGAAAAGCAAAAACTACCTATGCAAAGCAGCCATTTTCGCTGGAAGGACTGCAGCTTCTGCTGGTAGAGGATAATGCTTTGAATCGGGAGATTGCATCATTTGTACTTACCGATGCAGGTGCTGTGATCACAGAAGCCTATAATGGGGCAGAAGCAGTAAGCCGCTTTTTAGAAAGTAAAGAATGGGAATACGACGCTGTATTGATGGATATTATGATGCCGGTGATGGATGGATTGACTGCTGCTCAAACCATTCGCTCCAGTGGCAGAAAGGATGCCGGAACAATCCCGATCATTGCCATGAGTGCAAATGCATTTACAGATGACATTGAAAAGAGTCTTGCTGCCGGAATGAATGCGCATCTTGTCAAACCACTGGATATGGAAAAATTAAAAGAAACCATTGGACTGTTCTGCGAGCGGCAGGAGGTAGGAGCATGACGAAAAAGCTTGCGGTCAATATGACCGCAAGCTTTTGGTAATTATCAGCAAGAGCACTGCGTGCTGCTTACTAAACTCGAACTTACTTTCAGTCGTTCTCGTTAAGTGAGCTGCATGGCTCGCACGTAAGCTTCAAGCGTCGCAAAAGCTCGCTTTCAGCAAGTGTTCTGCCTAATTAAAATATCTCTTTAATAAACCAGCAAATGCTTTTCCGTGTCTTGCCTCGTCACGTGCCATCTCATGAACAGTGTCATGGATTGCATCAAGTCCCAGCTCTTTGGCTTTCTTTGCCAGTGCCATCTTTCCTTCGGTTGCGCCACATTCTGCTTCTACACGCATTTCAAGGTTCTTTTTCGTAGAGTCAGTGATCACTTCACCTAAAAGCTCTGCAAATTTTGCTGCGTGCTCAGCCTCTTCGTAAGCTGCTTTCTCCCAGTATAATCCGATCTCCGGATAACCCTCACGATGTGCGACACGCGCCATTGCAAGATACATACCTACCTCAGAACATTCTCCATTGAAGTTGTCACGAAGTCCCTGGATGATCTCTTCGTCAACACCCTGAGCAACACCTACGACATGCTCAGCTGCCCATGTCATCTCGCCGCTTTTCATCTCTGTGAACTTGTCTGCAGAAACGCCACACTGTGGGCACTTCTCTGGAGCGCTTTCTCCTTCATAAACATAACCACATACGGAACATACCCATTTCTTCATAATCGTAATCTCCTTTTCTTTTCCTATTATATTATTTTATGCTTGTTTGAAATCAGTAATCATTACTGTTTTCTATGAATTAAGTGTAACTGATGTTGTCTGATTTGTCAATACACTTTTTAAAAAAATTAGGAATTTTTCCTATTTTTATTTTTGACACATTGCGGACATATTCCATAGAAGAATGTGTTGTGGCCTTCTATGATACCGTCAAATTCCTTGGATGCCTGTTTCAGCATGCTGTCAAAGTCTAAGTGCAGGGAAAGATCTGATACTTCATTGCAGATCCTGCACTGAAAATGCAGATGCGGGGTTGTAGTGGCATCATAGCGATCGGAAACTCCGTCGATGGACAGCTTTAAGATCTCTCCACGCTCTGTTAAAAGAGCAAGATTTCTATATACTGTTCCCAGACTGATATTTGGAATCGTGAGCCGTACATTTTCATAGATGGTATCTGCGGTAGGATGGTCTTTTCTTGTCATAAGAAAGGCAAGGATTGCATCCCGTTGTTTGCTTTTATTTAATTTCTGCGGCATAGGTAATCCTTTCTATAAAACGATAATAGTTACTATTCTTGATTATAAAAGAAAAGCACTTTTCTGTCAATGAAAAAACTTGCAATACTGGTTGACAGTGTCATAGAATAATAGTATATTTTCATAGGAGACAGTTTGGTAAGAACTGTAATTTTATTTGCAAAAAAGGAGACAAAAACATATGTTAGAAAAGATGAGAGAAGTTATTGCAGAGCAACTGAATGTTGATCCGGCGATCATTGATTTAAGTTCTAATTTTAAGGATGATTTAGATGCAGATTCCCTTGACTTATTCGAGCTTGTGATGGCGTTGGAAGAAGAATACGATATTGAGATTCCGGCTGAGGACTTAGAGAATATCGCAACGGTAAATGACATTGTAGAATATCTCAAGTCAAAAGGCGTAGAGGACTAAGATCTTTTGAAAGCCTGCTAAAAACAAGTGTTTTAGCAGGCTCCTTTTTATGTATAGCAAGCATACAAGTCGAGTAGGTGTCTGCCTACTCGTTTTTGAGAAAGTGGGGAATGAGTGTGAAGAAATTAACACTTCGTACAGTGGCAATCTGGTTGTTGATCTTGTCTGTTGGAATCGCTGCTTTTTCACTGGCACTGAATATTACCGGAGAGAGTATGGATTATGCAGAACCGGAAGAGTGGATCGTGATCGATCTTGATCAGGAGAGTACGGAGACTATCGAGGAGAGTGGAAAGGACACGGAAGAGAATCTGACGACAGAAGGGATAATGAAAAATGAATAGTTTACTCTATAGTTTAAATGGAACAGTTCCGATTTTTGCAGTGATGGTGCTGGGATATTTCTTAAAAAAGCGCGGCATGTTTACAAAGGAGTTTGTCAACATTGCCAATCGCTATTGTTTCCGGGTAGCACTTCCGGTCATGCTGTTTCACGATCTGTGGCAGGCAGACATCAGCGGAGAGTTTGACTGGCGGTTTGTGGCATTTTGTTTTCTGGCAACTTCAGGAAGTTTTGTACTGATCTGGATCGGTGCAGAGTGCTTTATGAAGGACAAGACGATGATCGGTGCATTTGTGCAGGGTTCGTTCCGCAGCAGTGCCGCTATTTTAGGAATTGCTTTTATCAAGAATATATATGGTGATGTCGGGCTTGCACCGTTGATGATCATCGGTGCCGTTCCGTTTTATAATGTGGCATCGGTTGTGGTACTCACCTTCCGTGGAAAGAATCCGGTGGATGCCAAAAGCCATGCAGGAATTAAAAGGCATGTTTTAATATCGTGAAAAACCCGATCATTATTGGAATTGTGATCGGTTGTGCAGCTTCCCTGATCCATCTGAAGCTTCCGGAAATGGCAGTGAAAACGATCGATCTCATTGACCGCACTGCTACACCGATCGCCCTGCTTGCGATTGGAGCCGGCTTTACTTTTTCGGCAGCCAAAGCAAAGCGTAAGCCGGCGGTCATCGGAACCACGATCAAGCTGGTGATCTTACCGCTGGTGGTGCTTCCACTCGGTATTTTAATGGGATTTCGGAATCAAGAGCTATTGTCTATTCTGATCATGATTGGGGGACCTGCAACTGCGAGCGGTTATGTGATGGCGAAAGAGATGAATAACGATCATGAGCTTGCCAACTGTCTGATCGTTTTTTCTACTCTGGTCTCTGCCTTTACATTAACGTTCTGGATCTTTTTGTTAAAGAGCCTGAAATACCTTGTGTAGTAGTATTATCAGGAAAATATGTACCTGTAGGATAGAAGATATTTGAAAATGTGCAGGAAACGCTGCTTGCAGCAAATAGAAAAAGAGGAGAAAACCAAATTAGTTTTCTCCTCTTTTTGCTATGAGTGAATAGATGAAATTAACCTAATACAACTTCTACTTCATGAGTAGTTCCCTTGTCAAATACAGGAAGTACATTGCCTTCAATAGCATTGCCATCTACTGTTACGCTCTTTACACCCTTGCAGACATGCTCAGGGTTCTTGATCGTGATGTTGTAGGTAGCTCCACGGTACTCACGGGATGCCTTAAATCCATCCCATGCAGAAGGAATAGAAGGATCAATTCTCAAACCGTCAAAATCTGCAGCAATACCTAAGATGTACTGGGAAATAGCTACCATGTTCCAAGCAGCAGTACCAGTTAACCAGGAGTTCTTACCCTGACCAAAGTTCTTGCCAGTCTGGCCAATATCGGAACCGGCATCTTTACCACCGATCATCTGACCATATACATATGGCTCTGTCTTATGGATATCAGAAGTCTCCTCTGTAAATGCAGGAGCGATCTCTGAGTAGTATTTGAATGCCTGATCACCTTCTCCAGCATGAGCAGCTGCACAGATGATCCATGCATTGTTGTGGGTGAAGATACCGGCGTTCTCTTTGTATCCACCTGGATATGTAGAAATCTCACCATACTGGATATAGTATTTCGTAAATGCAGGATTGTTAAGAACAAGTCCAAATTTGGTATTCAGTCTTTCATCGATGGACTTTAAGGTCTTCTTTGTAGCCTCTTCGTCGATGTCGGACATGATTGCAAATCCCTGTGGCTCGATGAAGATCTGTCCTTCTTCACATTCCTTAGATCCCATCTTCTCGCCATTTGCATCGTAAGCTCTTAAGAACCAGTCACCATCCCATGCAGATTCCATGATGTTTGCTTTCATCTTATCAATCTCAGCCTGAGCAGCTTTTGCTTCGTCCTCTTTGCCGATATGCTTTAAGATCTCTACATAGTTTGGTCCTGCGTAGGTAAATAAAGTAGCAACCATAACAGACTCTGCAACCTTAGAATAGCCGCCCTCTGCAGCAAATTTAGGGTTGGTGTAAGTCTGGAAGCTCTCGCCTGGTGTATCAGAGAAGCAGGAGAGGTTGATACAGTCGTTCCAGTCAGCACGCATGGCAAGTGGAAGACCATGTGGTCCTAAGTTGTTTACAATCTTGTAGAAGGAAACCTTCAAATGCTCTAATAAAGGTTTTGCCTTTGACTCATCATTGTCAAATGGAACCATTTCATTTAAGAAGTCCCAATCTCCGGTCTCTTTGATATATGCAGCAACAGAAAGGATCATCCACAATGGATCATCAGAGAAGTCTCCACCGATGTCGGAGTTACCCTTCTTTGTCAGTGGCTGATACTGATGGTAGCATCCACCATCCTCAAGCTGTGTAGCAGCAATGTCAAGGATACGCTCTCTTGCACGATCCGGAATCTGATGAACGAAACCAAGTACATCCTGGTTGGAATCTCTGAATCCCATTCCACGGCCGATACCTGACTCGAAATAAGAAGCAGAACGGGACAGGTTAAAGGTAACCATACACTGATACTGGTTCCAGATATTGACCATACGGTTTACTTTGTCATCCGGAGTCTCAACGTTTAAGATGCTTAATAAGTGCTCCCAGGTCTCTTTTAATTCCTGTAATCCGGCAGCAACCTTCTCCGGTGTGTTGTACTTTTCGATCATTGCTTTTGCTTTGGTCTTGTTGATCGTCTTTCCGTCAGCCTCGAATTTCTCAGCCACCGGCATCTCAACATAACCTAAAATGAAAACTAATGTCTTTGACTCGCCTGGAGCAAGTGTGATCTCTTTGTAATGAGAAGCGATTGGAGACCATCCATCTGCAAAAGAGTTGGTAGCCTTTCCGTCTAATACAGCCTGTGGCTCATGGAAGCCGTTGTAAAGACCGATAAACGCATCTCTGTCTGTATCATAACCGTCAATCTCGTCATTTACAGTGTAGAATGCGAAATGATCACGACGATCACGGTACTCTGTCTTATGATAAATAGTAGAACCATCTACCTCTACACGACCGGTAGAGAAGTTTCTCTGGAAGTTTGTGCAGTCATCCTGCGCATCCCATAAACACCACTCTGCAAAAGAGAATAACTTGAATGTCTTAGGAGCAGAACCTTCATTAGTCAGAACGAGCTGCTGTACCTCACCGTCATAGTTCTGAGGAACAAAGAAAGTAACTTCTGCCTTTAAGTCATTTTTCTTACCTGTGATCACGGTGTAACCCATACCGTGGCGGCACTCGTAAGAGTCAAGCTCCGTCTTGACCGGAGACCATCCCGGGTTCCAGATCGTGTCGTTTTCTTTGATGTAGAAGTAACGTCCACCCATGTCGATCGGTACGTTGTTGTAACGATAACGGGTAATTCTGCGAAGACGAGCATCTTTATAGAAGCTGTATCCACCTGCTGTGTTAGAAATCAAAGAGAAGAATCCCTGTGTTCCTAAGTAGTTGATCCATGGATATGGAGTCCTAGGAGAAGTGATGACATACTCTTTGTTTGCATCATCGAAATAACCAAATTTCATGCTTTTCATACCTCTTTTTTCGTAATATTTGCCGCGTAAACTGTGTCCGTACCAATGCAGATTGGGCTGCGTTGGAGTCCGTACCGGACACCGTGCGCCATGTAAGTCCATTATATAATAGGACAGGGTTTTAAGCAAGGAGAAATTGGGCTAAATGTAGGGAAAAGAGCGGCTTTTTTGTGGAAATTTGAACGTATTACCCAATGAATCAAAAGGACGGGAAAAAAACTTTGTGAGTAATTACGGGAGCAAAGAAAGTATTTGCCAAAGCGACCGCAGATACGCTACAATAGAAACACAATGTAACGAGAATAAGGGATGTGATAATAATGAAAAAGATTAAGCGTCTGCTGGCGTTTACGCTGGCATTTACCATGCTGCTTCAGGGCGGGGGAGCAGTCACTTCTTATGCATACGGAGAAATTCCTGCTGCTCCGGGAGAACAGACCACGGCCATTTCGGAACAAACGACGGCGGTACCGCCGGTTTCCACGATAACCACGACGACAGAAACCCCGATCGTCATGGAAACTGTCTACGCCTTAAATAAGACGGAAGCTTCCAGCAGAAAGGTCAGTCTTACCTGGTATGTGATCCAGCGCAATGCGGATGGGTACTATCTGCTTCGTAAGGATAATTACCATAATAACTACGAAACAGTAGCAGATATTGCATCTGCCAAAACTGCTTTCCAGAGTTATCAGGACAGCGGACTTACTTATGGAGTCACCTACACCTACAAAGTACAGCCGTACCACCGCAAAGCGGATGGCACGATCGCAGTGGGAAGTGACAGTCCCACTGTAAAATATAAAGTTGCCTATGCCAAACCGACGGTTACCTCCGGAAGCAGAAATGGCAGCCAGATCAGTGTAAAATGGAAAAAACAGAACAATGTAAGCGGCTACATGATCTATGAGAAAAAGAATGGCAGCTCCTACAAGAAAATAAAGACGGTCAAAAAAGCGTCTGTGAATAAAGTTACACTGAATAAGCGGAACAAAAATACAGATTACTACTATAAGATCAAAAGCTATGTGATGTATGATTCGAACCGGATCGAAAGTGGCTATTCGGAAGCGGTAACTGTTTTTTCTACGAGCTTGCAGAAGCTTAATCAGAAATTTAAAAAGCTTCAGAAGCAATATCCGGATGGAAAATATTGGAATCTGATGGAGCGTCCGAATGGAGACAGTACCACGGTAAGTTCTACTCCGTGTTTTCATAGTGTATATGGCTACCGTTACTGCAATCGGTATATGTGTCCGACCGGAGTGCTTGGATTGCAGTGTTATGGATTTGCATGGAAGATGAGTGATCTGATCTATGGAAAAAAAGCCAAATATACGACGCACAAGTCATTTAAAAAGGCAAAGGCTGGCGATGTGATCCGATACAGTGAACATTCCGTCATCATAACAGAAAAGCATAAAAATTATATCGTAGTCGGAGAGTGTAACATCGGCGGCACCTGTATCATCAAATGGGGCAGAAAGATTTATCCGTCGGAACTTTCCGGAGCAACATATTTCCACCGGTACTAAAATTTCATGAAACAAAAAGAAGCCTGAGGATAAAGGATCCTCAGGCTTTTTGCATTCTATTTTATTACTTTGTGAAAATGTGCTGCCAGCAGGTAAAGGTTTCTCCTGGTGCGATCTCCTCATATCCGGTACGCTCCGGTGCCATCGAAAGATTTGGAGCATCGATCATCCAGGTACATGGCTCCGGACAGAAATATCCTTTGTTGCCCTGATCGTTCCATACACACCAGAAACGATATTCCTTGCTTACCTCGTAGCAGATCTTGTGACCGGATGGGGAATTCTCGGCGTAAGCTCCATAAAATTCCGCTCCGTCTAAGGTATTCATTTTTGCAGTATAAATGTCATTGTCCAGATTTTCTGTGACACATCTTCCGGCTTCGTTGTATGCCTTGTCATATTCAGCAAGTGCCAGAAGCCGTTCAGTTGGAAGACAGCGGTAATTAAGCTCCCAGCGTTCCAGAACAGGAACGTGAAGCATGGTGTCATCCGGATTGCTTCCTTCTGCAAATGCAGCGTTAAATGGAGTGTGGGAACAGAAACCGCAAGGCAGCATATGTTCACTCTGATTTACCATCTCTACTTCCTGTAACAATCCGTCGTTGGCAGAAAGTGTATACGTCATACGCAGGGTAAACTTTAATGGAAGATATGCATAATGTGGATCATTTTCATCATAGACAAATTCAGATACAATGCGTACGGCATCGTCGTTGATCACTTCAGTAGAAACTACCTTATAGGCACGTTTCTGTACGAATCCATGAATGGCATTGTGGTAATGGTTTCCCTCGTTGACCGGAAGCTGATAGCAGGCATCCGATGTTTTTAATACACCATCCTTTAAGCGGTTTGGCAGATAAAGAAATGGATAGCCATAGACTTCCGGGCTGTTCTTTACTGCCTCATACGGATGCTGCTCGTCGAAACGGAATACCTCGATGTTTTTGGCATTGTTGCGGTAGCGGATCATGTTATTGCCCAGTGATGGCGCAAGTACGGCACTGTAATCTCCGACAACCAGCTTGTAGCAGGTCTGTCCCTCTACCTGAATCTGTTCAATTGTTGTCATGCTAAGTCTCCTCCCTTACTCGTTGCTTTTAAGAAAATAATGTAATGATTTTGTTATACAAACGCTCAAAAAAGGAAAGGATCTTATCCATGATTCCTTTTGCCTGATCTGCAGAAATATTCAGGGAAGAAAGCTTGTCATAAAGCCCCTTTGCCTGATCCTTGATCTGATCTAAGTTAAGATCAAGACTGCTGATCTTTTTCATGGAAGAAACGATCTTGTCAACATCCTGTTCAGAAAGGGTAACATTCATTTCTTCTGCGGCGTTTTGCACGATTTCTTTAATATCTGCTTCAGAGGCTGCATTTTTTGCGATCACCTCATTTTTGACATAACCGATCAGCTCGGATGCTTTTTCCGGATCAGAAAGGCTTTCGGATAATTCTCCCGTAATGACAAGTTCGTTTGTAGCGGCATCTTTGGCTTCCTCGGAGATCTTTTCTCCGGTCAGTTCTTCATAGGCTTTCATAGTACCAACTAATGCTGCTGTACCGGAAATGTCAAATGGACCGGCAACAATGACATCGGCATCTTCGACACCGGCCGTTGCCAGAGCGTTGACATACATGGACTCTGTACAGTAGTTGATGTTATGTGTGGTAACCTGGATACCATTTCCTTTATTTGCTTTGTTTAAACGAATGGAAGACAGGGCACGTTTTCCAATGACCTGGCTGGATAAATATTCGTCCAGATAAGCGTGCTCATCCGCGTTGGTGATCTCAAGCACCGTACAGTCGGCAAGATCATCTTCGGTAAGACCAAGCAGAGAGAGTACAGTTTCACGGTCTTCACCCTTTAGATCTGCCCCTAATGTAACAATCGTTTTTTCTGTTGATTCCTGGTCGGCAGAAGCCGGGATCATTTGACAGGTCATCGACAGCAGTAAGAGCAGACATAAAAGTCCGGCTGCCTTTCGTAAATGTTTTATGTGTTTCATAATAATAATCTCCTTTTCTTAAAAAACGCTTAGGCATAGATATAGTTATTTTACCATAAATTCCAGAAGGTGCAACTACTTCATAGAATATTAAGAAAAAGAAAGCGGACAGATGCCCGTATTCTGAATGGGAAATCTGTCCGCATAATAAGGGTTGTATCTGTTGCATTAAGCAACATCAATGGAAATGCTTTCCGGATTCTTTGGCATTTCCTTTGGCAGCTTGATCGTTAAGATACCATTTTCATAATTGGCTTTCACACCGTTGGTATCGATCTGCTCTAAGTTAAAGCTGCGTTTAAAGTTTGCCATGGAGCGTTCTCTTCTGACATACTGTGGATATTCGCTGTCTGTCTGCTCCTGTTCTTCTGCTTTCTTTTCTTCTTTCGCATGCTCGGCTGTGATCGTTAAGGTGTTATCCTTAATATCGATCTTGATCTCCTTTTTATCAAAGCCTGGCAGCTCACATGCTACTTCAAAGTAATCCTTATACTCTGCAATATCTGTTTTGCACTGATAATAGGAAGGTTTGCTCTGCTGTACCGGAGTATGCATGAAATGGTTGAAAGCGTCAAAATAATCAAAAACGTCTGGTTCGTTTGCTGCAAATGGAATTAAGTTAATCATAGTGATTCCTCCTTTAAAATGTATACATAGAAATGTTTGTTTTAAAACATTCTGTTTGGTTTCTTTGTTTCTATGCTTTGCATATTAGAGGAGAATTGTGACGCAATTGTGGGGAAAATGTGTCTAAAGTGTGAAAATTAGCACTCGTCGGCAAAGAGTGCTAACAATTTAATCGAAAGTACTGTTTTTCGCGATCTTTTCCATCATTTTTCGTATCGTGCGCTTCTGATAGGAAGGCATCATACGGTAATGATGCAGCAGATGAAATTCATCCAGTGTCAGTTCACATTGCGGAATGGCAAGGGAAGGAGGAACGTCCTCGGCGGACAATAGATAGTCAACTGTGGTGTGAAAAAAGGTGCTGATGTCGCGCAAAAAGGCGATGCTTGGAAGTACCTGTCCGGTTTCATATTTGTAGATAGACTGCTGGGAAACATTTAACAATTGTGCCAGTTCGCGCTGGGAAAGTCCGGCTGCTTCCCGTAACGTACGGATCGTCTGCATATGGATGCCTCGTTCTTTCTGTAATGATTACCATTATTTTATAGGAAGAAACGAAAGAAAAACAGATGCAAATATTGCTGAAAATGCAGTCGAATCATGTCGAAAACGGAATTTAAGGGGTCGAAGCAGTTCGTCATTTTGCCAATTTCCCTAAAAGTGTGAAATTTGTGGTGGACATTAGAGGGAAAATTTGCGAAAATAGAAAACAGACATTTATGTAGATTACTCTATAGAAGAAAGAAGGAAATGATTATGACATTAAAGGGAAGAAGTTTTTTGACGTTAAAGGATTTCACACCGGAGGAGATCGGTTATCTGCTTGATCTGGCTGCAAAACTGAAAGCAGACAAGAAAAAGGGCATTACCGGAAATACTTTAAAAGGAAAGAATATCGCTTTGATCTTCGAGAAGCCTTCCACCCGTACCCGTTGTTCCTTCACGATTGGCTGTATCGATGAGGGCGGTCATCCGGAATATCTTGGAAAAGATGATATTCAGCTTGGCTACAAGGAGAGCGTAGAGGATACGGCACGTGTACTGGGACGCATGTTTGATGGAATCGAGTTCCGTGGATTTAAACAGGAAAATGTAGAAAAGCTTGCCAAATATTCTGGTGTTCCGGTATGGAATGGATTGACTGATGATTACCATCCAACGCAGATCTTAGCAGATTTTCTGACATTAAGAGAGCAGTTTGGAACACTGAAAGGTCTGAATTTTGTATTTGTGGGAGATGGACGCAATAACATGGCAAATTCCCTGATGATCGGCTGTACCAAGATGGGTGTCAACTGCACGATCTTAGCACCAAAGAGCTTATGGCCAAGAGAAGATCTTGTAGAGCTTTGCAAAGGCTATGCCAAAGAGTCCGGGGCCTCACTTACGATCACGGAAGATGTGGAAGGTGCTGTGAAGGATGCGGACTGCATTTATACCGATGTATGGTGTTCTATGGGAGAAGAGGATAAGGCAGCAGAGCGTATTGCTCTGTTAAAGCCATATCAGGTAAATCAGGCAATGCTCGACATGACTGGAAAAGACAGCACGATCGTGCTGCACTGCCTGCCTGCTGTAAAAGGAAATGAGATTACAGAGGATGTTTTTGAGAAGCATGCTGATGTGATCTTTGATGAGGCAGAGAATCGTATGCACACGATCAAAGCGGTTATGGTAGCTACCTTAGGCGAAGGTATGTAGCATAGAATGTGAGGCGCAGCATGAAAAAACCGGAACTGCTTTATGAAGATGAGGACATTATCGTATGTGTGAAGCCGGATGGGATGCCGTCCCAAAGTGACAAGTCGATGACACAGGATTTGGAATCCTACTGGAAAAAAGAACTGAGTGAACAAGCGATCAAGGCGGGGACTCCTTTGTCCGAGCCGCCGTTTGTCAGTGCCGTACATCGTCTGGACCGACCGGTTGGAGGCGTGATGGTGCTTGCGAAGAACAAACAGGCAGCGGCAGAACTTAGCCGGCAGATCAAGGAACATACGATGGTAAAATATTATCAGGCGGTTGTAAGCGGCTTTCTTCCCGATATGGAAGGAACTTACGAAGACGCACTGATCTGGGACAGAAAAAAGAATATCAGCCGGGTGGTTGCTTCCGATACAAAAGAAGCCAAAACTGCCCTGCTTGATTATGAAGTATTAGACGAGCTGGAAACGGACAGCGGCGCATTTTCCTATGTGCTGATCCGGTTGGAGACCGGAAGACATCACCAGATCCGCTGCCAGATGGCGCACCACGGCAACCCGATCGTGGGAGATCAGAAATATGCACCTGCCCCCAAAAAGACAGGCAGTCAGAAAAAACAGAACATCAGACAGCTTGCTTTGATCTCGACCCGGCTGGAATTTGCCCATCCTACGACCAAAGAGTGGATGGTATATAAGACGGAACCGTGGGGAGAGGGCTTTGCACTGCTGGACGCAGAGGATTTTTAAGAAAGAGAGTAGATAAAGGAGAAGAATCATGGCAAAGGACAAGAAATTAGTAGAGCAGATTACCTCGATGGAGGAGGATTTTGCACAGTGGTATACCGATGTATGCCGGAAAGCAGATTTGATCGATTACACCAGCGTAAAAGGCTGCATGGTATTTAAACCGGCAGGATATGCGATCTGGGAGCTGATCCAGAAAGAGCTGGATGCACGTTTTAAGGCAACCGGCGTGGAGAATGTATATCTTCCATTGTTTATTCCGGAGAGCCTGCTTGAAAAAGAGAAGGATCATGTAGAAGGCTTTGCTCCGGAGGTAGCGTGGGTGACACACGGAGGATTGAATGAGCTGGAGGAGCGTCTTTGTGTGCGTCCGACATCCGAGACATTATTCTGTGACTTCTATAAAAATGACATTCACTCATACCGTGATCTGCCAAAGGTATATAACCAGTGGTGTTCGGTTGTGCGCTGGGAGAAAGAGACACGTCCGTTCTTACGTTCCCGTGAATTTTTATGGCAGGAGGGACATACCGCTCATGCAACTGCAGAGGAAGCAGAAGCAAGAACAGAGCAGATGTTAAATCTCTATGCTGATTTCTGTGAGGAAGTGCTTGCAATTCCGGTTGTGCGCGGTAAAAAGACCGAGAAGGAGAAGTTTGCAGGGGCAGAGGCAACTTATACGATCGAGGCGCTGATGCACGACGGTAAGGCACTGCAGTCCGGAACAAGCCATAACTTTGGAGATGGATTTGCAAAAGCATTTGGTATTCAGTATCAGGATAAAGATAATTCCTTAAAATATGTACACCAGACTTCCTGGGGTATGACCACTCGTCTGATCGGTGCGATCATCATGGTGCATGGAGATGATTCCGGTCTGGTACTTCCGCCAATGGTTGCGCCAACACAGGTAGTGATCACTCCGATCATGCAGAAAAAGGAAGGCGTGCTTGACAAGGCTTACGAGATCAAGGAAGCCTTAAAGGAATTCCGTGTTAAGGTCGATGATTCTGATAAGAATCCGGGCTGGAAGTTTGCAGAGCAGGAAATGCGTGGTATTCCGCTGCGTGTGGAGATCGGACCAAAAGACATCGAGGCAGGCCAGGCTGTATTAGTACGCCGCGATACCAGAGAGAAATATCAGGTAGCGATCGAGGAGATTCCGGCAAAAGTTGCAGAACTGCTTCCTGAGATCCAGAAAGCAATGTATGAAAAAGCGTTAAAGCATCGGGAAGCAAACACACATACCGCAAAGGATTATGATGAATTTAAAACGATCATCACAACGAAGCAGGGCTTTGTAAAAGCAATGTGGTGCGGAGACCAGGCGTGTGAGGAAGCGATCAAAGAGGAGACCGGTGCCTCTACCCGTTGTATGCCATTTGCACAGGAGAAGATCGGGGATGTCTGTGTCCGTTGTGGCAAGCCTGCAAAGGCAATGGTATATTTTGGACGAGCTTACTAATTTCTCACATTATTTTCAGAAAAATTTAACTAAAATTTACATGAAAATGGTGAATTTTTACAATAGTCTGATTGACAGTGTTGGGTATAATTCGTATAATGTACCTGTATGGTTAACAACCGTTGTACACTTTTTATAACAAGGAAAGCGAGGAAACATTATGAAAATGATGAAACGATTTGCAGCAGCAATGCTGGCTCTCACCATGGTGTTTGGACTGTGTAACTTTAGGGCATCTGCAGCTGGACATGTGGATGGATTGAAACAGACAGGGTGGAATAAGTCAAGTGCGGATATTTCTTGGTCTGCATATTTAGGAGAGGATGTTCGGTATGCTATCTATATAAATAATGTTCCGGACCAGAATTCAAGCCGTTATGTAGATTACACTTCTTCAACTACGGACACTATTTCTAATTTGAATGCTGGTGGTACTTTTTATGTATGGATCAAGGCATATCAATACAATTGGCGCGTAGATGCAAAAGCAGCGGCTGCACTTGCGTGGTCTGATATGTTGGCTGTTACCACTCTTCCAGAAACTCCGGCAGCACCGGCTTCCGTAATTCAGACTGGTGCAACAGCAAATACCGTGACACTCACTTGGAGTGCTGTAGCAAACGTGACAGGATATGAGGTGCGTCAGTATGTGGATTATAACAATGAGCCGGTGGTAGCAGATATCCCGGCAAGTCAGGGAACTTCCGCTATGATTGGTGGCTTAGCATATAATGTAAGTAATCGTTATAATGTATACAGCTATGTGATCGCACCAAATGGACAGAAAGTATACAGTAGTGACTCTGCTTACTTATGGGGGACAAAAACACTGCCAAGAGCGTATGCTTCCGGCGAGTTCGGTATCAGATATCTCTGGACCGGATTAAAGGAGACTGATTTCCGTGCCAGCAGTGTAGAGAGCAATGCAGATGACTATGTATTCCAGGTAAAGAATAAAAAGACAAATAAGACCGTATTTACCGGTAAAGATTTAAAGATGACCAGTGCTACTAAAAACAAGTTCTTAAAGTACCGTGTGCGTGGTTATATCAATATCAACAATGGTCAGAGCAAGGCATATGGTCCTTATTCCGGATACAAGTATTTCGCATGGATGGAAGGACTTGGTGCAAGCCGGGTTGGCAAAAAGAGAGCAGTAAAAGTAAGCTGGAAGAAAGTACAGGGTGCAACCGGATATGACATTCGGATCTCTACATCAAAAGAGGGCGGATACAAGAAAGTAAAATCCGTAAGTGCAAAATCCAACAGTGTAGTAGTATCAAAGTATGGCAAGAAGGCACTGAAGAAAAATCAGAGCTACTATATTCTGATCACACCAAAAACAAAAGTTGGTAAGAAGACTGTAAAGAGCGAAGCAAAATGGTACGCACAGGTATCATTCTACTAAGCCGAATATAATGACGAATTCTATGATCTCCCTCCGGAAACCGGAGGGAGATTTTTTATAGGAAAGTGGCTAATGTTTCTAGCTTATATTTGAGGATGCCTTTCTTGCCTAAATCTCCAATTCCTTGTATAATAAATTCCAGAAAACAAAGAGAAATGAGGTGAATGCCATGCATATAACCGTCCCAAAGGGAGCATCAGAAATACTGGATCGTCTTCACCGGGAAGGCTATGAAGCCTATGTAGTAGGTGGCTGCGTGCGGGACGCTATGCTCGGACGTACCCCGGACGACTGGGATATTACGACAAATGCTTCCCCGCAGGAGGTAAAGCAATTATTTTCTCATACGATCGATACCGGGATTCAGCATGGTACGGTAACCGTTATGAAGGAGCATGCAGGATACGAGGTAACGACCTACCGTGTAGATGGTGTGTACGAGGATCACCGCCGCCCAAGCAATGTCAGTTTTACCAAGAGTCTGAAGGAAGATATGCTGCGCCGCGATTTTACGATCAATGCGATGGCATATAATGAAGAAGAGGGCGTGGTAGACTATTTTGAAGGGCAGGAAGATCTGAAAAGAGGGATCATCCGCTGTGTAGGTGAGGCATCCCACCGGTTTGATGAGGATGCACTCCGGGTACTTCGTGCCATGCGCTTTAGTGCGCAGCTTGATTTTACGATAGAAGAAAAAACATTGGCTGCTATGCAGGAAAAAGCAGAATATCTAAGGGACATCAGCGCGGAGCGGATCCGTGTGGAATTGACGAAGCTGTTGCTCTCAGATCACACAGACCGTCTGTTGACGGTTGGATATAAGACAGGCATTACGAAAGTCATTATGCCGTGGTTTGACCGGATGCTCGCTACGACACAGGAAAATCCACATCATTGCTATGATGTAGGACGGCACTGTTTAAAAGCTGTGGAACAGATTCCGAAAACGACAGTGCTCCGTTATGCGGCGCTGCTGCATGATGTTGCAAAACCAGAGGTAAAAACTATAGACGAGCATGGAATCTGTCATTTTTACCAGCATGCGAAGGAAAGTGCCGAGATGGCAAGACAGATCTTGCGGGAACTGAAATTTGACAACGATACGGTGCGTCGTGTCAAGGAGCTGATCTACTGGCACGATTACAACTGGGGAAGCACTGTGAACCGCAACCAGGTGCGCAGAGCCGCGTCAAAGATCGGGGCAGACTATATGGAGGAGCTGTTTTTGCTGCAGCGTGCCGATTGCCTGGCACAAAGCACCTATATGCAGAAGGAGAAGCTTACGTTGCTGGATGAGATTGAGGCGTGCTATAATGACATCAGAAAAGAGGGAGAGTGCCTTTGTATTCATGACCTTGCGATCAATGGATCTGATCTGATCCGGATGGGGATGAAACCCGGCAAAGAGCTGGGACAGGTGCTTTCGTATCTGCTGGAGCAGGTGCTCATGCATCCGGAATGGAATGAAAAAGCACGGTTGATGCAGTTGGTAGATGAAAAAAGTGACAGGAAAGAGCAGTAAGTCAGGAGTGTGAAAGAATATGAAAACAAACAGAATGAAACGTATGGCAGCTTTTGTGCTGGCGGGCAGCCTTCTTTTATCCGGTATGATTGGAGGGAAAAAGGCAGATACTGCATTTGCAGAGGGAGAAACCTCTCCTGCTGGGACAACAGTTTCGCAGGATGCGACAGCGACGACAACAGTGGAGAAACAGCTCCCTTCCGGGATTGGAATCGCATTGATGGAAGGGGAAGCAGTCGATATTGATGTGGAATCAGGGACTACCAGCGTTATCCCGATCACGATGGAGCAAAAAGGGTACCTGAATCTGATGCGGACGGATGAGGCAGAGGAACAGGTGCAGATCGCACTGGTGAGTACGGATCGTAATGATTCCTATATGGAGGAGATGGTCGATGCGGAGGATGAAACCGGAGCCTGTGCACTTGAAGCAGGAGATTATCTTGTTGCGATCAGCGGTGATACAGCGGTAACGATTACGTTAAAAGCACAGTATTCCGCAGGTGTTACATTGTCAATTGGAAAAACAAACAAACTGGCTTTGATGAAACATGACTCCACCAGCCGCTTTTATGCGCAGTTTAAAGCACAAAAGACCGGATATCTGGAAGTGGAGAATAAGACCAAATCGAAAGTAAGTATTGGTCTTACAGATCTCAATAAAAAATCCTTAAGTCCGACAGCTTCCTTATCTGGGTATTCTTCTAAAAATCACAAGGATGGAAAAACAAAGACCGGATATGGTGTGGTGAAGGGAAAGACGTATCTGCTTTATGTGAAAGCCGCTTCTTCGGTAAAAACGGTTTCACTGGCAACTTCTATCAAAAACTACAGCACGGTAGGAGGCCGCTCCTTAAAAACAGCAAAGACCCTGAAACGGGGAAAAAAGGTTTATGCAACACTTGGAGCAGGCGAAAAGGCATCTTATTTCCAGTTTAAAAAGAGCTCTTATGGCAGCCGTTCCATCACGATCAAATCGTTGAAAAATCAAGGGAAACTTACGATGCGTCTTTACTACAAAGAAGTATCCGGCAAGAAGAAGGGCAAGATCCTCCCGGTCAAGGTGGGAGGAGCACACAAAGGCTTTACCAATAAAGCTGAGTATCAGTCCACCTTCAAACTTCCGGCAAATTGGCCGAACCGTACTTATTACATTAAAGTGTATAACAGCAGCAAAACGGCAAGTGGCAGTTATCAGATGACACTTCGTTAGCAAAATGGGACATTTCCTTTCCTTTTCGGAAAGGGGATGTCCTTTTTTCATATTCTTATTTCCAAAGACATACATATTAGTGATAAGGTTTGACAGCGAAATAAGAAGCGGGGGGATCTTGTGGAAAAAATAGAAGAGTTATTGGAATGTTACGCGCTTTCTGCCGTTCGCATTTTCAGGGGAAAGAAAATGGTTATGCTTGCAGACGAAAAAGGGCAGCTTTACGGGATCAGCACCGTGAAAGCGAGTGAACACAGAACTGAGCGGGAATACTATGTAAAGGATTATCTGATCCGGCAGGGGTTTGTCGAGATCGACCAGCTTGTAAGGAATGAAGAAGGGCGTTTTTTGACGGAAGATAAGTATCATACCCCGTATTTGCTGCGCCATTTTTTTAACGGACCGGAGCTGAATGTGTATGAAATACAGCAGGTGCGGGAAGGAGCTGCCAATTTAGCAAAGCTTCATGTAAGTGCGGCAGGGGTCTGTGCCTACTTAAAAGAGGTGGAAGAGAAAGTAAAACAGCGGTACGAGGAGGAAATGGCGGCGTGTGAAGAGGAAGAAGAAATAGAGCTTTTACAAAAGCAGCGGGATGCCATTTATTATTATGATGCGGCGGAGGCGGGGCTCGAAAAAGAGGGGATTCCTGCGAAAGAGTGGTGCGAAGGGATACTGTTAAAACGAGATCGGGAGCTGAAGCGGATCGCCTCCTACATGAAGAAAATGAATAAAAAAAGTCCCTTTACGGAACAATATAATCATTGTTCCGGCTTGTTTTTAAAGGAAAGTGCAGAGGCAATGGAACAGATCCCGGCGTTATTTTCTAAGGAGGAGCGGCTGCCATATGGACTGCTGCACGGCAATTACCAGCATCACAATGTGTTGAAAACAGAGAAGGGATGGGCGACGATCGGGATGGAGCAGTTCCGGTTCGGTCCGTGTGTCGTTGATCTGTATGATTATGTCAGAAAGGTGTTGGAAAAGAACCAGTACCGCTATGAGGTAGTAAAAGAGGCTTTGAAAGGCTATGAAACGGAACGGCATCTGACCAGAGCAGAATACAAGACGCTGTTTCTGCTGCTTTCCTATCCGGAGAAATTCTGGAAGATCTCCAACCGCTATTACAATACGAAAAAGACATGGGTGCCGCCAAAGATGGTGGAAAAGCTTCATAAAGTTGTAGAACAGAACCAACGCAAACGGGAATTTTTGGTAAAATTTCGAGAAGATTATGTATAATTTCTCCTTTTTCTTTATTTTTCTTTCAAATTAGTTTATAATAACCACGTATGTGTCTTGCAAACAAGGAAAGAAAAGTTGAGAATATTGAGGTGAAGACGTGAAAAACAGAAAGCTGATTTGTTTGTGTGCCGCGCTTTTATTACTCTTGGCTGGTGTTTGCGGATGCACAAAACGAGGAACGATAACTACAAAAGAGGAGCCTGTGTCCAATACGGAACAAAAACAGGAACAAGTAAGTGCAGATGGCAGAACTCTGCTTGCAGTGATCTCGGATGAGGAGGAGCAGGCATTTTCCTTAACGGATATTGACAGCGGTCTGATCTATCACCTGACTTACGATGCAACAACACAATTTACAAGCCGGTATAAAGAGCCGATGGCGGCAAACCAGTGTGAGATCGGACAGATTGTGGAAGTCAGTTATGATCCAACTACTTCTGTGATCCGCACCCTTCAGATTTCCTATGATGCATGGGAATATGAAAATGTCATCGGAATGACTTATGACCAGAGTGCTTCCCGCATTTATTATAAGGGAACGGCCTATGCTTACCAGAATGCGCTGGTGTTATACGATAAGACCAGACAGAAAGCAGACGAAGCAGCGGGGGCGGATGCTTCCGTGCAGAAGGTATCTTCGGATGCATCAGAGGAGGAAGCGGCATCTGAGGATGCCAGACTCCAGACACCGGGGCGACGCTACCGGGTGGCATTGAATGACATCTCTGATCAGGATACAGTAACGCTTCGCGGTTACAAGGGCAAGATCTGCTCTGTAGTCATTGAAAAGGGGCATGGACTGGTACGGCTTAAAGACTATTCTACCTATATCGGGGGAATGGTCAGCATTGGAAATGTGATCGAGCCGGTGACGAAGGATATGGTACTGACTGTTCCGGTCGGCAAATGGACGCTTTCCATTGACAAGGATGGTAAGATGGGAACAAAGGATGTTGTGGTTGAGCAGAATGAAGACCAGACGATCAGCCTTGGGGATCTGACGATTGTTGCAGAACGGCGTGGTATTATGCAGTTTCATGTGACACCGGAGGATTGTGTGATTACCGTAGATGGACAGGAATATACCGATAAGACAAAATTTGTGCTGGCATATGGCAGACACAGGGTGTCTGTAAGTGCTGTGGGATATAAATCCTACAACGGAACGATTACAGTAAAAGCAGCGTATATGAATGTGAATGTGGATCTGGTGGAATTGTCCTCCTCTGCGGATGCGACGATGAATACCAGCGCGACGACTGCGAGCACAGTAGCAAGCACGCAGGTATTACAGCAGACTGTAACGACCACACAAAGTACAGAGCAGACAGTGACGACAGAGGTGACAGGACAATGATCCTTCGTCGATTATAGAAACATATGTGACTCACGTAAGAGAGATCAGAAAGGAGTACAAGGTGAACTATAAGCAGGTATATGAGGAGTGGTTACGTAATCCGTATTTCGATACGGAGACAAACTTCGAACTAGAGAGTATCAAGTACAACGAAAATGAGATCAAAGAGCGTTTTTACAAGGATCTGGAATTTGGAACGGCGGGACTTCGTGGTATTATCGGAGCTGGAATCAACCGTATGAATAAATACGTAGTTCGTCGTGCTACACAGGGACTTGCCAACTATATTTTGATCCAGGGTAAAGAGAGCCAGGGCGTTGCGATCGCATACGATTCCAGACGGAAATCTACCCAGTTTGCACAGGAAGCAGCATTGACACTGTGTGCCAATGGGATCAAAGCCTACATTTTCGAGTCTTTAAGACCTACTCCGGAGCTTTCCTTTGCGGTTCGCCATCTGGGCTGTGTGGCTGGTATCAATGTTACCGCCAGTCATAACCCACCTGAGTACAATGGATATAAAGTATACTGGGAGGACGGTGCACAGATCACACCACCGCACGATGCCGGAATCATGCGTGAGGTGGCAGCCGTGGAAGACTGGGCAACGATCCGTACCATGACAAAAGAACAGGCGGTCCGAGCAGGGCTTTACCATGTGATCGGCAAGGAAGTCGATGACTGCTATATGGAGCAGTTGAAAAAACTGGTGCTTCATCCGGAATGTATTAAGAAATGGGCAGACAAGCTCACAATCGTCTATACACCGCTGCATGGAACCGGTAACATCCCGGCGAGAAGAATCTTAGATGAGATCGGATTTAAAAATGTTTATGTAGTACCGGAGCAGGAGCTTCCAAATGGAGAGTTTCCGACAGTATCTTATCCAAATCCGGAGGCGGCAGAAGCATTTACCTTGGCACTTGCACTGGCAAAGGAAAAAAATGCGGATCTTGTGCTGGCAACAGACCCGGATGCGGATCGTCTGGGTGTATATGTGCGTGACAAAAAGGGCGAATATCATTGTCTGACAGGTAATATGTCCGGATGTCTGTTAGCAGATTATGAAATCGGACAGATGAAAGCCTTGGGACAGGACATCAGTGACGGTTCCCTGATCAAAACAATCGTAACTACCAATATGGCAGATGCGATCGCCAAATATTACGATGTAAATCTGATCGAGGTATTGACCGGATTTAAGTATATTGGACAGCAGATCCTCAAAATGGAAGAAACAGGAAAAGGAAAATACCTGTTTGGATTTGAGGAGAGCTATGGTTGTCTGATCGGAACACATGCAAGAGATAAGGATGCGATCGTTGCAACGATGGCTCTTTGCGAGGCGGCCGCTTACTATATGGACAAGGGTATGACAATGTGGGATGCCATGGTGGATCTTTATGAGAGAATGGGCTACTACATGGATGGTATTCAGACCATCTCACTTCCGGGTGTGGAAGGTGGGGAGAAGATCCAGCAGATCCTGTCAGAACTCCGGGCAAATCCACCAAAAGAATTTGATGGATATAAGGTTACGAGCTTCCGCGATTATAAAATGGATACGATCACGGATTATAAAACCGGAAAGGTTACTCCGACCGGGCTTCCAAATTCCAACGTTCTTTACTTTGATATGGAGGATGGCGTATGGTTATGTGTGCGCCCATCCGGAACAGAGCCAAAGATCAAGTTTTACTATGGTGTAAAGGGCAAGGATTTAGAGGATGCCAAGAAACTTTCTGACCGTCTGGGAGAAAAAGTGGTAGAAATGATCCACAAGATGATCGGATAACAAAAAACATAATAGAAACAACGAAAAGCACAGAGAATGCGGGACGGGCAGGATCGTATTATTTGTGCTTTTTTTCACACAAAAAGAGAAAGGAGTTACTATGATCACATTTGAACATGTTTCCAAATCGTATGATGGCAGTGTCAAAGCGGTAGACGATGTTTCATTTTCTGTCAACAAGGGGGAGATCGTAGGCTTTATCGGGCCAAACGGTTCCGGCAAAACCACCTCTATGAAAATGATGACCGGTATTTTGTCTCCGGATTCCGGAAAGATTACGGTAGCAGGCTATGACATTGAAAAGGAGCCGTTAAAGGCGAAGCAGCAGATCGGATATAGCTCGGACAATCCGGATCAATTCTTACGCCTTAAGGGACTGGAATATCTGAATCTGATCGCGGATATTTATGGTATTTCTGCAGATGATCGTGAGGAGCGCATGGAGCGGTTTGCTAAGACGTTTGGCATCTACGATGCATTGAATCGTCCGATGTCAAGCTATTCCCATGGCATGCGGCAGAAAATGATGGTGATCGGTGCCCTGATCCATGAACCGGATGTATGGATCCTTGATGAGCCGATGACAGGATTAGATCCGGAATCTGCCTTTATTCTGAAAAATATGATGAAGGAGCACGCAGCAAAAGGACATGCGGTGCTGTTTTCCACGCATGTGCTGGAGGTAGCAGAAAAGCTGTGTGACCGTGTTGTCATCATCCGTTACGGCAAGATTCTCTACGAGGGTACATTAGAGGAGCTTGTTAAGCAGCACGAGGGCAAAACATTAGAAGAAATCTTTTTGGAGATGATGAGTCATGAAGGTGTATAGACAATTGGTGCACACGTTTATCGGCGCAGCAGATACGGACATGCCAACAGGAAAGCGGCAGAAACTTTTTTATGCCGTTATGGGCGTGATCGCAATCTGCTTTATTATGGTTCCATGCTGTTTACTGATTGGCTATCTGTCCTATGGACTGACACTCGGCTTAAATACGGAAAGCGCGGACGGAACGATGTTTATTGTGCATTTTATTGCACTGTTTTCGATGGTGTTTGGCATACATGTCATATTAAATGTGTTTTATTTTTCCGGGGACAATGCTTACATACTGCCACTTCCCATTTCACCGGGAAAAGTGATCGCGGCAAAATTCACGGCAGCACTCGTCAATGAAAGCGTGATGCAGTGGATCGTGTTGTTCAGTGCGGTGATCGGCTTTTTCTTAGGGGTGGATCATGGACGCTATATGATTCCGGCTGCGATGCTTGGGACACTGGTTCTTCCGGTTGCGCCGCTTGCCTACTGCGGCGTTTTATGTGTGCTGTTGATGGCGGGAACAAAGTGGATCCGCAATAAAACACATGCCAGACGTCTTTCTTTTCTTGTCTCTCTCATCATGATCGTGGTAGCGGTTGTTCTGGTTGGCATGTTAAAAGATATGGATATGATGCGGTTTACCGAGCAGTTGAAGCAGGGTGAGATTTCCTTTTATCACGCAATGAACATCCTGTTTCCAACCAACTATCTGTATGGAAAAATGCTGAGTGAAAAAAGTCTGCTTTTCTTTTTTCTCTATCTGCTTTTAAATGCCGCGATCCTTCTGGTATTTTATCTGCTGGCGCAGAAACTATACTACAGAGGCCTTTTGGGACTTGGGGCAGAAGGTTCGACAAAAGCAAAGCAGTCTTTTACGCTGCGTAAAACGAAGCAGCACTCCCAGACTGCGGCATACTTTAAAAAGGAGTGTCTGGTGCTGTTCCATACCCCGGCATATCTGATGAACTGCATTTTTGTAAATCTGCTGTGGCCGGTACTTGCCTATGCTGTGTATCTGATGCAGGCAGATTCGTCCGTTTTTCAGAAATTTTTTATTTCCTATCGTCTGGAAAATGAGCTGGCATGCTGGATCGTAACGCTGCTTGTACTGGTGGGAACGGTGCTTTTGACGGCAGCGAACAGTATTGCGGCAAGTGCCATTACAAGAGAAGGAAAGCATTATGACACGATGAAATACTGGCCGGTTTCTTACCGGTTGCAGCTTCATATAAAAGCGGCAGTCAGTATACTGATCAGCGGCGTGTTTGTTGAAGGTTATCTTTTGATCTTTGCGAGAGCAATGAAGATGCCACAGGCAGAGCTTTTGTATGATATGCTTGTCTGCCTGCTGGAAGTGTGTGTGATCTCTTACCTTGGCGTATTTTTAGATACCATAAATCCAAAACTGATCTGGGATGATGAGTTAAATGCCCTGCGCGGCAATTATAATATTTTCTTTAATATGGCGTATGCGATGCTGTTATCTGCCGTATTTACCGGAGTGATGGCACTGGCATATTTTGCAACGAAGCTGTCTTTGTGGCAGATGAGAGGAATCCTTCTTCTGGCACTGGTGGCCGGTGCAGTGTGGATGGAACAGATCTGCATCAAAAAAGGCGAAAAAAATCTGGAAGCACTCTAAGGAGTCTTCCAGATTTTTAATTTCTGCTCTTATAAGACGGGCAGGCAATCCTGCTCATTTTTATAATTTGGAATAACCAAAGGCATTGACGATCGCATCAAGTGGTTTGCCATCCTTACAGAATGGACATTCCGTAGGCTGATAGGTCTGATATCCCATCAGATCGTCTACGTGGAAAATGGAATCTACTTCGATATGATCTACTTCGGTAGAAGCACTGAACAGTGCGGAAATGCCCTGTACGGTTCCACCATAATACTGGATACATTCTAAGCTCTTTTCAATCGTTTTACCTGTGGTTGCTGTTGCCAGCAGTAAAATAACGTTCTTGCCTTTGATCATAGGCTGTAAATTGTCGCGGAAGATCAACTGACCGTTGGAATGTACCTCCGGTGTCACCACGCTGATCGTGCGGTGGGTGTTTAACATCATGATACCCTGCTCACTCAATCGCTCAGCCAGTAATGCGCCGATGACCTCGCAGCCGTCCATGCAGACGATCGTATCAACGAGAGTGCTTGTGCTGTATTTCTGTGCAATGATCTTTGCAGCCAATGAAGCCTCACTTAAGCGGCTTTTCATGGTAGTAATGTCAATGTAATAATTGATGTGAGAGTGTGAGGTGGCAAAATGTCCCGGAATCACCTTTAAATGTAATGTAGAATTAGCCTTAGATGGCACTTTGATTGCATTTGTCTCCATATGTATAACCTCCTTGTGCGAAAATAGTTTTGTCTGTCTTTTAATTTTACCTTATTTTGCGGGCAATTACAAATGGTATTTCAGAAAGATTAGGAAAGAAAATTGGCATGGTGCAACAGATTAGAAATAAAAATCTTAAACGTGCCAAAATGAAACGAAACAGGAAAAAATGTCCGTATATATGAGATGAAAATCTAATAAAAATTAAAAATTTAAAAATGTAAAATACAATTAACTGGATACATACTCTTTAAAAAGGATGGATATTTGATGATTGACAAAACTAAAAAAAGTAAAATAAAATAGGGTTTATACAGGATTTCTGTAACAAATAAAAGGCAAATACGAAAGAAAATAGTCAAAAAAATATTAGATGGAATTCAAATAAAATAATAAAAAACCTTGATAATTTGGCACAAAAAAGAAAAGATAATATGAAAAATCAAGAAAATCTAAGAAAAAATGGGAGGTATAAGATTTTATCTCTATCAAATATCAAAAAAATGGCTCCTTTATATAAAGGAGCCATTGGCAGCTTAAGATATGTTTAGCTGAGCAGAGTGATATAGATTCCGGTAAAGATCGCGGAGGTAATGACACCGCAGATATTAGCACCTAAGGCATAATCCAGAATAAAGGCTGCCGGATCTGCTTTGGCTGCCGCTTTCTGTGCTACCTTTGCGGTGGATGGGACACAGGATACTCCTGCAATTCCGGCGGTTGGATTAAAGTTTCCTTTGCGGAAGAAGTATACCACGTATCCTCCGATGATGCCCCCGATACCTGATAATAACAGTGCCAGCATACCGAGGATCAACAGCTTGATCACGGTTTTGTCAAGCAATGTGCTGGCATCGCACAATACTCCGAGCATCAATCCTAAGAAAAATGTAGCAAAGTATAAAAACTGCTCGCCGATCAGAGTGACATAAGCTTTGATGCCTGTTTCACGGATGACGATACCGACAAAGAAACTTAAAAACAGTGGTGCTGCTACCGGGAAGAGCAGACAGAGCAACGCATTGGTAATAACGGCGAAGACCAGCTTTTCTTTAGCACTGATCTTAGACGGCTTTTTCTCTGCCTTGATGACTTTTCCACGCAGTCTTTTGGGGATCATCAATTTGATCAGGTATGGATAACCGCCATAGGTAAGGCTTAAGTACAAATAGGCGACAATGGAGATGGGGACAAAAAGTTCCGGTGCCAGTTTCAACGAGGCAAATAATACCATTGGTCCATCGGCACCACCGATGATGGAAACGGAAGCGGCAGCTCCCGGATCAAGTCCCATTAAAATGGCGATCGGATAAGTAAGGATCGTACCTGCTTCGGCAAACAGGGCGATTGTCATACTGATAAAAGGATGTTCCAGCACGTAACCGATGTCACACAAAATTCCAATTCCCATAAACACGAGACAAGCGATCAGACCATTGCTGAAGGTCAGGTTATAAAGCGGCTGTAAAAAGTCGATCTGCATATATTTCATTAATTCGTCGGTTTTGGAGATCAGGGGATTGATGATCAGGTTTCCGATCTCGTTATTTTCCATAAATAATACACCGGCGTTGACGGCGGACATACCGAGTCCCATAGGAACCATGATCAAAGGTTCCAGTGTTCCTTTTACACCGAGATATACGAGTAAAAAACCGAGCAGGATCAGTACGATACGGGCGATCACGATCGTGGTCGGCTGTTCCATCATAGTTCCAATTCCCTGAAAAAGGTCAAGTAACATACTCATGCTTCCTTCTCCTCCTTTCCACTTTTACGGAATGCCTGGATCCCCATCATTGTCAGTTTCATCAAAAGTGCGATCATATAAGAGATCACAACACCAAGTACGACTACTTTTATTGAAAACATAGTTTTATTCCTTTCTTTTTTGCTGCGCAAATAAGCCTGTGAAAACATAGTTTTTTCACGGGCGGATGCCAATTATAAATGTGGTGTTTCTTTTGTTTTCGTCTGACTATCGTGAGGATTTTTTGCCATCGGAACGATGGAGATAAGAGATCACATGATAGCGCGGGGTAGTATCACTTTTGCCCCGGTAATAAAGTACCAGTGTGAGTAAGGTTGGGGAGTAGAACAGGAAAAATACAAACACAAAGAAGGCAGAAGAAAAGCTGCCGGTTTCGTTTAAGTTTGTCAGTTTTTCAAGGATCCCCGTTTTTACCAGATCGTTTTGGTGTAAAAGTTCCGGAGGCGTCGTTTTTTTCACGGTGTCTCTCGTAATCTTAGCCGGAAGACAACTGTGGGTTTCCTGCTGTGTGATATAGTAACCGGTTACACCAAACTGTGTTTCAAAGGAAAAAGAGTACAGAAAAGAAACGAGTAATACAAGTGCAAATAGGATGGCCTGGTTTGACCTGCTAAGATGCTTCATCTTCTTTCGTCTCCTTCCCTGCTGAAATCTTTTCCACCTTCATTATAGTGTATGAAAAAAACACTGTCAATGCGTGAGATTCCCAGTTTTTTCGTAGGAGAAATCCTTTGTAATAGCAGGGGATCTGTGTTATAATGTAGGATAAGTCAAAATAGCGGAAAAAGCCCTGTCATAGGCTTTGTAACAGATAGAAGGAGGATGAGCAAGATGGCAGATTCGTTAGGTGGATTAGGCGGATTATCAGATGGAGAAGGTCTTGGAGGACTTTCCGGAGATGCCAGTATGCGTGCCAGAGATGCTGCAAATATGGCAAATCAAGGTGAGATGTCCATGGGATTTTCAGATACCCCGCAGAGTTTGAGTGAAGTGGATACACAGGGAATGGGCGAAGGCTTAAGCGCAATGCGGGAAGGTCTTGGCGCAGAGGGCGGCATGCAGTTGAATGCAGGTCTTCAGGATGAAGTGCAGGAGGAAGAGATCCATGCAGCATTAGAAGACGAGGAAGAAGAGGCTCCGATCCATGCAGGACGGGCAGATGGAGAACCGGCACAGGCGGGATTCAGTGAGCCGTCCTATCAGGAGGAGAGTTATGGTTCGGACAATCGCAGCAGTTTTGATGGCGGTGCCAATTTAGCGCAGAATCCAAATCAAAGTATTGATGATATTTTTATCGGTGGAAGTTACAATCGTTCCGGAAGTACTGGTGGAACATCAAGCAGTGGAGGTACCATGTATGATCCGAAGGCACACAAGCCGGATGTACATGTTTCCTTTGGAATGCCTCCGATCATAAAGAAACTGATTATTTTGGTATGCGTGATTGCGGCCATATTCTGCGGCTTGAAATATGGGCTTCATGTGAATCTGGAAAACTACATACATCCGATCGATGTACAGCAGTATGTCAATGCAACACCGGATGAACTTGCCGCAACACTTGGTGTGAAGTTTAAGAGTGAAGAGCAGCGTTTTTCCAATGATGTGTACGACTACACCTACGATAAGCAGTGTTATGGTGGCCTCCAATTAGTAGACTGCAATGGCAAGCGTTTGTTTATTGAAGTGACAGATACCCGGATTGATTACAGTATTTTCGGAATCCGCCCACAGATCACCAAGTATGATAAGGCGGTGAATACGCTTACTGCACTGGGGTATCAGGAACTTGAATCCTATGAAAATACCGATGAGCTTGGTGCACAGGGAGAAGAGCACTGCTTCTACAATGCCAATACAGGTGAAGGTGTGATCATCGGTAAGAAACAGCAGTACAAAACAGTAAAATCTGTAAAATATATTGAAAATTATAAGAAATTTGTTAAAACGCGTAAGGAATTGCGCAGGGAAAGTTAGTTTGAGGTGTCCGGTTTGAAGCGATTGTCTATAGTGGTTTCCGTATACAATGAGGAAGCTGTATTAATGAAATTCCAGGAAACAATGATGACGATCATTGGTTCTCTTCCCTATGATGTGGAATTGATCTATGTCAATGATGGAAGTGGGGATGCCAGTGAATCTATACTCAATACGTTTGAAGCACAGTATGAGAGTGTGAAAGTGATCCATTTTTCCAGAAATTTCGGACATGAAGCTGCCATGATCGCCGGGATCGATCATGCATCCGGAGATTATATTGTCTGTATGGATGCGGATCTGCAGCATCCGCCACAGAGCCTTCCCGCCATTTGTAAGGCCTTTCAGGAGGGAAATCAGATTGTTTTGATGGTGCGCAGTGAGAACCGGGATGCCGGACTGTTTAAGAATGTCACATCCTCTCTTTTTTATGGGTTGCTCAACTGGCTTGGCAACGATAAGTTTGTAAAAAATGTATCGGATTTCTTTGGGATGGATCGCATGGTGGCAGATATTTTCCGGAAAGAATATCGGGAAAAACGCCGTTATTTAAGAGGCTATATCCAGCATGTGGGATTTCGTAAAAAGGTCATTAACTATGTGGCAGCTCCCCGTTATGCCGGGGAGAGCAAATACAGTATCAAAAAACTGTTTAATGTATTTGTGATCGCTATTGTGAATTTTTCAAAGAATCTTGTGCGTGCCGGATTTTTGTTTGCAGCGATCGCATTTGCACTTGCACTTGTGTTTGCAATCTATTCCATTTCCCTTTATACAAGGATCCATCACTGGTCCGGAATCGGAGTGATGGCATGTGTCATCAGCTTTTTCTTTGGATTACAGTTTGTATTGATGGGAATCATGGGAGAGTATATCGGGGCAATCTTAAGTGAAACGAATCGCCGACCTATTTATATTGTAAAAGAAACACGCGGATATGAAGCGGGAGAGGATACCAGGTAACATGAAGATAAAAGAACGTATAGCAGAGTTTCTCCATTCCGGAGAGGCATTTCGATATGTGATCGCGGGCATAGGAACGACGTTGTGCAACCTTTTGGTGTTCTCATTGTTACGGTATGGGCTGCATGTCAGTTTGAACCGGAGCAATTTTATTGCCATTCTCTGTTCCATTGTGTTTGCTTTTTTTGCCAATAAATTTTATGCGTTCCGATCCCTTGATACGGCACCTGTTGTGCTTGTGACGGAGTTTATTAAGTTTTTAGGTGGCAGATTGATCACGATGGTGATCGAGATGTCCGGTGTCTATGTTTTGGCAGTCTGGTTTCATCTGCCGGAGATGTTCTCCAAGATCATGACACAGTTTATTGTGGTTGTAGCAAATTACGTGATCAGTAAGGTATTTGTGTTCCAGCGTGGAAAAGGACAAACGATTCTGGAGTGGGCGAAAGAACGGTATGTGTATGTGATCGCTTTTGCATTTCCAGTAGTATTGTTTTTTCTGATCTGTTTAAAATTTCAGGTGACACCATTTGGTGGCAAGACGCTGATGATCATTGACAGTCTGCATCAGTACATTCCATTTTTTTCAGATTATTACGATAAACTGACAAAAACAGGAGAGTTTCTGTATTCGTGGAATGGCGCAGGGGGCTATAACTTTTTGACCTTGTGGGCATATTATCTGTCCAGTCCATTCAATCTTCTGATCATGTTGTTTGACAAATCACATATCAATACGGCAATGACGCTGATCATTGGTTTAAAGATTTGTCTGAGTAGTGTGACAATGACTTATTTTCTGGTACAGCGTTCCAAGCGCAGAGATATTACCGCAGTGATGTTTGGTGTCTGCTATGCGTTCAGCAATTATGTGATCGGATACTACTGGAACATTATGTGGCTGGATGTATTACTGCTTGCCCCATTGGTTGTGCTGGGACTGGAACGGCTGATTGATAAAAAGGATATCCGTCTTTATGTGGTGACATTATTTGCTGCTCTGTTCTGTAATTTTTATATTGGATTTATGCTCTGTATTTTTCTGGTGCTCTGGTTTTTGCTTTATCCGCATCAGGGGGTCAAGGCATTTTTCTTGTCCGGCATCCGGTTTGCCCTGTCATCTATTTTGGCTGCCGGTATGGCTGCTTTCGTCCTGATCCCAACCTATTATGGTATTATGCTGACAGGACCGGCAGATTCTGAATTCCCGGTATCTTCGTGGTATGGCAGTGTAGCAGATATTTTAAAGAAGTTCTGTTTTTATTGTGGTTCGATCACGAATCAGGCGGATGACGGCGGAGTGAATCTTTACTGTGGAATATTACCGATCTTTCTGGTGGTGATGTATCTGACGGTGAAAGAGATTTCACTGATCGAGAAGATCAAACGCTTTTTACTGCTGGCATTTTTTGTCGTATCTTTTGATAATACAGTACTGAATTATATCTGGCATGGTTTCCATGATCAGTTTGGTATTCCAAACCGGTTCAGTTTTCTGATGATCTTTGTATTGTTAGTGACAGCACATGAAACGATCGGTTATATGAAAGATACTTCTTTCTGGAAATTCCTGCTTCCGCTTGCACTGCTTGCAGGAGTAGTGCTTTACAATAATGAAGTGACACCCCTTTTTGAGGATCAGAAGGTGATCCGTTATACGATGATCGCTGTGATCGCATATTTTATGGCATTTATGCTTCAGATGATGCTGGAATGGAAGAGCAAGACACTTTACCTGGTACTTCTGGTTTTTGTTTTTGCAGAAGTTTCCGTAAATGCATTCCACAGTTTTGAGGGCAATGGTCAGGTTCTGATGTCTGCGTATTTCGAGGATTCGGAAACGATGCGGAAGGCAAAAGCATCGGTACATGATGATTCTCTTTACCGCGAGGAGCTCAGTAAGAATAATCTGGTGGATGAGAATTTCTGGCTCAATCTGCGTGGAGTGGGTATCTTTGGCTCCACGGCAAATGGTGATGCAGTGACACTGCTTGGAAAAATGGGATTTTATACAGCGGCCAATGAGCACCTTTATAATGGTGCAACACCGCTTACCGATTCTCTGCTTGGAGTAAAATACCTTTATAAACGGCAGGGTGACTATTTCGACCATGGGTTTGACCTTTATAAAACAGTGGACGGGGTGCAGGTGCTCAAAAATCCGTATGCCCTTTCCTTTGGTTATATGGTGA
This sequence comes from Lachnospiraceae bacterium, assembly GCA_050874905.1. Taxonomy (GTDB): domain Bacteria; phylum Bacillota; class Clostridia; order Lachnospirales; family Lachnospiraceae; genus NC2004. The sequence continues at coordinate 82,552 of JBNMLP010000006.1, forward strand.
AGGATTCGGTTTATGACTGGGATTATGAGCAGTACCAGCCGGCAGAAGTGCTGAATGATTTTGTACATGTGGCAACCGGCGTGAAGGGAACATTGTTTACCGAGATGGCCGACCATTTTGGATGCAGTGGTGTCAACTGCGATGTGAACAGCAATGGCACAGGAGATGGTACTTACGCATATGCTAGAAATGCGGAAGGAGATCTTACGGTAACGCTTACGATCACTGCGCCGGATGATCGTCCGATCTATATTCGTGCAACGGGAACGAATTTGTCCGGTATCGTGACAGCGGTCAATGGAGTAGAAACTTCCAACGGACGTTATTTCTTCCAGCTTCTTCCGGTGGGAGAGACAAAAGCAGGGGATCAGATCACCGTGACATATCAGTTTAATGGCAGTGAGGATGATAACCAGACAGTAAATTTAAAGGCATATTCCTATGATGAGGATGTATTTGAAGAAACCTATGCGGCTCTGTCTAAAAATGAGTATCAGATTTCAGATTATACAAGCAGTTCGATGCGGGGGACGATTCATGCGGATGAGGATGGCATGATGATGACATCGATCATCAATGAGCCGGGCTGGAAGGTATATGTAGATGGTGAGGAAGAGGAGATCGAGGAGATCGGCGACTGCTTTGCTGCGGTTTGGCTGCCAAAGGGTGACCATCAGGTAGAATTCCGGTTTGTACCTCAGACACTTCCAATTGCATCAATCATCTCGCTTGTTTCACTCCTTCTGTTTATCGGATATCTGGAGGGCAAAAAGCATGGGGTATTTCAAAAGAAGACCAAGATTGTGGAACAACAGGATAATATTTAGAACGGAAGGTTCTGTTATATTATAAACAGCTTTACGAAATAGCAAGGAGGTAGTTTCATGAAGACAAAAGACGTAAGTAAAAGTTATGGTCAGGTCATTTTCACGTCGATCCTGGCAGCTATTGCTGCGATTGCAGCTGCACTGGTAGCATTTTTACTGGGCGCAGGATTTGCATGGCTTACCGGAATTTTAGCAGCGGTAGCGGCAGTGGCAGCACTGTGGGCTTTGCTTGGCATTTATGACACGAAGCGGTCTGCCAAAATGCTGGAAGAGGAATGTCGGCGGTATCAGAGAGTATTTTCGGACTGTCCGATGGGAATGGCCCAGGCAGTACGTGTCACCGGTGCGGAGTATCGCCTGATCGAGACAAATGCAAAGTTCCGTCAGTATTTTGGAATCATTCCGAGAGATTATGAAGGGGTGAGTTTATCCAACAGTTCCAATGAGATGCTGCGCCTGATGAATGCATGGATCGATGCGTTCAACAACAATATGGCAAACGACGGAAGCCAGGTGCAGACTTTTGAAATCACGCTGGAAAATATCGACAAAACATTTAATACCACCATTTTCGTAGATGAACAAAATCATATCAATTTAGTAGTGCTGGATGTAACAGAACAAAAAGAGGCTGAGGCGAAGCTTAGCAAGGCGATTGAGGAAACCAATGCTGCGTATAAGACACAGGGTGAATTTCTGGCGAACATGAGTCACGAGATCCGTACCCCGATCAATGGTATTTTAGGTATGTTGCAGCTTACCCTGATCTCGAATGATCTGACAACAGAGAACCGTGACAATCTGGAAACAGCTAAAAATTGTGCGGATACATTGCTGCGTCTGATCAACGATATTTTGGATTACACGAAGCTGGAAGCGGGTAAATATAAGATCCGTTATACTGAGATGGATATCAAAGAAGTGATCGAGAACACTGTAAATCTGCAGCGCCCGATCGCAGATAATAAGAACTTGCTGCTTGACTGTCAGATCGGTGCCAACGCACCAAAGACACTGATCGGTGATCCACAGCGTGTGGAACAGGTTTTAAACTGTATTTTATCCAATGCGATCAAATTTACAACCAATGGTGGTGTCCGGGTAAAGGTTGCATTTATTGAGGAAACGCCAACCCAGGTACGTGTGCGTATTGCAGTAGCAGATTCCGGTATCGGTATTTCTGATGAAGATAAAGAGAAATTGTTCAAGCGGTTCAGCCAGGTAGATTCTTCTAATACGAGAAAGTTTGGCGGAACCGGACTCGGTCTGGTCATTACGAAGCAGATCGTCGAGTTAATGAATGGTACGATCCAGGTGCAGTCCAAGGAGGGCATCGGCAGTACCTTTATTATAGAGTTACCAATGGAAGTGGTTGTAAAAGAGGAGGTTGCGGAAGAAATGACAGATGCATCAATTTTTTCAATGGAAAGCAGTTCAAGAATCCATGTATTAGTAGCAGAGGATGAGCCGGTAAATCAGCAGGTAATTGGTAAGCTGCTTGGTATGGCTGGTTATTCTTATGACATTGCCGGAAACGGTCAGGCCGCAGTAGATCTGTTTAAAGAGCGTCATTACGATGTCGGATTATTCGATGTGCAGATGCCGGTGATGGATGGATTGGAAGCAACAAAGCTGATCCGTGAGATCGAAGCACAGCGTGGCACAGGAGAGCATTTGCCAATTATTGCAGTAACAGCACGTGCCATGTTTGGAGAGAAGGAAAAGATCTTAGAAGCAAAATTGGATGATTATGTGGCAAAACCATATGTATTGGAAGATATTGTGGCAGCCATTAACAAATATACGGGAAAATAGGAAGAAACATGAGAACGTTAGTGGAAGAAATCCGTAAAGGGAATCAAGTAAGACAGCAGTTTATTGCACTAAAAGAATCACTCAAAGAGGCGTCTGATAAGGACGCCTTTTTGGGGATTATAAATTATGATATGGATTTTTTCCGAACCTATTTAAAATCGGAAGATCCAAAGGTACGGAAAAATGTCATCCAGATCATCGGAATTTTAGAGCTTTCCCAGTTGACAGACGATCTGATCGAGGCATATCTTGAGGAACAGACACAGTTTTTGAAGGCGGAATATGTCAAGGTGCTTGGTCAGTTTGATGTCGCACCTTATAAGGAGTTGTTAAGAAAACGCTATGACCAGTTAAAGGAGGAACCAGTTTCAGAGAGTTCCAAAAAACATGTGAGTGCCGAACTTCGGGAGCTGCGTGCGGTCATCAGCAAGCTCGGAGACATGAAAAAACACCAGTTTATCGGTGGTGATACCCGGTCAGTGATGATCTTTACTACCCTTTCCGGCAAGGAACGCTATTTAAAGCGTGTGATCGATGAGGCGATCGGCGAGGGAAAGACCACACTGGTAAAAGGTGGTGTCAAGGTGATCAGCAGTGATTATGAAACACTTTCTAAAATACGCTGCTATCAGGAAATCCTCTTTGTGATTCCGAAGGTAGGATTGCTGAAAGGCTCGGCGGCACATATGGCACAGCAGTTAAAAAAGGCAGGTTTGATGGACTATATCCGGGAACGTGTCAGCGGCAGCAGTGCCATTCCATACCGGATGGAACTCAGGGGATTTTTGGAGGAGAAGGAGGCACAGCATTTCAGAAAACAGATGAGTCAGGAACTGGAGCATATGACAGATTATGAGCTCATCAATGATCCGACACAATATGAACTGGAATTTCGTTTCCATAAGAGCCGGAAGGAAGAAGGCTATCATGTCTATCTGAAATTCAGCCTGTTAAAGGATGAGAGGTTTGCTTATCGTACCCGTGCACTTTCGTCTTCCATGCAGCCATATGTGGCAGCTATGATGGCAGAGATCACAAAGGATTACGTGCAAGACTGGGGACAGATGTTAGATCCGTTCTGTGGTGTAGGAACACTTTTGATGGAGTGTAACTACAACCGTCATGCACACAGTATTTATGGTGTCGATCTGTTTAAGGATGCGATCACGATCGCCATACAGTCTGCGAAACAGACACACATGGACATTCATTATGTGCATAAGGATATGGCGGATTTTTCCCATGAGTATCTGTTTGATCTGGTGATCACGGATCTGCCATGCGTTTCTCCGAAAATGGAGGAAAGCCGGATCCATGCGATCTATACAACATTTTTAGACAAATGTGACGAGTGGTTAAAGGAGAGCGGTGTCATTTCCGTGTATACAAAAAGTCCGGCAATCCTCGAAGAAGTGATTGCCGGACAACATAAGTTTCGTTTGATCACACACACGCAAATGTATAAGAATCAAAAGGCGTGTCTTTATCTGTTAAAAAGAGCGTAATGATGAAAGATATGATCTGTCAGAGCGGTCCTAGCGGATCGTGATCCGGCAGATCTTTTTCTTTTTGCTGCCATCTTTTGCCTGACAGGTGATCGTTACTTTTTTTCCTTTGCCCTTTTTCTTTGTCGTTACTTTTCCTTTTTGCGTGACCGTTGCGTATTTTTTATTGGATGTTTTCCATTTCACCTTTTTGTTGACGGCATAACTTGGATAAACCGTCGCAGAAAGCTTCACGGATCTTCCTGCCTTTATGCTCAGCTTTGTTTTGTTGAGCTTTATTTTTGTCACCTTTTGTTTGATCGTCACGGTGCAGGTGGCGCGCACGGTTTCATTGTCCTTTGCAATGCAGGTGATGACTGCTTTGTGTTTGTTTCCCGCTTTTTTTGCAGTTACGACACCGGAGGAGGAAACGGAAGCATAAGAGGCATTGGAGGTTTCAAAACGCACCGACAGATTTTTTGCCTGAAGTGGAGCGCAGGTAGCCTTCAATGTGAATTTTTCGTTTGGTGATAAGGTCACTTTCGAGCGGTTTAAGGAAAGAGAGGTGACCTTGACGGGAGCGGTATAGGTCGTTGTCAGTGTATTTTTACTGCTTTCCTGATCGGCACGGGTAAGGCGTATCTGATAGGTGCCTGTTGCGAGATCTTTAGTGGAAACTACGACCTGCTGATCGTTCCAGCTGGTAACCGGCATTGTGATTGAAGCCGAGGTGCTTGTATTGGTAAAGGTGACACTTCCAGCCGCTGTTCCAAAGAAGTAGCCGTTAATCTGGCAGGAACCACCATCATCACTTACAATGACTTCGGAAAGAGACGGGGAAGGATTGGTGGCTGCCTTATAAAAATTGATGTAGCCGCCACTGCTGCAGGTATCTGCCCATGCATCTGCTGTGGTGACTCCGCCTAAAATACGCCCTTTCAGTTCCAGTGCGGCCGCTGTTGGATAAATGGCAGCAAGCATTGCCGCTTCTCCGGTAACCATCGGAGTTGCCATCGATGTGCCACTGTCGTAAGCATAGGATTGCAGTGTGGTTCCTGCTCCTACATTGTCAAGGTAAAGGGAGTAGCTGCCATTTTTTGCCGGAGTAAAGGATAAAATGGCATAGTACTGTCTGGCGGTCAGGGCATGTCCCTTGGCAGCGATCTGCATCGGAAGCTGATACCAGACATCTTTGTCAAAGCTGATCTCATAAGGAGCAGCATCCTCACTGCCCTCCGCGGCTGTGTAATCCGGCACACTGTTGATAATGCCGTTTTTAGAGGCAAGTGCTGTTTCCAGTGTATTATAACGGGTGATGGCAAGACCGATGCTGTGCGTTGCACTCTGGGCAAGGAGCGAGTCTGCTTCTCCGCGAAGCCGCAGACTGAAATAGCCGTTTTGGCTGCAGGCGGAAGCTAAGGAAAATGGAACCGTAAGATAGTAGGTCTCTCCTGCGGTAGCAGAAATGTTCCACTTCAAGCTGCCGGAGGATTGCGCTCCGCTCTGGCTGATGCCGCCGTCTGCCTGCCTGGTCAATGTAGCAGCGGAATCTGTCACATAATCAGACAGGGAAACAGCGTTGTTGTAATCCTCATAGCTTAAGCTGTGGTTGCACTCCGCATTATAATTTTCAGTTGCATAGGTAGAGAAAATGTTCGTACCCGGTGCATAAAGATCAACATTATTCTTTCCGTAATTGCTGAAGGAGGCTACCTTGCCGGATTCGTTGGAGGCACCTACACTGATGATATAAGGATTGTCAAAGCAGGCAGGATAAACGGTACGGGTATCGATGTTCATTCCTTCATTTCCGGCAGCACAGATGGATAAAATACCGAGCTGCCCGGCAGTTGTGATCAGGTCGTTTAATACACTGCCGTTTGGGTTATTGGTCAGATTCATTTCTCCACCTAAGGAAAGGTTGACGGCGCAGATATTTACACCATTTTTTTTCTGGGAAATGATATAGTTATAGGCGCGGATCAGGTAGCTTAAGCTGCTGGAGCCCTCTGCATCAATACAGCGTACACCGAGGATCTTTGCATCGGTAAGTCCGCTGATCCCTTTGTTATTGTGCAGGGATGCGCCAATGATCCCGGCGATATGTGTACCGTGCCCGTCGGTATCCTGATAGGAGCCATAGGTGTTGGTGACCGCATTGTACATTCCGGTACTGGTGTTGTTATAAAGCACATCGGTCAGATCCTCCTGTGTGCTATCGATTCCGGTGTCTGCGACAACGACGATCGGAGTAGAGGACTTCGTAAGGTTTTTGGCTGCCTCATAGTGGGTGGAGGCAGGGGAAGGATCTGTTTCCTCACTCAGATACCACTGCCAGTCGGCATACGGTTCTTTTGCGGTATCTGCCTTTTGAAACAGGTAGTCCGGTTCACAGGAAGAAACCTCCTCTAACTGGTTCATCTCTTTTAATAGTTGTTTCGTATCCTTGCCTTTTACGGTGACCAAAGCGGCAGTGCCGTCTCCCTCGTTGGATAACGGTACAACGGATACTTTTTTCTCCGTCTTTGCGAAATAGTCTTTCAACTCTTTTGTGGTGTCATAGGTTTCTTTCATGGAAACGATCACCTGTCCCTCCACATAGGAAGGTTCTGTCCCGGTGGTCTCATCGCTGGTTTCCTCATTTAGATGAACCAGTTTCCTGAGAGGAGAGGTGCCTGCGTAGGAAGTGGGAAATATTGTCTGACACAGCAGGCAGGCGAATACGAACAGGGCAAATAATTTTCTGGATTGTTTCATCATGGGGCATCCGTCCTTTCCATTTTTCTATTTTCAGTATAGCGTATTTTTGTAGAAAAATGTGATTTCTTTTTAAACTATTGCGGATCCGCCTTTTTTAAAGTGAAACTTTATGCTATACTTTAGTTTGTCTAAATGAGAAAGGATGAGCGTTTTGAAAGTTTTTGATATTGAGAATCCGGTATGGAGTACATTTTCCAAAATTTTGGATGTGATCATATTAAATGTGTTGTTCCTGCTTTGCTGTGTTCCGATCATTACGATCGGCAGCAGTGTCACTGCCCTTTATTTTACGGCGATGCGGTTAGTATCCGGCAATGTCACCTATGTGACCAGAGATTTTTTCCGTTCCTTTAAGCAGAATTTTAAACAGTCGTTAGTGACAGAACTGATCGTATTTGATGCCGGTGTGATATTGGCGGTGCTCACCTATTTAAGTGTGGTTGCAGATTCTTACATGGGAAAAGTTATTTTTATTGTATGTGATATTTTATTTGCAGCGGTACTTACTTATGTATTTCCGGCTCTTGCCAAGTTCAATGTCTCCGTTAAGAAGTTGTTTTATAACAGCGCAGTTATGGCAGTGATGCATCTGCCATTTACGATATTAAATGTAGGAATACTTTTTCTGGCAGGTGTGTTTGCATATTATAATTTTGCAGCACGTTTGATTCTGCTTGTTTTTGGTGTGGCAGCGATCGCAGTATTACAGTCTTTGTGGTTCAACTATATTTTTGCCAAATATATGACGAAGGAAGAACTTGAGGAAAATGAGTTCTACCGGGAAGAAGAGCGGAGAGCCAAACAGGAGAAAAAGGCAGCGGAAAAGAAAGTGAAACGGTAAAATGGAACAGAACTTTGAAGAATTGACAGATCACCTTTTGACATGGTATGAAGAAAATAAACGGGATCTTCCGTGGCGGAGAGAGCCGAGTGCCTATCATGTGTGGGTGTCTGAGATCATGTTACAGCAGACGAGAGTAGAAGCGGTCAAGGGATATTATGACCGCTTTCTTTGTGCGCTTCCGACGGTTGCCGATCTGGCATATGCAGATATGGAGCAGCTATTAAAGTTATGGGAAGGATTGGGGTACTATAACCGTGTGCGCAACATGCAGGCTGCTGCAAAAACGATCATGGAGGAGCATGACGGAGAATTTCCGGACACGTATGAAGAAATCTTAAAGTTGAAGGGAATCGGTTCCTATACGGCGGGGGCAATCGCATCGATCGCATTTTCTGAGCGTGTTCCTGCGGTAGATGGAAATGTGCTTCGTGTTGTGAGCCGTCTGACCGGAAGCTATCTGGATATTGCAAAGCAGAGCACGAAAAAAGTCATCGAGGAATACTTAAAGGAACTTATGCCATTTGCGGCACCTGCGGCATTTAATCAGGCTCTGATGGAACTTGGAGCACTCGTCTGCCTGCCAAATGGCGCACCAAAATGCGAGCTTTGTCCATGGAGAGAGGCTTGTGTTGCCAATCAGGAGCAGCTTACAGATGAAATACCTGTGAAAGCGAAAAAAGCAAAACAGCGTCTGGAGCAGTATACGGTGCTGTTGCTGCTGAAAGAGGGAGCGCAGGAGTATCAGGTTGCCATTGAAAAGCGGCCGGAAAAGGGACTGCTGGCAGGATTGTGGCAGTTTCCCATGCTGTCCGGTAAGCAGACGAAAAAAGGAGTAGAGCAGGAGCTTCAAAAACAAGGAATAAAAAAACCTGTGTCCCTAAAGAAAGGGCCACAGGCAAAGCATGTATTCAGTCATATTATCTGGCAGATGGACAGCTATGTTGTACTGCTTGAGGAAGCTGCGGATCTTCTGGAAATAAACGGAAGAACACTTACGCTTGTCACGTTGACAGAGCTAAAGGAGCAGTATTCGATTCCGTCCGCATTTGCCGTTTACAAAAAATGGCTGCTGGAAAATATGCAGAGTGAAAAAGGCGGGGAATGATCCGCCCATTAAGATCACGCCTGACGAAGAAGCTCCTGTAATTCTTCTACGGTGTAGTGGTAGTGGCTTCCACAGAACTGACAGTTGACCTCGATCGGCTGTCCTTCTTCTATCATATCGGTTAACTCTTTTCGTCCAAGACTTACCAGTCCTCTGGCAAAGTGTTCTTTGGAGCAGTTGCAGTAAAACCGTGGATGCTTTTCTTCTTCGTGGAAACAAATGTCTTTTCCGGCAAAGATTTCTTCTATTATATCCTCTAATGTTTCTCCGCGGTCAAAGTGTGAGGTAATAGAGGTGAAATCCTTTAATCGTTCTTCTAATAAAGAAATGGTTTCTTCCTCTGCAAATGGAAGTAACTGTATGATAAATCCTCCGGCATGTTTTACCGTATTGTTTTTGTTCATCAATACGCCGAGTGCTACGGAGGTTGGGATCTGTTCACTGGTTGCAAAATAATAGGTGAGATCTTCTGCAATTTCTCCGGTGACAAGCTGGCATTGTCCCACATATGGTTCTTTTAATCCGATGTCTTTGATGACACTTAACACACCCATATCCAGTGCGCCGCCTACGTCCAGTTTTCCCTTTTTATTTGGTCCCAGCATAACATCCGGAACAAGGCTGAAGCCCTTGACCTCTGCTTTCTGGTTTGCGGTTACGGTAAGTCCGCCGATCGGACCGCTGCATTGGATCTGTAAGGTGATCACGTCCTCTTCATTTTTGCACATCGCACCCATCAGTGCTCCGGCTGTGAGCAGGCGGCCGAGCGCTGCGCTGACGACCGGACTTAAATTATGCCGGGTACGTGCTTCTTCTACTAATTCCGTGGTGGAAGCAGCAAAGAAACGTACCTGGTTGTTGACGGCAGTGCCGCTGATAATTCGATCTGACATTATAGTTTCGTCCTTTCCTTTGTATACTGCTGACTATGTTACCACATTTTGCGGATGGTGAAAAGCAAAACGAAGAAAAGAAGTCCACCGTAAAGCAGTGCTGCTGTGGATAGCAGGATCGTATCGGCGGAACGGGTCTGCTGTTTTGTTGTGACGTCCTCTGTGACAGAAGCGGTTTTGTTCTCGATCGGCGCGATCGTTTCTTTCGCCGGATTTGTTACGAGCTGATAAAGTCCCTCTGCAATTTTTTCATGCCCCAATTTCGTAGGGTGAATATCTTCTTTTTCCACACGGATATAGCGAGGGGCATTTCCATAAAAAAGCTGATAGGTGTCGAGCAAGGCTGCATTTTCCTCCTCGTACGTGGCTTCTAAAATAATAGGATTCATGGAAGAAAGCACCAGATCGACACTGTCGGCTAAGGCACCGTAATCACTTCCGCTGACCGGATTGTAGATCGTTTGTGTCAGCAGCAGTGCATCCGGATTTAATTCGCGAAGCAGTTTGATCAATGTGTTATAATCATCGGAAAACTGCTTGTAAAAAACGCTCAGCTTTTTCTGGGTAGAGGAGCGTTTTAAATAGGAAAACATGACATCACTGACCAGTTTGTTTTTCAAAACAGGGGGGATCCTTGTTGCCTTTTTATAGTTTTGACGTGTTAATTTTTTTCCTGTTTTCGTCGCAAATGCGAGCGCATCATTTCCTCCGTCTGTGATGGTGATGTAAGCTGCCTCTTTCAGTCTTTTTTTTAAAACGGGATCGGACTTGATCAGATTTATGGTATCGTTTACCGTATGTCCGCTTTTTCCATAATTATAATAGATAAGATCTGGTTCGTCCTGTTTCAGCTTATTGGCAAACCGGGTGACAAAGCCGTCTTTGGGATCATCCATTCCCGTTCCTTCTGTGATGGAATCGCCGATCGCTACATAAACGGGAGCTTTGGCAGAGGCGACAGAAACCGTGGAACAAAGGCAGAGACCAAAAAGAGAACAAAGAAAAACAGGAAGCATAAGTCTTTTCTTGATTACGTGCTGCATGGTGTTACCGTCCTTTTTGTTGTTTGCTTTTAGTATGAGCAAAAGGAAAGAATTTATGTTGTCAGTTTCCCTTCATTGACATTTTCCTGTTTCGGTAGGTATAATGGGGAAGAATTGGAGGAATGGACATGAAACTATATCTGATCCGGCATGGACGGCAAAGCAGCAATCTTTGTAATGTGAATGTAGAATTGAGCGAGGCGGGACATCGACAGGCGGTTTTAGTCGGAAAACGTCTTTCTTCCTATGGAATTGACCGGTTGTATGCGAGCACTCTTTTGCGCGCCCGGCAGACAGCGGAGCATATCAGCGAGGAGTTGAAGCTTCCGGTGATCACGGCGCAGAAGATTCACGAGATAGATTTTGGTGACTGGACAGGAAAATCGGATCAGTTTTTAGATGAAAATTATGGAAGGCAAAGGCGGGCACATAAGCTGGGGACGGAAGATGTACAGTATCCCAACGGAGAAAATGGTGCCGCCTGCTATCAAAGGTACAAAGAGGGTATGGAAGCAATCGTAGCAGATGCCGAAGCTAATCACGCAGCGTCGATCGCGATCGTGACACACGGAGCTGCCATGCGCTGCTTCTTATGCGGCATACTGGGACTTCCGTTTTCCATCCGGGGAACACTGGCAAAGTCACTGGAAAATGGAAGCATTACGGAGCTGAATTACGAAAATGGCAAGTACACGTTAGAACGGTTTAATGATTATGCACATCTGGAACCGTATGATGAATTGCTGCGAAAGCATTTTTTTGAATAAAAGAGGGACGAAGGATGAAGTTTGTAGAAAATGAACTCGATGTGAAAACCTATTTGGAGCTCAGAGCTTCTGTTCACTGGAAGGTGTTGTTAGAGGAACAGGCAGAACAGGCACTGAAAAACAGTCTTTATACGCTTGTGGTGTATGAAGACGGGATCGCAGTCGGGATGGGGCGCATTGTAGGAGATGGCGCGGTGATCTGCTATGTGCAGGATCTGGTGATCCGTCCGGAGTACCACAAAAGAGGCATTGGAGGGGCATTGCTCGATCGGTTGAAAGCGTATGTGGATGCGCTGCGGATTCCCGGTTCAGAAATGATGTTTGACTTAATGTGTGCGAAAGGCCGGGAAGATTTTTATGAAAAGCATGACTTTATTGCCCGTCCAACAAGTGCACTCGGTCCCGGAATGATTCAGTATTTAAAGGATAAGTAAAAGAAGATACCATTTTTGAAATGAACGGTGAAAATGCCTGGTTCAAAGATGGTATTTATTTTTTTGAAAAAAGTATTGCATTTTAAAAACACTAGTGTTATATTTGCTATAGAACAAGCAAACAATGAATTATAATCAGTAAGGTGGGGTGGCTTATGAATATCAATAAATTTACACAAAAATCAATGGAAGCGGTAAATGGCTGTGAGAAGCTGGCATACCGCTATAACAATCAGGAAGTAGATCAGGAGCATTTCCTGTTATCTCTTTTGACGATTGATGATAGTCTGATCAAAAAGCTGCTGGAAAAGATGGATGTTCCTACCGGAAATTTTGGACAGGAGCTGGTCAATCTGATCGAGCAACGTCCAAAAGTATCCGGTGATGTGCAGGTATATATGAGCAATGCACTCAATAAGGTTTTGATCAACGCAGAGGATGAGGCAAAGGCGATGGGAGACGAATATGTGTCCGTGGAGCATTTGTTCCTTGCCATGTTAAAGCAGCCGAATAAGCAGATTAAAAATCTGTTCCGTCAGTATGGCATTACAAAAGATCGCTTTTTGGAGGTGCTTTCCAGTGTGCGTGGCAACCAGAGAGTCGTTTCGGATAATCCGGAGGATACCTATGATACGCTGGAAAAGTACGGTTATGATCTGGTGCAGCGGGCGCGGGACGGAAAACTTGATCCGGTGATCGGACGAGATGAGGAGATCCGGAACGTGATTCGTATTCTGTCGCGTAAGACGAAGAACAATCCGGTGCTGATCGGTGAGCCGGGTGTTGGTAAAACGGCAGCCGTAGAAGGACTGGCACAGCGTATTGTGCGCGGTGATGTGCCGGATGGCTTAAAGGATAAGATTTTATTTGCCCTTGATATGGGTTCTTTGGTAGCAGGTGCGAAGTATCGTGGTGAGTTTGAGGAACGTTTAAAGGCGGTGCTTGAAGAAGTCAAAAAGAGTGATGGAAAGATCATTCTCTTTATTGATGAGCTGCACACGATCGTGGGAGCCGGTAAGACCGAAGGAAGCATGGATGCCGGAAACATGTTAAAGCCAATGCTTGCCAGAGGAGAGCTTCATTGTATCGGTGCTACCACATTAGATGAATATCGAATGTATGTAGAAAAGGATGCTGCGTTAGAGCGTCGTTTCCAGCCGGTTATGGTCAGTGAGCCGACGGTGGAAGATACCATTTCCATTTTACGAGGCTTAAAGGATCGTTATGAAGTATTCCATGGTGTAAAGATCCAGGATGCGGCACTTGTATCAGCGGCGGTGCTTTCCGATCGTTATATTTCCGACCGTTTTCTTCCGGATAAGGCAATCGATCTGGTGGATGAGGCATGTGCACTTATTAAGACAGAGCTGGATTCCATGCCGACAGAGCTGGATGCATTGAATCGTAAGATCATGCAGTTGGAGATTGAGGAAACTGCATTGAAAAAGGAAACAGATCATATTTCACAGGAGCGGCTTGCCGCATTACAAAAGGAGCTTTCTACATTGCGGGAAGAATTTGCCGGACAGAAAGCAACATGGGACGCAGAGCGTGCTTCCGTTGAAAAGGTGCAGAAGCTGAAGGAAGAGATTGAACAGATCCAGAACCAGATTGCGATCGCGCAGAGAAATTATGATCTGAATGAAGCGAGTGTGTTGCAGTATGGACGGCTTCCGGAAGCACAGAAACGATTGGCAGAGGAAGAAGAACGTATCCGGAACGAACAGCATACGCTTGTACACGAAAGTGTGGATGAAGAAGAGATTGCCAAGATCATTTCCCGCTGGACAGGTATTCCGGTGACAAAATTGACCGAGGGCGAACGGGAAAAGACACTGCGTCTTTCTGATACACTGCATCAGCGGGTGATCGGTCAGGAAGAAGGTGTCAATAAGGTAACGGATGCGATCATTCGTTCCAAGGCCGGAATCAAAGATCCGACGAAGCCGATTGGTTCGTTCCTGTTCTTAGGACCGACAGGTGTTGGTAAAACAGAGCTTGCAAAAAGTCTTGCAGAAGCGTTGTTTGATGATGAGAACAACATGGTACGAATCGATATGAGTGAATATATGGAGAAATATTCTGTCTCTCGTCTGATCGGAGCGCCTCCGGGATATGTAGGATACGAAGAAGGCGGACAGCTTACCGAGGCTGTGCGGAGAAAACCGTATAGCGTGGTATTGTTCGATGAGATTGAAAAAGCGCATCCGGATGTGTTTAATGTGTTGCTTCAGGTATTGGATGATGGACACATTACAGATGGACATGGAAAGACGGTGGACTTTAAGAATACGATCCTGATCATGACTTCTAACATTGGTTCGGAGTATCTGTTAGATGGTATTGATGAAGAAGGAAATATCAAACAGACGGCACAGGATCTCGTGATGAATGATCTTAGAAATCATTTCCGTCCGGAGTTTTTAAACCGTTTGGATGAAACGATCCTGTTTAAGCCTCTGACCAAGGATAATATTACAGGAATCATTGAACTGATCATCAAGGATGTCAACCGCAGACTGCGGGACAAGGAGCTTACCGTGGAGCTTACGGAGGCTGCCAAGAATTATATTGTGGATCATGCCTATGATCCGGTATATGGTGCACGACCATTGAAGAGATATGTACAAAAGTATGTAGAAACACTGGCTGCAAAACTGATCTTATCCGATCAGGTAAACTGCCGGGATACCATACTTGTAGATGTTGACCATGATGCACTGGTTGCAAGAAAGAAAGCATAAAAAGAACCGCCTGTACGGGGGAGACCAAGAGGTCAGAACCGTGCAGGCGGTTTTGTTATGTTCTTTTTTTAATTGAAGAAATCGTCGTAATTATAAGAATCGTTATAATCACTGTTGTAATCGTTATAATACTCATTCATACGGTTACGGAATTCATTCTCAAAGCTTTTCTGGAATTCGCTTTTAAACTCTTTGGAATTAAAGGTAGCAGCGATCATAATGCTGAACAGAACGCAGAGCACCAAACCAATGATACCGGTGATCAGTCCGGCTTTGGCAACTCCGGTTTTCTGTCCGTTTGACGGGTTACTCATCCGGTTAAAGATGATCGCCAAGATTCCTGTCAGCAGTGCCAGAAATGGACAACAGAAGCAGGAACAGAAGCTTAACACGATAGAGCAGATACCAAGCACTAAAGAAGCTGTAGCAAAGTTTGTAGCTTTGCGATCCTGCTCTGCCATCTGATCCGGAGAAACCTGATTCTGATCCGGAAGTGGCTGCCCGGTGTATGGATTGTACTGTGGCTGACTGTAAATCGGCTGCTCTGGAGCAGGGGTTCCGGTCTGGTTATAGAGGGGCTGTTCCGGAGCAGGAGCTTCTGGCTGGTTGTAGACAGGCTGTTCTGTGGCAGAAGTTTCCGGCTGGTTGTAGACAGGCTGCTCTGTGGCAGAAGTTTCTGGCTGGTTGTAGAGTGGCTGCTCTGTGGCAGGAGTTTCCGGCTGGTTGTAGACGGGCTGCTCCTGTGGGGTAGTATCCGGAATAGGATCTCCGGTATATGGGTCAAAACGTGTTGGATCACTCATAGTTTTTTCCTCCTTATTGATCGATCATTTGTATTTTTGTTATTTCTATTGTAGCAAGAGGAAGGGAATCCGACAAGGGGAGATTTTGGTGAAATGACACATTTCCTTTTTCTTTATCGATACAGAGGATTATGCTATAATGAGAACAGTGAGTGAAATATATAATGGAATGAAATGTGAGAGGGTATCATGCAAATGAAAAAAATGTATTTACCGGGGCAGCGCATATATTATGCTGCAACGGCACTGTTATTGCTGGGACTGCTTACTGCGGTTGTCTGTGACATGGGTAATTGGCAGTTTGCACTTTCGTCCCCGTGTTTTTTAAATCGATATTGTCATTTATATTGTCCGGGATGTGGAGGAACACGTGCTGCATTTGCCCTTATACATGGAAAGCTTGTGAGCAGTATCTTATATAATCCGATTCCACTTTATATGGCAGGATTATTTCTTTACTATTATATAGGCACCACACTTGCTATCTGGTCAAAAGGACGCAGGGTAT
Organism: Lachnospiraceae bacterium; assembly: GCA_050874905.1. GTDB lineage: Bacteria > Bacillota > Clostridia > Lachnospirales > Lachnospiraceae > NC2004. The sequence goes on from JBNMLP010000006.1 coordinate 98,579, forward strand.
TTTTTAAGCCGGGATGGTGGATGGTTGTAATATTTGTAATATTGATCGTGTGGACATTTGGTATCCGGAACGTAATGGCGGTGAAGTACGGGATCGATTATATAGGCGAGGTAGCCCCTTATTGGGGAAGATAGAGAGGTAGAGCAGATGGTACAAAAGGTAATAAAAGATCCCATGTTTCTGGCACAGAAGTCGGTGGATGCTACAAGGGAAGATGCGCAGGTGATCGTGGATCTGCTGGATACATTGCGGGCTCATTTAGATCACTGTGTGGGCATGGCTGCCAATATGATCGGAGTGAAAAAGAGGATTATTGTGGTGGCAGCAGGACCATTTCAATTTCCGATGATCAATCCCGTTATTGTAAAAAAGTCCGGTGCCTATCAGACGGAGGAAGGATGCCTTTCTTTGGATGGAGTGCGTCCCTGCAAAAGATATCAGGAGATTGAAGTGGAATATCTTGATCAGAATTTTAAAAAGCAGCGGGGAAAATATTCCGGATGGACGGCGCAGATCATTCAGCATGAGATCGATCATTGTAACGGAGTGGTGATATAGGGAATGAGAAAGATAGGGAGGTAGATTATAATATGGCATTGATGACGGTGTATCATGGTGGATATGAACCTGTAGACCATCCGGAAATACGTATAGGACGTAATACAAAGGATTTTGGACCGGGATTTTATTGTACCGTGATCAAGGAACAGGCAGAGCGATGGGCAAAAAGATATGCTACCAAGGTAGTATCTGTTTATGATGTGAGAATGAATGGAAATTTAAATATAAAAGAATTTACAGAGATGACAGATGAGTGGCTGGACTTTATTATTGCCTGCCGTTTTGGAAAAAAACATGACTATGATATTGTCATTGGAGCCATGGCAGATGATCAGATTTATAACTATGTATCGGATTACATGGAAGGAACGATTACCAGAGAACAGTTCTGGATTCTGGCAAAATTTAAATATCCAACATATCAGATCAATTTTTGCACAGAACAGGCACTTAAATGTCTGCAATATCGAGGATGCGAGGTGATGAAATGACACAGGGACGAGAAGACAAAAAGGACAATGATCTCTTCTATACATGCTCTTTGATTGATTATATTGCGAGAAAAACACATAATACCAGATGCTTTGTTGTGGATGTTTTAGGATATGAACGGATCACTAAAATATATGATCTGGCGGATGTTTATCATAGTGATAATATAGAACGTGTGAGTGATGATTTCATTAAAGAAGCAGGTATTACCAATGGCAATTTTGATAATGTTTCTGAATGTAAGTATGCGATTCCCTCCCACTGGGATATTGGAAAAGTATATAAACGTCTGATCAAGCAGGTGGCAGAAAAGAAGAAGATTGCTGTGGTGGATGCGCTATTCGAGGTGTATCATTCCTTTATCAGTGCGAAAATAGATGATTATAACAGCAGTGTTTATTATGAAAATCCATCCTATTTGTATGAAAGTTTTATGGAAGGACATGTATTGTAGGGGATATAAGCAAAGGACAAAGTAATTGCTTATTATTTCAAAGGTTTGAAGCAAATTTGGACAAGAAGATAATATGCCTTCAAAGCATACACTCGCATACTATATAAGTATTAGACATAACGCCGCCCCCGCCTTATACTAACTGTGTAAGATAACAACAACCTATCTTGCACAGTTTTATTTTGTTTAAAGGAGGATGGCAGTAATGAAAAAAAGAGTAGTTGCGTATTTTAGTGCAAGCGGAGTAACCAAAAAAGTAGCAGAAATGATTGCGGAGGCTTTGTCTTGCGATATTCATGAAATTGTACCGAAGGTCGCTTATACCAAAGCAGATTTAGACTGGATGGACAAATCATCCAGAAGCAGTGTGGAAATGAAGGACAAGAGTATCCGCCCGGAACTTGCCGAGGATAACGATGATATAGAAGCATACGATGAGATCATATTGGGATTTCCGATCTGGTGGTATGTGGCACCAACGATCATTAATACCTTTTTGGAAAAATATGATCTTAAGGGAAAGAAGATCGTGTTGTTTGCGACTTCTGGTGGAAGCGGATTTGGCAATACCGTAAAAGAGCTTGCACCGTCTGCACCGGGAGCGGTAATAGAAGAAGGAAAACTGTTAAATCGTGCGACGAAGCAGGAGATTTCTGAATTTGTAAATACCTTATAAGAGCAAAGGAGTGAAAGAACGATGGGAAAGATTACACAGACAGCAGGCAGAGATGCGCTTATGACATTTGCACCGGATTTTGCACATTATAATGATGATGTGTTATTTGGAGAGAACTGGAACAATCAGGATATTGATGTAAAGACAAGAAGTATCATAACAGTGGTTGCGTTGATGGCATCCGGAATCACAGATTCTTCCTTAAAGTTTCATTTGCAGAATGCGAAGGCGCATGGCGTGACACAAAAGGAGATTGCAGCCATTATTACACATGTTGCATTTTATGCAGGCTGGCCAAAAGGATGGGCAGTATTTAATCTTGCAAAAGAGGTGTGGGCAGATGCCGAGGGAGACCTTCCGTATGAGGATCCGGCAATGCGTGCGCATGCTAAAGAGATGGTATTTCCAATCGGTGCGCCAAATGATGCATTTGCAAAATACTTTAGCGGCAACAGCTATCTGGCACCGGTATCTACCAGTCAGGTTGGCATTTTCAATGTGACATTTGAGCCGGGCTGCCGTAACAACTGGCATATTCACCATGCGAAAAGCGGTGGTGGACAGATTCTTGTGTGTGTAGCCGGAAGAGGTTATTATCAGGAAGAGGGCAAAGATCCGGTTGAAATGAAACCGGGAGATACGATCAACATTCCGCCGGAAGTAAAGCATTGGCACGGCGCAGCCAAAGACAGCTGGTTCAGTCATCTTGCTGTAGAAGTACCGGGAGAAGAAACCTCAAACGAGTGGTGTGAGCCGGTAGAAATTGATCTCTAAGATAGAAAAAAGGTAAACGATATGCCTTCGCTGTCCGATACAACATATAAGGATAGCGAGGGCTATTTTTATGGATGCGTAAATGGATTTACGGAGAGCGGACAGGGAGGTTTTCGTATGAAAATTGGAGAAGCAAGAGAACGATACAGTGCCGTGTTAAAAGAGTATAACATGCAGAAATGCCAGATTGCCAAGCAACAAAAGGAACTGCAGCAGAAAATGAAAAATACGGAAAATGGAAGCAGTGTGTATGCAGAGGAAGCGGCATCTTTGGAGCTTTCTTACCAGGCGGTCAGCGAAAAACAGGGAGAATACCAGAAGTATATGGATCAACTGACACAGCAATGGGAGGGACAGTTTAACACAGTGGCGGCAGAGCAGCAGTCGAAAAGTGCTCAAAAGAGTGGAGATGAGATGCGAAAGATCCTGACGATCGCGCGTCGTATCATGCACGGTGACATTGTTCCGATCACGGATGAGCGTAAGCTGATGGAATTTGATAAGGATCTGTATCAGATGGCAAAAAGCATCGGTGCTATGAAGCAGCTTGAGAAGCGGAAAAAATATAAATCCCTCTGGGAGGATGAAAAGAAAGAAAAGACGCTTGATCCGATGGAGGAATCAGACGACAAAGAAGCATTTTCCAATGGACCGGAGATCGTATCGGCAAGCGATGTGGCAGCGTCCGCACAGGATTCTGCAAATGATAACATGCAGTAGAAAGGTTTTTAGTAAATGGAACTCAGGGTATTGCGATATTTTCTGATGGTAGCAAAGGAGCAGAGTTTTACGAAAGCGGCAGCGCAGCTTCATATCACGCAGCCGACTCTTTCCAGACAGCTTGCTGCCTTGGAGGAAGAACTGAAAACACCTCTTTTTGTCAGGGGCGGTCACAGCATTACGCTGACAGAGCAGGGACTGTTGTTAAAACGGCGTGCTCTGGAGATCCTTGATCTGGAAGAGAAAATAGAGGAGGAGTTTAAAGGGGAAAAAGGAACGGTATTAGGAAATATCACGATCGGATGTGGAGAATTTGCAGCGGTTGAAATCTTGGCAAAGATGATAAGCTGCTACAAGGAACAGTACCCGCTTGTTCAGATCACGCTTCACACAGGAACAGCAGATACCATATTGGAAATGATGAACAAAGGACTGGTTGACATTGGCCTGTTTTTAGAGCCAACCAATACCGAGGAACTGGATTATATCAGAATTAAGGACAGCGACCGCTGGGTAGTAGGAATGCGCCCGGATGATCCACTGGCAAAGAAGAAACGAATAACGAAAGAAGAACTTTTAGATCTGCCATTGATCCTGCCGGAACGCTACAGTATCCAAAATGAGCTTGCAAACTGGTTTGGGAAGGACTATACTTCTTTGCAGATTGCATTTGTCAGTAATTTAGGAACAAATGCAGCAGTGATGGCGATGCATGGATTGGGGTATCCGGTGTCGATTGAAGGTGCTGCGAAGTATTGGAGGGAGGAGCTGATCGTGCAAAGGCCGCTCTATCCTGAAATCAGATCCAATACGGTGATCGCATGGAGGCGGAATCTTCCCCATGCCAAAGCAGTGCGGCTCTTTATCGAGCAGATCAGGGAATATCCTCTTGGTCATACTTTATTGAGGGAGTAAGGGACAAGGAGAGAAAACTGTGGAATCAGTAAAACGAAATGAAATGGATATGCTTCACGGAGGACTTGCCGGAAAACTGATCTTATTTTCCATGCCGCTTGCATTTAGCAGTATTTTGCAGCAGTTGTTTAATTCTGCTGATGTGGCAATTGTAGGACGTTTTGCCGGAGACACGGCACTGGCAGCAGTGGGAAGCTGCGTGGCATTGGTTGGTATCTTTGTAAATCTGATCGTTGGGCTTTCGGTTGGTCCGAATGCAGTGCTTGCCAATCTGATCGGGCAGAAAAAAAGAAGCGCGATTCCAAAGGTGCTGCACACCATACTGGCATTTGGTCTGCTGCTTGGAATATTGCTGATGGGCATTGGACTGCTTACTGCAAAGGTTATACTGGAAATATCCGGGACACCGCAGCGTGTTATGCCGCAGGCATTGGTCTACATCAGGATATATTTTGCCAGTATTCCTTTCATGGTGATCTATAACTTTGGAGCAGCGTGCCTTAGAAGCTACGGCGACACAAGACGCCCAATGTTTTATCTGATCGTGTCCGGCATTGCCAACGTGATCTTAAATCTGCTGCTGGTCATTGGATTTGATCTTGGTGTGGCGGGAGTTGCGATCGGAACATTTTTATCGAACCTTATGAGCGCCGCAATGGTGCTGTTTCATCTGTGGCACAGGGAGGATGAATTTTCCTTCCATGTGAAGCTGTTAAAAATAGAACGGGAACCGTTGATGCAGGTATTAAAGATAGGAATCCCGTCCGGTATCCAGGGCGCGATCTTTTCCATTTCCAATGTTTTCATACAAACCGGCATCAACAGCTTCGGAGAAAATGCCATTGCAGGGTCTTCCTTAGCATTAAACTTTGAATATTTTACTTATGATATTGCAAATGCTTTCGCACAGGCAGCAGTGACATTTACCAGCCAGAATTACGGGGCAGGAAATATCAGACGGTGTAAAAAGATTTTCTGGCAGTGTATGGTATTTGGTATTGGATTTACAGAAATTCTCGCGATCATCTTTATTGTCTGGGATGATTTTTTCGTCAGCATTTACACGACCAGTGAAATGGTGGCAGTTTATGCGGTGATCCGGATGCAGCGGGTGTGTGCCCTGGAGGGGCTTACCACAACTTACGAGGTAGAAAGCGCCGCGCTTCGTGGCATGGGAAAATCCTTAGAGCCTGCGATCTTTACGATCCTTGGAACAGTGGTATTCCGCCTGATCTGGCTCGCAACAATCTTTAAAATACTGCCAACTTACGAATGGCTCATGAATGTATATGTCGCTTCCTGGATATTTACGGGAACCGCTCTATTTTTCGTATATCTGCATCATATGAAGAAAGTGGAGAAGAGGATGAACGATCGGGAGGCACTGCAGGGATAAGGAAATCTATTTCAAGGCCGACTTACTCTTGTAATTTTTCAAGGATTAAGCTATACTAAGACTATCTAGGTGGGTGTAAGACAACCTGCCGGAAATTTAGAACGTATGGAGGAATTTAATAATGTTAGTTTCAGCAACAGAAATGTTAAAGAAGGCAAAAGCTGGTCACTATGCAGTTGGACAGTTCAACATCAACAACTTAGAGTGGACAAAGTCTATTCTTTTAACTGCAGAAGAGTTAAAGAGCCCTGTTATCCTTGGTGTATCTGAGGGTGCTGGTAAGTATATGACAGGTTTCAAGACCGTTGCAGCTATGGTTAAGGCTATGGATGAGGAGTTAGGAATTACAGTTCCTGTAGCACTTCACTTAGATCATGGTACTTACGAAGGATGTTACAAATGTATCAAAGCCGGATTTACATCTATCATGTTTGACGGATCTCATTATCCATTCGAGGAGAACCTTGCAAAGTCTACAGAGTTAGTAAATGTAGCTCATAACTTAGGCCTTTCTATCGAGTGTGAAGTAGGTTCTATCGGTGGAGAAGAAGACGGTGTTGTAGGTATGGGTGAGTGTGCAGATCCAGAAGAGTGTAAGACAATCGCTGATTTAGGTGTAGATATGTTAGCTGCTGGTATCGGTAACATTCATGGTAAATACCCAGCAAACTGGCAGGGATTAAGCTTCGAGACATTGGATGCTATCCAGGCTAAGACAGGTGAGATGCCATTAGTATTACACGGTGGTACAGGTATCCCTGCAGACATGATCAAGAAAGCCATTACACTTGGCGTATCTAAGATCAATGTAAATACAGAGTGCCAGTTATCCTTCCAGGAAGCAACACGTAAGTACATCGAAGCTGGTAAGGACTTAGAGGGCAAAGGATTTGATCCTCGTAAGTTATTAGCACCAGGTGCAGAAGCAATCAAAGCAACTGTAAAAGAGAAGATGGAATTATTCGGATCAGTAGGAAAAGCCTGAGAATTGGTTTGAACTGAATCAGAAATGACAAAGGACATCATGCTAAGAAATTAGTATGATGTCCTTTTTGTACATAGCTGTATTTTTTATTTTGATTTTCATTTAAGCAAGGTGGTTAAATCCCATAATTACAATTCCTAATACGACTAATACGATACCGGTTGCCCGGTTTAAGGTCGCCGGTTTTGCTTTGTTTGCAAATACTGCTGCAATACGTGCCCAGATCAATGTAAATATTATGCACAAGATCCATACAGTGATATCCGGAGTTCCGCCGATGGAAAAATGCGATACTGCACCGGTGAATGCAGTAAATGTCATAATAAATACACTTGTTCCAACAGCAGTTTTTAATTCATATCCGAGAACACTGGTTAAGATAAGCAGCATCATCATGCCACCGCCTGCTCCCACAAATCCACAGATAAACCCGATCATAACACCGCATAGAATAGATGGAACAATTCTTTTTTTCCATGAAATATTCTGCATTGCTTCTTTCGTAGTCATGACTGGACGCACGATAAATTTTACACCCAGTAAGAATGTCATAAACACAGAAAATCCGCCCATTGCCGCAGAAGGAACACGGCTTGCAACATAGCTTCCAACGACTGTAAAAAGCAGGACGCTCAGCATCATAACAATTCCATTTTTCACATCAAGATTTTTATTTTTATAATAGGTGTAGGCAGAAATTGCACTTGCCAATACATCTGAAGATAACGCAATACCAACTGCCATATAAGGATCCATTTTTAAAAATGTAATTAACATGGGGCTTATGACTGCTGCTGCACTCATCCCGGCAAAACCGGTACCAAGTCCGGCTCCCATTCCTGCAAAGAAGGTTACTAAAATTGTAATTAAAATTTTCATGATTTTCCTCGTATTCCAGCATAACTCATGCAGCTTTTGTAATAAGCGTAAGGAATGTGAGCCATGCCTCCCATTTGTTTTCGATAGGTTTATTTTGATGAGTTTTCTTAAAAATGTCAAGTGGCAGGAAGATATATTTCTGCAACAGGTTAAGCTTTACGCCGCTGTCTACCACCTGTTCGGCACGATGGATAAAAATATTCTTATAGGGATGAAATTCCTTTGGGCTGTTTTCATAGAGTACGATCGTGTAAACAGTCTTAATATCTTTGTAGCTGAATTTATGTTCTCTGCTCTGATCCCGGACGCGCTTGTACTGGCGCAGCAAAAGATCCGCAGAATAGCAGGCGCACCGCTGTCCCGGAAACATATATCCTACTTTTTGGACTTCCACGTTTGCAATGCTTCCGTCTCCAAGTTCCACAACAATGTCCGTTACCAATAACGATGTCTCATCTGCGATTCTTGCGGAATCATTAGGCAGTACGCTGAGGATCTTGACCTGCTCGCCAAGAAGGACAGAAAGCCAGTCTTCTAACCGTCCGGCTGCATATTCCGGGTTTAATACTTCTTTGATTCCAACAAAGAAAAATCACCCCCACAAAGTATATCTTTTTGTGGAGGTGACATATTCCTGTACTTTTTATTCATTTTGCAACTTAGAAAGCTGCTGTTTCAGTATTGCAATCTCTTCTTTCTGTTCTTGCAATGTAGCATCTTTTTCTTGCAATGCGATATTTTTTTCTTCAAGCTCCGCTTTCTGCTGATTGATCTCTTCCTGCATTTCATCGATCATATAACTTACTGTATTCCGGTCTAATTCCTGCAATTCTTTGGAAAACATCCCCATCACCTTCTTTGTGTTCCGGCACAGCTCAGACAGGTCTTTGTACAGTGGAATAAATTCCGGATAGGATTCTATCAGGTTTATGATCTCATCCGGCTCCTCTGCGCTAAAGAATGTCAGCCATGCTTCCAACTTGTTTTCGATAGGTTTATTGTGATGAGTTTTCTTAAAAATGTCAAGTGGCAGAAAGATATATTTCTGCAGCAGGTTAAGCTTTACACCACTGTCTACAACCTGTTCGGCACGATGGATGAATACATCCTTATAGGGATGAAATTCCTTTGGGCTGTTTTCATAGAGCACGATCGTGTAAACAGTCTTAATATCTTTGTAGCTGAATTTATGTTCCCTGCTCTGATCCCGGACGCGCTTGTACTGGCGCAGCAAAAGATCCGCAGAATAGCAGGCACACCGCTGTCCCGGAAACATATATCCTACTTTCTGGACTTCTACATTGGCGATGCTTCCATCCCCAAGTTCCACAACAATGTCCGTTACCAATAACGATGTCTCGTCTGCAATCCTCGTGGAATCATAGAGTATCTTAACGCCCTTATCACCGGTACAGAAATCTAAAAATTCCTGCCGGTATTTTTCTTTCCACGATCCATACTCCAATTCCAGTCTTTGATCGGAGTGAATAGTTGTAAGCAGTTCTTCCCTTGTAGGAAGCAGTGGAAAATAGTCTCGTAATGTCATTTGTTTTTTCTGTATGATCAGTTCCTCCTGTCATTCGTTTTACAGCTGTATGAAAATATCGTATCACAGCAAAAACAGTCTGTCCAACAACGATTCGTTGTTAAAAATAACAACCTGTGGTTGTCAGGGTCGAATAAGATGTGTCGAAACATAGAGGGATGACAATGAAATTTCAGGTAGAAATAAGCGTATTTTTCTATGTGAAAAATGACTAAAAAAATGGCGTTTTTCTGCCCTAAATCCCTTTATTTTCGTGAGGTTGCCCACATGCTTTTTCGTGTACGGAAAAGGCAGGATATGGTAAAATAAAAACTAGGTATTTAGGGAGCGTTTCCTTAAAAAAAGAGTTAGAAAAACAAGTGGAGGTAGCGTGTATGAAACAAGGTTTGATGCGAAGGAGAATAGCAAGATGTGTGGCACTGTTTTATGTGTTGTTCGTAGTGCTCAGTGATATGGCAGGCACGGGAGCAAGCTTTGGAGCGATACGGACAAAAGCGGCAGCCGCTGTGCCGGTAAAAAACAATGCCTGCTTTACGGATAAATCAGCTGGGGTGAGCTACCCGGCAGATGTCAGTATAACAGGAACTGCTCAAAATAATGTGGTTACGCTATCTGTTACGAAAACATCAGCAAATGATAATTCTTTAGGAAGATATGAGATTTACAGTGTTAAGTATAATGGAAATGAGTATTTTTCAAAAGGATTATATCAGAATTCTACTACAACAGGATTGTATTATGATAATTCAAAGGGAAAGTGGGTTTTTGTAGGTGCATCATCTGCAGGAGATCTTGAAGTGCAGATTACAGGTGAAATTTTTTCCAGTGTAGACACGACATTGAATTGCCTGACAATGTACAGTAACAATTATTCATTAACTCCGACGATAGGAAACTATTATGATCTTTCTACTTATATAAATGAAAGCAGTAATCAGGATCATTTTAAAATGCGATACTATAATTATGGAGGAACACTTTCTAGTGAAATAACTTGTTCTGGTGGGATTATGTATAAATATGTATCGCAAAGAGATGGAAAGGATTATTACAACGCTTATTACGGTGGTTCCTATTTTGGATTAACAGGAGAAAGTAATCCGGTTACTTCTATTATTCTTGTAAAGGGAGAAAAGAAAACTACAACAGTTACTTTGGGCAGAAAGCCAGGAACGAATGAATTTTATATGGAGAGTTCATCAGGTGTACTTACGAGTGCAATTACACAGATATCGCAGTACGGAGGCAAAAGTTATGATATGTCGTATGACTATTCTGATGGTGGAAAACTGTATTATGTTGGTTTGGGAACAAGCTCTTGTTCTATGCAATGTTGGTGGAATAGTTCTGATATAAAGTGCGATGGTAAAAGTCCGGATGATGTGATAATTGTAGATGATTATAGTGGGAAATCTGATAATAATGGAAAACAAAATCTCTATTGGTATGGGCCAAAATCATCCACACTTTCTTTGAATAAAGGAGCAACAGGTAATATTGCTGACAATCTTATCAACACAAAAGGATTGAAGGGGGATTATGCAGGTGAAGTAACTGAGCTACGTAATACTTCAGGGACAAAACTTGCAAATATGAGTGATGACTATATTACGATTACTTCAAACGGTGATATAACAGTGAAAAAGGAATTTTCAAGTGACCGGACATATCAACTTATTACGAAAAGCAGACGTAACATTATAGCAAAAGATGAAGATGATGAGAATTGCATTAAAAAAGTAGTTGAGGGTAATAAAGATACCTATGGCGAAGATGAATGGACGGTTACTTTAACACTCAAGGCAAATGCCGGTTCTTCCACCTCTGAATCCACTACCACAACCCAGGCTACCCAGGCAACCACTACAACGCAATCCACGCAGGCTCCAGCACCAACCTTAAAAAGTATCTCCCTGTCACAAAGTACCTACGGAGAAAGTACTGATGACTATAAAACGGTAAATGCAAAACCGACGGAAGCTTCTATCCGTTCAGCATTTACTGCCAATGCAGTATATAGCGATAATACAACGAAAGCAATCGCATTGACAGCTTCCAATGCTAAAGTAGAGATCAATACACCAACCGAAGTGAGCCGGGGAAGTGCAACCTCTACAGGGACGAAGGTAACTTATCGGGGAAGTGCAAAGATAACAGTAACGCAGGGAAGTATATCTGCTTTTAAAACAGTATATTATACCTATTCAGAAACGGTTGCGAATAATTCATATGCGATCACGAAAACGGTTACTCCGACTGCTTATGCAGGTAAGGTTACCGTATCAGACGCTTCCGCATCCTACGGACAGAGTATCACCGTGACCGTAGCGGATTCCGGCAGTGAAGATGCAAAAGATCCAACACTTTATGTAGGTGATGAAAAGCAGAAATTAACCAATGGACAGGCAACCTTTACCATGCCGGATAATGACGTAACAGTAGAGGTATACTATAAAACACCTAAGGTAACATTGACACCAAAAAGCAGTACGGAAAAGACTGACAAGGATACTCCGGCAGTAAAAACCGGAAAATTGACTAAAGAACAGCTTACTGCACTTTATGATGTGACGGGCAGTTATGAGGATGCTAAGGGGAACACTATGTCTGGAACACCAGCTGTGTCAGTGGATCAAAAAGAGTCTTCAACAACAAGCGGGACGATGACAACTACACTTGTGACAGCTACTATCACCGCAACACTTGGAAGTCAAAAGAAAACACAAACATACTATTATCAGTATTCCAAAGATGTAGGACATAGCATTACAGTATCTGTAACCCCATCAGAGGAAGCGAGTGGTGTTGCCTGCTCTGCTGTAAAAGCCAAAAGCGGAGATAGCATTACGATTACGGTGCCAGTCAGTTCCTTATTAAAAAATCCTGTGGTGAAAATGAATGATACAGAGCTTTCCAGCTACACACAGGATGCAGCGAAAACAAAACGCAGTTATACATTTTCTATGCCGGATCAGGATGTTTCTGTTTCGGTAGCTTATACGAAGTATAACAGTACAACAATAAACAGTGGATTAAGTGTAAATGCAAATATTCCATCCAATAAGGCAGCAGAACTGACGAAGGCAGAGTTGTTAAAATTAATTTCTGCTACTCACAATTTTACAAATTATTCTACAAAGAAGGCAGAAACAGAGGCAGTTACATTGACGGAGAGTAATCTTGCGGTATCGGATGTATCCAGTCAGTTGCAGGAGGATGGTTACACTAAAAAATATGTGAAGAAGGTAACAGCATCTGTTTCCTCTTTGGATGGTAAAACCGTGACGGCAGCTTATTATTACAGCTTTGAAAAGGATGAGGGACATACAGTTGCACTCAGCAAAGCACAGAGTGATCTGGATGTAACGCCGGGACTTGATAAGACAAAGGCGGCAGCAGGACAGACCGTTACTGTTACATTGCCGGAAAGCAGAAAATGCATCGATCCGTCTGTGACCGTAAAGACAAAAGCTGGAGTGAATGTAACCTACCAGACAAAAGCGGATAGTATTACCTTTACGATGCCGGACACGGACGTGACGGTTACCGTATCTTATCAGGTATTAAATAAAGTGCAGGTAAGTGTTGCAAAGGAAACGCTTAATACAAAGGAAACCACGACTTATGAAAATGATATTGCGTTATCTGAGTTGTGTGAGAAGTATCCGGAAATGGCTTCCTATACATTGACCTATGGAGCGTCTACGGTCAAAACAGGAACCCTTGCATACTCCGATACCTTTTTCCAAAAGGGAGCGAAAGTAAAAGATTCTGAAGATGCCAGTTATGCCTATTATAAAGTTCCGGTTAACATAAACTATTCGTATGAAGGAATTAAGGCAAGTCCGGTCACCTGTTATTATTATTATAAAGAGAAAAAGGGTAAGTATAAGGTCACGCTTCAGATGGCGAGTGGTCAGGAGAACATGGAAAACTCGGTTGAAAAAGTGGATACTGCGAATGAAGGACAGACGGTTACGATCACTACATCTCCATCGAAAAAGCTGGCATATGCATTTGCATCTGTTGTCTCAGAGAATAAAACGATTCAGATAACAGAGCTTTCCGATGCTTCATTAAAAGCAGGCAGTAAAAAATATTCCTTTACGATGCCGGCGGCTGATGTCACAATTACGGTAACTTATCAGACGGTGAGCAGCATTACCTGTTCCGGGTTAAAAACTGCTTATCAGGCGGGTGAAGACCGTACCTACCAAGGAGCAGCATTAACTGCATACTATGGAAGTGACAATAAAAACAGTATCACATATGATCTCGAAGAATTGATACAGGAAGGCTTAGTTACTATAGGAGAGGAGCGCAGTGCGATCAATGAAGCCTTATCCAAGGATGGAAAAACAGTTTATGATCGTTCGGTAACGTTGACATATGCTGGTGAGGAATATGTATACAATTATACGGTAGAAGAAACGGATTCCTATACGGTAACCGTAAACATGAGTCCTGCGGAATTGAGCAAAGCAAATGTTTCCTGTCCTAAAACATCCGGACAGTATGGAGATGAAATCAGCTTTACCGTAGTGAAGCAGATCTCAGAAAAATATAAAGATCCGGTGGTAAAAATAAATGGTGAAGAGATAACTGCAGGGGCAGATGAAAACTATCGCTTTATACTGGAAAAGAACACGATCATTTCTGTAAGCTATGCAGTACTTTCCGAGATCGCAATTGAAACGCCTGTCGATGGAAGTAACTTTGCAAATGAATTAAGTGAGCAGGTATTGGCATCATTACTTTCTGCAAAGACGGTTTATAAACGGGATGGGGTAACATTAGATGATACAGATGATATTTCCCTCACCTCGGATAATCTTACGATTGGTGAAAAGACAACGACTTCGGCTAACGGAATAGTAACCTGTAAAGTTCCTGTTACCGTAACGGTTACCTATGCGGGAGTAACAGGTGAAAAGACCTTTACTTATACTTATCCGGAATATGAAGTGAGCCTGGAAGAAGGTTCCGAGCAGGCAGCACTTTCTAAAACACAGGTGAAGCTTGGAGAAACCTTTACGATTACTCCGGCAAGTGGTAAGAAATTTGCTTTTGTTACGATCAACGGAGAGAAACTCAGCTTCACAGATGCGGCGGCACCGATCAATGTAACGTTTACCCGCGCGTATCAGAAAACAGGCCAGGGTGTTCTTGTAAAGGTTCTTTACGAAAAGGAACAAGGACAGGAAATTACAGTAGAACCTCCAAAAGAGACGATAGAAGTTACCAAAGATCCGATCAGTGAGGAGGAGGCAGCAGAATTAGAAAAAGATCTCAATAAACTGGTACAGGGAGTTACCGTAACAGTAACCAAAGATGGAACTGCAAAAACGGTTGATCTGTCGGATCCTTCCATTGAAAAATCGCTGGAAGGTGAGCCGGAAGAGATGATAAGTGCAGATGGCAGCTATGCAGAGCGTATCTACAAGGTCAAAGCAGTGGTAGAAGATAAGATCACGTACGTCAGTGTGTCAGTTAAGGTGAGCAGGAAACAGACATCCGGGGATGCGTCTGGGGATGCAGGAAAAGACGATAACAAAGGAAATGATCAGCCGGCCGATGATCCAAAGCCAGACACACCATCTGTCCCACAGCCAAAACCGGGAAATAATGGAGCAGACAGCAGCTTAGGATATGATGGTCCTGCAGATACAGATGATGCTGTACAGGAAAAAGAACTTGCGATACCGGGTACAGTAGATTCCATGAAAGTAACGGCCAAGAAAGGCAAGATTACTGTAACATGGGATGAGGTAGAGGATGCGACCGCATATGAGGTATATATTTCCAAGAAGAAGGGAAGTGCATACTTAAAAGCGGCAACCGTAGAGCAGAATGATGCAAAAGATAGTTATAAATGTATCATCAAGAAGTATAACGGCGCAAAACTCAAAAAGAACCAGAAATATTACATCAAGATCCGTGCGATCAATTTGGACTCTGATACAGAAGTGGTAACCACGAATCAGACAGCAAGGAGTCAGAAAAACGGTCGCCTTTATGTGACAGTAAAGCAGGTCAAAAAAGCAGTATCATACACCGTAAAGGCTTCCTTAAAGAAAAATGGCAAATACAAAAAGCTGTTCACCTTTGATGAAGACGGAAGAAAGAAATACACGAACTTCAAACGAGGTCAGAAGAAAAATGAGAAATATTTTATTAAAGTAGAAACGACCATTGAAAATGGTGACTGCAGTTACGGAAGTTTTAACACCGTAAAAACGATCAAAGCGAAATAAAAGAGGCTGAGGAAAACACCCCGTTTTGGGGTGTTTTTCTTGACAAATGGGCATGTGATAGATATGATTAGTAGGAATAGTTAGGAATAACATGCTAGGAGGATAAGTACATGGAGAAGAAGCCATTTGTAACGAAGGAACAGTTAGATGAGATTGTAGCCAAATATCCGACTCCATTTCATTTATATGACGAGAAGGGCATTCGTGAAAATGCGAGAAAATTAAAACAGGCATTTTCATGGAACAAGGGATTCCGCGAATATTTCGCAGTAAAAGCAACCCCCAACCCAACGATATTAAAGATTTTACAGGAAGAGGGCTGTGGTACAGACTGTTCTTCCTTAACAGAGCTGATGATGTCCGATATGTGTGGATTCAAAGGAAATGACATTATGTTTTCCAGCAATGACACTCCGGCAGAGGAGTTTGTGAAAGCAAGAGAATTAGATGCGATCATCAACCTGGATGATATTACCCACATTGACTTTTTGGAGAAAGCAGCCGGTATTCCCAAGAAGATCTGCTGTCGTTTCAATCCGGGTGGTAAGTTTGCGATCGCTACAACGATCATGGATAATCCGGGCGATGCCAAGTATGGTATGACAAAGGATCAGATCATTGAGGCATACAAACGGCTGAAAGATATGGGTGTCGAAGAATTTGGTATGCATGCATTTTTAGCAAGCAATACTGTAACCAATGAGTATTATCCGACACTGGCTAAGATCTTATTTGAATTAGCTGTGGAAATCCGTGAAAAAACAGGGGTTACCTTAAGCTTTATTAACCTGTCTGGCGGTGTGGGTGTACCTTATACACCGGATAAAGAACCAAATGACATTTTAGCGATCGGAGCAGGTGTACACAAGGTATATGATGATGTTTTAGTTCCTGCCGGAATGGGTGACGTCAAGATCTTTACAGAGCTGGGACGTTTCATGCTTGCACCATATGGTCATCTGGTAACAAAGGCAATCCATGAGAAGCACACCTATAAAGAGTATATTGGTGTAGATGCGTGTGCCGTGAATCTGATGCGTCCTGCGATGTATGGAGCGTATCATCACATCACGGTTATGGGCAAAGAAGATGCACCGCATGACCATATTTATGATGTGACAGGTTCTCTTTGCGAGAACAATGATAAATTTGCAATCGACCGGGAACTTCCAAAGATTGATATGGGAGACCTTTTGGTGATCCACGATACCGGAGCGCATGGTTTTGCAATGGGATACAATTATAATGGTAAATTAAAATCAGCAGAGATCCTGCTGAAAGAAGACGGCACTACAGAAATGATCCGTCGTGCGGAGACGCCGGATGATTACTTTGCAACACTTCGTGGCTTTGGTTTATAAAAACAATTAAAACAAGAAAAATAAGAACCTGTAATGTGAAAAGCTGTACATGCACCATGATTGGTGCGTGTACAGCTTTGACATTGCAGGTTCTTTTTATTGTATAAGACTGCGTGTTACATATGCTCTGGTTCTGGATAAGTTACACCCATTGTATCAACAGTTACCTTTTTCATAACCTGATCTTCTCTTGGGCGATCAGAATAATCAGTTGCTACTTCAGCGATCTTGTCTACTACATCCTGACCTTCGATGATCTTACCAAAGGCAGCATACTGTCCATCCAGATGTGGAGAGGTTTCGTGCATGATAAAGAACTGTGATCCGGCACTGTCCGGGTGCATGGCTCTTGCCATAGAAAGCACACCTTTCTCATGCTTTAATGGGTTGTCTACCCCGTTCATTGCAAATTCTCCCTTGATGTGATAACCAGGACCACCGGTACCATTTCCATCAGGGCATCCTCCCTGGATCATAAAGCCCTTGATGACACGGTGAAAGATCAGTCCATCATAAAATCCTTTCTGGATCAGGGAAATAAAGTTGTTTACGGAAATTGGGGCAATATCCGGATAAAGCTCCGCTTTCATAATGTCGCCATTTTCCATTTCAATTGTTACAATTGGATTTGCCATAGTTTGTTCATCCTTTCTGTTGTTCCTTGTAGCTATTGTACACTGTAAGGGAGAAAAGCGCAACTGTGCTTGTAAAGAGGCTTTGGTTAATTGATAACATAAGGATCGGTTAGTGAGATGATAGCGTGAAACTCATGCTTTTCTTCCGTATAGTAAAGGTTTGTATAGCCATTATAACGTTTTGCAATCTGGTTGATGCTTTTAATTCCGTAGCCGTGATAGAGTGCATTGCTTTTTCGTGTTTTTAACTCATGGGTATAGGGATTGAAAGGATCGGACAGGCAGGTATTGATCACATTGATATAACTGTAGTCCGTCTGCTCCATACGATATACATTTAATTCAATGAATGCATTACGAATATCTTTCGTTGCCTCAAGGGCATTGTCTAACAGATTGCATACGAGAGCGGTCAGATCCTCATCTTTCAGCACATCAAGGCAATTGTTATCAATATCACAGAAAAATTTAATCTGATGTTCTTTGCATAATGTCTGGTAACGAAAAATAATCCCATTTAATAAATCACGTTCACATACTTTTACCGATGTAGTTAATTGATGGTTTGTAAAAAGGTTCGACAGGTATTCATCTATTTCTTTTTGCTTTCCCTCATGATTTAATTCCTGAATGGACGACAAATGGTTCTTGATGTCATGGATCAGAATATTTCTTTTGGTATCCTGTTCTATCAAAGCCTTATAATAGTTTACCGTTTCCTGATCCTTTTGTGTTTGAAAGGATAGTTTCATATTGTCTTCGTTTTTCTTTTGGGAATAGCTGTAGACCCATGAATTAAGCAGGTTGATCAATAAAAGAATGACTGCACTAAGAGAGATCATTACATTAAAAAAGAGAGGCAAGGATTCCTTTAACGCAATAGAAAACAAAGTAAAGTGAATGATTAAAGAAAGAAGTGAAATTGCAATGATCATTACAATACCTAAGTCTGATCTGGATTTGTGTGGAGAAAACCCTTTGAAAATAAGTGCAATGATGTTGGCAAAAAGAAAATAACAGGTTTTACTTGTTACAATTAGAAATAACATATTTTTGACAACATTTGCGTTTGAAAAGAAGTCAAATAAATAGGTAGAAGAAACGATCAATTCACTCACACTCATAATGATCGTGAGCAATGCTCCCTGAAATAATGCGGCAAAAAAAGATAATCCGTATAAGAAACAGAACAGAAAAATATTTACTGCGGCAAATGCAGCTGTGTTTATTAATCCATTTTTCCCAAAAGAGAGCAAAAATAGTAATCCATAGGAAAGTGTGTAGCTGAGATATTTGCACTTTACTGAACGGACAAGTGGATAAAGCTTCGTGGCATATTGGTCAAATATGATCACTTCTATAATATAGATAAATAAATAACATAATGTCAGCAGCATATTTTAACGTTTCCTTTCATTGTAATAGGAGAGTGCCGTGCGAAACGCAGTGTATTTTCGTTTGGTCAGATAAGCACAAAATTGATTGTTGCACAGTTTAATAATGTCATGTTCAAAAAAAGAAACATAAGCCAGATTGACCACGTAACTTCGATGAGACTGAAAAAACATAGGACCGGATAATTCTGCTATAAACTCTTTTAATGGTTTGGTGCATTCGTAGACCTGATTCTTTGTATAGATCTTTAACTTTCTATGAAAGCCTTCCACCATAATAATCTCATCAGAAGAATGAATAAATGTACCGGAACTGGTTTCAATGGAAATAGGTTTAGAAATCAGTTTGTAATGTTCTATGGCATCTTCCATATTCCGAAAAAAACGTTGTTTATCAAGGGGTTTTGACAAATAGCGGAACACATCGATGCGAAGGGCATCATCTAAATATTCTGAGTAGGATGTGATGAAAAACAGGATCAAATTGGGATAGCTTTTTTTCATTTCTTTTGCAACATCGATTCCATTACTATCCGGCATTTCAATATCGATCAATAAGATATCGCAGGCAGCCTTTTCTTCTAACAAAAGCATGCCACTTGTGTATGTCGTAATATGTGGAAGCGGAAGCTGGCTTAGCTTAAAAAAATCAAGGGTATATTGTTTGATATGTTCCACAATAACAGCTTCATCATCACAGATTAGGATATTCATAAACTCCCTCCCAGTGTGTATTCCAATCAATAGATGTGTTCTTTTATATTATATACGGGGTGTCACTTGGATTGCAATATCAAGTATTGAAATGACATAAAATTGACTTAAAGCGTCAATGTTCATTCGGTTCAGATTTATGTCATTTCAAGCCAAATATATTGTGTGATGGTGTAATGTATGGTAGAGTACTGGTGTAGCGTTGATGGGTAAGGCGTAAGTGGCGTATGGTAAATTACAGGGGATCTTAAGGAAAGGAGGGTGAGAATAATGAAGTACGGAAAGAAGAGGTTTGTGTTTATGAAAATGAAAAGAAAATTATGTTTAGGGTTAGCTATGTGTTTGATGTTGGGCGTTTTTTATGTATGTCCAAAGGCAGCAGGAACTCCATTTGAATTTATTTTATCTGGTCATGGTGGGGCAAGACAAACATTAAGTGTAACAAAAGGAAGTGCAGGTGCAGCAGTTGTTAATGTTACAGCTGTATCTAATGCAAGTAATTATCCGGTATATGTGAGAATTCGAAAAACAAATGATAATGCCTACGCATCTTCAGTAGGTAAAATTTATGGTACTGGAAGAAAAAACCTGTCATATAATTCTGGATATGGTGCCACAGGTGTTTCCTACTATATGCGTATGCAAACAGATTCAAGTTCTGGATATAGTGCCTCAGTTGTTGGCAATTGGACTCCTTGATTGGTCTGAAATAATTTCTGTTTAAAACATATGATCAGATGGTACTATATATCAGTTTGATTTGTACCATCTGATCAAAATAATATTATGTATGAATTGTGGTAATACGGAGGGGATGGAAATGAAAAAACAAATTTTAAGCAGTATGCTATTTCTTTTTATTGGGATTATGATTGGTATATCGGGTATGTATATTTATAACTCCACAAAGAAATCAAAGACAGAAGCTAAGACGGAGGAAAAACAATCCAAGCAAGATGACAAGAAAACAGACTCTATGACAGACTATGAAACGCAGGATTCGTTTAGATTGACAGAAGACTGTCATCCATCCATCCCTGAAAATATGGCTGTATACTACACAGAATCGCAGAAATACGTTTCTTGTAAAAAAATGGTTGATATGTTTTCCCTTGAGGGGATGGACGCTGAAATAAAGAAAACAAATACAGTAAATAAGGATAAAAACAACTCTGAATATCCTATTGAATTGTGGAAATCAGACTGGATTGATGAGGAACGTCTTGTTACCATAAATAGAAGTAAAGACTATTTTAATTATATATTGGAATCAAAAGTGAATGGATATCTTGACAGTACAAGTGGAGCAATTTCCGGAATAGATGCGAATGAATACAAAAATATTGACGAAACAAAAAACAAACAGATAGTGAATGACTATTATTCAGAAAAAGGGTTTAATGTGTTAAATGGTAAGTTTTTTTCTTTATCTGACTATGTAGAAGGGGCAGAAGAGTTTGATGAGAAACAAAAAGAAGAATATGCGGTACGAACGTATGTGAGAATAGAAAAAAAACTACCGGTTCTAGGGGCATATTATTATAAAAATAATGAGGGGGTACAGGTGTATGGTGACACGATCGCATTACATTTAAACTCCAGGGGTGTAATAGCAATGACTCTGGCACACATTAGAAATATTACAGAAAAAAAAGAAGATTTAGATAGCACAAAATTAATTACTGTTGAAACGGCTTCCGATGCAATTTTGGAATATTTGGAAAATGACAAAGATATAACCCGGCGTTTGTCGACTTCTGATGTATATGCAATTTGGTATCCGGTTAGGGAGGAAAACAATATTCTGTATAAACCTGCATGGTATTTTAAGACAGCTGGAACGGGATATTACAAAGATTCACAACTTGATAAAATTGTAAGTGAACAGATAAATAACAGCTTTTGTGTTGATATGTGTACGGGAGAAGTGTTTGAGCTATATAGTTCGGAATATTAGAGGGAGCAACAGGATGAAAATGGGGAACAAATCATTTGCTAATTTATTTAGAATGCAATTACAAAAAGTCATTTATAATCCGTTCTTTTTGGTGGCAATTATTTTACAGACGGTTGCATTTCTTATATTTGTATTTGGAGAGTACAAAGCATTTGGGGCAGTGCGTGACCAATATCTTTATTTGTTAGATGGTTCATGCTCTGTTGGACTTGGATTATTGGTAATTCCGATATTGTCTGTCTTGCCGATGGCATCGGTGAAAGACGTTTCCGGTCAAAAAGATTATTTTGCATTTATACGAACTTCCAGGAAAGAGTATTTACTGTCTGAATGTATGGTAGCAGTATTGTCGGGTTTTTTGGTTGTCTGTATTTCAGCTTTGTTATTTATACTTATTTTATTTTTATTGGGATATCGTGGGGTTGGAATCGGGATTATGGATTCACCTGGAGTAAGTGGTTATTCATCTTCCTGCTTAGCGGTATATTTGTCTAACTCAAAGAGCATTGTTATTTTGATGATGAGAATACTTATTCTGTCTGTATATGGAGCTGCGTATCCTATGCTTTTATTAGTAATATCTCAATTTACTATAAACAAGTATGTTTTATTAATTGGTCCCTTTTTGTTGGGAAAAATATGGTCTATGATCGTTATTCCATTGGGGTTGCAGATTTATTTAGACCCGGTATGGCAGACAATATATTACTCTGCGATGACAGGAATATTAACTACCAGAAGATTATTTTATGAATTTGGTTTTCATATCGTAGCAATTGCTTTCCTTTTTGTTCTCCATATATTTGTATTTGTATATCAAAGTAAAAAAAGTTAGGAGAAGTAGATGGTATCACTAATGTTTTGTAAAGTTAATCTGAGACATGATATTGTATCGGGAAAAATACCGGGAGTATTTATTTTGAGTTTTTTTCTTGTTCAGTTCTTTTTTTCCGGTTCAGGAAATTATATGCTGGAAACCGGACGAAAGATGCAGGTTGTGGAATTGTTTTCTTTTTCCTTAACATCTCCGGTTACTTATTTGTTTTTTTTCTTGGCAATGATGGTGTTGCTTTCCGGTATACCAAGAGTAAACGGAAATGCATTCTGTTATTTAATTCGTTCGGATCGTACCAGATGGTTTGTGGGGCAATGCCTATATAATTTGCTGCTATCAGCCGGTTATATGACATGGCTGCTGTTATGTTATCTCGTTGCATTAAAAGGTCAGTTTACTTTTGATAATAATTGGAGTGAACCTATCTATCTTGTGGCTCAGACTGGAATTGTGCAGGATGTTGGAATAAATATCAACATATGGATATCCTATGAAATCATACAGAATTATACACCTGTTTCGCTATTTGCGACGATATTATTTGTTCAAATGCTTCTTATGTTCCTGCTGGGAGTTGTGTTTATGGTATTCACATTTTTCGACTGGAAAAAAATATCATATGTGATTGTTGTCCTTCTGTGGGCAGAATCATTTGGTTTTCAACAGTTTAACGTAAAACCTAGTCTATGGAAACTGTGTCCGGTAGGAGCGTCGTGGCCTTCTTTTTGGAATTATGGATATTTAAAGGGAGCTCCGACATTGAAATTTGTGGTGATAGAATATAGTGTGTTGATTATAATGTTGTTGCTTCTTGCAAAAAAACGGTTGAAATATTTTGAATTTTAGGATGTGCAAGGTTAGGAGGTGGTTGCAAAATGAGAAGAATCATGATTTTATTTTTGTGTATAACGATGCTTGTTCTGACTGGTTGTGGGCAATCGGATAAGCAACTGGCATCTGGTGATTCACAGAAAACGGAGGAAGACAGCCAAAAAACGGTTAGTGGAGATTATCAGGTGAATTATGACATGGATCAGTTTCAAATACCAGATGAAATTTATGTATCTGAGATGTCTCTTCAAAATATTGAGGAAGACAGTTTATTCGAAATATGGAATATCCCGAAGGAGAAGGCGCATTTTATTGAAAAAAGCGGAAAGGGAGAGACATATTATTCCATCAATGGCAAGCGTTTTATTTTGACACAGGGTCCCGTGTGTTCGTCATTAGGAGAGTGTGATAATGATAATAAACAGAATATAGCTTCAAATGAAGAGATGAAAGAGCAGGCAAAAAGGTTGTTTGAAAAATGGGAGAAAATTTCCGGAGTAAATCTTGACATTGACCATATAAAAGAAGTGGAATCATCTGGGGATAAAAGCGATGTCATACAATATGAGTGTAGTCAGATATATCATGGCGTGCCTTGTGTTGGAAACTTTAATATGGACAATCCATACATGAAGAGTACGGGCAATGAGTCGGAAGTGAACTGGCTTTCGGTTATTAGTGGAAGTTATTGTTATGTAAGTTACATTGTTAATTCTTCTGAAGGTGAAGTGTCCGGAGTGCGAAAAGTGTTCGGAGCGCAAAAAATGTTCGATGAAAAGAAAAAAATAAAGCTGGATAAACCGATGCTGTCAGTTGAAAAAATAGTTGATGCAATGCAAGCTTATATGCAAAGTTTGCAATTCAATGGTCAGACATATGATGTGAAAGAAGCTTCTGTTTGTTATATACCATTACCAACTTCAAATGAAGGTAAAGTGTTTAAGTTAGTACCATGCTGGCAGGTTTTGGTGAATGGAAACGAAACATGGATTCAAAATGGTCAAAAGACAGAAAGGAGTGCATCAAGGCGATTTTATGTTGATGCAGTAACAGGTTATGTCTATGATGTGAATAATTAGGAGTAAAATATGATCAGTGTGAAAAATCTTTCAAAACAATATAAAGGAACAACTGTGTTAGCACCAATTGATCAGGAATTTAAACCTGGGAGAATATATGGTGTGATTGGAAGAAATGGTTCAGGTAAAACGGTGTTAATGAAAATTCTATGTGGATTTGTTCCAGCTACTACAGGTGAGGTAATGGTTGATGGTAAGGTAGTCGGAAAGGACATTGATTTTATGCCTAATGCGGGTATTATAATTGAAACACCACAATTTCAACCTTTTCTAAGTGGATACAAGAATCTGTTTTCATTAGCAGGCATCAGAAGAACTATAGGAAAAACAGAAATTATAGATGTAATGAATAAAGTAGGATTGGATCCATATAGTAAAAAACATGTAGGAAAATATTCTTTGGGAATGCGTCAGCGACTGGGAATTGCACAGGCAATTATGGAAAATCCGGATATTCTTATATTAGACGAACCGATGAATGGTCTTGATCAAGAGGGAGTAACAGACATTCGGGCTCTATTATTAAATTATAAAACACAGGGAAAAACGATTATTCTGTCAAGTCACCATAAGGAGGATATTGAACAGCTATGTGATGAAACGATTCGATTAGAGAAAGGCATGCGTGTGAAGGAACAGATGTAGGCAGGAGGAAGTATTGTGAGTATTGCTATGCTGCAGGGATTATGCTGGGATCCAAATGATTTTAGTGTACAAGAAATAGGCTTTTGGCTTTTGGCTCATTTTGGTTACATTATATTGGCGGTATACTATTTTGAAAGACGTTGGGATAGCAGGTATTATGTTTTTGTGCGCTGCAGAAAAAAAGATTATTTTTTTCAATCTATATGGAGGTATTTACTTATAATTACCTTACTATATAATGGAATTATATTTTTTATATGCAAACTTCTGTCTTATTTGGATGGTGAGCAGATATCGATAAAACAATGGGGATGCATGCTTGGATTAACCTTTTTTAGCGAGATTGCCATAACATCTATACAAACATGGCTTTGCGTATTAGTAAAACGCCGCATTGTAATTTATGCTCTTGTAATAATGTATGAAATTATGGGAGTTTTTTCTTTCTCATTCGGAAAGCTCAGACTCTTCTTTATTGGGAACTATGGAATGCTGGTCAGATGTAAAGGATATAGTAATGGGAATGAAGAGAATTTAGTTGCATTTTCGGAGTCGCTTGTAATCTTGATCGTGATATGTGCTGCAAGCTATCTGGTGGGAAATCTGGTGTTTGAAAAGGTAAGAAGAATAATCGAATAATGAAGGTGGAATGTTGGTTGTGAAATCTGCATATATTTGATAAACTTGAAAAAGGATTTCCCTTTCGTGGTGCAGACGCAGGGAAGAAAGCAGAGGTGACCAACATGCTTATCATCGCTCATAGAGGTGCCAGTGCACTTGCACATCATGAAAATACATTAGAGTCATTTCAGATCGCGATCGACCTGAATGCCGACATGGTAGAATTTGATATCCGCAAAACAAAGGACGAGGAGCTGATCGTGTTTCATGACCGCTCATTAAATGGAAAGAACGTCTCTTCCTATACTTATAAGGAGATGAATGAGATAGCAGCTTTAGAATCCTACCATATTCCAAAGCTCTCCGAGGTACTTGCTCTTTGCAAAGGAAAGATCTATCTGGATGTGGAGATTAAAAGTGAGGGGATTGAGCAGCGTGTGATCGATATGATCACAAAACGGTATGGCTATACCTATGATTCCTTCAGTATCAAGTCTTTCTTAGATGACGTAGTACTGCGGGTGAAGGAGCTGGATGGAAGGATCCGTACTGGCTTGCTGCTGGGGCGTTCGGAATGGACGGTCACTTCCCGGCTGTCGGAATATTTCCCGGAGAAACGTTTGATGAAATGCCGGGCAGATTTTGTCGCACCGGAGTATCATTTTGTTACCCGTCCTTTTATGGCTCGTATGAAAAAGAAAGGGTATGATGTGGATGTCTGGACAGTAAATGATCCGGCACGCATGAAAAGACTTGCGAAAAAAGGGGTTCATGCCCTAATCACAGACCGCCCGGATGTGGCACTTTCCCTCTCTTTGTAAAATGTGACAAAGAAACAGTAAAGAAATCCATGAAAACATACAGAATGTATAAATAATACAGAATCTAAAAATTTTGCTGTACTACCTCAAAATAAGACATTGACTTAAATGAGAATGAGGCTATAATAAAGACCATAAACGGCAACGGTGTCGTAGGAATATTCCTACGGCACCTTTTTTTGTGCATGCATGCCGAAGAAAAAATCTTTTTAAAGAATGGAGGAATTGATATGGAAGAAATTATGAAAGCAGTCGACAGTGAACTGTTCGGCGTCTGGTTCCTGATCGGTGCCGCGCTGGTGTTCTGGATGCAGGCTGGATTTGCTATGGTAGAGGCAGGTTTTACCAGAGCGAAGAATGCCGGTAACATCATCATGAAGAACCTGATGGACTTTTGTATCGGTACTGTCGTATTTATTTTAATTGGTTTTAGTTTATTATTAGGTGAGGATTTAGTTGGATTTATTGGAAAGCCGGGATTTGATATTTTTACCGCATACGGTGACTTTGACTGGTCTTCCTTCGTATTTAACTTAGTATTCTGTGCCACCACAGCAACAATCGTATCTGGTGCCATGGCAGAGCGTACCAAGTTCTTATCCTACTGTATTTACTCCGCAGTCATTTCCGCATTGATCTATCCGATCGAGGCACACTGGATCTGGGGCGGCGGCTGGTTAGCACAGTTAGGATTCCATGATTTTGCCGGTTCTTGTGCGATCCACATGGTTGGTGGTTTATCAGCCTTAGTTGGTGCAAAGATGTTAGGACCTCGTATTGGTAAGTACACAAAGAACAAGAAGGATGGAAGCATCAAGGTAAATGCAATTCCGGGACATAACTTAACGATCGGTGCTCTCGGTGTATTTATCCTGTGGCTTGGCTGGTATGGATTCAACGGTGCCGCAGCAACCAGTATTTCACAGCTCGGTTCCATTTTCGTTACAACAACCATCGCTCCTGCTGTTGCTACCGTATCTTGTATGATCTTTACCTGGATACGATATGGTAAGCCGGATGTATCTATGTGTCTGAATGCCTCCTTAGCAGGTCTGGTAGCGATTACAGCTCCTTGTGACAGTGTGGATGCGTTAGGTGCGATCATCATTGGTGCGATCGCCGGTGTATTAGTAGTATTCGGTGTTTGGTTCTTGGATTACGTACTGCGTATTGATGATCCGGTTGGTGCAGTTGCAGTTCACTGCTTCAATGGTATCTTTGGTACGATCGCAGTTGGATTGTTTGCAAATCCGGAAGTTCCTGGTTATTCCTTAGCAGATAAGGATGGCAATCAGTTAGCTGGTCTGTTCTACGGTGGTGGATTTAAGCTGTTAGGACTTCAGTTATTAGGATTCATTACTGTTGCTGCATGGGCTGTCATTACAATGATCATTGTATTCTCTATCATTAAGGCAACTGTTGGTCTTCGTGTCAGCGAAGAAGAAGAGATCATCGGTCTGGATGCTTGTGAGCATGGTCTGGAAAATGCTTACGCTGGTATTTCACTGGGTGACACCTTATCCGGCAGCGCAGCACTTCCTACATACAACACAACAGAGAAGGGCGATACCCCGATTGATCAGGCGATTCCGGTTCAGGTACTTGAAGGAAGTGGCAGTGTGGCATCCGATGTCAAGCTTTCTAAGGTGGATATCATCTGTAAGCAGAATAAGTTCGAGGAATTAAAGGATGCGTTAAATGAGATCGGAGTATCCGGTATCACTGTAACGCAGGTACTTGGATGTGGTACACAGAGAGGTAACACCAAGAAGTATTACCGTGGTGTTGCGATCGACATGGTACTGCTTCCAAAGGTAAAAGTAGAAGTAATTGTCAGCAAGGTTCCGGTGGCAGAGGTTGTAAAGGCTGCAAAGACAGCATTGTATACCGGTAACATCGGAGATGGTAAGATCTTTATCTACGACGTAGAAAATGTGGTAAAGGTTCGTACCGGCGAAGAAGGTTATGCCGCACTTCAGGATGCAGAAGCATAGGAAGGACGGATTGACCATAGAGACTTGCGAAGATGGACAGAATGAGAAGGATGCCCCGTAAAACTAAGCGTTTTACGGGGTGTTTTTCGTCTACCATATCTTGTATTAAAATGCAAGTAGTATTTTTGCACAAAAAAAATAATTTAAAAATTTTTTCGCAGGAAAAAGCAGGAAAATAGCACCTTCCTACTGCCTTTTGTATAAATGTCACAAAAATAAATCTCTCCACAACATCTAGACATAAATAGAAGAAAGTGCTACTATATATTGGTACGAAAACGAATCCATAAAACGGAAAGAAAAGCCTTGATTTTGTTGCGGTCGTTACAATAGGAAGCGGGCTTTTTTTCACGCTCATAAGGAACACACGGAAATTTTTCAAAAAAATGGAAACCCTATATCTAGTAGGTGAGGGGCAGACAAAACACAAGGAAAGAAAAGGGAAGGGACATTGCTATGAAGATCATCAAAAGAAATGGTACAGAGGTAATATTTGATATCAATAAGATTAAAAATGCCATTCGAAAAGCCAATAAGGAAGTGGAGGGCTTAGATAAGCTTTCAGAGGAAGCGATTGATGAGGTTTCGAGTAACGTCGAGCATGCCTGTTTAAATATGAACCGTTGTCCGAACGTGGAGGAGATCCAGGATCTGGTAGAGAACCAGTTGATGAACCGTCATGCGTTCAAGCTTGCCAGAACTTATATCACATATCGTTACCGCCGGGCATTGGTGCGTCAGTCCAACACGACAGACGAACAGATCATGAGTCTGATCGAGTGCGACAACGAGGAAGTAAAACAGGAGAACTCCAACAAAAATCCGATCGTAAACAGCGTACAGCGTGACTATATGGCAGGAGAAGTGAGCAAGGACATCAGCAGCCGTCTGTTACTTCCACCGGAGATCGTGGAGGCACATAAGAGCGGTATCATCCATTTTCACGATATGGATTATTTTGCACAGCACATGCACAACTGCTGTCTGGTCAATCTGGAAGACATGCTGCAGAACGGTACGGTTATCAGTGAAACGATGATCGAAACGCCACACAGCTTTTCGACCGCATGTAATATCGCCACACAGAGCATTGCACAGATCGCAAGCTCCCAGTATGGCGGACAGAGTATCAGCTTGGCGCATCTGGCACCATTTGTTGATGTCAGCCGTCAGAAGTACCGCAGAGAGGTAGCAAAAGAGTTTGAAAAAGCGGGCATTGAAACAACCGAGGAGAAGATTTTTGAGATCGCGGAAATGCGTGTCATGGATGAGATCGAGCGCGGTGTACAGATGATCCAGTATCAGGTGATCACGCTGATGACGACGAATGGTCAGGCACCATTTGTTACAGTATTTATGTATTTGAATGAAGTAGAGGATGGACGGACGAAGGACGATCTGGCACTTATTACCGAGGAAGTATTAAAGCAGCGGATCCAGGGTGTCAAGAATGAGAAGGGTGTCTGGATCACTCCGGCATTTCCAAAGCTCATTTACGTCTTAGAAGAAGATAATATAAAAGAAGGAAGCAAATATTTCTATCTGACCAAGCTTGCTGCGGAGTGTACCGCCAAGCGTATGGTGCCGGATTACATTTCCGAGAAGGTGATGAAGCAGTTGAAGCAGGATAACTGCTACCCATGTATGGGCTGCCGTTCCTTCTTGACGGTATACAAGGATGAAAATGACAAATTTAAGTTCTACGGTCGTTTCAATCAGGGTGTGGTAACGATCAATCTGGTCGATGTCGCATGTTCTTCCCATGGAGATGAGAAGAAGTTCTGGGAGATCTTTGACGAGCGTCTGATGCTTTGTAAGGAAGCATTGATGTGCCGTCATAACCGTCTGCTTGGCACTCCATCTGATGTGGCACCGATCCTCTGGCAGAATGGTGCACTGGCACGATTAAAGAAAGGGGAGACGATCGACAAACTGTTATATGGTGGCTATTCTACCATTTCACTGGGCTATGCAGGTCTTTGTGAATGTGTCCGCTATATGAAGGGTGTTTCCCACACAGATCCAAAGGGAACTCCGTTTGCTCTGGAAGTGATGCAGCACATGAATGATATGTGCCGCCGCTGGGCTGAGGAGACCAATATTGATTTCAGTTTATATGGTACACCGTTGGAGAGCACCACTTACAAATTTGCAAAATGTTTACAGAAGCGTTTCGGTATCATTCCGGGCGTTACGGACAAGAATTATATTACGAACAGTTATCATGTACATGTGACCGAGAACATTGATGCCTTTGAGAAACTGAAGTTTGAATCACAGTTTCAGGCATTGTCACCGGGTGGTGCGATCAGCTATGTAGAAGTGCCAAACATGACAGACAATCTGGATGCGGTCATTACCGTAATGCAGTTTATCTATGATAATATCATGTATGCAGAGTTGAATACCAAGAGTGATTATTGTCAGGAATGTGGTTACACCGGACAGATCCAGATCATTACCGATGAGGATGGAAAGCTGATCTGGGAGTGCCCAAACTGTGGAAACCGGGATCAGGATAAGATGAATGTAGCCAGAAGGACTTGTGGATATATCGGTACACAGTTCTGGAATCAGGGACGTACGCAGGAGATCAAAGAGCGTGTCTTACATTTATCAACGGGAACATTTTCGGAGGAATAAACATGCATGTAGGGGAAATACTGGTGGCGGATTGTGCAAACGGACCGGGTGTGCGGGTGAGCATTTTTGTATCGGGCTGCACGAACTGTTGTGAAGGATGTTTCCAGCCGCAGACATGGGACTTTACCTATGGCAGATTCTATGATGAGGAAATGGAAGATTACATTATGGAAGAATTATCCAAAAGCCATTATCAGGGACTGACCATTTTAGGTGGGGAACCATTTGAACCGAGCAACCAGAAGGAGCTGATCCATTTGATCCGGCGGGTACGGAAAGAACTGCCTGACCGTAATATCTGGATGTATACCGGATTTACTTATGATAAGGATCTTTGTCCGGGAGGACGAAAGTATACGGAGCAGACCGATGCCATTTTAGACGCGATCGATGTGTTGGTCGATGGACGCTTTGAACTGGCAAAAAGAGATCTGATGTTAAAGTACCGTGGCTCGTCTAATCAGCGTATCATTGATATGAAACAGACAAGAGCACAGGGCGAGGTTGTACTTTCACCACTGAACAATTAAACAAATGATTCGGGGCTGTTGTAAAACAGCCTCTTTTTTACATAATTTGTAACGGTAATGTAACGGTAAATTTACAGTTTTTTAATTGTATTTCTGATACACCTGCATTATAATGGTGTCTGTTGAATTTTGACGAATGTAAAAAACAGTGATGAAACTGTTACAGGGGGACAACACGATGGTTTTTTCAAGTTTAGAATTTTTATTCCGGTTTTTGCCGCTGATGATGTTTGCGTATTTTGTGACACCGGAAAAATATAGAAATGTAACATTATTGATCGGAAGCTTAGCCTTTTATGCCTATGGAGAGCCGATCTATATTCTTTTGATGGTGGCCTCTATTGTGATCAACCATATTTTAGCAAGGAAGATCTATCATTATTATAAAGAGGAAGAACGCAGTGGATGGAATCTGGCATACAAACGCCGCCGTGCGCTGATACTTGCCCTTGTGTTTGATCTGGGGGCACTGTTCATTTTTAAATATCTGGATTTCTTTATCCGGATCATCAACGGGATCACGCCGCTTTCTATTCCGGAAGTATCCTTAACGCTTCCTTTGGGAATCAGCTTTTATACATTCCAGATCATTTCCTACGTGATCGATGTCTATAGAAGAACTTACCGTGCGAGCGAGAGCTTCGTTAATTTTGCCACTTATGTGTGCATGTTCCCACAGTTGATCGCAGGTCCGATCGTGAATTTCAGTGAAGTAAGCGAGCAGATGAAGAGCCGTAGCATCAACCTGCGCGGCATTGAGTGGGGAACGTCCATTTTTATTCTGGGCTTAACCTACAAAGTATTGCTTGCCAATAAGATCGCTTCTCTCTGGAACGATGTGCAGACGGTTGGTGTGCTTGGGATCAATACGCCGACTGCATGGCTTGGTTCATGGGGATACTCCATGCAGATCTTTTTTGATTTCTTTGGATATTCTTTGATGGCGATCGGACTGGGACGCATTTTGGGATTTAATTTCCCGGTCAACTTTATCAATCCGTATTGTGCCGTTTCTGCTACAGAATTCTGGAGAAAATGGCATGTCACACTCGGACGCTGGTTCCGTGAATATGTCTACATTCCGCTTGGCGGCAACCGCAAGGGCAAAAGCCGGATGGTGTTTAACATGTTCGTTGTCTGGTTTTTAACCGGATTCTGGCACGGAGCAGACTGGAATTTCATTCTCTGGGGACTATTTTTCTTTGTACTTTTAATGCTGGAAAAACTGTTCTATTTGAAAACACTGGAAAAGCATCGGATTCTGGGACACATTTACATGCTGATCCTGATTCCGGTGTCGTGGACGATTTTTAATATCACGGATCTTGCCGCACTTTCCAAATATTTGTGCCGGATGTTCTTTATTCCGCTCAAAGGCTCCGTGGTGGTCGATGGCATGGGCAAATTCATGAGCTTATTCGGAACATACTGGTGGCTGCTTCTGATCTGTGCAGTCTGTGCTACACCGCTTCCGATGAAGCTTTTAAAGAAGTATTATCGAAATGGGATTGCAAAGGTGATCTTATTTGCATTGTTCTGGTACAGTGTTTATCAGATCAGTCTTGGAGGAAACAATCCATTCCTGTACTTTAGATTTTAGGAGAGAACGCTATGAAAAAATTACTTCATTTTATAAAAGAGTGTCCTTTGGTTGCAGGGATCATGACAGCTTCACTGTTGCTTGTCATTGCTTCTTTTCTGGGTGTGGCATTGGGAAAATATCCTCTTTATGTGAGTGTGTCCCATCCGCAGTTTGTATCGATGCTTAATAAAAATGATACCAAGCCGGTCAAACATGATATGACCGCAAAAAAAGAACCAAAGAAGGAAACACCGCAAAAGAAGGATGAGGCTGTGGTTTCCAAGGATGCCGCTGCATCTTCGGATGCTTCCTCCGACGCTCAGACGACGGCAAAGCAGGAGCGTCCGACACAATATAAAACTATTCCGAAAGCCAAAGCACGTTCTGCGTATTATGAGGACAATGACCGTCTGGCACTGACGACGGATTATCCTTATGTCACGGTGACGGACAGCTATTTTGACGATGCGGTATTTATCGGGGATTCCCGTGTGGCGGGACTGCATGATTACAGTGGTCTGAAAAATACAGATTTCCTTTATAAAGAGGGAATCTCTATTTTTGATCTTTTAAAAGAGAAAATGGATAACAAAAAAACGGTAGAAGCCGTGCTGACCAGCAAGCAGTATAAAAAGATCTTTCTGATGATCGGAGTGAATGAGCTGGGTAAGGGCTATGCCAGCGATTATTATGACAAATACAAGGAAGTTGTGGAACAGCTTCATGCCTGGCAGCCGGACGCAGTTGTATTTATTATGGGTATGATGCATGTATCGACGAAATATTCCAACGATAGTGACGTGTTTAACAATGACAATGTCAACTGTAGAAATGCAATGGTAGCAGAGCTTGCCAATGGAATTGATACATTTTATCTGGATATGAATGAGGCTGTCGATGACAAGAAGGGCGGCTTAAAGAGTGAATACACCTGGGATGGGATTCATTTAAAAGCAGAATATTATGGACTATGGATGGACTACATGCGTGCGCATGGTCTGGCAGATGACATGTTTGAAAAACAGGGAGGAGAACAATGATCAAGCAGGTAAGAACACCGCTTCATTATAAGGATTTTCGCTGTATTGATACAGCTTGTACGGATAGCTGCTGCGCCGGCTGGCAGGTGGACGTGGACGCTGTTTCCTGGGAGAAGTATCAGCAGGTAGAAGGAGAATTTGGTGCGTATATGCACTCTGTCATGGTCGAAGGTCATGACGGAGAAGAGGGGCAGTTTCGTTTGCGGGCAGACGGACGCTGCCCTTTTTTGAATGATTGCGGTCTTTGCGATATGTATACGGCGTTAGGAGAGGAGAGTCTTTGTGATACCTGTACGAACTATCCGCGTTTTATGGAAGACTATGGAACGCTCAGAGAGGTGGGACTTGCCTTTTCCTGTCCGGAAGCGTCCCGTCTGATCCTGTCTGATGACGCACCGATGCAGTTCGTGCTGGAGGAGGCAGAAGGAACAACGAAAGATTCTGCGGCATATGATGTCATGTGGCGTACCAGGCATATGGGAGTGGAAGAAGAAGCTTACGTTGCAGCAGAGGACGGAGATTTTATTCTGCACCGGGAAGCAGTGGATCAGGACTATTTAGACGAACTTCTAATATGCCGGGAGACTGCCTTTTTTATTGTGCAGAACCGGAAGTTTTCCATCCGGGACCGTATCGTGCTGTTTCTTGATTATGCGATGGTATTGCAGAATGTGATCGACCATGAAGAAGAAATGGAACCAGTTGTTATGCAATATCAGAAGGAAGCATGGTTATTCAAACGTCTTGCAATTTTAAAACAGGAACAGAATGAAAATGCGAAAAATCTGGAACTATATGAAGAGAGGGTACCGGAAACGGAACTGAAATACCAGTTCCTGCCGGAGTATATCGCCATCTTGTATCAGGATCTGAAGCACTGCAAGCCGACATGGAGCGGTGTTCTTTCCGAAGCGGAGGAGCTGCTTCACAAACAAAAGAGTGCAAAAGAATATGCGGCATGTTATGATACCTTTATGGAAGAGATGAAAGACAGAGCCTATGAGTATGAGCATCTGATGAGTTACTTTATCTTCAAGTATTTCTTAAAGGCATATTTTGATGATGATATATATGGAAAGGTACTGCTCAGTGTCATGGGATTTTTGGTGATCCGGGAGCTTGGGGTGTGTCAGTATGTGAAACAAAACGGTGTCTTTACCAAACAGGATCAGCAGGAGCTTTATCATTTGTACTCCAGAGAATTGGAACACTCAGAGGAGAACTATGATCTGATCATGGATCTTTTGCACACGGAGCATATGTGTAATGGACATTATCTGATGGCATTGTTATTGGAAGGATAGGAGGCACAATGGCTGACTGGCAGGAAGAAAAAAGGCAAAAAACAAGAGCTCTGGCAGAGGAAGTGCTCTCTATCAGCCGGGATCAGATCGCGGTGCATCTGCGCTTTTTAGATATTGCACTGGCTGCGATGAAGCTCGTTCCAAGAGAAGATATCCAGACGATGGCGACGGATGGCATCACGATCTATTATGAGCCGGAATGGGTGCTTCGTGCTTATGAAAAGGAACCGCAGCTTGTGGCGCGCACGTATCTTCATCTGCTGCTGCATCTGATCTTTTTTCACAGCTTTCAGTATGATAAGCTAAATCCGATCTGGTGGAATTTAGCCGCAGATATTGCGGTGGAAGATGCGATCCTTTCGATGGAGCTTCCGGCGGTCACGATCAAGGCGGATGCAGAAATGAAACGGCGGCTCGCCATTTTAAGAAAGCAGGTACATGGTATTACTGCGGAGCGGGTCTACAAATATTTCAAGGTAAATGAATTGTCGGAATCGGGAAAAGCACAGTGGCAGGAGCTTTATCATAAGGATGAGCATTTGTATTGGAGGAGCAAGAAGGAGATCACGGTCATGCAGGAGCAGTGGCAGAAGATCAGTGAACGGGTGAAAACGGATCTTCGTACCTTTTCCAAAGATAAGATCGGTTCCAAGGAAATAGAAGAAAATCTATCCGAGGCGACACGATCCAGGCAGGATTACAGCGAGCTGTTACGGCGGTTTACTGTTCTTTCCGAGGATATGAGAGTCAATGATGACGAATTTGATTATATCTATTACAGCTATGGCATGTCACTTTATAAAAATATGCCGCTGATCGAACCACTGGAGTATAAGGATTCCAAAAAAATAAAGGATTTTGTGATCGCACTGGATACGTCGGCCTCCTGTGACGGACATGTGGTGCGTGGCTTTTTAAAACGTACGTATGATATCTTAAAGCAGGCAGATTCTTTTTTCGGTCAGATGAATCTGCATGTGATCCAGTGTGATGCAGCAGTGCAGAAGGATACCAAAATTACAAACCAGCAGGAGCTTGATCAGTTTTTAAATCATATGACGATCAAGGGCTTTGGTTCGACGGATTTCCGCCCGGTGTTCCGCTATGTGGAGGAGCTGAAAAAGAACGGAGAATTTACCAATCTGAAAGGTCTGATCTACTTTACGGACGGGTATGGCACCTATCCTGAAAAAATGCCGGACTATGACTGTATGTTTGCCTTTTTAGAGGAGGACGAACATGCACCCAAGCTGCCGCCGTGGGCGATCAAGGTGATCCTTGACGAAGAAGAATTTGAGGAAGAATAAGGAGAGCATGATGAATATCAATCAGGCAAAGAATTATATTAAAAATGATGTGAGATTATATTTGAAAAAGGACGAATATGGGGAATATCGGATCCCACTGGTCAGACAGCGTCCTATTTTTCTGCTGGGTGCGCCGGGTATTGGAAAGACGGCGATCATGGAGCAAGTAGCAGAGGAGCTTCAGGTGGCATTGGTTTCCTATTCCATGACGCATCATACCAGACAGTCCGCCCTCGGTCTTCCTTTTATCCGTCATAAGGAATACGAGGGAATGGAATATGATGTCAGTGAATATACGATGAGCGAGATCATTGCATCTATTTATGATGTGATGGAGCAGTCCGGGGTAAAGGAAGGGATCCTGTTTTTGGACGAGATCAACTGCGTGTCGGAAACACTGGCTCCGTCCATGCTGCAGTTTTTACAGTACAAGGTATTTGGACGGCACAAGGTGCCGGAAGGCTGGGTGATCGTGACAGCAGGAAATCCACCGGAGTATAACAAGTCCGTGCGGGAATTTGATGTGGTGACGATGGATCGTCTGAAGATCCTGGAAGTAGAAGCAGATTATAAAACGTGGAAAAAATATGCCGCAGAGCGGGGCATCCATACGGCGATCTTAAATTTCTTAGAGATCAAAAAGGATTATTTTTATCATATGGAAATGACAGTCGGCGGACGCTCGTATGTGACAGCCAGAGGCTGGGAGGATCTGTCGCAGATGATAACACTTTACGAGGAAGAGGAGCTTACCGTCGATGAGACTCTTGTTTCCCAGTATATCCGGAATGAGAAGATCGTAAAAGAATTTACCGCCTATTACGATCTGTATAAGAAATACAAAAAGGATTATCAGTTAGAGCAGATTCTTTGCGGAGAGGCGAGCGAAGCAGCGATCATGAAAGGACAAAATGCCACCTTTGATGAGCGGCTTTCGGTGCTTGGCATGCTGATGGATCAGATCAACGTGGAAATGAAGCAGGTTATGGAAGAATCCGATTATCTTACCGAGCTGATGGGACCATGCAAGGCGGTCAAAAATGCAGCACAGGATCATACGGCATCCGACATTGCCACAATGCTAAATACCCAGCAGCAGGGCAGAAAAACATTGATCGAACAGCGTTCCCGCGCCAATTCCTTATCCAGCGAAGAAAAAGAAAAGCAGCGTCGTGTGATCGCATTTTTAGAGGCAAATGAAAAAGCCGTGCGAACGAAAGGGGCAAAGACCGGAGAGGAAGCATTTGCCGTGATAAAGGAAGCCTTCGACCAGGGCGTGCTTCATTTAAAG
>JBNMLP010000007.1:0-125905 GCA_050874905.1 Lachnospiraceae bacterium
GACCGAAACGACGGCACGCCGACAACCGAAAAACGCAGTTAAAACCTGAATTTTTGCAAAAGAAAAACCTAAACCAAACACTTTCGTATTCGATTTAGGTTTTGCTTGGCGGAGAAGGCGGGATTTGAACCCTCGCGCCGCTATTAACGACCTACTCCCTTTCCAGGGGAGCCCCTTCAGCCACTTGGGTACTTCTCCAAGTAAAAGTGCCTGTTCTATTGCTTTCGCAATAAACGGAGAGGGTGGGATTCGAACCCACGCGCCCTTGCGGACAAACGGTTTTCAAGACCGCCTCGTTATGACCACTTCGATACCTCTCCATGTCCATCCTGCGATAAACTTTGTTATGTTTTGTTGTCATCTCTTGCCGACGACAAGTGATATAATACCACCTTTATTTTGTCATGTCAACACCTTTTTTCAAAAAATCTAATTTTTTAAATAGGCATTTGCAATCACCATATCTTCCGGGGTTGTGATCTTGATATTCCTGTAATCTCCAGGGATCACATACACCTGTTTTCCACCATACTGCTCCATGACCATTGCATCATCTGTAATATGGTTATCCTCTTTTTTCATCATTTCATCATATGCTTTTTTGATTTCTTCATAATAAAAGGTTTGGGGAGTCTGCACCTGATAGAGTTCACTACGATTTGGAGTTGCTGTAGCAATCCCATTGTCTGCCACCACTTTGATCGTGTCCTTGACCGGAACAGCTACAATACATGCACCTGTCTTTTCTGCACTCTGGATGGATGCTGTGATCATTTCCTGTGTCACAAATGGTCTTGCCCCATCATGAATCAGTACAATATCACACGGCGCAGCAGCTTGCAAGCCGGCATATACAGAATGATACCGTTCCTTTCCACCCGCTACTATTTTATGTACCTTTTTCAGATCATATTTTTCTACTAACTCCTCACAATATGAAATCTGGCTTTCTCCTGTCACCAATACAATGCGGTTCACTTCGCTTTGTTCCATTGCCCGCAGGCTATAATATAATAGTGGTTTACCATCAAGCTCCATAAACTGTTTGGCTGTTTTGGATTTCATGCGACTTCCCTGTCCTGCCGCCAATACAATTGCAACAACCTCTGCCATTTTGCGCCCCCTTATCGTCGTTCTCCTATTTTTAAATTAGGTACTGCATTCAGATCCCAGCCATGTCTGGTTCCTTTCTGGTACTCATAATATCCGGCAACTCCGATCATAGCTGCATTATCCGTACAGTAGATCGGGGATGGATAGTAAAATGCTTTTCCTTCTTTTTCGCAGGCTTCTTTCATCGCTGCTCTTAAAGAAGAGTTAGATGCCACACCTCCTGCGATCGCCACCTGATCGATATGCAGATCCCGTGCGGCAAGCATAGTATGTTCTACGATCACATCAATCACGGCCTGCTGGAAAGAGGCTGCAACATCTGCCCGTACCGGTTCAACCTGCTTCATCTGACATTGGTTCAAGTAATTTAATACTGCTGACTTTAACCCACTGAAGCTAAAGTCATAGGGAGAGCCTTCAATCTTTGCTCTTGGAAATGCAATTGCTTTGGGATTTCCTTCTTTGGCAAGTGCATCTACTTTAGGTCCTCCCGGATAGCCCAATCCAATCGCCCGTGCGACTTTATCAAATGCTTCTCCCGCTGCATCATCGTGTGTACGACCGATAATCTCATATGTTCCATAGTCCTTTACCAGCACCAAATGAGAATGTCCACCAGACGCCACCATACACAAAAATGGTGGTTCTAACTCTTTATGTTCAATATAGTTGGCGGAAATATGTCCTTCAATATGATGAACTCCTACCAACGGAATATCTTTGGCATAGCATATGGCCTTGGCTTCTGCTACTCCGACTAACAATGCACCTACCAGTCCCGGTCCGTAGGTCACTGCGATCGCATCCAGATCATCGAGTGTACAATCTGCTTCTTTCAACGCTTCTTCGATCACCTGATTGATCTTTTCAATATGTTTTCTGGAAGCAATCTCCGGCACCACCCCTCCATAAAGCGTGTGGAGTGCAATCTGTGATGAAATCACATTGGAACATACTTCTCTCCCATTTCTGACCACAGAAGCTGCCGTTTCATCGCAAGATGATTCGATTCCCAGTATGATTGTATCCCGTTTATTTTGTGTTTCTTCCATCTTCTTCTCCTCACTATCTGTTATTCCTTTTCCTTGGAGGATCCGGAATTATTCTGCCATCCAAGTATTTTCCACTGTTCCCCCTCCATCACTAACAGATAGGTCTGCGTCGATTTCGGGTAATCATTTCCATTGCGGATCGTATAGGTTGCATCGACCTGTGCCACCTGTCTGTTATCTACCGTTTCATATTCTACCTGACTGGATTCCTCCACTACATAATTGGTGATCTTATTTTTCTCCTCGTTGGAATCCTGTAATTCTTTTTTTAATGCCTGCACTTGTGCTTCTTCTGTGTTATCCGGATCATTACAAAGTTCTGTTGCATAAAGTTTTCTCATCTGTGCTACCAACTGCTCCAACTGCTTTTCATCTGGATGTTCCTTATAAATGCAGGTCAACATTCTGCTATATAAATTTACCACGTCACGCGCGGAATGTGGATACTCATCCTTTAAGTCATAGAGGATCAGTTCATCGGTTTCGGTCAGCTTCTCACTCTGTGTCTTTTTTGCACTGCGGTCTCTCACATAGGCATAACCCGCAAGAATGATGGCACAAACTAATACAACCATCACAAGTGTCTTCGTTGTCTTTTTATCCATCATCTATTCCTCACTCCTCTTCAAAGTCCAACTCGATCGTTTTCCCATCTTTTCCAAGATAAGTTTCAGGAAATATTTCCCGCACCTGCTTCAAATACTGCTCCGGATATACAAGTGAAGGACTGTAGTGCGTCAGCCACATCTGCGATGGCTGGGCTTTCTTTGCAAGCTGTGCCGCTTCATAAAAGGTCATGTGCTTGTGTTCTCTCGCCTTTGCCTGCTTGTCCTCTTCGCCATACATTCCCTCACAGATAAACAGATCTGATTCTTTTGCATATTCTGCGATCAATGGAACCGGTCTTGTATCGGTACAATAGGTAATGGACAAACCTTTTCGTGGTGCACCAAGCACCATATCCGGTGTATATCTCATGCCATCCAGTTCTACGATATTGCCTTTCTGTAATGGATTCCAGCACTTTACCGGAATACCTAATTCTTTCGCCTTTTCCACTTGGAATTTTCCCTGTCTTGCCAGACTGATGCGATATCCATAGCAGGTCACATTGTGCTGTACCCGGAAAGCATCTATCTTCAATCCCAGCAATTCAAATGTTTCTTCCTTTCCGTTAATCTCTATAAATTGAATTGGAAACGGAAGCTCGGGAGCAACAACACGCAACGAATTGACCACCCGTGCAAGTCCCTTTGGCCCGATCAGAGTAAGTGGTTCTTTACGGTCTGCATTTCCCATTGTGAGCAGCATCCCCGGCAGTCCACTGATATGGTCTCCATGAAAATGCGTAAAGCAGATCACATCAATGGGTTTAAAGCTCCATCCTTTCTCCCGTACTGCGATCTGCGTACCTTCTCCACAATCGATCATAACTGTGCTTCCATTATAACGCACCATTAACGAAGTGAGCCACCGGTTTGGCAGCGGCATCATTCCTCCACATCCAAGCAAACAAACATCTATCATTTTCTTTCCTCATTTTCTGTACTATTAAATCAATTTATTATAGCACATCTTAAGTAGCAAGAAAACCTTTCATTTTCTCAGTATTTTCAGGACAAATACTCTGTTTGTTCCGTGATCACCGGTGGTATCATCAGTGTTTTGATAAATCGATCATAACACTCTTCACACAGCACCAGACTGTGATGTTCTCCGTCTTTCTTTGGAAAATATCCCCAGTCTTTTTCAATGCAGAGGAAATCTTTTTTCGCTACTGCATGTTCCACAACATATACCGTTCCACATTTATGACATATGATTTTTGCGTTCTCCATCTTGGTTCTCCTTTTCAAAAAAATAAAGCTGTCCGTAAGACAGCTTTATTATATAAGATATTGTAATTTCTTCCTAGTGGTAAATACTGCTAGATAGTGCCTACAGTAATCCCTTTACTGTTTCTACAACATGATCTACCGTAAATCCAAATTTTTCAAAAAGCAGATTGCCCGGTGCTGATGCACCAAAGGTTGTCATACCAACGGTTGCACCGTCCAATCCGACATATTTATACCAGATGTCAGTATTGGCTGCTTCTACCGCTACACGAGTGCGCACCTTCTTTGGAAGGACACTCTCTTTATATGCCTCAGACTGTTGCTCAAATAATTCCATAGACGGCATACTTACTACACTGAAATCAATTCCATCTTTCTTTAATGCTTCCTGCGCAGCAATTGCCAGTTCTACTTCTGAACCGGATGCCATCAGAATACCATCCGGGGTTTCTTTTTGTGCTTTTGATACGACGTAACCACCTTTTAAAGCTTCCTTGGAAGATCCTGGTAACTGAGAAAGATTCTGTCGGGACAATACCAGTGCTGTCGGGTTCTTCTGATTGGTTACAGCATAGTACCAGCCTGCTGCAGTCTCTGTGGCATCTGCCGGACGATAGGTCACAAAGTTCGGAAGTGTCCGAAACATTGCAAGCTGCTCGATCGGCTCATGTGTCGGTCCGTCTTCTCCTACTCCGATACTGTCATGTGTCAGCACATAAATAGCAGGAATCTTCATCAATGCAGAAAGACGCGCCATTGGCTTCAAATAGTCACTGAATACAAAGAAGGTGGAAACAAAACTCTGAAGTCCGCCATGTAACAGTAATCCATTGCCAATCGCTGCCATGGCAAGCTCACGCACACCAAAATGGAAATTCCTACCAGAGTAATCTTCCTTACAGAAATCTCCCGCATCTTTCATATAGGTCTTTGTAGATGGTGCTAAATCTGCAGAACCACCTACCAGATTTGGCATTATGTCTTTTAATTTATTGATGCACTGACCGGATAAATTACGGGTCGCATCTGCCTTGTCCGCAAAACTCCAGTATTCCTCATTCTCATAGAGTGCCTCTGCATCTACTCCATTCTGATACTGTTTCAAAAGTTCTGCCTTTTCAGGGTATTTTGCCGCATAATCTGCCATCATTGCTTCCCATGCCTGCTGTGTTTTTGCTCCTTCTTCTGCAAGCTGGTGATAGTTGTCATATACATCCTGAGGAACAGA
Source organism: Lachnospiraceae bacterium (assembly GCA_050874905.1). Classification (GTDB taxonomy): domain Bacteria; phylum Bacillota; class Clostridia; order Lachnospirales; family Lachnospiraceae; genus NC2004. Next base: position 5,232 of record JBNMLP010000007.1, read on the forward strand.
AAATGGTTCCTCATCCCAGGAAAGATTCTCTTTCAGTGCTTTGATGTTGTCCTCACCTAAAGGCTCTCCATGTGCACTTGCCTTGCCCTCTTTGGCTGGACAGCCAAATCCAATCTTCGTATTGATCTTAATGAAAGATGGTCTTTCTTTGTCTGCTTTTGCCTCTTCAATGGCTGCCCCGATCGCATCTAAATCATTGCCATCTTCTACTTCTAATACCTGGAATCCGAAGGATTCAAAGCGTTTTTTTACATCCTCGCGGAACGCAATATCGGTTCCACCTTCAATGGAAATATTGTTGGAATCATACAGCACAATAAACTTATGAAGCCCCCATGTTCCCGCTAAAGAACCTGCTTCATAAGAAGTACCTTCCATCATACAGCCATCCCCTGCGATCACATACGTATAGTGATCCACAACAGGATATCCCTCTTCGTTAAATTTTGCAGCCAGATGTGCTTCTGCTGCAGCCATACCAACGGCTGTTGCAAATCCGGCACCAAGTGGTCCGGTTGTCGTCTCCACCCCCACGGTGTGACCATACTCCGGATGTCCCGGTGTCAAAGAATCCAACTGTCTGAAATTCTTAATATCATCAATCGATAACTCGCCATAACCAAATAAATGAAACAAAGAATAAAGCAGCATTGAACCATGTCCTGCAGACAACACAAACCGATCACGATTGAACCATTTTGGATCTTTTGGATTATGATTCATATGGTGTGCAAACAATTCATATGCCATAGCAGCAGCTCCTAATGGAAGTCCCGGATGACCGGAATTGGCCTTCTGGATTGCTTCTGCTGATAAAACACGAATTGCATTTACTGATTTCGTATCAATTGGTTTCATGAGATATCTCCTCTCTTTTTCATTCCTGTTACGCACAATCTGTGCATTGTCGTAACCATCATATACGATTTTGTTAAAAAAAGCAACCGGTCAGATTGATTCGATTTTTTCTTTATTTAAATTCCGGATCATGACCACGGCATCCTCCACCGGATTCGTATAATACTGCCTGCGCACATGAATACGTTCAAACCCCAGCTGCTCATACAGTTTTTGTGCAATCTGATTGCTCTGCCGTACTTCTAAATGAATGGACTCGATGCCATTTTTCTGTGCCAGCAAAAACATTCCTTTCATCAGCGCGGTTGCAATGCGGTTTCCCCGGTACTCCGGAAGCACTGCAATATGTGTAATATCACCCGAATCAACAAACTGGATCAATCCTACAAAGCCTACGATCTGGTGCTCACACTCGGCTACCAGATAATGATTCTCCATGTATTGGAACAAGGAATCAAAGTCTTCCTTGCTCCATGCATTTCTAATGCACTGCTCATCAATGTATGCTACTCTGCCACAATCGCGCGGCTGCATTTGTCGTATCGTAAATGTCCTGCTCATATTTCCCACCTGTTAGTTATTCTGTCCGTTTTTCAGTCGTTCCTTTCTCTCCCGCTCTGCCTGAGATAATCTTAAATATTCCGGTGCAAATTCTGCTGCCGAAACAATCTTTCCCTCTTCATATCGTCTGGCGGCACTGAGCGCAACAGCCGCCGCACTCTGGTAACGATGGTGCACTGGTGCAATCTGATATGGCTGTTTTACCTGATTTTTCAACTGCTCTGCATATACATCTACGCCATCTCCCAGAAACAGAATATTTTCTGCATCCGTCGGCAGAGATGCAATCAGTTCTTCCACTGGAATCACACACGCTTCCCGTTTGCAGGTGCAGCCATCCAAAAACTGGTACATGGCGGTGTACACCTGTGATCTTCGGGCATCCATCATAGGGCATACCACTCCGTTTGCTTCCATTGCCTGATAAGCAAGTCCTTCCAATGTTGGCACCGGAATCAGTGGAATGGATAATGCAAGTCCTAAACCTTTGGCGGTTGCACTTCCAATGCGGAGTCCGGTAAATGATCCCGGTCCTGCTGCGATCGCGATTGCTGAAAGCTCGCTTTTTTCTGTTTTCGTCATCGACATGATCTCATCGATCATAGGAAGCAGTGTTTCCGAATGTGTCTTTTTAAAATTGACAGAATATTCTGCCCGTATCTGTCCGTCTACATAAAGTGCCGTGCTTGCTACAAGCCCGGAACTGTCAATTGCCAGTATTGTCATAGTGTTCCCTCTTTCGGCTGTATTATAATCTTTCGGTAATCGAATCCTTTTTCCAGATTCTTTTCTATCGTTACCACGATGCGTTTTTGCGGCAAAATGTCCTCGATCAGATTCGCCCACTCAATGAAGGTAACACCCTCTCCATAGACATAGTCATCAAAACCAATCTCATCCATTTCCTCAACGTCACTAATACGGTATACGTCAAAATGATAAAATGGAAGACGTCCCTCCTCGTACTCCTGTACAATGGTAAAAGTCGGGCTGCTGATCGGCTCCTCAATTCCAAGTCCTTTGGCAAATCCCTTGGTAAACACGGTTTTTCCCACACCAAGATCACCTAGCAGACAGTATACTTCACCTGCCTTTGCCTTTTGTCCCAGTGTCAGCCCTAATTCATAAGTCCCTTTTTCTGAAAAACTTTCTACTATCATCTGTTCTTCTCACCTCGCTAAAGAATCATAGTCAACTGAATACGTTTCTTCTGGGTATCCACGCTCATGACCTTCACATCCACAATGTCCCCTACGCTTACAACATCGAGCGGATGTTTGACAAATTTCTTATTCGTCAGTTGGGAAATATGAACCAAACCGTCCTGATGTACCCCAATATCCACAAATGCGCCAAAATCAATGACATTGCGCACCGTTCCTTTTAAGATCATGCCTTCTTTTAAGTCTTTCATTTCCAACACATCGGTTCTAAGGATCGGCTTTGGCATCTCATCACGTGGATCTCTTCCCGGTTTTTCCAGCTCTGATACAATGTCGGTCAATGTCAATTCTCCGACACCAAGTTCTTTGGAAAGCATCTTTATATCGCCGAGATCCTTCTTCAATCCCTTTACTCCTTTGGCGGTCATCTGCTCCATTTCGTATCCAGCACGAGCAAGAATCGCTTTTGCCGTTTCGTATGATTCCGGATGTACACTCGTCTGATCGAGTGGGTTATCTCCTCCTGAAATACGGGTAAATCCGGCACACTGCTCATATGCCTTTGGTCCTAATTTCGCCACCTTAAGAAGCTGTCTGCGGTTTGTGAACCGTCCATGCTCTTCCCGGTAAGCCACAATGTTTTTGGCAATCGTCTTTGTAATACCGGAGATATATTCCAGCAAAGATGCGGATGCCGTGTTTAAATCCACCCCGACTTTATTCACACAGTCTTCCACGACACCGGTCAGCGTTTCTGACAGTTTTTTCTGATTCATATCATGCTGGTACTGGCCTACACCGATCGCTTTCGGATCGATCTTTACAAGCTCTGCCAACGGGTCCTGCAAACGTCTGGCGATTGACGCTGCACTACGCTGTCCTACATCAAATTCCGGAAATTCCTCCGTTGCCAGCTTGCTGGCAGAATATACGGAAGCTCCTGCTTCATTTACAATAATATACTGCACCTTTTCCGGAATCTCCTTCAGCAGCTCTACAATCACCTGCTCGGATTCTCTTGATGCGGTACCATTTCCCACCGAGATCAGGGTAATGTGATACTTTTTGATCAGATTATGCACGGTCTTTTTGGCTGCTTCAACTTTAAATTGTGGAGCAGTCGGATAAACAACCACTGTATCTAATACTTTTCCTGTCGCATCTACCACAGCCAGCTTACATCCGGTACGAAATGCCGGATCCCATCCAAGCACTACCTGCCCTTCAATCGGCGGCTGCATAAGAAGCTGTTCCAGATTCTTTCCAAATACATGAATAGCGCCATCCTGCGCCCGCTCGGTGAGCTCACTACGGATCTCCCGCTCAATGGCAGGGGCGATCAGTCTGGTGTAGCTGTCCTCTATTGCCTGTTCCAAATAAGAATCGGTATAAGAATTGTCCTTTTTCATCACATGATTTTTCAGATAACGGCACACCTTGTCCGCATCCATCTCCAGTTTCACCGTCAGAAATTTTTCTTTTTCCCCACGGTTGATCGCAAGGATCTGGTGTCCGGCAAGTTTTTTGACCGGAGAAGAAAAATCATAATAGGTTTCATATACCGAAGTCTGCTTCTCATCTTTTGCCTTTACCGCAAGACTTCCTTCCTTTTGTGTCAGGGAACGGATGTAGGTACGGTACCCGGCATCCTCTGAAATACACTCAGCAATAATATCCATGGCTCCAGCAAGCGCCTCATCCACTGTAGTGACTTCTTTCTCCTCTGATAAAAATGCCTGCGCATATACTTTGGCATCTTCAGTAAGCTTCTGCTTCATTAACGCCTGTGCCAGTTCTTCTAAGCCTTTTTCTCTGGCGATCATGGCTCTGGTACGACGTTTTGGACGATATGGCAGGTACAGATCTTCTACTGCAACAAGTGTTTGTGCCTCTTCAATCTGTTTTTTCAATTCTTCTGTTAATTTGCCCTGTTCCTCTATGCTCTGTAATACCTGATTCTTTTTCTCCTCTAAGTTTCTAAGATAGGTCAGACGTTCCATGAGTGTACGAAGCTGCTCATCATTTAAGTTGTCTGTGACATCCTTCCGGTAACGTGCAATAAAAGGAATCGTATTCCCCTCGTCGATCAGTTTCACTGCAGCATCTACCTGTGCCAGACGCACTCCCAGCTCTTTCGCTATCGTTTCATTGTTATTCATGATATTTTTATCCTCTTTTCCTCTTATACATGAAGCACTAATTCCTTGCCCTCCGGCACATACTGCCGATAGGAAACATGTGCCATATCAAACATTTTCTTGGCCGCGATCGTAGCTACGGAATCCGCATATTTGTCGCTGATATATATAACTTCTTTGATCCCTTTCTGAATGATCGCTTTGGCACATTCATTGCATGGAAATAGCGTAACATAAAGTCTTGCGCCGCGCAGTGCTCCACCATTGTAGTTTAAAATGGCATTTAACTCTGCATGGCACACATAGACATATTTTGTCTCAAGAGCCTCGCCTTCCCGCTCCCACGGCATCATATCATCATCGCATCCGATCGGCATGCCATTATAACCTACTGTAAGAATCTTGTTGTGCTCATCTACAATACAGGCCCCCACCTGTGTATGGTTGTCTTTGCTGCGCTGTGCAGAAAGCATTGCGATTCCCATGAAATACTGATCCCATGTAATATAATCCTGTCGTTTCATCCGTATCTCCTTATTTGGCTGTCACCTTGATCTGATAAACTCCATTTGTTTTTTTGGTATCCTTTGCAATCTTAATGTAGTACGTGCCTGCCGGAAGCTTCACATTGTTTCTTGTTTTGATGCTCCAGTTAAATTTGGCGCCTACGTGTGCAATACTGATGCCGGAGTAAGCACCATTGACGCGGTCGCCCGTCACACTTCCGATAATCTTGCCACTTGTTACATCTCCCTTTAAAGAAACGGTAACAGTAGATGGTTTGCTGATCGTAAACTTGTAATAATCTCCCTTGGTCGTTGTGTCTCCATAGGTACAGATTCCTTTGTACCATTTTTTGAGTGTCATATCTGCCGCTTTGGAAAGTTTGGCTCCACTCTTGTCATTCACTGCCTTAAACTGATATTTTACAGTAAAAAGTTCCTGTCCCGGTGTCGTTACTTTGATCCAGTATAATCCCGGATCTACTGCATAAACCGCCTTTTCTGCAAAGCAGCCATCCTCTGTTCCGATCAATCTCTTTTTAGAGATTGCTTTTTTATTCTGGTCACATAAGGTTACATTTAGCTTTCCTTCTACCTCATCGTATCCCTCTGTTGTACTGGAAATGAATACCGGATCAAAGGTTACGGTTCCGCTTTTTTTCACCTCAAAGGAATAATATGTTGCGCCATTTGGAATATCCACATAACTTAACGTATCCTTTTTGGTCAACACACGATTGGTTCCATCAAACTGCTGGGTAGAAAACTGGAAGATTGCAGACTTTCCGCTCGTATTGGTAAATGACACATAATATGTCTGTGACTTTGAGATCTTAAAGGTATCCGTATAGTTGAATGAACCAGATGCCGTCTTTTCACTGTTCTGTGTCAGATTGATCTTGGCAACTTCATTGGTACATGCCGGATCGCTGTAGATCGTCACCGCACCAGTTGCTCCGTTATATCCATACATCGTAATATGTAATGCACCCTTCTTCAGATACATCATACGGGTTTCATTGTTGATTCCATCATGTTGGATAAAGTACGTTTTAAAATGGCTGAATTCCTTGGAAAAATCAGTAGAATCCGTACCTACCACATAAGTGGACAAGCGATCGTTATACGGAGTTTTGCTGTTATATCCCTCCAGCTCATCATATAATGTCGTTGCCTTCGGACTGATGCTCATTACGACAAATGCACAAAAAGCCGTCAAAGCTACTGCAAAATATTTTATTAACTGACTCATTTTTTTACACATAATAGTCCCTTCTTTCTATCGTTTCGATGCGTATAGTATAGCATATTCCTTTTCTTTTGCCTACAAACTTAATCCGAAGATTTTATGAAGATTTCGACAAAAAATGCAGCAGATACCCGTCGTCAACTAAAAAAGGAGACCACCTACGCAGTCTCCCTTCCTCCTCAACATTACTAAAATTCTGCACGAATACGGTTTACAATCTCTCCGATCAAAGAAATCTTTGTTTCAAAATCACACTCTTTCATATAGCCAGTCAAAAATGCTGTCTCATCCGGCTCCTGTGGAATGGAAACGAATGTTACCTCACCAAATGTTTTCTTCACTTCTTCCTCTTTTCCGGCTCCCTTAATTCTCACAAAGAACTGGTACTGTGCCTGCTTGCTGTCTGCCAGAGTAAGTTTCTCACCAGAATAGCCTTCCATCACATTGCGGCCTAAATTTTTAGCTGCTTCCACAACATCTGACACAACTGCACTTGCCGTTGGCAAGGAACCTGCACCTGCCCCGTAAAACATCACATCACCAAGCATATTTCCCGTTACAAAAATAGCATTAAATACATCGTTAACGCCCATTAACGGATGTGAATTTTTTAACATCATTGGCGCAACAGAAGCATAAATATCATTGCCACGTTTTTTGCTGGAACCGATCAACTTGATCCCCGCATCTAACTTCTTTGCATAAGAAATATCAGATTTAGTGATCCGTGTAATACCCTCGGTTGGAATATCTTCAAAGTCAACCTGTTTGCCATGTGCAAGAGAAGACAGGATCGCAATCTTACGACAGGCATCATAACCCTCAACATCGGCCTCTGGATTACGCTCTGCATATCCTTTCTCCTGTGCATCCTTTAAAACGGTCTCGTAATCAGCATCCTCACTGCTCATCTTGCTAAGCATATAGTTGGTCGTACCGTTTAAGATACCCTTGATATCTGTAATCTCCTCTGAGGTCAGACTGGTTGATAACGGACGGATGATCGGAATTCCACCGCCCACACTCGCTTCAAAAAGGAAATTGATCGCATGATCTTTCGCAATCTGCAAAAGCTCTGCGCCGTGTCTGGCTACCAGCTCCTTATTCGAGGTACATACACTCTTTCCATGCTCTAATGCACTCTTAACAAAGGTATAAGCAGGCTCTACTCCTCCCATTACCTCAACAACAACTTTAATGTCGTCGTCCTTTAAGATCACATCGTAATCATGTACGATCTTTTCCTGAATCGGATCACCTTCAAAATCACGAAGATCAAGTACATATTTCACTCTGACCTGATCTCCCACTCTCTTGTCAATACTCTTCTGGTTTGTCTGCAATACTTTTACGACTCCGGAACCAACTGTTCCATAGCCTAACACAGCAATGTTAATCATAATTTCCTCCTAATGTTTTCTCCTGTTATTCGTCATCTTCTGGCTTTAACATATCCAGCATAAGTTGACGTTCTTCGTCTGTCACTAGATGCTTCAGACTGATCAATACTATGATCTTTTTATCATCAAGCTCTGCCACGTGCCCAATAAAACTGGTAGATGTATTACTTAACACGTTTGGCCGCTCTGTAATCTTAGTTTCCTCGATGTTGATAATTCCGACAACAGAATCCACCTCAATCGCTACCGGAAGCTGATCAAGCATGACAATGATCAGTTTGGAAGCCTCATCATAAGGACGTTCCGGCAATGCAAACTTGTTCCGGATCGAATATACCGGAATCAACTCTCCACGGAGATTTAATACTCCTTTTATATAGGAGGGTGCACCAATGACCGGAGAAATATTCTCGCATTTTTCGATTGCACGAACATTCATAATATCCAGACCATAATTCTGTCCCTCGATCATAAAACTAATTTGTGTTTTCGTCGCCATTCTTACTCCTCCTTTTTCTTTTGTCCTGCCTGTATACTCTGCCATTTTAAATAGGCATTGATAAAGCGGTCGATTCCGCCATCCATCACTGCATTTACATTGGCAGTTTCCTCCTGTGTCCGATGATCCTTTACCAAACTATATGGATGCATCACGTAAGAACGGATCTGGCTTCCCCAGCCATTCTCCTTTACGTCACCACGAATTCCCGATACTTTCTGCTCATTCTCTGCCTTTTTTAAAAGGTACAGCTTTGCCTTGAGCATCTTCATTGCTTTGTCCTTGTTCATATGCTGCGAACGTTCATTCTGACACTGTACCACAATTCCTGTAGGATTATGTGTGATACGCACTGCGGACGAAGTTTTATTGATATGCTGTCCACCCGCACCGGAAGAACGATAAAAATCGATCCGCAGATCATCCGGATTGATCTCTACATCCAGATCTGCCTCAATATCCGGCATTACATCACAAGCTGCAAAAGTAGTCTGTCGTTTTCCTGCGGCGTTAAACGGAGAGATACGAACCAAACGGTGTACCCCATGCTCCGACCGCAGATAACCATATGCATTTTCTCCGTTGATCTGCATCGTCACAGATTTATAGCCTGTTTCATCACCATCTACATAGTCCAGCAGCTCTGTCTGAAAGCCGCGGCTGTCCGCCCATTTGGAATACATGCGAAGCAGCATGTTCACCCAGTCACACGCCTCTGTTCCACCTGCTCCGGCATGCAGTGAAAGAATGGCATTGCTCTCATCATATTCTCCCGTCAGGAGCGTGGAGATCCGGAGTTTTTCAAACTGCTCCTCAAAGGTATGCAGTTCTTCCTCAATATCTGCGATCAGGCTTTCATCCTCTTCTTCATATCCCATCTCGATCAATGTCTCGATGTCTTCATACTGCTGGCTCAATGCCTGAAAACCATTAATCTCCGCTTCCAAGGCTTTGACCTGCTTCATGACATGCTGGGAAGCCTCTACATCATCCCAAAAACCGGGTACTTCCATACTATGTCTTAAATCTTCTAACTTAAACTTTTTATTGTCTAAGTCAAAGTGAATCCCTTACTTCCAATAATGGCTCTTTATATCCATTCAATGTTGTCTTGAATGCATCTAATTCTACCACATAATCACCTCTTATCTTTTTTTTCTGTACTGCCACACTAATTGCGCCCACAGCACTGCTTATATTTCTTACCACTTCCACAAGGACATGGATCATTTCTTCCGATCTTTGCATCTTTTCTCTGATATGGTCCCTTGCTTGTGCTGTCATCTTTATTTGTTCCGGTTACTTTGGCAACCTCTTCACGCTCTACCTTCTGTTCAATGCGCACATTCATCAATGCGGTTGCGGTATCACGGCGGATCTCTGCTGTCATTTCATTAAACATGTCATATCCGAGGAACTTGTATTCCACTACCGGATCTCTCTGACCATAGGAACGCAGTCCAATACCCTGACGGAGCTGATCCATATTGTCAATATGATCCATCCACTTCTTATCAATCGTCTTAAGCAGGAATACACGCTCTACTTCACGCATACGGTTTTCTCCATTTTCATCGAGTCCTGCTTCTTCTTCCTTCTGCTCATAAATGCCTTCTGCCTGTGCGATCAAACGATCTGCAATAGCATCTTTGTTGGCATCGATCATCTCTTCTTCCGTAAGTGTGATCTCACCTAATGGGAAAATGTGAGACAATTCATTCAGTTCTGCAAGATCCCACTCTTCTACCGGAAGTTCTTCATTGATCGCTTTATCGACATATTCATGGATTGTTTCATGGATCATGCCAATAATTTTATCACGCATATCTCCGCCATCCAACACTTCGCGACGCTCTTTGTAAATGATCTCACGCTGCTCATTATTTACCTGGTCAAAATCCAACAGACTCCGTCGCACTCCATAGTTGCTGCTCTCAATCTTCTTCTGTGCACGTTCTACCAGCTTGGTAATGCTACGGTGCTGAATCTCTTCCCCCTTCGGAATGTTCAACGTTTCATACATAGACATCACACGTTCTGAACCGAATAAACGCATCAGATCATCTTCCAGGCTCAGATAAAATTTGGACTCACCCGGATCTCCCTGACGTCCGGCACGTCCACGGAGCTGATTATCAATACGGCGTGCCTCGTGACGCTCTGTACCGATGATCTTTAATCCGCCGACTTCTTTGACACCTTCACCAAGCTTAATATCCGTACCACGACCTGCCATGTTTGTGGCAATCGTCACAGCACCGAGCTGACCTGCATCTGCAATGATCTCTGCCTCCAGCTCATGGAACTTCGCATTTAATACTTTATGCTTAATGCCACGCTTGTTTAAAAGCTGGCTTACTTCCTCAGATGCCTCAATGGAAATGGTACCAACCAACACCGGCTGCTGTTTTTTATGTGACTCCATAATGTCACGTACCACAGCATCCAGTTTCTCTTCCTTTGTGCAGAACACGCTGTCCTCATGATCAATTCTCGCGATTGGTTTATTGGTCGGGATCACAACAACGTCCATTCCGTAAATATCGCGGAACTCTTTCTCCTCTGTCAACGCAGTACCTGTCATACCTGCTTTTTTCTTATACTTGTTAAAGAAGTTCTGGAAGGTGATCGTAGCAAGTGTTTTGCTTTCCCGTTTTACTTTTACTTTCTCTTTCGCCTCGATCGCTTGATGCAGACCATCAGAAAAACGTCTTCCCGGCATAATACGTCCGGTGAACTCATCTACGATCAATACCTCGTCATCTTTTACCACATAATCACGGTCACGGATCATTAAGGCATGAGCACGCAACGCCAGAATGACATTGTGATACATTTCTGCATTTTCAGGATCGGATAAGTTATCGATCTTTAAGAACTTCTCTGCCTTTTCCACACCCTGTGCAGTAAGCATTACATTCTTATCCTTCTCATTTACGAGATAATCGCCATCTTCTTCGATCTCCTCGCCCATGATCGCCTGCATCTTGGTAATCTCACCATCGGAGGTACCACGCTGCATCGTTGTAGCAAGATAATCACACATACGATATAAATCCGTTGATTTCCCGCTCTGTCCGGAAATGATCAGTGGGGTTCTCGCCTCATCGATCAATACGGAATCCACCTCATCGACAATTGCGTAGTTCAGTTCTCTTTGTACCAAGCGCTCTTTGTAGATCACCATGTTATCACGAAGGTAATCAAAACCTAATTCATTGTTTGTCGCATAAGTAATGTCACAGTTGTATGCTTCCCGGCGCTCATCGGAATCAGAATCGTTTAATACCACACCAACGGTTAAACCGAGGAAACGATGCACTGCTCCCATCCACTCCGCATCACGCTTGGCCAGATAATCATTGACCGTTACGATGTGTACACCTTTTCCCTCTAACGCATTCAGATATGCAGGAAGTGTAGATACCAGTGTTTTACCTTCACCTGTTTTCATCTCTGCAATACGTCCCTGATGCAAGATAATACCACCGATCACCTGAACACGATAATGACGCATATGCAACGTTCTATATGCTGCTTCACGTACAACTGCAAATGCCTCCACTAAAATATCATCAAGTGTTTCGCCCTCACTAAGCCGCTGCTTAAAGTAAGGAGTCTTCGCCTTTAATTCCTCATCGGAAAGAGCAGCCATGTCATCTTCCAAATCCATTACTGCATCTACCAAATGAGAAATACGTTTTATTTCCTTTTCACTATGGTTACCAAAAATCTTTTCGACTAAACTCATTTTATTCACTCCTAATCTTCGCGACATGCGATACAAATTCGCAGGTTTTATTGTAACATGATAAGAAGGTGCTTTTCAACCTAATAAGTAGCAAATATTTCGGAAATATAGCAGTAGAAACCAGCATTTTCACCATTTCTTCACAATTGCCCTGCTCCTGTTACACAGATCTCAAAGTTTTCCCCACTAAAAAACAGACCAGCAATCTGCTGGTCTGTTATCCATTCATCCTAAAATTCAGGTTCGATCAATCCGTATGTATTGCCTTTGCGCTTATATACAACATTGACATCGTCCGTCTCTGAATTACGGAATACAAAGAAACTATGTCCTAATAACTCCATCTGAATGCAGGCCTCTTCCGGATCCATCGGTTTTACTGCAAACTTCTTGCTGCGGATGATCTGAATCTCTTCATCATCAAGATCATCATTCTCTAAATACTCCGGTTTGAAGTATTCTGCACTCTGTTTCTTGTCTGCAAGCTTTGTTTTATATTTTTTAAGCTGACGCTCAATCACTTCCACAACCATATCAATGGATACATACATATCTGTACTTTCCTGCTCGCCACGAAGGATATTCCCCTTCATCGGGATCGTAACCTCGATCTTCTGACGTTCCTTCTCTACACTAAAGGTTACATGAATCTCCGTCTCTGGAGTAAAATATTTCTCTAATCTTCCAATCTTGTCATATACTGAATTCTTAAGTCCCTCTGTTACGTCGATGTTTTTTCCGCTAATAATATAACGCATAATGCCCAACTCCTTTACGTCTAAAATTCCGTTAAACCACTGCCATTGGAGCGCCTCCATATCACCCCTTGAACTTGTGTTTAACATGTTCTAATTATACCATACATAGTGTCACAAGGAAAGTAAAATCTCACCTGTTTTTCTAATATTTTTTACAATTTCACCCCGTTTTTTTAATTATCTGTCAATTTGTTTGTCAAGTAGGAAAAGCAGTTTTTCTTTCTTTTTCCCGATTTTCTACCAAACGCACAAAACAGCGGTTCGGTAAAATCAATGTAAAATGCAGGGATATTCACATGATTTTTTGGTTCATAATGTTCATAAGTCCGTTCATAACTTAATTTATTGGACAAATCGGACTTTTTCAGATGTGCATAAAATATTGCCTGTGCATCCATATCCGGCTCGATCTCCTGGCGAAAATTGCGTATTATTTCACTTTACATAATACGGCATATTATGTAAACCAATTTATAGTTTTGAGAAGCAAAAAAGACCGACGGGAAATCCCATCGGTCCTTTTCGTATGATTATTATCGTACAATACGAACTGCCTTACATGGTGTTCTGTAGTTATATACGCTGGTCTTGATACCATCCTTACGGTTACTTGCATGAACAACCATGCCGTTACCGATATAAAGTGCAACATGTCCAATACCGCCACCATTGTTATAGAACAGCAGATCACCTGGCTGTAAATTACTTAAGCTTACAGACGTACCATTACCTGATTGAGCAGCAGCAGTACGGCTAAGTCCATATCCGAAATGTGCATATACTGACTGTGTAAATCCAGAACAGTCTGCACCGTTTGTTAAACTTGTTCCGCCATAACGATATGGGTTACCAACAAACTGTAATGCATAGCTTGCAATCTGGGAACCTAATCCGCTCGTTGATGTGCTTGCAGATGAAACAGAAGAATTATTCGTGAAGCTTGTTCCTGAATCATTCACTGCCTTTTTGATTGCAGCTGCCTTCTGGGTTGGCTTGATAGAACTTACGCTCTCAGAAGAAGTCTGTGTTACAGTCTCTGTAGTAATTGTAACATTTGCCTCTGCAGCAGCCTGCTCTGCAGCTAAAATCTCTTCGTTAGCTTTCTGTACCTGCTTCATTGTCAATGCTTTTCCGTATTCCCGTTTCACATCTACATAATCTGCGGATACATATCCCTTTAAATCACCGTCGATGCTGATCTTTACCCAGCCATCTTTGTATTCCTTTGTTACATCATACTCGCCACCCTCAGGGATCAGCGTTACGATATCAGAATCGGTGCTCTTCTTTTCACGTACATTTAAAGTTTCGGTGTTTACAATAGCGGTCTTGGTACATACCTTATCCGCAAATGCCTTCGCCTCATCACCAAATAATAAGAAGTCATTGCTTACCCAGCCAACTACCTTACCGGATTTGATCTTGGAACGTTTCTTCCCTTTTTTGAGTAATGTTCCTTTATCACCTTTGTACATCTGTCCGATGACTTCTGAATCTTTCTTTTTTGTTTTGCGGACATTCAACGCATCATCCACATTCGCAGTTACGAATTTGGCATATTTGCCGCTGTCCTGTGTTGCATCGCCTGAGCTTGCAACGGCTACCGTTGGTGTCTCAGCTTCGATTGATTCCACATATTCATTTACAGATAATGTAATACCTGCTACGGCTGTAGAGCTATACGCATTCTCTGCTTTTGGTCCAATTATAGTTCCCCCGACAATCAATGTTCCGGCAATCGCATACATTGCATACTTAGCTGCCTTGTTCAACATCTTATCGTACCTCCTAAAATCATCCTTAACAAAATTCTTTGTTCTAGTTGTTACTTCTGCGGCATATAATATGCCTACAGCTTGCATTATAACAAAACATGTATCTTCTGTCAACCTTTCAGAAACACTTTGTTAATATTTCCGTAACAATTCTATTTTTTTGTTCCATTTGCAGTAAAAATCGCACCCAGACCGCCGAGCATCAAGCAGAGATCCGCCAGATTAAACACAATATGCCGAAGTTTTCCCGGAAGCTTTGGAAACCGGATATAGTCTGTTACTTTTCCATGAATCAGCCTGTCATACGCATTTCCCAGTGCTCCACCGAGAATCAGCCCCATAAAAACAGAGGCGCACGTTCCGTTTTTCTTTCTAAATCCCGGAACAAGAAAGAACAGCCATACCGTAACTGCGATCGTAATAACATTCAGAACCCCTCTTCGTTCTTTTAACGCGCCCATTGCTGCTCCCTTATTATATAGAAGACAAAGCTTCGCTTTTCCCTGAAGTATCTCCTGCTCCTCCCCTTCGGCAAGCGTTTGCTCCATTTTCCGTTTCAGTGCATAATCCCCCAAAAATATCCCCGCTGCTAAAAGCAATATCATCATACCGATTCCCTCCTTGCTACATATTCCATATGTTAAAACTTTATTGAATCACGGGCAAAAGTCATGCTCGTCATCTCTTTCATTGTATCATAACTTGAGCTCTTTTCATTATTTTTTTAAGTTTTTGTTCTGCCCCCTTGCAATCTATATCTTCCTTTGCTATAATTCATATAGTATTTAAAACTACATGAAACAGAATTTGTTACTTTATTATCTGTTTATTGATTTTTTTAGAAAGGACACTTACTTGTTATGAATTTTCAGATTGTCAGCGACGGAGCATGTGACCTGCTTGCAGAATATACAAAACCCAATCAGGTTTCTATCGTTCCTTTTTATGTAACATTTGATGGTGAACATTATGAAAAAGAAGGTGTTGGAATTGATCACGACGAATTCTACCGCAGAATGGCAGAGAATCACGAGATTCCAAAATCTTCCCTCCCATCCGCGCAGGATTATATAGATGCTTTCCTTCCTTTTGTAGAGAAAAAAGAGCCTGTGATCTGCATCTGTATCACAAGCAAATTCAGTGGTTCTTATAATAGTGCGACCGTAGCAAAGGACGAAATTTTAGAAGAGCATCCAGATGCCAAAATCGAAGTCATTGACTCTACCTTAAATACAATGTCCGAAGCACTTCTTGTCGTGCAGGCAGTAAAAATGAGAGATGCCGGATACAGTTATGAGGACTGTATTACTAAATTAAACGAGATTAAAACAACAGGCCGCATTTATTTTACTGTTGGTTCTTTAGAATATCTGATCAAAAACGGTCGTATTGGAAAACTTGCTTCGGTAGCCGGGGACAAATTAGGAATTCAGCCATTGATCATTATGAAAGATGGAGAAATTTCTCTCGGTGGCGCAACAAGAAGCCGCAAAAAAGCAAAAGCAAGTGTCATTAAACTTTTAGAAAAATATTTTGAAGAACAGCACTTAAACCGCGATGACTATGCATTCTTAGTTGGAACCGGTTTTCAGCTTGAAGAAGCCGAAGAGTTCAAGCACACCTTAGAGGAAGCACTGCACATCAAATGTGAAACGATTCCTTCCAGAATCGGAACAACTGTCGGCTGTCATACCGGTCCTTATCCACTCGGTGTAGCAATCTTAAAAAAATACGATGCATAAATATAAGGCTCATGTCTGAGACATGAGCCTTTCTTTTTAATCATCATAAACGATCGCACACAAATACTTCGCCTTTGTTTTTAACTCCGGACATTGTTTGAAGTTCGTGCCTACGATCATCTGTACCTGTTCTCCCTTTGAAGCAAAACGATGCACTTTGCTATATTGATCAGAGCCTACTGTAATCCCGGCAATATATGTTTCACACAGCTTGTTGGCTTCGGTATCTAATATTGCTACTTGCTGCCCTGCCTGTATTTCCTGCCGGAGCGTTCCTGTCATAAACAAAAATACCGCTTTAGAATCCTCGCGATCCATTTCACAAAATCCGTCTATTGTCATAATCTTTTCCAGATGGATCCGAATGTTTTTATCTACTCTCATCCTGCCTCCTGCCTTAGTGGAACAAGGCATCATATATACTCAGATCAAGTTCCTTACCCTCTTCTGCATCCCAGTACACTTTTTTGTTTGTAATACGTGTCTTGGAATTGATGTATATATTATGCTTCTTTTCACCCTTTTTACTATAACTCTGAATCCGATAAATCCAATCATCATTATGAAGACTTACCGTCTCCTCCTCATTTTCTGCCCAGACAATCTCTGCGATCTGTGCCATCAGTTCCTGCGCCTTTTGATCATCCAGCTCCTCTACATAGTGTGCATCATCATTATGATACACCCGCACAGCAGCAACATTGCTGAAATTAAACTGTTCTTCTTTCTTCATGCATCCGGAAAGCGGACACATCAGAAGAAACAGCAATACCATAATTCCGCTTTTTTTTGCGATCTTCTTCACAACATGCACTCCCTACTATGATCTAAATACGGAAAATACTGATATTCTCCGTTAATTCCTCCGACAAATGATGCAGCGTAGCAGCCTGATCTGCGATCTCACTGATCGTAGAAGTCAGCTCCTGTGCCCCTGCTGCTGTTTCTTTACTTGTAGTTGCATTCATATCTGCAGCCTCAGAAAGACCGGACATTGCATCTACCACAATTTTCTTTGACTGTTCCAAGGTATTGGTGTTGTCCGCAATCCGATTGATTTCTTCACTGGAGGTCACCAGTCCGCCATTGACAGCCTCAAATGCATTTTTGGTACGCTCTACTTCCTGACTTTGGCGATCAATGATCTCATTGACACGCTCCATCGTTGCCACAGCCATTTCAGACTGTTCTACCAGATCACCAATGATCTCGTCAATAGACGTGACAGATTCATTGGACTGTTCCGATAAATTCTTGATCTGCTCTGCCACAACAGCAAATCCACGACCGGACTCTCCTGCTCTTGCTGCCTCAATCGAAGCATTTAATGATAATAGATTGGTCTCGCTGGCAATAGAAGCGATCAGTTCCGTTGCCTGACGGATCTTCTGTGCAGACTCATTGGTTACATTGGTCTGCTCATGGATAACTGCAATCTCATTTTTCACTTTTTTGGAGATTTCTTCCAGATTTCGAACGACTTCTACACCTTCCTCAGAAGCTTTTCCCATCTGAGCAGAATTCTGATTCAGCTTTTCTACTTCTGCATTAGTTTCTTCAATCTTAACACCGATTGAATCTACTTCGTTGTTAACCTGCTGGGTTGTTTCTGCCTGTGTCAATGCTCCGGATGACATGTTATTCATCGCCTCTGCCATCTCACCTGCAACTGATCCTGTCTGATCTGCCATCGTATCTAACTTCTGTGCGGCTTCCGCTAATACACCTGTCGTCTGATTGATCTTACCTACAACATTTGCCAATGATTCACGCACTTTGTCTACACCTTTAGCAAACATACCAAGCTCATCCTGACGATGCAGATCCTTATCCTCTACCGTCTGTGTCAGATCACCTTTGACCATGGCGATCAAAATTCCTACCAGGCGGTTCACACAACGTACCATATTATTGACAACCGCCAGTACAAGGATCGTTACTACAACTAACAATACAACGATCAGAACTCCCATACTGATCAACACTTTAGAAAGCACTGCGGCATCTACCGATCCCCTAAAGCTGAAATTCATAAACAAAACAGATGCAATCGCAACTACTAAAAACGGAAGCAGCGAGATCAACATCATCTTTCCTTTTAATCCTAATTTCTTCATATGCATATCCTCCTATTGCAACTATGTCATATTGCAGCTGCTATTTTTGTGCAACATAAACAATAGCAACATAGTTTTTCTTTCATTTACTCATATTTTACCACAATAAGGCATAAAAAAAAAGTAGGAAATATCAGTATTTCCTCACTATTTAACTTGATTTTCTGATTTGATTCCGATAACATAGTAGAAGTATTTGAAATGGAGGGAAAAACGTGTCAAAAGAGTTTAATCAGAAGCTCCCTGCTTTCGTAGAGCAGATCGCTGCTAACTACGAAGCAGAAGAGATTTTTTTTACCAAACCGGGTCTTGCCTTTCCCAGCAAAGACGCGATCATAGCATTTTTAGAAGATATGCGCCGGCTGATCTTTCCGGGATATTTTGGAAATGAATCCCCAGCCGGATTAAATCCAGACTATTTTGTTGGCCAGTCACTTCTTGCATTGGAGCACCGGCTGAACAAGCAAGTTTATGCTGCGCTGGCTTATACCAACAACGAAATGCAGTGTAACACTGCTCTGCAGGAACAATCCGACGAGATCTGTCTTCATTTTTTCGAACAGGTTCCAACCATACAGCAGATGCTGTTAAAAGATGTGCAGGCTGCCTTTGACGGTGACCCTGCCGCACAGAGCAAAGAGGAAGTGATCTTCTCCTACCCTGGTCTTTACGCAATTTTCGTATACCGTGTTGCGCATGCTCTTTACGAAGCCAAGGTTCCTTTTATCCCACGCATTATGACAGAGCACGCACACAGTCAGACAGGAATTGACATCAATGCCGGAGCAACGATCGGCGAATATTTCTTCATGGATCACGGTACTGGTATCGTCATCGGAGAAACAACGATCATCGGAAATAACGTCAAAGTATATCAGGGCGTTACACTCGGCGCACTGTCTACCCGTATGGGGCAGCAGTTAAGTGGTGTCAAACGACATCCTACCATTGAAGACAATGTCACGATCTACTCTAATGCTTCCATTTTAGGTGGTGACACCGTCATCGGCGCGGGTTCCATCATCGGTGGAAGTGCCTTTATCATTGAATCTGTACCGCCGGATACCAGAGTCATCGTGCACAACCCGGATCTTACCTTCAAAGGTCCAAAGAAGGACAATAACTGGGAAATCTAATTCCAAATATTATGCCAGCAATAAAGAGGAGCTTAGTATAGCTCCTCTTCTTCTTCGCCCGGATAAACCAGTCCCCATTGTTTTCGTATTGCATCCATGATCTGCATCATACGAAGCGTCATGGCATGTGTCATTTCCGGTGGTTCCACCGCCCCTTCACTGATCGCTTTCTGACAGGATCGGATTTCGTATTCATAGCCTGTGATCTGTTCCGGTGCGGGAATTTCACGGATACAGTTGCCCTTTTTATCATACACACGGATTGCTTCAAAATTGTTGATATTATCCACCTCGATATAACCGTCGGTTCCATAGATCACACCGCGTCGATCCGTTGGTCCAAGCATGGATGCATACAAATGCGCCATTGCGCCACTCGAATAGGTCAGTGCCAGACTTTCCTGTGCATCCACACCGGAATCCAGCCGCACAACAGAGCTGGAAAGGTAGCTGATGTCATACCCCAATACCATCGTCGCAAAGGTCAGCGTATAGACACCGAGATCCAGCAATGCTCCACCTGCCAGCACCGGTTCTACCAACCGCTCTACACCGGTCAGCTCATAGCCTAAATTGGCAGAGACCGCTGTGATCTCTCCGATCAGATCATCCTCAAGCACTTCTTTTAACGACTGCGCCATCGGCATATAACGCACCCACATTGCTTCCGCCAAAAAGGTATGATTCGTAATAGCGAGTTCGATCAGCTCTTCTGCTTCCTTCTGATTCACTGTAAATGCTTTTTCCACCAGAACCGGCTTATGATTAGTCAGACAGAGCTTTGCATGTTCATAATGAAAGGAATGCGGTGTTGCCACATAAACCAGATCCACTTCCTCATCTTTCACCAGATCTTCATAGCTTCCGTAGGCTTTTTTTACGTGGAAGCGTCTGGAAAAGTTCACTGCTTTATTGATATCACGGGCAGCTACCGCCACCAGTGTTACCCCTTCCATTTTTTCAATCGTAAGTGCCATCGACTGTGCAATCTGTCCCAGTCCCATAATTCCAATGTTCATGTTTTTCTAGTTCCTTTCTATCACTGCAAAAATAAAGGTGAGCTGCTGCCCACCTTAGCTTTTTATTGACCAAACATTTTGTTCATGAAAGATTCCTGGCTATGTACATCCATCTTCTGTGCATACATCTTATAAAGATCTAATAGCTGTGCTTTGTTCCGGTCGGAAACATAGCGTCCCACGTCAAGATCTTCCAGTCTGGCATTTGCTTCTGTCAGATTCAGGGAAGAATTACTTCCGTAGGCAGTTACCGCATCCAGTGCGTTATACTGTGCTCCCAGTCTGGAGCGGGATGTCTGAACCTTTTCCAGAGCCTGATCGATCGTCTTCAGATCAAAGTCCTTCGTCACATCAAAATCAGCAATTCCAAGTGACTCCAATGCTGTATTCTCGAACTGGATCTTCATTCCGGAACCGTCCGGATTGGTTGCAAGGTTCGCATCTGCCATACTTCCATCGAGCAATCGTTTCGTATTAAATTCTGTATTCTTCGCTGCATCAGATATGCCTTGCTTTAACTGGTCGATCTCCTGCTGGAAATGCATCCGGTCTTCCCCGGTATATAAAGCACTGTTGGACGCCTGCAATGCAAGCTCGCGCATCCTTGTCAACATATCAGAAATCCCCGACAAAGCCCCATCTGCAACTTTCAGCATATCCTGTCCGCTCTGTGCATTTCTGATACCGACATTGGTTCCTGATATCTGACTTTTGGTCTTCTCAGAAATGCTCAGTCCTGCTGCATTCTTCGCCGCATCGACCTGTCCGGTCACAAGACTTTTGGCATATTCTGATCTGGAAGACGTACTGCTGATATTCATAACATCTCACCCTTTCAAAGCGTTATGTGCGCCTTTTCCTACTCCCATAAAATCTGCCTTTATTATACCCTTATTTCCCTTTTAACGTCAACCGAAAAATGCTATAATATGACGCAGAGAACAAATGCAGGCTGCACGGTATATGACCATCGACCTGCCAATTGCAATAGAAAAAGAGTACAACAGGAGGATACTATGAACCGCAAGGAAATTAACGAGATCAAACGTCTTTATACAAAGGAAAATCAATGTATTACAAGAATCTGCGGATGCTTTGTCGATCCGGATAAAAATAAAAAAGTAGAGATCAAGGATGCCTTTTTATCTCTGGACGAGGAAGCACGCTTCAAATATCTGGACATTTTCAAAAAAACACTGTCCGGAACGCTGGGAAAAAATCTGCTGCATATGGAATTTCCGGGGGAGGAGGAACAGGAAGGCGGAACCCAGCATTTTCTGATGCAGTTGTTGCGAAGCGAATTAAAGGATACAGATGTGATCGATGCCTTTTATGACAAAATTATTGCACACTTAGATTATCCGGATAATTACTATATCATTCTGATCTACAATGCGTATGACATTCCGGCTGTTGCATCGGACGGTTTCGGCATGGAGGATGCTTCTGATTATGTACACTCTTTCCTTTTATGCAGCATTTGCCCGATCAAACCGAGCAAACCGGGACTTCACTATAACGCCGTGACAAATAACATCGAAAACAGCGTACGCGATATGATGGTACAACCACCTATGCTGGGATTTACGTTTCCTGCCTTCAATGACCGCAATACCGATATTCACCACCTGCTTTACTACTCCAAAAATCCGGAGGAGATCAGCACAGCGATCACAGAGCTGGTGCTCGGATGCCGTGTTCCGCTGCCTGCCAAAGAGCAGAAAAATACCTTTAACTCCATGATCGAGGAAAGCCTCGGAAGAGACTGTGAATTTGAAACGATCAAAAGCATCCACACCAACATCAACGATCTGGTGGCAGAGAAAAAGGATGATCCGGAACCTATCGTGTTAGACAAAACAGAAGTGAAAAATATTCTTGCCCAAAGCGGCGTGGCAAGAGAACAGATCGCTACCTTTGAGCAGGAATATGACGATACGATCACAAAAGATACTCCACTTCTGGCAACGAATATTTACAGTCCGAGAAAGTTTGAGATCAAAACACCAGATGTTACGATCCAGGTCAATCCGGAGCGCACCGATCTTGTGGAAACCAAAATGGTAGACGGAATTCCCTGCCTGGTGATCGAGATCAACGACCAGGTTGCTGTAAACGGTATCCGCTGCCAAACCGGAAACATGATCCGAAACAGTGAAAAAGAAGAATAGGAGGAAAGTCCCATGGAATTATATATTGTACGTCATGGTGAAACCAAATGGAACAGTCTCGGACTGTTGCAGGGAAATACAGATATTGAATTAGACGAAAATGGAAGAGAAGTGGCCGGACAGCTTGGAATAGAGCTTGATTATACACACTTTGACTGCATCTACTCCTCTCCTCTCATCCGTGCTTACGAAACTGCCTGCCTGATCCGCGGCCACCGTAACATTCCAATCATCCGGGATGACCGCATCCGGGAAATTTCTTTCGGTTCTTACGAAGGAAAAAATGCAAAAGAACTATTTGAAAATGAAAATGATCCATTTCACTATTTCTTCACCAAACCGGAACTTTTTCAGCCGGCTCCGGGCGGAGAATCCTTTGAAGATGTGTGCAAACGGGCAGGCGAATTTATGACGCAGGTGATCGAACCGCTTTCCAAAACACATACTCGTGTCATGATCACGGCACATGGAGCCATTAACAAAGCTTTAATGCATCATGTCAAGCAAAATGCGATCAAAGATTACTGGGATGGCGGACTTCAGAAAAACTGTGGCATCATTATTCTTTCCGTTGATGGGAAACACTATCAGATCATCAAAGAATAGCAAATATAAAAAGCAGCGCCTACTGACGCTGCTTTAAATATTGCATAAACTGCTCTTTATTTTCTCTGGCACTGGTTGTCGGACGTCCCAGATCAGCTCTGGCACCTAACGCACAGTCCACTTCCAAAAAGGTAAGCTTCTTGCTATCCCGGCATTTCTTTAATGCCTCCAAAAGCTCGGCTTCCTCCTTGACTTTCGGGATCACCTGGTACCCGCATGCCTTCGCAATTTCAGACAGGGACACCGCATCCGCTGCCGTCGGAAGTCCTCCAACGGTTTCATGTGCTTCATTGTTGATAAGAATATGAACGAGATTATCCGGCTGCAGCCGTCCCGCGACAGCCATTGCCCCCATATGCATAATGAGCGCACCATCTCCATCGATACACCAGATCTTTGTTTCCGGCTTTTGTGCTGCGATCGCACACGCAATGGAGGACGCATGTCCCATGGAACCTACGGTTAAGAAATCATACTGATGTCCTTCCCCTCTGGCTTCTCTTGCTTCAAATAATTCTCTGCTCGCCTTTCCTGTTGTGGAAATGATCGGATCCTCCTTTGCAATCTCTGAAACAGCACATACCACGGCTTCTCTGGTCATATGATAAGCGTTGGAATAAACCATTTCTTCATCATTGGTCAAAGCTCCCTTTTGTATCACAAATGCCACACTCTGCCCTTTAGACAGTTGTTCTTCAAAGGAGGCTCTTACCTTGGCAAGCTCCGTAACTGTTGTTTCTTTTCCCACCACATAAGATTCGATCGACAATAAAGACAACAAGGAGCGGGTGATCTCTCCCTGAAACACATGCTGTGGCTCATCCTTTTTTCCCGGCTCTCCCCGCCAGCCTACCACAAAAATAGCAGGAATCGCATAAACCTTTTCATTCAGTAAGGATGCGATCGGATTCACTGCATTTCCCTCTCCGCTGTTCTGCATATAAACAACCGGATATTTTCCGGTTGCCAGATGATAACCCGCCGCCATTGCGACACAGTTTCCTTCATTGGCACCGATCACATGATGTTTTTTATCGACACCATAGTGTTTCATCAAATAATTGCAAAGCGGCTGCAGCAAGGAATCCGGCACTCCGGTATAAAACTCACTTTGCAGCACACGCACAAATTCTTCTGCTTTCATGGATACCTCCCTTTAATGGTTCAGCCAGACATTCTCCTTCCGGTTGACAATATAAAAGCCTTTGGCATTTAACGTATTTTCACGGTTATAAGTAAGCGGTGTTCCATCCAGTTGTCCGATCTGCGCTCCGGCACACTGTGCAATACAGTGCATTGCTGCCGTATCCCATTCACAGGTCGGTCCAAAGCGGTAATACACATCCGCCATTCCCTCCGCAACCATGCAGCCCTTGATCGAGCTTCCGGCACTGAGTGTCTCTGCGATCACTTCTTTATGTGCTGCAAGCAATTCCTGTTCTTCCTTTGTTGCGTGGGAGCGGCTTCCTACCACAACCAATTCCTTACATTTGTCCGTTACATGCAGGCGGATCTCGTCAAGTGTTTCACACACTTTAAATGCCCCCACATTCACACCCGCATAGTAAAGCTCTTTGGTCACTGGGACATAGATCACACCTGTGACAGGCGCACCCTTTCTCGTCAGTGCAATATTTACCGTAAACTGTCCGTTCCGATTGACAAATTCTTTTGTTCCATCTAACGGATCCACGATAAAGCAATATTCCTTTTCTCTTCTACTAAGATCATCCTTCTCCTCTTCTGACAAGATTGCATAAGAAGGAAATGCTTTTTTCAGCCCGGAAACGATCACATCATTGGCATTACGGTCTGCCATCGTAAGTGGGGAATGATCCGCTTTATAGTCCACGGTAAAATCCGTTTCGTACACTTTCATAATTTCTTTTCCAGCTTCTACTGCCAGCTTTTTTGTTACTTCCAGAACCTTTGCTTCGTCCATAGTTTCTCCTTTACGCCTGCTCTTCGGCTTACTGTGCTTCCTCTGTCTTTTGCTGCAGCCACGCAAGGATCTCCTCCTGTGTCATCTCGTACTGCAATTCATTTAGCAATTCATGTCTGGCAAATGGCATCACGCGGCTGGTCACATCCGTCATGTGATGTGCACGGTAGCAGGAAGCAAGTGCTTGAATATCTTTTCCATAGTGTCCTACCGGATCCTTTGATCCTCCCGTGATATAGACAGGAAGCTCTTTTGGAATCCGTTCTATATTGTGTTTTTGTTCGATAAACCGCAGTGTATCAAACAACGCCCGGTAACCTTTCAACGTAAATAAAAAGGTACAGAACGGATCATGATCATATGCATCTAAGATCTTATCGTCCCTTGTGATCCATGCATGCAAGGAAGATTCAAACAAAAGCGGAAGCTGGTATGGTCCAAATGCCAGCACCTCCATCAAACGGCTCCGGTGTCTTGCCCCATACCGTTTTTCCAAAAGGGAAAGTACACTGTAAGCTGCCGTCAGCGTTGCCTTTGACTGATTTCCCGTTCCGAGCAGCAATAGTCCATCAAGTTCTGCACCATACATACTGGCATAACGCCTGGCAAGAAAAGAACCCATGCTGTGTCCCAGCAGAAAAAATGGCACCGACGGGTAGCGCTTTTTGATGCAGTGGCTTACCCGTTTCAGATCATGTACCAGCGTGGCGCTGGGATCTTTGGCATTCATATAACCAAGCTCTTCTTCGTTCTTTGCCGTCTGTCCATGTCCCAAGTGGTCATTTCCCACTACCACATAACCATGTTCATTTAAAAAACGGGCAAAGCGGTCGTAGCGGTCTATATATTCGATCATGCCGTGTGAAATCTGTACCACACCAATCACTTCTTTGTCATCCGGTGTCCAGATTGTTACATGAAGCGTATCTACCCCATTGGTAGAAGGCAGCTTAGCGTTAGTTTTTGCCATAGAAATCCCCCTTTTCTTTACTCCTCCACTCTGGAGTCATCTAACAACTGCATTTTCATTTCATAATAATCCGGTGTCATATCCATATAGTGCAGATGTGGATATTCAAACCGCTGTTCTTCTTCCCAGATCTCCTCCGAAAGCTGTCGTCTGACATAATCTGCGATCTGCTTTAAATTCGGAAGCTCCATCACAAGCTCTCCATCTTTAAATACCTGCTTTTGCAGCGGCACTGCCTTACAATGCTCAAAGTAGCGGTTCTTCCACGGCTTCACCGGATCAACATAGCGGAACGGTTTACTCATATCGATCTCTTCCTCTGCTTTGGCGATCATATCTGCAATCGCGCGGCCTTCTTCATCAATGATACGATATACCTTTTTCAGACCAGGATTTGTAATCTTTTCTACATTTTCGGAAATCTTAATACGTGGCTGTAACACTCCATCTTCTTCCACTGCTGCAAGTTTATAAACGGCTCCAAAGACCGGCTCCGACCGCGCTGTGATCAGACGCTCTCCAACACCAAAGCTGTCCACCTGACCACCCTGATTTAAAATGGACGTGATCGTAAATTCATCCAGACTATTGGAAATGATGATCTTACAATCCGTAAGTCCTGCCTCGTCGAGTTTCTTTCTCGTTTTCTTGGTCAGATATGCCAGATCGCCACTGTCAATACGGATTCCCTTTAATCGTTTTCCCATCGGTTCCAATACTTCTTTCGCCACACGGATGGCATTTGGAATACCGCTTTTTAATACATCATACGTGTCTACTAACAGTACGGTGTTATCCGGATAAGTCTCTGCATATTTTTTAAATGCCGTATATTCATCCTGATAAAACATCACAAAGCTGTGCGCCATCGTACCGCTGACCGGAATGTCAAACATCTGTCCGGAAAGCACCGTCGCCGTACCAACTGCCCCTCCAATGTATGCTGCTCTTCCTCCGTAAACGGCGGCATCCATATTATGGGCTCTGCGTGCTCCAAAATCAGAAACCGCGCGTCCCTGTGCCGCTTTAACGATACGGCGGGTTTTGGTCGCAATGAGTGACTGATGATTCACCTGCAGCAGGATTGCAGTTTCGATCAACTGCGCATCAATGAGCGGCGCGATCACAGTGATCACGGGTTCATTCGGATACACGATCGTTCCTTCTGCAAAGGCATACATGTCACCACGGAATTTAAAATCCGCCAGATATTGTAAAAATCTTTCATCAAAGATCTTCTGGCTTCTTAAATAAGCAATGTCTTCCTCCTCAAAGTGAAGATCTAAAATATACTCCACAATCTGTTCCAATCCGGTAAAAATGGCAAAGCCGCCATTATCCGGATTTTTACGGTAAAATACATCAAACACAACCTTCGTATCTTTGTCCTGATCCAGAAAATAACCATTGCTCATCGTCATTTCATAAAAATCCATCACCATAGACAAATTACGCATACTGCTCTGCGTTTTCTTCATTTTGTATTTCCTCCTTTAGAATGTAAATACTCCAAACTGCGCTAAAATGTAGAAGAAAAAGATGATGACCAGACAGACCGGACATACATACTTGATCATAACACGGTATAACTTCCTTCTTCCAAATGATTCTCCATTTTTCGTAATCTCCTCTTCAATACAGTCTGTTTTGCAGACCCATCCGATGAGGACACAGGTTCCAAACGCAAGGATCGGCATCAAGACACTGTTCGTCAGGAAATCAAAGAAGCTTAAAATATCCATTTTTAATACGGTAAATCCTGACCAGATTCCAAAACCTAAGGAGGATGGAATTCCCATCAATAAGCTGAATGCACCCAAAACAAGAATAGATTTCACACGGGAGAATTTCCATTTGTCCATCAGCATGGAAACCGTTGTTTCCAGAATAGAAATGGAACTGGTCACTGCTGCCATGAATACCAGTACAAAGAACAGCGCACCGATCACCTGACCACCCGGCATCTGTCCAAATACCTTTGGAAGTGTCATAAACATCAGTCCCGGACCACCGCTCTTTAAGCCTTCCTCTCCGCTGAACACGAACACAGCAGGAATGATCATAAAGCCTGCCATAAAAGCGATCGCCGTGTCAAAGATCTCGATCTGGTTTACAGACTTGGAAAGATTCACTTCATCCTTTACATAAGAACCGTAAGACACCATGATACCCATTGCGATACTCATGGAGAAAAACAACTGTCCCATTGCAGCACAGATCGTTTTAAAGGAAAACTTATGCACATCCGGAAGCAGATAATACTTGATTCCGTCCAGTGCTCCGTCAATCGTTGCAACATAGATACAGATCAGAATGGAAATGATAACCAGAATCGGCATCAGGAATTTACTGGCACGTTCAATTCCCTTTTGCACGCCACCAAAAATTACGAGTGCTGTAATTACCAAAAATAAAACAAAGAAAATAAGCGGCTGGGCGGTCTGACCCACATAAGAAGAAAAATAAGTATCTGCCGCAGCTGTCTTTCCCTGTCCAGATAAAAATACGAGCATGTATTTCACAACCCAACCACCGATCACACAGTAGTAAGGAAGAATCATGGCAGGGATCAAAAATCCCAGATACCCCATCCAGGAAAAACCTTTGTGAAACTGGTCATATGCCGTAATAGAACTCTGTTTCGTTTTTCTACCGATCGCAATCTCCGTTGCAAGCAGTGCAAATCCAAACGTCACTGCCAGAATCAGATAGACCAGCAGGAAAATACCGCCTCCATACTGTGCTGCCAGATAAGGAAACCGCCACAGATTTCCAAGTCCTACCGCACTGCCGGCTGCCGCCAGCACAAATCCTATACCTCCTGAAAAATTGCCTCTCTTCTCGCTCATGTTACTGTCCTTTCTTTCCTTCTTTGTCTTCCCTCTTTAGCTCCTTTACTGCATTTAAAAATCGTTC
This sequence comes from Lachnospiraceae bacterium, assembly GCA_050874905.1. Classification (GTDB taxonomy): domain Bacteria; phylum Bacillota; class Clostridia; order Lachnospirales; family Lachnospiraceae; genus NC2004. The sequence continues at coordinate 34,506 of JBNMLP010000007.1, forward strand.
GTAAAGTGCGCGGTCTTCAATAGACGGCTCACCCAGACGCGATTCCTTTGGCATATATCCGCCTGCCATCGTAAAATGACCACCTCCATCACCGATTCCACTTAGTGCCTTCATCGTCAGATCTCCGGCATGAATTCCCGGCTCCTCACTGCGCACCGAAAACTTGAGTCCCCCGTTTCGCTCTGCATAGATTACGGCAATCGTTACCGCATCCAGACGCAAAATAAAATCTGACACCATAGCGATCAGCGCATCCTGGCAATCAAACGGGATTCTCGCCAGACCAATGTAATCATAGATCTGGATATTTTCAATGGCAGCTCCATACGCCCTTAAGTCCTTTAACTCCATCTCGTTATTATACATACTCTGCACAAGATCGCGATCCATATAATCAAACAGGTAGTCGAGCATCTCAATATCCAGTTTGGTCACTCCGCGATTCATAGAATCCGTGTCCATTTTCAAGCCATAAGAAAGTACGGAAGCTATCTTTTTGGTCATCGGCACTTTCGCATCCCGGATGTACTGGGCGATCAACGTGGCACAAGAACCGCAGATACGGACATCCTTATATAAGTATTCACAGGATTTCACTGTTTTATGATGGTCGATCACTGCTACTTCAATGCCCGGTATATCGGTCAGATTGGCATTGTACTTCTGCCCATCCACCAGAACCACATAATCATCCTTACGGATCTGCACCTCATCGATCGGACTCATCTCAATGGCAAAGGTAGAGATCATCTTGCTTACACTAATCTTATCCACATTGCCGTTATAACAGATCTTTGACGGAATACCAAAGTAATCCAGAAAATACTGCAATCCATATGCACTTGCGATTGCATCCGGATCAGGAAAATTGTGTGTCTGAATCCAGATCCGATGCCCTCTTAATATTTCCAGCAGCTTTTTATAATCCATAGTCTCTTGCACCCCGCATCTAGTTTTGTCAATTAGTCCTATCATAGCACATATTTTAACGTAAAACAAACCCCCTTTCCCAGCTGACACGCCTCTCCTAAAAAGTGAAACTTTTTAGAGAGGCACCTCATAACCAGAAAAGGGGGTTTTAAGGGTTTTTTTTATCATTTTTTTATGATCTTCGCTTTTTTGGAATATTCAAAGCTGTCTGATAAAATCGCTACCTTTTTATTGTGGAATGTCACCTTACCCAGTCGGTTACAATACGCAAATGCTCCGCTTCCGACCTGTCTGACCTGCTTTCCAACTGTCACCTGTCGCAGATTTTTCAAAGAGAAAAACGCATAATCTGCAATCTTTACCACCTTATAAGAAATCCCGTTCACCTTGATCGCATTTGGAACAGCAAAAGTAGAGACTTCCTTGTCACACGGATTCAAAAAGACACAGGTGCCCTTCTTCTTGTCTGAACGTAAGATGCGGTACTGTCCCTTTTTGTAAACGACCTCCTCATCCTCTAACAGCGTGTTATCATCATAACAGTAAGTCAGTTGATTGCGCTTGGCATAGGCAAGCAGTTTTGATTTTTTGGATACTGTAAGTACAAGCTTTTCACTCGTATCTAAAAACGCATTTTTCCCAATGCTCTTTAACGTTTTCCCTGCGGTCACGCTCGTAAGCTGGGAGCAGGAAAAAAAAGCATATGCTCCGATCTTACTTGTTTTTGTAATATCCAGATCTACAAGACTCTGGCAGCCTCTGAAACCATACTTTCCGATTCGTTTGATTCCACCATTTGTCTGCACATCCACCAGCGAAGCACAATTATAAAATGCGCCGTTTCCAACAGAAGCAATGCTTCCAGATGTCTGCACCGTTGTCAGTGCCGCACAATTATAAAATGCATAGGCTCCGACTGTCACCTGAGGTGCCTGCAGCACTACATTTTTCAGTGCCGGGCACTCTGCAAATGCATATTCCGGCACGGTGCTGATATTAGCCGGAAGTGTGACATTGGTCATCTGTTCCTTTTCCTTAAATGCTCCTTCGGCAATGCTCACCACTGTCTTTCCATCGATCACAGACGGCACTGTAACATTGGCATCTGTTCCCTGATATGCGGTAATCTCCACTGTAGCTACCGTAACCGCACGGGTCAGATATGCCGGCTTGGTTGTTTCCTGCGTTTTTTCCTCCTCCGCACGGACTGTCCCCATACTACACAATAGCACGCATCCTAACAATAAACTCAGCCATCGTTTTTTCATAGTCATCCTCCTTTATCGTATTATAACGATCCTCCTTTGCCTGTTCAGCAATTTCTTTGTTTTATCAAGTATAACACGACAATGAAACCGATGTCTTTTCACAAATCTTACGAAAACTTACGAATTTCTTAACAGCTGCTACTGTTTCTCCTTTTTCTCTTTGATGAGTGCCAACAGATCCGCAATCTCCTCTTCCGATAAATGCGTATATTCACTCAACTCTTTCGTTCCCGGTATATGCATTTTTTCCTTTGTCAGTGCCTGCTTTGCATCGTTTAAAAGCTGCGCCCGGCTTAACAGTACCTGCTGCCAGTCAGAATCCGCTAACATTTCATCAATGTATTGCTCCATTGCCTGCTTGATCTCATGCTCCAGATACTCTCTGACATTCTCGGCTGGCTCCTCCTTTAACCGGTTCACCGCAAGGATCAGTGCCATATTGCCCTCCTGCAGTACATCTGACATCGTTACATCCAGTGTCACATAGCGTTTGGCAAGCTCCAGCACCCGCTCTAAATAGTTCTCGATCACAACGGCTGCCGCTGCATCTTCTCCTGCCAGAAGCGCATCATAATAAGGAAGCAGTTCTTCCTCCTCCAATTTTTTAATAGTGGCAATATCATCGCAGTACATTTTTACATAAGGGGACTGTAAAAATGCTTTTTCCGCCTCTTTCTGCTGTTTGTTGGATTCCATCAATTTCTCTTTCGCAGAATCCGTATCATCCGCTTCTTTTTCTTCCTTCTCGTCAGTAAGAGGCTGCTTTTGCAGGTAGGAATAGATCAGCTCCTCCTGTTCCTTTGATAACTCCATCCCATCAAAATACGTCATAACCTCTTCTCTGCTTAATGGATGGTCACTGATCTTTGCAATCTCCATCACATCATGAAGATTTTCCATAAATGTCTGTTTGTCTAACATATCACTCGCTCCTATAATGAGGACACCCGGCAGCAACTACCGGGTGTCTTTTGTTTGTTATGCCTGTTTTAACTTCTCGATTCCAATCGCAATCCGACGCATCGTTTCTTCTTTTCCTAAGATATACATGATCTCAAATGCACCTCCCGGTGTCATCTGCTTTCCGGAAACAGCGGTACGAAGTGGCCAAAGTCCCATACCATTTTTGATTCCCAGTTCCTTAATGTATTCTATGATATAATCATGCAATGCTTCCTCGCTCCACTCTCCTTCGTATGAGAGCAGTTTCTGCTGCATTTTCTCTAAGATCTCCAGTGAATTTTCACTGTTGGTCTTCATTTTTTTATGCGTATATAAAGCAATGTCATAGTCTGGAAGTGTCTCAAAGAAATCAATGTGCTCGGCAATATCCGGGAATACCTCGATACGGGTTTTCACAAGCTCTGCAATCCGCTTTTTGTCAACATCTTTCGTTACCACCGCGTCAATATACGGCTTTGCCATCTCGTAGAAGCGGTCAAAATCCATCTGCTTGATATATTCGCCATTCATCCACTTTAACTTCGTATAATCAAACACGGCCGGAGATTTGGACATATGATGGTAATCAAATACTTTTACCAGTTCCTCTAATGTAAAGAACTCCTGATTATCTGTCGGTGACCAGCCAAGCAGTGCCACAAAGTTCACTACCGCTTCGGTCAGAAATCCCTGTTCGATCAGATCCTCATAAGAAGAGTGTCCGCTTCGCTTGGAAAGCTTCTGATGCTCCTCGTTGGTGATCAACGGGCAGTGGACATACGTCGGTACTTCCCATCCAAATGCATGATACAAACGATTATACTTTGGAGAAGATGACAAATATTCATTGCCACGTACTACATGTGTGATTCCCATCAGATGATCGTCGATCACATTTGCAAAATTATAGGTTGGAAATCCATCGGATTTGATCAGGATCATATCATCCAGCTCTGCATTTGGCACGGTGATTGTTCCATAGATCTCATCCTCAAAGCTGGTTTCTCCCTCTTTTGGTACATTCAGACGGATCACATATGGCTTGCCTGCCGCTAAATTCGCCTCGATCTCCTCTTTGGAAAGAGAAAGGCAATGCTTGTCATACTGGGTGATCTCCTTGCCATTTCCATCAATATCTGTTTTTAAGGAAGCCAGACGCTCCGGAGTACAGAAGCAGTAATAGGCTTCTCCTTTTTCGATGAGCTGCTTGGCATAATCCATGTAAAGTCCGGATTTCACACGCTCACTCTGGACATAAGGACCACACCCTTTGTCCTTGTCCGGTCCCTCATCATGAACCAGTCCCGTCTTTTCAAGCGTACGGTAAATAATATCCACCGCACCTTCCACATAACGTTCCTGATCCGTATCTTCTATTCTTAAAATGAAATCGCCGCCCTCATGTTTGGCGATCAAGTATGCATAAAGTGCGGTTCGTAAATTACCTACATGCATCCGTCCGGTCGGACTCGGTGCAAATCTTGTTCTGATCTTAGCCATTTTTCTTCTCCTTTTTTCTTACACATTCTTATACATTATAGTAAAACTACTGCCACAAATCAAATACTATTTCAGTTTCCGTTATCCTGTCCGACTTCCGCCGCCTTTTCATCCGAAAGCCGCGTGATCAGAAAGTCCACTTCCCGTTTGGCTTTTTCATCATTTGGCACAAGGGCAAGGTACGCGGTAAAACAATCATAGGCTGAATCAAAATCACCGGATTTTTCTAACACAACCCCCTTTTCATAGGTCAGTTCTGCCTGAAGTCCGCCCACATCGTTTGCAGCAAGACAGGCATCAATAAGCGGTGCTGCCTGTTCATACTGTCCAAGCTGCATATAACAATAGGCAATCTTGGCATTGGCAAACGTTGTCGCCCCATGTTGTGATACATAGGCATTTAATAAGGAAAGGGCCTCCTCGTATTTGCCAGACTCTGCAAGGCAGTGCCCCATCGCAAGTGAGGCCTCCTGATCGCCCTGATCCTCCTCCAATTTATAGTACGCATAGGCATCTTCATAATTGCCGCTTAAATAAGCAAGCACGGCATAACGAAGCACCTTGTCCTTTTCGGCACTCGACATCGTTTCAGTATCTTTCTCTTTTTCGTAAGGAGTATCCCCTTCTTCCTTCTTCAAAAGATCATACCCTTTTTGCGCAGTACTCTTACATTCCGTGATCGCATTTTGCTTCCGGTAAAACTGCGCCAGCATGGCATAATGTGTGCTGGTTGCCTCCTTACATGCGATCGCCTTTTTATAATAGGTTAATGCCGCCTCCGGTTTATTGAGTTTTTCATAGCAGATTCCCAGGTTCGTGTAAAGATCGATCCCAGTATTATGTAATTCCGGCAGCTTTTCATAGTAGGTTACAGCTGCTGCATAATCCTCCTGCTTCATCTGCCCATCTGCCAGATAATAGTAAATGTCACGATCCACCTTCTGCGAACCTGCTTCCTTTTGCTTCAGGGCAAGTGTCAGGCAGTCTGTGGCATTTTCATAATCCCCCATGCGATAGTAGCGGATTCCTTCTTCACGAAGTGTTTCCTTTGCGGAATGTGCCCATGAAAAAGAAAGCATGCCATACAACGCCACTGCCAGAACAAAGATGATAAGCAGCACGTTTCTTATTCTTTTACCCATGATCTATCTCCTTTTTTCTCTGAAATAGTATACCACATGTCCTTCTTTTGTGATATACTATTCCCAAAAAATAAGGAGTTTTCTATGGAAGAAAAAACACACTTCAAGCAACTGGTTCTCGTTGTCGTCATTGGTGTTTTACTCTATTGCGGCATCCAGAATTACAGCCTTTTGATCAAGCTCTTGTCTTACCTGATCAATCTTATCTTTCCGTTCCTCTTAGGAGGTATCATTGCATTTATCGTCAACGTTCCCATGCGTGCGATCGAGCGGCATCTGCTTTCTGATGTCAAAGCCTTTGACCGTTTCCGCAGAGGTACTGCTTTTTTACTTACCCTGATCCTCATCATCGGTATTTTTGCTCTGGCATTATTTGTCATTATCCCGGAGCTGAGCAATACCGGAAAAATGATCGTTACACAGGTACCTACCGCCTTTGATGCGTTTCAACAATGGCTTTATAAAATCTCCGATCAGATCCCTAATGCCAGACACTATGTGGATCAGTTGGATATTAACTGGAACAGTGTTTCCGACCATGCGATCAAGCTGCTTACTGCAACCGGCTCTACGTTATTCAGTTCCGGTATCAGTATTGTGTCAGGTATCATCGGCGGCGTTACCACATTTTTGATCGCCTTTGTCTTTTCCATTTATTTGATCCTGCAAAAGGAGCGGTTATCCCGTCAGACCAAACGGCTGCTTTTCGCTTATCTGCCACAGAAAAAGGCAGAACGCATCCTTTATATCGCCCGTTTGTCGGATCGCATTTTCAGCAGCTTTTTATCCGGACAATGTATTGAAGCGTTAATCCTTGGCACCATGTTTTTTGTTACGTTAAGTATCTTAAAATTCCCGTATGCCCTTTTGATCGGTGTGGTCATTGCCCTGACTGCGTTAATCCCGATCTTTGGTGCTTTTATCGGCTGTGCCGTTGGCATCTTTTTGATCGTCATGGTCAATCCGATGCAGGCAGTCTGGTTCGTAGTGGTCTTTCTGATCCTGCAGCAGGTCGAAGGAAATCTGATCTATCCGCATGTAGTCGGTGGTTCGATCGGACTTCCATCCATCTGGGTTTTAGCGGCGGTAACTGTCGGCGGCAGCCTTTTTGGAGTAGCTGGAATCTTATTCTTTATTCCATTATGCTCGGTTCTTTACTCCTTACTGCGGGAATCCGTCAGCCTGCGTCTAAACATTCGTAAACTTGGACCGGATGTATGGGATAATCCTCCCGCTCCCCCGGTCAAAAAGCAGCAGGAAAAACCAGCCAAAAAACGTGTGAAAGAAAATACTCCAAAAACTTCAAAGAAATAACAAAAAATAAAAGAAACATGAGATAAACCGGAAATGACATGCATTATATCAATAGAGTAATGCAGGTTTTTCATACAAAATTTTAAGGAGGAGAGAATATGAAGAAAGCTACAAAACTTACGCTGCTTCTGGCTCTGATGGCACTGCTGTTACTTCCGGTACTGTCTGCCAATGCAGCATCACCCTACCATGTCAACCGCTACGGAGAATTGACACGCTATTCCGGAGGCCCTTCGGTAACAATCCCTGCCAATGTCAGTGCAATCTCCAATTCTGCCTTTGACGATGTCAAGGTTACCTCTTTTCAGGTAAACCGCAGCAACCCTTATTTCAAATCAATCAATGGTGCCTTATACAACAAAGCCGGAACTCTTCTGATCCGTGTTCCATCTGAGAAAAAGGGAAGCTTTCAGGTACCAAACAGTGTAAAAACCATTGAAAACAGTGCCTTTTTTAAGTGTAAATGGATCACATCCGTAACGATGGGAAATCAGGTCAAATCGATCCGGAGCCATGCCTTTAACCGATGTGAACGTTTGGAAAGAATTACCTTGTCTGACCAGCTCCGCAAGATCCCGTTTTACTGTTTTTATAACTGCTATTCTTTAGAAAGTGTTCATTTTCCTAAAAATCTGGAAACCGTATCCGAGGGAGCATTTTCCAATAATTACGCTTTAAGAGCAGTAGCCCTTTCCAACAGGTTAGAAGTAATTGAAAACTCTGCATTCAGCAACTGTACTTCTCTTACCAAGGTTCGTCTGCCAGAAAGCGACTATATCATGCATTCTTTTGCTTTCTCCAGCTGTACGGATCTGACCAGTGTATCCTTAGGTGGAAAGATTACGGAAATACCTTCCCACGCATTTTCCGGATGCCACGCATTACAAACAGTCACAGGACTTTCCAATGTAAATCAGATCAAGGATTCTGCTTTTAAAAACTGCGATGCTTTAACAAACTTCACTTTTCCAAAAGGACTGGAAGAGATTGGAAACCACGCTTTTGTCGGATGTAAATCACTCACTACCATTTCCCTTTCCAAAGACGTGGAAAGTATCGGAAGCAACGCCTTTTCCGGTGCCGGTCAGCGTTTTGTGGTACAGGCAGGCAACGAAGTCTACAGCAGCGCAAATGGTTTGCTGTTAAATAAAAAGAAAACGAAACTGATTCAGGTGCCTGCACAAAAGACCGGGGAACTCACGATGCCGGATTCGGTAGAGAAAATGGCAAAAAATGCACTATGCTACAGTCAGATCAGTTCTGCCTTGTTCTCCGATCAGATCGAAACACTCTCAAAACGAAGCCTCTCTGAATGTCCAAATCTGAAAACAGTTACTTTGCCAAAAGGGCTGAAAAACTTTTACGATAAATATGTAGAGCCCGTAGATCTCAACACGAACCGTTTAACCACTTTAAAGATTTCCAAGGATAATGAGAGCTTCCAGACTTACGATGGCGCATTGTACAACAAAAAAGGAACAGAGTTATTATTTGCCCCTTATGGAAAGACAAAGAAATTGACACTGCACCCGGACTGCAAATTTTTAAATTACCAGCTCAATTCCAACCGGTTGACCATGCTTGCCATTGCGAAAAAGAATCCTACTTACACCTGTATCGATGGCGTATTATATGATCGCAGCGGCAAAACGCTGATCATCTTTCCAATGCATAAGACAAGTTACATTGTGCCGAAAAAGGTGCGTTCTCTTGATAAACTGCACAGCCGCAAATATAGCTGCTATCTTTCTTCTGTTCAGGTCAGCAAGGGAAATCCAAAATACTATGCCAAAGACGGGGTATTGTTTACCAGTTCCAGCGACACGCTGATCTATTATCCACCGAGAAAATCGGGAACTTATACGATACCGGCTTCTGCCAGACACATTGCGGACAACGCATTTTCTTACTGCACCAAATTAAGCAAGCTTACGATCAGTAAGAACATCTCCCGTTCTTCGGGCACTATCTACAATTTGGATAGCTGTACCAACTTAAAGGAACTGACGGTCAAGCAAGGAGACTTAAACAGCATCAATGTTGATTTTTATGACTGTGATAACATTAAAAAGATCACACTCCCTTCTACGATCATGAAGATGAAATTTTATAATCTTCCGAAAGGAGTTACGATCTATGGCTGGGATAATACCGCAGCCCAAAAGATCGCCAAGAAAAACAAGGGTACTTTTATCAGCCTTGGAACGATTCCAAAAGCGGTCAGCGGTATCCGTGCCAAAAAGATCATTGACCGTTATGAGATTTCATGGAATGCGTCTAACGGAGCGGACGGTTATCAGGTATACACCAGTTACGAAACATTAAAAACCGTATCTGGACACAACAGTACTTCCTGCCGTATCAAAGGCGATATCGACAATTATTCCACCATCTATGTACGCGCCTACGCCGTCAAAAATGGTCATAAGATCTACGGAAAAGCAAAAGCCTATTACCACTAAAACCTTCCTATACAAGAAAAGGGTATCTGCCTTTGGCAGATACCCTTTTCTTATTACTAGCCACATATTTTAAACATATTTTTCCGATTGATCGCTCCGATCTCTTCTAATATGTTTACCATTCGATACACAGTGGCAGAACCGATACCAGAATCCAGCTTCACCGCTTTGTAATAAATTTCCTTGCAGCTTGCACATTCCTCTTCTAAGATAATGTCAAGCAACATCAATCTCTGTTTAGTAATGCGAAGCCCTTCCTCTCTTAACCGGTTTACAATACGTTCCTTTTTTTCTTCCAGATTTTCTCCAGCTTCTTTTGAAACTACATTTGCTCGCATGTTTTCTGCCCCCTTTCCCGAATGTTTCTCTTATTTTGCAGGCGCTTTCATTTTTACGTTAACAGAAAGTGTCTTGCTCTCCTTATATGGACGGAATAACAGGTATAAGAACAATACGATGAAGATAAATGCAGCTACGGTTCCCACTCCGAACGTGCCCACGGTGATCAGTGTTCCTACCTGGTAAATGCAAAGTGCTACGATGTAAGCTAAGATACACTGGTATCCGATTGCAAACCAGAACCATTTTGCATTGTTCATCTCTCTCTTGATCGCACCCATTGCTGCGAAACATGGTGCACACAGTAAGTTAAATACTAAGAAGCCGTATGCTGCAACACCTGTCATTACAGATGCTAAGTTGCCCCAGATTTCTGCACCATCCTCGGCTACCTCTGCAAATCCGAATAACATACCGAAGGTTGCTACTACGTTTTCCTTTGCAATCAGACCAGTGATTGCTGCCACTGCCATCTTCCATCCTTCTCCTGCCTGTGTCCAGCCAAGTGGCGCAAAGATTGGAGCAATGACACTACCGATCTTAGCAAGAATAGAGTTGTTTAACTCTTCGACCATGGTGAAAGAACCACTCTCCCATCCAAAGCTCATTAAGAACCATAATACAATGGTAGAAAGTAAGATGATCGTTCCTGCTTTTTTGATGAAAGACCATCCACGCTCCCACATGCTGCGAAGTACGGTACCAACGGTTGGCATATGGTAGGCCGGAAGCTCCATAACGAATGGAGCAGGCTCTCCTGCGAACATCTTTGTTTTCTTTAAGATAATACCGGAACAAATGATTGCTGCGATTCCAACGAAGTATGCACTCCATGCAACCCAGCCTGCATTTCCAAAGAAGGCACCTGCGATCAAAGCAATAATTGGAAGCTTTGCTCCACATGGTACAAAGGTTGTTGTCATGATCGTCATCTTACGGTCACGGTCATTTTCAATCGTACGGGATGCCATAACACCCGGTACACCACATCCACTACCGATCAACATAGGGATGAAAGATTTTCCGGAAAGACCGAACTTACGGAAAATACGGTCCATGATGAAAGCAACACGGGCCATGTAACCACAAGACTCTAAGAATGCCAGGAAAATGAATAATACTAACATCTGTGGTACGAATCCTAATACCGCACCTACACCGGCTACGATACCATCTAAGATCAGACCGGATAACCAATCGGCACAGTTCATAGCAGTAAGCAGTTTCTCAATGGCTGGTGGAATGATCGTTCCAAACAACGTATCATTGGTCCAGTCTGTTAAGAAGGCACCTACTGTTGTAACGGATACATAGTATACGATAAACATGATCACTGCGAAGATTGGAAGTGCTAAGATACGGTTCGTAACGATCTTATCAATTTTATCTGATACAGATAACTTCTGCCCACTCTTCTTTGTGATACACTCACCAATAATAGAAGAAATATACTCGTAACGTTCATTCGTAATGATACTTTCGGTATCATCATCAAAGGTATCTTCCAGTTTCTTGATCTCGGTAGAAACATCCGGCACCTGTTTCATCTGATCCTTGATCTTGTCATCCTTCTCTAACAGCTTGATCGCAAAGAAACGTGCTTTCTGCGTGTCAACAATTCCGACGAGCTGATTCTCTACAGAAGCGATCACATCCTCAACCTTCTGGTCGAAGCTATGTACCACTTTGTTGCTCTTTGCACTCTGTGCTGCTGCGATTGCTTTATCTGTTGCCTCTTTGATGCCGGTTCCCTTCAAAGCGGAAATCTCAACTACATCACAGCCAAGCTTTTCTGAAAGCTTTTTCGTATTGATCTTGTCGCCATTCTTCTCCACGATATCCATCATATTGACTGCCATGACAACCGGGATTCCCAACTCCATGATCTGTGTAGATAAATATAAGTTACGCTCAATATTGGTACCATCTACGATATTGATGATGGCATCCGGGCACTCGTTGATCAGATAATTTCTGGCAACGACCTCCTCTAATGTATAAGGAGATAATGAATAGATACCAGGGAGATCCATGATCGTAACCTGTTTGTTGTTCTTTAATTTTCCTTCTTTCTTTTCTACCGTAACCCCCGGCCAGTTACCAACAAACTGATTGGAACCGGTTAACGCATTAAACAATGTAGTCTTACCACTGTTTGGGTTACCTGCTAATGCAATCTTAATTGCCATAATCTTTGCTTCCTTTCTTTGTAAGTTATTGCCAACTTGCTTCAATTAGTTTTAGCTAACTTTGGGGTAAAAAAATTATTCTACCTCGATCATTTCAGCATCTGCTTTACGAAGTGACAGCTCGTATCCACGTACTGTTACTTCCACTGGGTCACCAAGTGGTGCTACCTTGCGGACATAAATCTCTACACCTTTTGTGATTCCCATGTCCATGATCCGTCGCTTCACCGGACCATCTCCTGTCAATTTGACAACCTTTACGGTCTGTCCGGTAGAAACCTGCTTCAATGTCTTCATACGAAACCTTCTTTCTCTCCTAGATTACCTACACCATGATCTTGTTCGCCATATCTCTTCCTATGGCAACTCTGGAATCTTTAATATTCACAATAACATTGCCACCTATGACGGAGATCACTGTGACCGTTGCTCCAATGACAAAGCCCAGATTCTCTAAAAATTTACGAGTCTCCTCTTTGCCGCCAACCTTCTTAATTGTATTCGGTTCGCCTTCCTTTACCATAGATAACGGCATATGATCATCCTCCTTCATGCGTAGATTGCATAATTTTTATCAATTACGGTGTTAGTATACGCTAACCCCGATCATAAGTCAATAACTTAGATTCAATATGCCTTATTTTTGTTTCATTTTTATAACGAGCTGAAAAAAAATTGTCAAATGTTGCCAAACTGCACAAAACGACATGCTTTACTGCATTCCCGGGATCGAATCCGACACGCAAAGTGCACCATATCCCACATAAGGATTTGGAATACTTTGATAGCCGCTCAATGGTCTTGCCCCCTTTTGCAGATAGGATTTTAACTTCTCTCCATATAGGTAGGGATCATTCCCTTTTACGATCCCCCATTCCAGCAAAAGTGCCGCCGCCCCGGTGACAAACGGAGTTGCCACAGAGGTTCCGCTTTTTACGGTATATCCGCCGCCCGGTGCGCAGGAAGTGACATCTACCCCCGGTGCCACAAGATCCGGCTTTTGAAAAGGCAACATTCCCCTTCCCGAAAAGGATGCCAGTGCCCCACTCCGGCTGTTATATGCCCCGACAGAAATTACCTTCTGTGCTGCCGAGGGAATCGTAAAACTGCCAAATGGTCCTGCCAGCAAAAATCGTGTCGCATCTTGTATTGCCTCACTGACCGGAAGCCAGAACTCACATACTCCATCCACGATCCGTTCCGGGATCAATAACACATTCCACTCCCCAAACGGAAGCATATCCCCGTTGGAAATAAAATCAAAATAGATGAGCTGGTCGATCTGATATGGCTTTGGTACATCATAGTATATATCTATACTTGCCGATCCATAGGGGATTCTAGTTATGCCAAGTGACTGCGGAACCGGCCCTAACAGTCTGCCATCCGGCGGTACAAGATAGATCCGGATATCGTCCAGATAGCTTTTCCATAACTGTAAATTAAGGGCGCGTTCCCCCTCGGCAATCGAAAATGGAACACTGGTCTGCACCGCTTCCACCACCTGTACTGCCGCATGCTTGTCAGCATTTCCCTCATTTCCCATTCCCACTACCCCGCAGCCTACCACGGAATCCAGTGCGGTATTGAGATAAGTTTCTAAGAGCGTATCGCCCTGATGCGACCCATAGTTATTTCCATAACTTATGTTAAGTGCCAGCGGCATGTTGCGTTTCCTTGCAAATCGCACCACATAATCGATTGCAAGCATCAGTTCTATCGTGCGGGGAAATCCATTTTTTCTCGGATTTCCAAGTTTTACGATCAGCAGATCCGCTTCGTATGCCACACCACGGTTTTGTCCCTGCGATGCCCTGCCGTTTCCCGCCGCAATTCCTGTCACAAATGTTCCATGGCCGCTTAAATCCACTTCCGGGACAACGGCAAGCTGTTCTGTGGTTCTTCTTTTTTGGAGTGCCTCATTGATCCGTTCCTCCGTATATTCTACCCCGACCATATACCCCTGTGGCGGACGGTTCGTTTCATCCGGCAGTGCCGTCTGATCCCAGAGTGCCACGATCCGGGTACTGCCATCCTCCTTTCTGAAATCCGGATGTGCGTAATCAATCCCACTGTCAATGACCGCAACAAGTGTCTGTTTTCCGCTTAAGCCCTCCTGCCCCGTCTGCACCCGGTTGATGCAGGATGCCTGTCTTGCTGCAAGGGTTTCAAAGTAAATGCTGTTTGGTTTTTCTACATAGATCACAGCTTCTTCCATCGAAAAAGCAGGAATGAACTCCTCTTTTATCGTGACGATCGCATATTCGCCCAAAAGATAAGACACTGAAGCTCCATATCTGGCAGCCACAGTGTCCAACTCATTGATGTAACGCACGATCAATTCCCACTCTCTGCTTGCCGCATCATATCCTACCTCCAGAGAAATACTTTTGTTCCGTTCCTCTTCCGTAAGATTCAATGCAAGGTTCAACTGTGCAGTGAGTTTTTGCGATTGCATACGCATCCATCCATATTCTTTTTTTTACTGTATGGGAATTCTCCCGTTATTATGTCAATTCTCCTACATTTGTTTGATCTTTGCTACCACATGTGCCTTTTCAAATGCTACGATCAGGCAGAGTGCAATGATCAGACCGGAATACGTCTGTCCTAATAATCCAGGGATTCCGCTGATTGCCGGTGCTACACCGAAGAATACCAGATGTGCTAGGGAATAAAGCGCAACCTGAATGAGACCTGCAAAAATGTAAGTAACGATATATAAATACTTTCCTTTGTTCTTGATCAGATCAAACAGCAAGCCTGCCGTCATACCCATGATAAATTTAATCGCAAATGTTGGCACGATCCAGATTACATATCCACCGATCAGATCGGACATCGCTCCACCAATTGCTCCTGCTAACGCACCTTTCTTCCAGCCAAATAAGTAAACTGCCAGGAAGATCATAGAATCACCTAAATGTACATATCCCATCGTAAGTGGCATATTGATCTTTAAAAAATAGGTAGCGGCAAATACAAGTGCTGCCATAACTCCTACTATGGTAATATCTTTTGTTGTCATTTTCTTTTGCTTCATAAAAAAGCTCCTTTCTTTTTTGAGCGCAACTGTCGACCTGCTATTTTTATCCACGTGTCTTCGTCCGTTATCTTATCAAAGGTGTGGCTTCTTTAGCATAGCCACATTCTAATAGTTGAATAAGGCCAGACGGATGTGCTAAGATAAGAAAAAACAAAAGGAACAAATGCTATGAAAATAAAGATCTGCGGTATCACGACAACAGAAGATGTTACTTTAATGAATCAGTTCAAACCAGACTATATCGGTATGGTACTGTTCTTTGAAAAAAGCAAACGAAATCTTACATTAAAAAAAGCAGAGCAATTACTTCCTCTGCTTGATCCTGAGATTAAAAGGGTAGCAGTATGTGTCTCCCCTACTTACGAACAGGTCTGTCAGATCTCCGACGCAGGCTTTGACTACGTCCAGATTCATGGAAAGATAACCGACGCTGTTTTAAACAGCTGCCCACTTCCTGTATTAAAAGCATTTAATGTTTCTGATCTGGATCAGTTCACAGACTACCAGTCACAGCCAAACATCGCCGGCTATGTACTGGACGCTGCCACACCGGGGAGCGGAAAAACCTTTGACTGGTCTCTGCTCTCCTCTCTGGAACGGGACGACAAGCTCCTGTTCCTTGCCGGAGGATTACATGCGGACAATGTTGCCAATGCGATCCAGTCTGCCGCACCAGATGCTGTAGATGTCTCCTCCGGTGTAGAATACGATAACCGGCAGGGAAAAGACCCCAAAAAAGTAGCCGCTTTCGTACACGCGGTACGACGGGCTACTTCATCAGCTTCTTAAGCAATTCACAAAGTTCTTCTACTGCGGCATCATCGCCTTCCCGGATATCCTCTACTACACAGGTCTTGATATGCCGTGACAGCAGCTCCTTATTAAATCCATTGAGTGCTGCTCCAATGGCAGAAACCTGTGTGACAATGTCCACACAATAGCGTCCCTCTTCTACCATATTCTTTACACCACGCACTTGTCCTTCAATCCGGCTCAAACGTGTCAGCAGTGCTTTCTTTTCCTCTTCTTCCCTAATCTTGCTCCGCACCTGTTTTTCAGGCTCCGGCTGGTTACAATTACACTTCATGGCATCTCCTTCTTCCTATACAATCATGTCCACCATACGATGAAAACGGAAGAAAGTCAAGTCATTTAATGGCATCCCTTGCAGCTGCTGCAATCTCCGCCACAGATTCCCTTTCCATTTTTTTTATCTTTTCTAAGGCTTTTGACTGCTGCTACAACAAGCAGAAGTACTACTGCACCTACCACAACTGTTCCCATAATCAACCTTCCTTTCTGTGTTTCTCATATTTCAAGAAACAGCATATAGGATAGTGAAAATGGGTGGCATACGATTTAAAAATCCCATTTCACTATCCCGTAATATAATATAAGGAGTTTACTAACTTCATAGTTAGTATAGCCTAACGTTCATTAGTTGTCAACAACTTTTTTCTTTTTTTCGCTCTTTTCTGGTAGAAAATGGGTGATTGATATGCTATAATAAGAACACTTTGATGCAGGAAAGCTGCATGAAAGCTAAAAATGATACTAGAAAGATGTGTAAATGAGGTGAGGAAATGGCAACAAACGAATCCGCAGAAAACTATCTTGAAACCATTTTAATCCTAAGTAAGAAATTGCCTGTAGTTCGCTCTGTAGACATTTCCAATGAATTAGGATATAAAAAATCAAGCGTCAGCATTGCAATGAAGAATCTTCGGGAAAAGGGGCATATCACAGTAACCGATGCCGGATTTATTTATTTAACCGATAGTGGCCGTGCCATTGCAGAAATGATCTATGAACGGCATGAATTTTTATCCAACTGGCTTGCCAGCATGGGAGTAGATCCTGCCATTGCAGCAGAGGATGCCTGTCGCATGGAGCATGTGATCAGTAAAGAAAGCTTTGAAGCGATCAAAAAAAATATTCAATTTTAAAAAGAACCTCTTTTCCAATGGAAAAGAGGTCTTTCTTTATTTCTTATATGTTTTCGGAGAACAAAATACCAAAAGAGGAAAGATCTCCAAACGTCCTGCCAGCATATCAATAGACATCACCAGCTTGGAAAGCCAGGAAAATTCACTGTAGTTTCCGGAAGGACCAACCAGTCCGATACCCGGTCCGATATTATTAATGCATGCGATCACAGCCGAAAAATTCGTTTCAAAATCAAAATTATCTAATGCCAAAAGAAGCATCGAACATGCATATAGGAACAAAAACGATACCAAGTATGTATTCACTCCCCGGATCACATCATGCTCGACCGGTTTTCCCTCAAACTTTACTACCTTAATACTTCTTGGATGAAGCTGCTGTCCTACCATTTTCGTCATCGTCTTAAAATAGATCACAATTCTTGATACTTTAATTCCGCCGCCCGTACTTCC
The DNA here is from genome assembly GCA_050874905.1 of Lachnospiraceae bacterium. Lineage (GTDB taxonomy): Bacteria > Bacillota > Clostridia > Lachnospirales > Lachnospiraceae > NC2004. The sequence goes on from JBNMLP010000007.1 coordinate 52,037, forward strand.
GGCACAGGCTCCCACAAACATTAACAGTACCAGTAACGTTTTAGAAAAGGTTGGCCAGAGATTATAATCCACAGTGCTCAGTCCGGTACTGGTCATGATCGAACCGACTGTAAAGGAAACATGCTTGACCGCAGCAAAAACAGAATCAAACCGATCTGCCACATTACATATGATCAATACAATTGCCGAGATCATAATGATCAGATACCAGCGAAGCTCCTCACATTTGGCTGCCTGCTTTACACGTTTGGTCAGGATCAGATAATACACAGAAAAGTTCACACCAAATGCAATCATGAAAATGGTCAACACGATCTGTACATAAGAACTATAATTTAAACAGCTGGAATTTAAAATCGCAAATCCACCAGTTCCCGCAGTAGAAAAACTTAATGTCACGGCACTAAATAAGTCCAGGCCACCAAAAAGCAGCAATACGATCTCGATCAGCGTCATGCCACAGTAAATCTTATACAGATTGGCAGCAGTACTTTTGACTTTTGGTACCAGCTTTCCTACACTAGGTCCCGGCGATTCTGCTTTCATAATATAGATATTTTGTGCACCTCCCAGCGGCAGAATACTCAGCACAAATACCAATACCCCCATTCCACCGATCCAGTTGGAAAAGCACCGCCAGAATTTGGAGCCATACGACAATCCTTCTACATTTGTCAGTATGCTTGCTCCGGTAGTCGTAAAGCCGGACACCGTTTCAAATACAGCATTGATATAATTTGGAATATCTCCGTTTAACACGTAAGGCATGGCTCCCGTGATACCGAGCACGATCCAGGAAAGTGTAACCGTAACAAATCCTTCTTTTGCATAAAAACTGGTATTTTTCGGTTTCTTTCTCGCAGCAAGCGAACCGATCAGGAACAAGACCACCCCTACAAGTAAAAAGGCAAATGCCCCCTTCTCCCGGTAACACATTCCTACCAGGAAAGGAAGCATCAAAAAGGCCCCTTCGACCTGTAACACTCTGGCTAAAATATAAAACACAATTGCTACATTCATTTTCTTATTTATCCCTCTACTCTATAATATCCGTAATATCATCAAGGCCATGTCTGGTCGTTACGATCACCACCGTATCACCTTCCCGGATCACACTTTGTCCGTTAGCAATTTCAATCTGTCCCATATGGTTGATGCATGAGATCAAAATGTCATTTTTGATGTGCAGCTCCATCAGAGGAGTATTGCAGATTGGACAATTCTCTCCGACAATAAATTCCAGCGCATCTACCTTGTTGTCCATAATACGATAAAGCGTCTCCACATTGCTTCCCTGTGAATTCCGCATAGCACGCACATATTGTACAATATACTCTGTCGTAATGTTCTGCAGCGACATCACACTTCCCATATCCAGTGCTTTTGTCACTCCCATATAGTTTGCATGGTTGACTAAAGTTACCACTTTACAATCAGAATTCTTTTTCGCATAAAGACCAAGCAGAATATTCAGTTCGTCCGACGAGGTCAGTGTTGCAAATGCATCCGCACGCTCCAGACCTTCCTCCGATAACACTTCCGGTTTGGAGGCATCCGCATGGATCACAACTGCTTCTGGAACAACGAGGCTGAAATGCTCACACTTTTCTCTGCTCGAATCAAACACTTTCACATGAATTCCCTGACGGATCATGGACTTTGCCACATATTCACTGACATTACCAGCTCCGACTAAAATTGCACTCCGCACACGTCCAAGCCCTGGTATTCCCATTTTCTTGATAAAGGCAGCAGACGATTTGGACTCTCCTACCACAGCGATCCGGTCTCCGGAAAGCAACATAAAATCTCCCGGTGGAATGATTACTTCCTCCCCACGCTCTACCGCACAGATCAATACTTTTTCTTTAAATCCACGCATCACATCGGAAATGGTACGATGATCCAAAAAACAGTCAGCCGGAATTTCTACCTTCAATATCTCCACATGCCCTTTGACAAACGTATCAATCTCAATGGCAGATGGCATTTTACAAAGTCTTGTAATGTTTCCGGCAGTTGCCTGCTCCGGATTCAAGGTCAACGCCAGTCCCAGCTCTTTTTTGATATATGGAATATCCTGTGTATACACCGGATCGGACACTCTGGCGATCGTCTGACAATGTCCTGTCTTACGGGCGATCATGCAGCAAAGCAGATTGACTTCGTCAGAGGAAGTCACTGCGATCAAAAGATCCGCATTGGCAACGCCTGCCTCCAACTGTACTTTATAGCTGGCACCGTTACCGACAACACCCATGGCATCTACGGAATTGGTAATGTTCTCCACACGCTCGGAATTGGAATCAATGACCACTACATCCTGCTGTTCTGCCACCAGTGCCTTTGCAACTGCGTAGCCAACCTTACCACATCCTACAATAATAATCTTCATGATTTCTCTATCTCCTTTTTAGACAGTACCATTTTACCATTTTTCTCATATTATGCAAGTGTAAATATAGACTCCTGCCATTTGTTAAATATTATGCGCCATTTCCCCAAAATTGTGCTATGATAAAAGGCAGTGAATAAAGAAAGAAGTGTTTATGATGAATTTATCCTATCGAAAAGAGCTGTGGCTTCACCGCCTGATGTGTGCAACAGGAGGTTTCCTTGGTGCCTATGCACTGCTCTGTCGTAGTGAAAACTTGGGTTCTGCCCAGACCAACAATCTGATCCAGGTAGTGTTATGTCTGCTCGGCAGAAATCTTCCAGACTTTCTGCTTCGTGTCAGCGGAGCACTTTTATATGTACTTGCTATTGTTCTTTATAGTATATTTTCTAAAAAAACAACCCTCAATATGAAAAGGTATGCGATCACCGTTGACATGATCGGCATCGTATTTTTAGCTATTCTTCCGAAGGAGCTGAATCCGGTTGCCGGCATTTTGCCAATCTTCTTTATGATGGCAACACAGTGGAGCGTCTTTCATGGAGTCGGTGAATATAATAGCTCTACCATCTTTTCTACCAATAATCTTCGTCAGTTTACACTCGCAACTTGCGATTATGTCATGACAGGAGACCAGGCAGCCAGAAACAAAGCAGGATTTTTTAAAATCTCCTTGATCTGGTATCACATTGGTGTGGCAGTTTCCTTTTTTGCCTGTCTGTATTTTCATGTACATGCAAGCCTTATCCTTCTGCCCCTTTTAGGTTCTGCCTATGCGATCACATTAAATCCTTCTCTGTTACCATTTTCTAAGGGAAATGCCCTGATCAAAGAAGCAAAATAAAAACCGGTCTCCAATTATTAGATCACTCTCTAATATTGGAGACCGGAACAGAAACACTCCCGTTAATGTACTCTTATTTGCTCACTTTGGATAAAAATTCGCGAAGACGTGCATTTTTCGGATGGGCAAAAAATTCCTGTGGTTCATTTTCTTCCATAATGACTTTCTCATCGATAAACATCACTCTTGTTGCCACATTTTTGGCAAATCCCATTTCATGGGTGACTACGATCATCGTCATACCGGATTCTGCAAGCTCTTTCATGATCTCTAATACCTCTCCGACCATCTCCGGATCAAGAGCGGAAGTTGGCTCATCAAAAAGGATCACGTCCGGATCCATCGCCATCGTTCTGGCAATGGCAATACGCTGCTTTTGTCCACCGGATAACGTATCCGGATAGGCATTTGCTTTTTCTAACAATCCCACACGATTTAGTAATTCTTCTGCACGGCTTTTTGCTTCTTCCTTTGAAAGTCCTTTTAATTTTACCGGAGCTAACATCACATTTTCCAATACTGTCATATTCGGAAAAAGATTAAACTGCTGGAATACCATACCGATCTTTTCCCGGATCTGGTTGATATTGCGCTTCTTATCTAAAATATCATTTCCTTCAAATAAGATCTGACCGGAATCTGCCTGCTCCAAACGGTTAAGCGTACGCAGGAAGGTGGACTTACCACATCCGGAAGGACCAACGATAGCGATCACTTCTCCCTTATGGATCGTTGTATTGATATGATCGAGTACCAGATGATCGCCAAATGATTTGCACAGATCTTTTACCTCGATTAACACTTCATTCTTATCTTGCATCTTTTTTCAGTCTCCTCTCCAATCGTCCAACTAAGGAAGTTAAAATAATTACGATCACCAGATACACAAGAGCTACCGACAAAAGCGGGATCATAGCTTCATAGGTATTGCTTCGGATAATGTCACCCGCTTTGGTAAGATCCATCAGTCCGATATATCCTACGATCGAGCTCTCCTTCAACAGTGCGATAAACTCATTACACATAGCAGGAAGTGCATTTTTTACTGCCTGTGGCAGTATAATATAGCGCATCGTTTTGCCATAGTTAAAGCCCAGACTTCGTCCCGCCTCAAACTGTCCGATCGGAATAGAAATAATTCCGGCACGGATCGCCTCTGCCACATAAGCACCGGAGTTTAAACCAAATGCGATCACGGCTGCAACAACAGGATTGACATCCACTTTGGCAAAGATCACATAGTACATGATCAGAAGCTGTACCATCATTGGCGTACCACGGAAGATGGTAAGATAAAGTCTTGCGATCGTATTTAACACGCGGATCACAACTGTTTTTTCTTCATTGCGGTCGTGTGCCACACGAATGATCGCCAGTAAGAATCCTAAAATGATACCACAAAGTCCGGCGAAGATCGTGATGATCAGGGTATTTAATAATCCCTTAGGAATGTATTTCCAGTTGGCATTATCTAAAAAAGTCGATTTTATCTTCTCGATCAACCCTACACTACTCTGATTGCTTCCGTTGCGGACAATGATCACCTGCTTGGCTGTCGTATAAGAATCTGTGAAATCAACATTTTTCTTTCGCTCATCTGTTACCGTAATTCCTGCAACGCCAACATCCGCTTTTCCAGACTGAACCGCAACGATAATGGAATCAAACTCCATATCAGATACCTTTAGATCCATCCCGAGCTTGTCAGCAACTGCTGTTGCCATATCCACATCGATTCCGGTTGCTTTTCCATTTTCATAATATTCATAAGGTGGAAATCCTACGTTGGTTGCCATAACCAGTGTACCCAGGTCATGCGTCGCAGAGTTTTCATCCAGTTTATAGGGATTCTTTCCTGCATTTTCTCCAATGTAATTATCAATGATGGCAGAAAGTGTGCCATCCTTCTTTAATTCATCCAACGCCTGATTGATCTTATCTCTCAATTCCGGATTCTTTTTGGAAACACAGATTGCATAATCCTCTACCGCAAACTCCTCTTTTAAGATCGTAAGATCCGGATTCTTTTCCACAAATGCTTTGGCAGGCTGTTCATCGATCAACACACAGTCGATCTTTTTCTGTTTTAATGCCTGTACCGCATCTGCGCCTTTGTTAAAACGGGTCACCTTTGTTCCGGCATCGTCTCCCTCGTAATCAGAGACATAGATATCTCCTGTCGTACCAAGCTGTACACCGATATTGCTTCCCTCCAGATCATCAACGCTTTCGATCGTTTTCTCTTTTGCATCCTTCTTTGACTGTTTTGCAGCAACGCACTGCATGGTGACAGGAAAAAGTAACAATAATAACAACAGGATTGCTGTCATACGTTTCATGGTAAATTTTCCCATCGTTCTTTTCACACGTTTCATCCTCTTTTTGTCCTTTCTTTGTTTTGGTACATCTTTATTACTATACCATAATTGTGGTTCCATGGAAACAAAAAAATCGGACAGTTCCTCCTGCCCGATTTCCTGTTTTCTTATGCTTCGGCTGCAAATGCAGACTCATTCATGCCACCTTCCTGTGTTGCCATCTGATAACCGCAGGAAGTGTTCTCATACTGATAAGAAACGTCATCCTCCTCTTCATCCGAGAATGGATCTTTTGTTCCTTCCGGTTTCTTTTTTTCCTCTTCGTCTGCCGGAAGCTTTTTATAGTATTCGGAATCTGTAAATTCCTTTTTCACCCGGTCAAGTGCAGCAAGAACTGCTTCTCTCATCGGATCCTTTGCACTGACCATCGCCTGCGTCTGACTGATCAGCTGCTGCGCCTGCTGTTTGGTCTTACAATGCTTCAACTGCTCTTTTAATCCATCCGCCATATGCTGGATCCGGATCGCCTGCTGATACAGATACGGACTCCTGCTCTTTAAAAATTCCAATTCTTCTCTGGTCAGCCGCTTACCGGAACGTAGCTTCTGTTCAATCTTTTTCAAGCGTTCTTCTTCCGGCTCCTCGGTTTTTTGTCTGCTCATCAAAATCGTCTGCTTTAATGCCATCCATTCACTTTTTATTTTTTGCGATACTGCTGTCTGCTGCATATCTCTCACCTCTCACTCCTTTTATCGGCAGATGAGAGGGATTCGGTTAGTCGTTTTCCTCCGTCATTTCATAAAAATAGCTCCGGGTGTAAGGATTATATAAAATTGCCCGATCCGTCTTTTCTGGCATTTCCTTATCCTCCAGAAAAGAATGAACCTCAAACCAGCCTTTGACTACGTCCGGGAACTGCTCCATCGCAATTCCTTTTTTGTATAGTATCAGCTGTGTCATTGTCCTTAATTCTTCCGGTTCTTCGTATTCAGCCTGCGAAGCCTCCTGATCTGAAGGTGTTTTCCGGTCAAAATGAAAATCCTCACATTGCAAATAATAGGAATCCTTCTCTAACTCCCTGCCATTTTGGAAAGAACCAGAAAAAGAAGAATAGCACATATGGTCTTTTAGACTGTTTTTATATTCCCCGGAAAAAGTACCGTCCTTTTTGATGCGAAATACAATCTGGGAAGTATCCTTACCGGTACTCGTAGTATAACTTCCGGCATAGTTTTCCCATATCTGTTCCGGACTCACTTCCTTAGAAGAACAAACAGCCGCCTGATATTGGCACATCTCTTTTGCCGCATGGGGATTCATGGTGCAGTCCGGCTGTCCTTTGATCTTTGCCGCCACTGTCTGATCAAGCACACCATCCTTTAAAAGAACAGCTTCCTCCTGATCCAAAGCAGTTTCCAGCGCCGCAACGGCTTTCTCTTTTGCGACCGTCTCATCATCTATCTGATATTTCTTCTTCCCCATCTGTATGCTCTGTGCCTTTATATAACGCGTTCCTTCCCGCTTTAACTGAATGTACTCCGTCTGGTCATCCGAACATTTACACAATATAATATCTGTATTTTTCGTATCTATTACCGCGTATCCTTTTACCTTATCTTTTGTATTTATAAAGTTATAATCCGCATAAAGTACCCTGGTCTGATCCTCTCTGCTATCATGCTTCTGATAAGTAAGCATTTCAAAGGAGATCGCATCTCCGGCCAGATATCCCTTCTTCGTAATACGATACGGAGAAACCATGATGAGATCAGACTGCTCCGTCGTCATCACGCTTTTCAGTGCCACGCAATCGTTCGCCGTATCTCCTGTTTCATTCGACGCATCCGGCTCCGAATACCGCAACGATAACTTCTGGTAGTAGGTATTCCAGACATCTGTCTGACTCCCCTGACTGTCTGCATCAGAAGAAGCAGATGCTGCTTCTGTTGTCACCTGCTGCATGGTGGATGATGCTGTTTTTTCATTTTTGGAAGCATTGCCACATCCAGATGTAAGGATACACAGAATGAGACACAACACGATACCGTTTCTTTTCATGGTAATCACCCCTCTGTTTTTCGTTTTTATACACTATATATATATCATATTATAATCATTTATATAATTCAATAAAATTGTGCAGCAAAATAGTATTACTCTCTCACCCCATACGTGCAGGCTTCTTCGCCATGCTCCATTGTCACCTGCTGCCCCGCAACAAAATCCAGCTCAGTAGTAAGTGCAATATCCTTATCAAGCTTCTTGTTATGGTAGCAGATAGCAAATTCATACGTTCCAGATGTAAGTGATGTCTTCATTTTCACATTGGTAATTACTGATTCTTCTCCGGAATCCGGCAGATTGACTGCCCCCTGATCCTCTATCTTACCATTACGACGAAGCTCATAATGGGCATCCTCAATATCAGAAATAAAATCCGGTTGATTACATACTACGGAAATCTCTGCCTCTACTGTGCTCTTACTGCTTCCAAATATCGCATTCCCGTTTCCTGTAGAAAGTACGACCGTTGGATCAATATCAATTTCTGACAGCACCAAAAATCCGTCGTCTGTAACATTTTGTGTTTCTTTCTCATTGGTGATACGGTATATGATCTGCTCTACGTTTGCAGTGAAAGGAAGTCTTGTGTTTCCTACATAATATTCCTGCTGTTCCTCCAGAGTAACAGAATACCGCTTTCCCTCTGTGGTTTCCAAAACGGCTTCTAGGGAAGCATCCTTTTCCTGCTTGATCGGCAGCACGGACAACATAACCTCCACCGTGTCATCCTCTTTCCGGTAATCTGTAACGGTATGTTTCACTTCCTGAAATACCTGATAGATTGGATCTGCAGTTTCTTCTCCATTGTCTGTATAAACATATTGTGGCGTGTTGTGAAGCTGTGACACTTCCTGCTTTAGATCATGGTATTTTATAAAGAGGAACAGCAGCCCGCAAAAAAGAATCACAATGACAACGATTCCCATCACTCCTGCCTTCTTTAAGGAAGCTATTTTTTCCGTCAGCTCCAGAAGCTGCGTCTGATCCTCCTCCTTGTCAGATGGTTCTTCCTTTTCCACGGTGGATGTTTCGTCCATCTCCTCCCGCAGCAATTCGTCCATTGTAATATGAAACAACTCACATAGTGCAACCAGCTTGGAAATCTCCGGCTTTGATGCGCCCGACTCCCATTTGGAGATGGACTGACGGCTGACGGAAAGTGCATCCGCAAGCTGTTCCTGTGTCATTCCTGCTTTATTTCGATAATGATAGATTTTTTCTCCTAACTGCATATGATGCCTCCTTTACGCTCTCGGATTTTCAATCAAATCGTAGCAAATTTCCAGAAAAAAGTCTATCAAGCAGACTAACTATTTTGTCAACTAATGGTTGCATGCCGCATTTTTACTGAAAAAAAGCAGGTCCTAAAGAAAGAACCTGCTTTTTCGATCTACTGGTATTTGATTTTTTATTTTACCTTTACGAGAGAGAAATCAGACAAAGTAATATCCGATGCCGGGGTATCTTCTCCATCGATCAATCCCATAGAAACAACAAATGTGATGTCATTTGCAGTTTCTTCTGTAACCGTAAACTCGCTGCTCACTTCCTTCTCTTTCTCTTTTGTAAGTGCAATGTCCGCTCCGCCATACCATGTATATCTGGTATTTAAAAAAGCGGCTTTAATCGTTCTGCTTTCTGTGGAAACAGCTTTAAATTTCAAACGGTAGGTTGCTCCCTGTTCCAGAACCAGATCTTTCTGTTTTAACTGCACGTTCCAATCTGCACTACCAACATTGGAAATGTGATAGGTTACTGCTCCGTCTTCCACGACTGCTGCCGCTTCTGCCGGAGTACTGACAGCGTAAATGTCCCAATTGTCAGCACCATCTGCGAAGTTTCCGTTTTTCAATAATTCCTGACCTGCTTCCGGTGTTTCTATTTCCGGTTCTTCTGTTTCTTCTAATACAATGTTATCCACACAGACACGATGCTGGTCGGTAATATCTCCGCCACCCAATGCAATATTGAACACAGACTGGGTATCGGTATCCTCCGTCATTTTAAATACTTTGCTGATATGTGTGTAGGCACCGTCCGTACCATATGCCGTCAGATTCTTTGTCTCCTGCACATACGGTGTCCAATCCTCGTCATGCAGTGCATCATTTCTCTGGATGGCATACTGGATGCTCCGGTCGATCGAACTTTTAATATCAAAGGAGATCTGGTACCATTTTCCGTTTTCCAATGCCACATCACTCTGCTTCAGCTGGATCTTCCACTCCTGATCCGCAGTTTTCTTGATCGTAAAATCCATTGCGTTATCTTCGTTTAAACTGTCCACCACATAGCTTGCGGAAGCACTTCCATCTACAAACACCTCAAAGCCGCTTGTTCCGGCATTAAAAGAACCGTTCTTAATAAGCGTATCTTCCACCAGACGAATGTCATCTACATAATACGTTCCTTTATTGGCAAATGTGATCTTAAAATCTTTGCTCTTTGCAAGGTCTTCCTCTGTAAGCTCCAACTTTTCGGCAATCGTCGTATTGCTGTCATCCTTTAACGTATAGGTGTATTCCTTACCTGCGATTGTAACATGTATCACATTGCCATTCGCTCCCTGCACTTTCATGGACAACGCATACTTTCCTGCTGTTAACGGCAGTTCACTCTGAGAAACTGTTGCTCCTTCCTTCTCTACCTCTGCCTGCAGACGTCGTCCATCCTGCAATCCGGATACTTTAAAAGAGGCTTCTCCTGCACACGTCCAGTCTCCTAAACGTCCTTCGCCTTCCTGGAAAGATCCGTTATAAATATAGTTTCCATCTGCACGTACGGTCTTGTCATGATTTACTTCACCCTGTTTTATTTTTTCTATACGTACATGACTGATATGAACCGTTGCCGTGGAAGCTGTATTTCCCAGGTTAAATTCCAGGCGGGAATTGGCATCATTTTCCTGCTCCATTGTGTAAGTGTAGCAGTAGGTCTGCTTTTCTTTCGTCAATGCTACCTCTGTATCATTTAAGTATACGTTGTCTTATGGTGATGTTATTGTCCCATGATAACGCATTTTTTAATATCGTTTTTCTATCTTTTTTATCATTTTTATGTTATATTCAAATTATAGAAAAGGAGGCTCTCATGAATTACGAAAAAGAATTGATCTATCAGGAATATGTCCAGCGGGAAAACGAAATTCTGCATGCTCCCTACGACCCGGAATTTCGTTTCTATTCTGCGATCAAAGAGGGAAATGTTACCCTCGTAAAGGAACTTTGTAAAGAGCCGCTGATGGACAAGAAAGGATTAGGGCAGCTTTCCGGTAATGCTTTACAAAATTTTAAATATCATTTTGTCATCACTACCGCCATCGTTGCCCGCTACTGTATTGAAGGGGGAATGGAACTTCCTAAAGCATATAGTATCAGTGACTTTTATATCCAAAAGGCGGATCGGATGAAACGAATTGAAGATGTTTCCGCCCTGCATCCTGTTATGTGTCTGGATTACACCAGACGGATGCGCCAGCTTATTAAGAATAGTATTTGTTCCAAACCGATCGCACTTTGCATTGATTACATTTATGATCATCTGCATCAGAAGATCAGTGTCCCTATTCTGGCAGAATATGTAGGATTATCAGAAAATTATTTATCCCGGCTTTTCAAAAAAGAAATGAAGGTAAGCATCAGCCAGTATATTCTTAGTAAAAAAATTGATACTGCAAAAAACATGCTTACCTATTCTGATTATCCGATTTCTGAAATTTCTGCCACTTTGGCATTTTCCAGCCAAAGCTATTTTACGGAAATTTTCCGCAAGCATACCGGTATGACACCTATGCATTACCGAGCTTACTACTTCCGGTCTACGGAAATGGAAAAAAACCTCCAAACAGAATAACGTTCTCTTACATCTGTTTGGAGGTTTTTCATATATACTTGGAGAGTTCTAATCACCTAGTCCGTAGCTTGTTTTTTTATCACAGTAACTGTGCTGTCATCGTCAGGATCTTCTTTTTCATAGGAAATAGTATCGCTTTCCATATCTTTATCAGAAGATATGGACTGTATGACACGATCATTGTTTTTGTGATCAACCGTAGCTTTTGCTTTAAATTGCAGATGTCCAAATAAACAGATCACACACATCATAACAAACAACAAAATAGAGATTCCCAGTTTTCTTTTTGGCTTTTTCATAATTACATTCATCCTTTCTTTTAATGAAGCATGGGAAGATCCAAATGGTTGCACAAGGGAAGAAACGGAATATCTTTGACTTTCTGTACAACATAGCAGGATGGTTTTTAAATAATCCTTTTTGAAGGAATCACCTAAGCTCTGTAACGTTTTCGCATCACAGGCAAGTTCACATTCCTGATCCATATAAAAATACAATAACCAGGCAAATGGAAAAAACCAGTAATAACAACATAACACATAAGAAATCATTTTCCATAGACAATCGTTTGAATCTATGTGTGTTAATTCATGCTGCAGCACACAAGTTAAATTCCTCTCATTTTCTGCAAGATAGCAGGGTATTACGATATAGTGGTGCCAAATACCAAAACTAAATGGAGCACTCACGCCCTTAGAAGAAATTATTGTAATGTTTCGTTTCTTTTTCATTCGTGAAGAAGTAACAATAGAAATACAATCCATCGTTATTTCCCTGTCAGACTCCACCTGAATTTTTTTTATGGCAAAAAGCGTCCTGCAATAGGATACCATACCGATCACGATCAGCACAGTGAATCCTGTACCATGAAAGAATGGAAGAATTTCAGTTGTATGTTTCTCTCCCATTATTGGAGACGAAATATTTGCCACGTATATTGGAATCCAAACAGGTAAAAGCTCCAAAATAATCAATTTACATAATATATAACCCACATTTTCTGACAAATATTTGTGAAGTGATTTACGACACAAAAGTAATAATGATATGATAATGGAAGACAATATTAGATTTTTTATGTAAAAATCGTACAATAGAATCCCTCCTTTCCTTATCTACTATTCCTCTAATTGATCCAGTATAGATCGAAGCTCATCAATTTCTTTTTTGCTAAGCTTTCGTCCACTTGCAAAGCTGGAAACAAACAGAGGCAGTGAATCATCAAAACGCTCCTCTAAAATATCAGCCGCATCCTCTCTTATAATTTCTTCTCTGGATACCACTGCCCTGCACTGAAAATGTGGTTCGATCCGCTCAATCGCTTTCTTTTCAATGCATTTGTTAATAATGGTATATGTGGTGTTACGGTTCCAGCCAATACTTTGATTTAATTCCTTTGCAATTGCACTCGCACGCATCGTTCCTTTCTCCCAAAGCAGTTTCATAACATTCCATTCGGATGTGAACAGTTTCAATTTTATCACCTCTTTAGTTTTTACTATTGGAGTAGTCATTTTTAGAATATCATCATATTTCAAAATTGTCAAACAAATGGAAATTGACATTGATTGTAATGAATGTTAATATTTAAATGACTATTGGAGTAGTCGTTTAATTTAAAGATAAAGAGGTGTAAAAATGAAAATGATTAAAAAGCTTATGACAATAATGATAGTTAGTATATTGCTAGTAAGTAGCTCAAATTTTGTTAGTGCAGAGGAGGGGTATACCAATAAAAAAATCATTGGAATTCAAGAAGATGGTAATATAAAAATCATACAATATGTTGAAGAAACGCCAATACAAACAATGACAAGCTCAAAAAATATTAGTTTTGGATGGGATGTTGTAATTGATAACGTATTTTCATACACATTAAAACAAGATATAACATTTGCATATGGAATACCAACAAATGCTGGAGAAAAAGCACAAATTATTACTGCTAAAGCATACATATCAAAAACAAACAGCAGCTCGGCATATTACCCTGATACATCAACATTAAGTACAAAAATAGTTAAATTGGGGAATCCTGCAACCGTAACTTCCAAAATTAATACTATTGCAAAGTCAACCAATAAACTACATGGAACTTTGACCGGAAAAACATTTTGTTATGGAAACGGAAGTTATAAGTAGGCGACCTACTAGTTTATCTCTCTTTTAGTTAATTTGCATTTGAGACAATTTAATGAATTTGTCTTATTATCAAAAAGCACCTTGGAAATCTATCCAAGGTGCTTAATCTGTTTTCTACAAAATACCACGTTCCATTTTTTTCAGTTCTTCTAAATATTTCTGCCCTAATGTACTAAGCGGCATTTTCTTCTTTTTGATATACCCGATGCGCATCTTATCTTTTACATCAAGGGGAATGGCATCATAATCACTTCCGTTTAACTCCTCGCAGATAATACCGGAACATAGGGTATACGCATTTAATCCCACCATGAGATTCAACAGCGTTGCGCGGTCATTTGCTTTGATGATCTGCTTGTACTCATAGGTACTAAAGACCTCCTCCGCCAAATAAAAAGAGTTGTTGTGTCCCTGATCAAAAGACAGACATGGATAATCTCTTAAATCTTCAAACGTCAGCTTCTTCTTTTTGGAAAGCGGATTGCTTTTCGCAAGATACACATAAATGCTGCACGAAAACAGCTCGTGAAATTCCAGCTCATTATCCCGAAAGATCTTATCTAGTGCCTTTTCATTAAAATCGTTCAGATAAAGAATACCCAGCTCACTTTTCTGTGATTTGACATTTTCGATCACTTCATAGGTTTTCGTTTCATGCACCGCAAATTCGTAGTCTTCCATATCAAACTGCTTCGCCATTTCAATAAATGCCTGCACGGCAAAGGTATAATGCTGCATGGAAACACTGAACCGCTTTTTGCTCTCCTGTTTGTTGATAAAGCGGTCTTCTAACAGGCGGTACTGCTCGACCATCTGTCTGGCATAACCTAAAAATTCTTCTCCCTGCGGCGTAATGGAAACACCACGGTTGGAGCGCACAAACAACTGGATTCCAATCTCTTCTTCCAGATCCTTGATCGTGCTTGAAAGCGTCGGCTGCGTGATAAAAAGCTGCGCAGCCGCCTTATTCATAGATTTCTGTTCTGCAATGCATACCGCATAACGGAGCTGTTGTAATGTCATAGCTGTTCCTCTTACTGGATCGCTTTAAATGCCTCATCCAGATCTTCAATGATATCGTCAATATTTTCTGTACCGATAGATAAACGGATCGTGTTTGGTTTGATGCCGGAATCCAGAAGCTCCTCCTCGGTCATCTGGGAATGTGTGGTAGATGCCGGATGGATCACTAAGGATTTCACGTCTGCAACATTGGCAAGCAGGGAGAATAACTCTAACTGATCGATGAAGTCCTTTGCCTTTCTGTCATCACCCTTGATCTCAAAGGTAAAGATAGAACCACCGCCATTTGGGAAATACTTCTTATAAAGTGCCTGCTGTTTTGGATCATCTGTCACGGATGGGTGATGCACTTTTTCTACCAGTGGATGCTCATTTAAGTATTTTGCTACCTTTAAAGCATTTTCTACGTGACGCTCTACCCGAAGTGATAATGTCTCTAAGCCCTGCAGGAAAATGAAGGAGTGGATCGGCGAGATCGTAGCTCCGGTATCACGTAGTAAAATCGCACGGATCTTTGTCACAAATGCAGCAGGTCCGACTGCCTCGGTAAACGTAATACCATGATAGCTTGGGTTTGGCTTGGAAAGTCCCGGATATTTGTCCGTTGCACCCCAGTCAAACTTACCGCCATCTACGATCACACCACCGATCGTTGTTCCGTGTCCACCGATGAATTTTGTTGCAGAATGTACCACAATATCTGCACCGTACTCGATCGGACGTACCAGATAAGGAGTTGCAAATGTATTATCTACGATCAACGGTACCTGATGTGCATGTGCAATCTCTGCAATGTGCTCAATGTCCACAACATCTGAGTTTGGATTGCCAAGTGTCTCGATAAATACCAGCTTTGTGTTGTCTTTGAATGCAGCTTCGATCTCATCGTCGTTGAAAATGTCTACGAAGGTCGTTTCGATGCCATAGGTTGCAAGGGTATGCTCTAACAGGTTATAAGAACCACCGTAAATGTTCTTTGCTGCCACAACATGATCTCCTGCACTTGCGATATTCTCGATGGAATAGGTTACAGCGGCTGCACCGGAAGCAACTGCCAAAGCAGCAACACCACCCTCTAACGCAGCGATACGTTTTTCAAATACATCCTCGGTCGGATTTGTCAGTCTTCCGTAAATGTTACCTGCATCGGCAAGACCAAATCTTGCTGCAGCATGATCACTGTTGCGGAATACATAGGAAGATGTCTGGTAGATCGGTACGGCTCTAGCATCGGTAACCGGATCCGGCTGTTCCTGTCCTACGTGTAACTGTAATGTTTCAAATTTTAAGTTTCTCTCTTCTCTTGTCTTCTTTGCCATAATAAGTTCCTCCTTTAATTCTCTATTACTTTTTGATTTCTTTTTTGTTTGTTGGGTTCCTTAACTTGAACTTATTATAGCATTTCAATTCCTATTGTGTTAGTAGGAATAAGTTTTAATCAGTTATAGACTACACCTATAACAAAGTATATCAAAAAAGATGGGTTTTTGCTACCCATCTTTTCTTTATAGTTAAAAATTATAACTTCATTTTCTAAACAAGGATCTCATTCAGTCTGGCATCCTCATATACCAGACGCTTCGCTTCCTCGCGACACGCTTGCTCGTGAAGATACGTGTGACGATGTGGTTTCATCTGTGGAGCCAGATCGATCGCACGGGCAAAATCATCCTTTTTCATGCCAAGTGTCTTTACATAATCAAAGAATCCAGTTTGTTCCAAAACTGTTGTCACCCGCACATAACGATGATCCTGCACCTTCGCCATGATATACGTGGCAATGCCCACCTGTACTCCATGAAGCTGCGGTGGAGTAAGAAACTGATCCAGTGCATGAGAGATCAAATGCTCACTTCCGCTCACCGGAACGCTGCTTCCTGCAAGTTCGTTGGCAATTCCGCTCATGGCAAGGGAATCCACCAGTTCCTTTAAGAACAGATCATCTTTGATACTCTCATAAGGAGTACGCACAAAGCTGTTAACCGCCTTTTTGGCGATCATCATCGCAAAATCATCTACCCGGCTGACGCCCTTTTGCTGTTCAAAAAGCCAGTCGTAAAGTGAAGTGATCTTTGATACCATATCTCCAATGCCGGAATAAATAAATTTCTCCGGTGCACTTTTTATGACATCCGTATCTACAATAATACCGTAGGCAATCTTTGCCGGCACGCTTCTTCGTTTGCCGGATACAAGCAGGGAAGCACTGGAGCTTGAAAAACCATCAGATGAAGTGGAGGTTGGCACACTGATAAAAGGAAGTTTTCTTAAAAATGCCGCATATTTTGCTGCATCAATGACCTTTCCACCACCAATCCCGACGACTGCCTGTGTTTTGTTATCCATCTCAAACGCCAGCTTTACAACATCTTCCATATGAATACTGTCAAGCTCTTTCTGATCTAATATCTCGATCTCTGCCTCCTTTAGTGAAGCAGCTACCGTATCTCCAAACAATGCGATCAGATCATTTCCATAAAATAAAACCACATGCTCGATCTGTTTTTCTTTTAAAATATCTCCCATATGAGAAAGCATTCCGCTTCCTACTTTTAAGATTGTAGGGATCGTTACGGATTGTCTGATATTCATAATCACTCCTCCTAAAAATCTCCTTCGCACGTATAGCTTCCCAAAATCTGAAACTGTGCTGTTTCATTTTGCAGCTGATAAAGCAATGCTTTTGTTTCTGTCTCCAAAAGATTGGCATTGATCTCTACATAAAATTCATAGTTCCAGTCCTTTTCCTGATTGGGACGGGAATGGATCTCTGTCAGGTTGACATTGTAATCGGAAATCATCGATAAAATGCTTGCCAGCGCACCACTTTTATTCGGGCAGACAAACATCATCTTAATACGGTTATGCTCCTTTTGTGCCAGAAGCGTTTTTCCAAACTGTACCACCTTTTTGCGGATGCCATGATCCCAGACGATCTCACAGCGGTTGATATAAAAATGATGCTCTACCAAAAGCGTGTGCAGCTCATTGACCGCCGCTACACTGACATTTTCCAAAATACCAATTCCGGCTTCCACTTCTCCCTGCTCGATCAGATCTGCGATCTCCTCATAGGAATCCACCGTTGTCACCTGATCCTTTGACAGCATGCTGCAGATATAAAGCTCTGTCTTTTTCATTGCTGCACTTTTGATCGCACACTCCTTCGTTTCGTATTCAATCTGAAAACAGTCCCGCAAGGCAAGTGTTCTGCCGTACTGGTACTTGCGGCTCACTTCCATGATCCGTTTGATCAAAGCGATATATTCCTTGCGGATGTCCCCTTCCACATCTTTGGAAAGCTTTTCAATGATCTGATTCTCCCGTTCCGGCTTTAAAATGGTATCTCCCGTTTCTGCCTTCACCTGTGCCACCTGATCAGCAAGCTCCATCCGCTCCTGAAACAGTGCTTTGATCTGACTGTCTACCCGGTCAATATTGATCCTTACTTCCTCTAATGTCATGTGCACTTCCTCCTGCCGCAATTTATTCTCTATTTCATAATGCCACAAAAAGGAAAAAAGTGCAATTTTTTGCCTGTCACACCTGATTCTCCATCGACACCTGATCATTTTCATATTCCACGGCGTTTTTCAGTGTCGTTCTGGCAATCGCCATCAGTGCTTCCTTTGTCAAAAATCCCTGATGGGAGGTGACGATCACATTCGGGAAAGAAAGCAGACGTGCCGTGATCGAACTTTCGAGAAGGTCACATTCCCGGTTTTCAAACACGTTATTTGCCTCCTCCTCGTACACATCCAGTCCCACACCAAAAAAGCGTCCCTCGCGGATTCCCTGTATCAACGCTTCCGTATGCACAAGTGCGCCGCGTCCGGTATTGATCAGGATCACATCCTGTTTCATTTTGTGGATCGTATCTGTATCGATCAAATGGTAGGTCTCATCCGTCAATGGACAATGCAGAGAGAGCAGATCACTCTGTTTTAGCACCTCTTCCATACTTTTATAAGAAACGAACGAAAGCTCCGGGTTTGGATACGCATCATAGGCGATCACCTTCATCCCGAACCCGGCACAGATCCTGCACATGGCAGCTCCAATGCGCCCCGTTCCGATAATGCCCGCTGTTTTCTGATAAAATGTCATCCCCGTCAATCCAACTAAGCTGAAATTATTCTCCCGTACCTTGATATAACTTTTGTGAATGTGGCGATTGACCGAAAGAGCCAGTGCCATCGCATGTTCCGCTACCGCCTCCGGAGAATATCCCGGCACTCTGAGTACGGTAATGTTACATTCCTTTGCAGCCGCAAGATCAACATGATTGAACCCGGCACACCGCAGCAGCACCAGTCCAATGCCATACTCTTTCAATTTTTGTAAAACCAAAGCAGATAACGTAGAATTGACAAAGGCACAGACTGCATCGCAGCCCTTCGCGAGCACTACCGTAGTCAGATCAAGATCTGCCTCCTGATATATAATTTCCACGCCGGGAAATTTTACCCGCTCCTGTTCAAACGAATCTTCATCATAGCGCGCCGTATCATACATCATAATTTTCATGCTGCACCCCTCATTTCCTTTTTATTTCTTACTATCTCCCAAATAGGAAATCCTATACAGCATGTCCTCCCCCGATCATGGCAAGGAGGATTCCAATTCCGATGACTACCGGTTTTCCTGTTCATAAATTGGCATATTTATTTTTGCGCAGAACAGGTCTGCATTGATCTCAATATCAAAGGTTCCTCCACATACTTCTGTAAAGCTGTTGGCAATCGCCACCCCAAGTCCGGAACCTTCCGTGCTTCTGGAAACATCGCCCCGGAAGAACCGTTCCATCACCTGTTCCTTTGTAAAGTTAAGTTCTTCTTTCGACATATTTTTAATGGTAAAGCATGCCTGCCCCTCATCCTTCGTAAGATCCACATAGACACGGCTGTTCTCCATCGAATACTTTAAAGCATTCAGGATCAGGTTTTGCAGTACCCGGTATAAACGTCCTCCATCGGAGTATACGGGAACATTTTCCTGCACATGCACCTTAAATTCCAATGTGGTTTTGTCAATCTCCTCCTGCATATCTGCCAGCGTCTGAAGCACCAGCTTGGAAAGATCGATCTCCTGAAACTGGATCGGCAGATTGCCGCTGGATGCCTTGGAAAGATCAAACAGATCCTGGATCATATTTTTCAAACGGTAGGATTTGCGTTTTAATATTCTGACATAATCCGCTTCCACAGCAGGCAGATCCTTGGAATCGGCCAGCAGATCCACATAATTGATGATCGAGGTAAGCGGTGTTTTGATGTCATGCGACACATTGGATACCAGTTCGATCTTCATCCGCTCCGAACGCATGGTTTCTTCCATGGCATGTATCATGCCACCCCTGATCGCAGCAAACTGTTCTTCTGCCTGAAAACCATAAAATTTCTTTGGCAGCTCCACCTGTGTTTCAAAATCACCATTTCCCATCAGATCAAGCTGGTGCTGGATACCGTTGATCCCTATAATAAAGGTACGCAAAAAGCGCAGATAGGAAAACAGTTCCACAAACAGGATCACCCCTGCTGCGATCGCAATAAATGTCCAGACCGAAAGGGTACATTTTACTCCAAAGATCGTGGCAGAGAACTGGTACACCGGAAGGTGTGAACCAAATATTCCAACCACAAACAAAAGGAGCAGACAGATTCCTTCGATTATGGTAAATATGATTACCTGCCGCTGCAGATAAAATCCCATTCCAAGAGCCTGATAATACTGTGCCTTCCGCATGATCCGTCTTGCCTGGTTATCCGCAATTCTTTGGATAATAGAATGACGAAACAAACTGTCCTTATCTCTTTTTGCAAGACAGATGGAGCAAAATACAATCAGCAGCAGCAGAGTACCAAATCCACCCAGCCATATTCGTTGTGCCTGAGCAGTAAAGCAGGCATAAAGGGACTGCCCAACTCCAAATAAAAGCACCAACAATAATACGATTCTTACTTCTACCGGAAGAAACAAAAGTCCTCCGATACGAAGATAGGTCTCTTTCGGTCTTCCTTTGTTCACCATACGATACCGCGCAAACAGAAAAAGCTGAAGAAAAAACAGCACCGGGATCACATTAAATAATATACGGATATAAAATGCAGTTGTTTCATATTTAAAAAATGGGGAATCCACATTTAAGAGCGAGCTTTTCTGATCCGCAAAAAGTCCCACGGAAAAACTGCCTACCGTGAGTCCCGACGGGATCATCTGCTTTTTTTCTGCTGTTTTATACTTCATTTCCAAACTGCCATTTAGATACCCCTGTTTATAAACATTGCGACTTTCTGGAAGTATCGCATAATATGTGGTTTCTGATCCATAACGTTTCCGGTAAAGATCGCAGTAGGTCTGATTTCCACGAAAATATGTCCCCCCATAATTACGACCGGATAAAAAGAGCAGCGGTGTTTTTTCCGGCAGCGTGTCCGCCAGCGCATATACACTATTATATACTTCCTGTATACTAATATTACTTCCTTCCGTAATATCCGGAGTACCCTGACTAACAGCTTTTACGTAGGTCATATTCGCCTGCGCCGTGTGCTTGCCGCTTTCATCGGTAAAAACATAACAGAACGGATCAGAAAGAGAAACTTTTTTATTTCTTTCGATCCGATTCAAAATAACTACCTGTTCCGGTACAGCATCTGACGTCACACGCTCTGTGACAAGACCGTCTTCCCCATAGATCGTATCATCATAGTCTGCCGTGTAATCCACGTAGGCATACTGGATCCCTCCTGCTATTTTTGTCAAATGGTTATAATTTTTCTCCCAGAATTTATGATCACCGATCATCAGATCACGGAGCTTGATGGAACCATCCTTATACATCACCTTACACAGTCTGGTTTCTTTTTTCCCGGATGGCACGTTTCCAAGTCCTGTTCCCACGATATTATAAGAACCTGCTTTGGAAGAGGAGTAGCGATCTCCCAGATCATATAATGTATAATCTATCCCAAACTGGGATACGCTTGTTGTGTCCTGTTTTGATGTTTTCACCACGATCTGATTCGCCTTATTAAAATTCAGATTCTGAAAAATGTACACTCCCTTTTTTTTCGATAACGCATTCACCCTTTTATAAAGTGCTTTTGTATCCCTGCCATCTTCAAAATGATAGCCCTTGCGGTAAAGGGTATCTTGTACCAGGTCATGAAAAGACT
Organism: Lachnospiraceae bacterium; assembly: GCA_050874905.1. Taxonomy (GTDB): domain Bacteria; phylum Bacillota; class Clostridia; order Lachnospirales; family Lachnospiraceae; genus NC2004. The sequence goes on from JBNMLP010000007.1 coordinate 73,853, forward strand.
CTACTACATCATTCGCATAATTGGCATCATTCCGATAGGTATGATCTGCCATATCCAAAATACCGGAGGACTGAAAATTCTTCTGATACAACCATCCTCCCAAAATGAGGGATGCGATCATCAGAACAAACACGATCCCTGCGGTCAGAAGATACCCTCTTCCCTTTGTTTCTTTCTCTTTACTGCTTCGTTTCCAATTTATAGCCAATACCCCACACCACCTTTATATATTCCGGTTCCTTTGGATTGAGTTCCAGTTTTTCCCGGATCCTTCTAATATGAACCATGACAGTATTTTCAGATGCATACGCTTTTTCCTTCCATACATTTTCATAAATATCCTCCGAAGAAAATACCTTGCCCGGTGCACTGAAAAACAGTTCTACGATCTTGAGTTCTGTAGCAGTCAGATTTACCGCCTGTCCATCTGCATAAACCGTACGAAGCTCCCGGTCATAGGCGAGTCTTCCTACCGTGATCAAAGAACTGCTGTTATCTGCTTTGGAATAATCACCAAGCGTTGTATAGCGGCGGATCTGCGATTTTGCCCGTGCGACCAGCTCCAATGCATTAAATGGTTTTGCAATGTAGTCATCTGCCCCGATACTTAAACCTAATATCTTGTCGGTATCCTCCGTTTTTGCACTCATGACAATGATCGGCAGATTGCGTTCCTGCCGGATCTTCATGATGGCAGAAAAACCATCCAGATTCGGCATCATCACATCCATGATGATCAGTTTCAGATCCTTCTCCTCTGCGACCACCTCTAATGCCTCTAATCCGTCATAGGCGGTTTTTACGAGAAATCCTTCCTTCTCCAGGCGGATCTTTACTGCCTCCACAATCTCTCTATCGTCATCTACTACTAATATTGTTTCATTCATTTTATTCTCGTTCTCCTCAATGTTTTCTATCTTATGATTATAACATAAAACATAGTATTACACATCCTTCGGATTGGAGATTACAATTTTTCCGTCAACAAGTTCCAGTCTTAAATTATTGCCTGTCAAATGAAGTTCTTTTAACATGTCTGCATTGATCTGGATACGGTCATTTCGATCGAGCACCGCAAATTCTTCATGTGTTTTTTCTATATCACTGAATTGCTGTTTGATCGTATCATCCGCAAAGCTTCCCACTTCGTCCAGCTGTTTTTGTATACTTTCTTTCATCCGCTGTTCACTGCTGATATTTCCATCCTTGATCCGCACGACACGGTTTACTTTATTTGCCAGATTCGGATCATGTGTTACGATCACGATCGTCAGATGCAGCTCCTGGTTCAATGTTCGAAACAGATCTAATATCATCGAAGCAGTCTTCTGATCCACGGCTCCTGTCGGCTCATCCGCAAGAAGCAGTTCCGGATCATTTGCCAGCGCGATCGCAATGGCAATGCGCTGCTGCTCCCCACCGGAAAGCTCATTCAGTCTGCGATCCTTCTTATGTGCCATGCCAACCTGCTCCAGCAGCTTTAGTGCTTTCGCTTTCGTATCCGTATTCTTCTGTTTTCTATCAAGCAGCATGGGAACCTCCACGTTTTGCAGTGCAGTCAGATACGGAAATAAATTTCTCGCATTATTCTGCCAGACAAATCCAACCGTTTTTTTCTTATAGTAGACAAGCTCTTCTTCACTCATGCGGAACAGATCTTTTTCGCCCACATACAGTCTCCCGGCAGATGGTTTGGCAAGTCCTCCGATCATATTGAGCAGAGTAGATTTTCCACTTCCGCTGTTTCCTATGATCGCCATCATCTCTCCACGTTTTACCGTAAGATCCAGTCCGGACAGTGCCATAACCTCAATCTCATCGGTCTTGTAGATTTTGACTAAGTTCTCACAGCGGATCATTTCATCTGCTGCCTGCGTAACATCCGCATTTGCCTGTTTTTGACGTTTCCGGTAATCCACCATTTCCCGGATCTTTTTTGCCGCCTTACCGTTCGTTATAAAGGACGGTTTTTTCTTCTCTCTTCCTGCCTTGCTCTCTTTTTTCAAAACTGGCTTTTTCATGAAACCCCCTCCTTTTTCCGGTCAGAGATCACCTTTCCATCACTCAGCTCATAAAGCACGTCTGCTGCCTCCATCAGATCAACACTGTGTGTCGTCATAACAACAGTACACCCTTCTTCTTTGATCAGGTCTTTAAAGATCTTTACCACACGAAGGGCAGACATCGTATCAAGCTCAGCCGTTGGCTCATCGGCAAAGATCACTTTTGGCTTATGACAGATCGCTCTTGCGATCGCTACACGCTGCTGCTCACCACCAGACATTTCTGCCGGATAATGATGCATCCGTTCTGCCAGTCCTACCTTTTCCAGGCACTCATAAGCCCGTTGTTTCCGCCCCTTTTTCACCCCTGCCAGACGAAGGGCGTATTCCACATTTTCATATGCGGTCATGATCGGGATCAAAGCTACTGCCTGAAATACAAAACCTATCTCATACCGCCTGAGCTGCTCTTTTTCTTTTTCGGAAAGTGTTGTCAGCTCATATTCATCAAACCGCACGGAACCGTTACTTGCGGTATCCAGTGCACTCAAAATATTGAGTAATGTTGTTTTTCCGGAACCGGAACGCCCCTTTAACATTGTTAACGTCCCATCCGGAATCTCCACCTCCACATTGTGTAATGCATAAAAATCATTTCCGTCCGGGAGTCTATATATCTTATCAATTCCTGTTGCTCGTATCATCCTGCACCTCCTAATCTTCTCCAAGCTTTAACGCCTGTGATACATTCAAGCGGGATACAAATCTCATTAATACGGTGATGCAGATAAGAAGCATCACAAGTAACACACCACTCAGCGCTGCAAGTTCCTTCACATCCATGACAATATGCATTGGAATGATCTGGCTTCCCGGAAGATAAGTAACCTCCATGACCGGCACAAACAGATAAGATACCATCCCTCCGACGAAAACACCGATAAGCAGAGAGAAAAAGGTACTGAACAAATGCTCCTGGATCAGCATTTTCTTAAGCTCCATACGCGAAAGTCCCATAGCCCGATAGATTCCAAATAAAAGCTCCCGTTCCCGTAAAGATAACGACCAGTAGATCAGAAATCCTACCGCACATAATAAGATCACGATCAAAAAGCTTACCGTCAGTATTCCATTGGTAACCTGAAGCATCGGGTTTTCCTTTTCAATCAGAATTTCGTTGAGCGTATCAGTAAACTGAAGCAGTTTGATCTTCTGCTTCTTTATAAAATCATACACCGGATCCGCATTTCCATTTTTCGTCTTGATCAAAATACTGTACTGCTTCACCTTCATCCCGCTCATGGCATAATCAAAATTGCAGATTGCGTAATATTGGGACTTATGATCGTAGCCGCCTTTCTTGTTGTCCACCTCTACGCTGTTTCGCATCATTGGAAAATAGGGAACAATACCAACGATCTTACAGGACGGGATCGTATCAAATTCATATCGTTCCATTTCATCTTCCGGAGATAAGCTGATATAATCACCTACTTTCAGCTTCTGATCCTTTGCCATTGCTTCATTGATCAGTACTCCATCATACTGCTCTGCCAACAGGTTTAAATAATGATACCAATGTTTTTTGGAAAGATCATTTCTAAAATAACAACATTCTCCAAAGGACTTACTTTCAATTGCCATGACGGAGATCTTATCATCCATCATATAATAAGAGCCATCCTCTTTTGAAACATCCGCCTGCACGGTATCATTTCTATATACCCTGCTCATACCGTCCACTTTTTTAGCCAGCTTTTCATAGCGCAGATAATCCACCTCTGTATAAGTGATCGGTACATCCGTTCCTGATTTTTCCTTTGCATATCTTGCCTGTGGCAGATTATCATCAAAATCCTCTGTCAGCATAATATCCGAACCGTTTTCAAACCGAAGTTCCTGCTCCATATTCTGGTTGATCGTGCTGGCTGATACCGCATTAAAAATACCCATTGCCACCGTCATAACCAGAAACAGGGAAATGATCTCCTGCCTTCCACTGCTGCGGATCGTCTGCAGAAAGGATGCATACACATGTGGCTTCCACACGCCTTTTCCTATCGCATAAATGAGTGCCACAACCTTAGGCATAATGCGTAAGGAAAAGAGTCCTGCTGCCAATATAAACAATGAGGATCCCAATAACAGGGTATAGTCAATAGAGCCTCCCTGCGCGATCTTGTCCGATAAACTTTCCTTTTGCTGCGTGAAATTATAATAAATGTAGCCCACCAGTGCAAACAACAAAATGTCCAGATAAAACCGCTTCCAAAATGGTTTTTTCTTCTTTTTATTTTCCTGCTTATACTCTACGATCGTAAGCTTGGACGTTGCGATCACCGGAAGCACCATCACTGCCATACAAAGCAGGATCGCAAATAGCAGATACAGTAAAATATCAAACGAAAAATGAATCGTTAAGCCTTCTCTGTTCGCAAACTGCAGGAAGGAATTGGAAGCTCCGATCGCTTTACAGATCAAAAGTGACACCGGAACCGCCGGAATGATCGAAAGCAGACTGATCGTTCCCGACTGCAGCAGATAAAGCAGCAGGATCTGATTTCTTGTTGCCCCACGGCTTTTTAACATCGCCACTTCATTTTCTTCCATCGAAAGCATCTGATTGCTCACCATGTAAATGAACACAACCAGCAGGATCATTAACGGAACCTGCAGTAAGATCATGATCATGGATACCTCATTCCGGCTTTCTTTGTACTCTTCCAACGTCGGTAAAAATCCAGTGATCACCTCAATGCCCTTTTTCTGCATAAGCTTTGTAAGCTCCTGCGTTTTATTGATCAAAAAATCATAATTGTAATCGGTAAAGGCTCTGGTATCAAGAAGATAATGCAGCCGCAGTGTTGCTGCTGTTTTGACCGGATTCGTCGTCTTTTCCATAAGATCGTTCATCTGTTCTTCGGAAATAAACAGCTCTGTCGCAAACGAATCATTTTGCTCCATCCAGTAAGAGTCTTCCTTCGGCGTGTATACTCCAACAATCTCAAATTCCAGAGGGTTTCCGTTTTCATCCTTGTAATTCTTTAATGTAACCGTCTGACCTAGCATCAACTTGTAAGATGTCATTGTTTTCTCGTTGATGACACAGGGAATGGTGCCCGTCGTCTTTGCGGTGTCGTATCCTTCCCCCGCCATATAGGTAACATGGTCCGTCAGGTCATTTAAGCTTGCCGGAGCTAATGTCACTTTGGTCTCCGGCATGACCATGTTGGTTTTTTCCATTTCAGAACCCGGAAGGCAGAGAAAGATCTGTCTTTCTTTCACCGGAACTTTGTATTCTTTCTCAATGAATTTTTCTGCCTTTTTGCGATCCCCCAGCTCCACGTTCCCCATTCGGGAAACATACGCTTTTCCATCCTCTGTTTTGGGAAGTGCTCCCGATAACCGGATCTCTCCTGACTGACTTACTTTTTTTGTTTTCGCCATGGAAAGATCTTTCAAAAGCGTACGATTCAGGGAGGCATGGTAATACATTGGATTACTCATCGCAATTCCCAAAAGCAGGATGGTGCCGATCAAAAGACATCCGCACATCCATTTTTTGTGCAGCATTTTCTCAAGCATTAACTGAAACATATGTAAGTCCTCCCTTCCTATTTTTGTTTCTGATCTGCCTCTTTCCAGAGTTTTCTATATGTGTCATACGAACTGTCTCCGCCGTAATCGTAGGAAAGATATCCGATGACATCATTTTCTTCCAAGCCGGATATCACGATGGCATCGTCGCTTCGATTGCTGTTTAATATAGCAACATCTGTGCTTTCATAATGATCTTTCCCTATCTTTTTATTCACACTCTGAGTCACTGTATAATTGGAATCATCCATGCCGAGCTGTGCAATATAATTATACTTTAGTGCCTCACTCGGAACCGTCAACTGGTTCTTTGCAATTAAAAATCTGCTTCTGACATCCAGGATCGTAATTCCCTTTTTCAGTGGCTGATCTAAACGAAAGCTGATACGGAAAAGATCCTGGGCATCTGCATTCATATCACTTTGTTCCGTTCTTCGATATAATTCCACTCCGCTGTAGCTTACCACTCCAGACTGTTTGGAACCATCGGAGAGCAGAAACTCCACCTTTTGTCCAGGAAAAAAATACGCTCCCATACCATCACGGGACAACACGTTCTGTTCCGCCGCTTCCATTACAAGCAGCTCCTTTTCCGGACTGATCTCATTTCCCGGCTGATAAGATCCCAACGAGCTTACGGTTCCATCACAGGGAGCCAGAATACTGGTTGCTTTCTTTTCTCTTAATTCCTGCAGCATTTCATTTGCCTGCTTGAAAGAATAGGAAAGCTCCTCTTTGGATCTTTCGTGGGTCAGCTTTAATAATGTAATATCGAAGCTAAGCTGTCGTTGTTCGTAGGAATCTGTTTCTTTCATTTTCTGGATGGTAAGTTCCTTTAAGGAAGTCTCATATTCCTGCTGCTCTTTTTTTATCTGCGCCCTCGCATCTGCTACTGCATTGATTTGTTCGGTCATTTCACTGTCTTTGACTTCATGGGAAACGGTTGCGACGACTGCTCCTTTTTTTACCTTCTGCCCCTCTTTCACATGATAGCTGGTCAATACACCGCCTTCTTCCGGGTCTGTCACCATCGCCTGATACGATGATTTTGGATAAACTCCGTCAAAACCGATCTCATCATAATTACTCAAAAAGTCCTCATAGTAAATATCGGCTCTTTTCACAACGGCATCCTTTTTGCTTATCGTAGCATCCTCATCCGTGCTTTCATCCACAACCAGTGATTCATCCGCTGTCTTGCCCTTGTAGCTCGTGTAACAGATCGTATCGGATTCCGAAAGTCCTTTTGTGATCTCGATCGCACTTGCTGTTCTGACTCCCGTTTTCACCTCTGTTTTCTTTTTGGTATTACCTTTTACCACATAAACAAAACTTTTACTGCCATCTGTTTTCACGGCATCCGTAGGAACAGAGAGGACATGTTTGCGTTCGTTCTTCACATAAGAAAGCAGTCCCATATCTCCGATCTGATAGGAATCAATCCCTTCAAAAGAAAAGCAGACCACGGAGTCCAGTTCTAATTTGGAAAGTGCAAGCTGTTCCTTTGTCGAATAGGAATACTCTTTTAATGTATACTGCTGATCAGCAATGCGAAACTGCAACTGATTTACATCCTGAAAAGTCCCCGCATCCTCCTGATCTGCCACATACACGACCTTATTCTGTTCATTATAGATCACACCAACCGCCTGATTCTGTTCTACGGCTACACCGATTGAAATACCATTGGTATAGCCTGCAAATAATCCGCTGCATGGAGCTTTGATCACATTATCCTGAATGGATGTCTCCACTCTGCTTTTTTGTGCTTCCAGTGTCTGCTGCTGCATCTTATAGCTGTCATTTTCATAAGAAATGTCATGTGTGACCTTCGTCATCTGTGCCTGCAGCAGTTTCAATGCATCTCTTTTTTCCGTAGCATCCATGGATGCCACCTCCTGCTGATGCTCGTATTGTGCCTGTAGCTTTTGCTTTTGTACCGCATACTGCTTTAACTGATTTAAATGAGAACGCTGCTGTTCGTTTTCCTGCTCTAACAATGAATTTTTCTCCTTCAGCAGATCTTTCGTTGCTAATACTGCGATCACATCTCCTTTTTTTACAGTATCTCCGGCGCGTACCTTTAACTCCTCGATCGTACCGGAGTTTTTTGCCTTGGCACATTCCCTTGTTCCATTGATCACACCATATCCTGATCCCACATCACAGATATCACCATATTTTAGTGTCAGTGTATATTCTGAATTGCCGCGTCCTTCTTTCAGTTTTGGTGCTACCATAGCCTGATTCTGGCAGCCAGTTACAAAAAGAAGCAGTGTCACAAGCAAAAATGAGATTATTGTTCGACGCTTCATACTCATTCCTCCCGTTAATTTAAAATGACCGAATCATTTTCTTCTAATCCGGATTTGATTTCTGTATAATTGTCATTGCATAAACCGACTTCCACCTGTTTGATCGTGCGAAGCCCCTTATCCGACAACAGATAAACATAGTTTTTTCCCTGTATCGTAAGAATCGCTGCATTGGAGACATAGAGCACATTTTCTAATTTTTTCTGTTTTGCTGAAACAACTCCCTGTGCTCCCTTGGCAATTCCATACGACTGATCCAGCAATGCCAGCGTAAGCTTTTTGCTCTCATCTCCCGCATCCTCGACCTTCGTCACCTGCATCGCATATTCCCGTTCCCCAATCATCACACTCACCTTGGTTCCTACCGGGTAATTCTGATAATTTTCTGTTTCTCCCACAAAGACATAATCTCCACTTCCAACTTTGAGAAACGTCAGTTTCTGATCCGATTTTGCCTGACTGGCTCCACCTTCTGCACTATTTTGGAAATCATAAAGATAGGTGATCGTGCCATCAAACGGAGCATAGATCCTTCTTTTCTCCTGCTCCTGCTCCGCCTCTTTCAATCGCTGTCCGGAAATCTGGATGGCTTCTTTCTGCACCCGCTCCTGCTCATCAAAGTTCTCTTCCATTGCCTTTCGTTCCTTTGCCTCCTGATAGGACCATTTGGCAATCTCTTCTTCATCTTTCCTCTGCACCTTAAGATTAGAAAGAGCGAGCACTGCACTGTCATACTCCTGTTTGGCATCCTGAATCTGCTCTTCTACTCCGGTCATATCAAGCTCTGCCAAAAGCTCTCCTTTTTTTACGGTATCTCCTGTCTCCACATACACAGACTCGTAAGAAAGACCGGACATTCCAAATTTACATTCCACCTCATTTTTACATTCTGCTTTGCAGGAAAAACTCTGGGAAATCTTCAAATCCCCCCGTTTTACTTTATCTGTCAAAATCTCCTTTGCGTTGTTCTGGGAAGCCTGCATCAAATCTTCCCGCACCACTTCCTTTTTCCCGGCACCACAGCCTGCAACGCTGAGCAGACACATAAGAGCCAGACTGATTGCTCCGATTCGCTTCATATTCATCCCTTCCTCTTTCTTTTTGTTTCTCACAAAAAACACCCGTATCTTTGTTATACTGCTATCGTATCAGACAAAGACAGAAAAACCTAGTAGATAAAACCTTACGAAATCTTACAAAACTCTTAACAAGACAGGTTGCAGGATTTGGAACCATTTTAAGTTGTATTTACCGGTCAACTACCTTATAATAAAAAATAGTGGGTTTACATAAGTTTGTTTTCAGGAGGGTATTATGCCAACGATCACAATTACATCTGCGGATGGCGCACAGGTAGTCACAACACTTCCGGAATCCAGCCAGACAGCAGAGCTTCAACATAACGATTCCTTTTCCCGTGTACTTGCAAAGGAGCAGGGGAAAACGATCACGACAGATTATGACAGCTTATTTGAAAAAGCTGCCCGTACCTATCAGGTGGATGCGAATCTATTAAAGGCGGTTGCCAAACAGGAAAGCAACTTTTCTCCGAATGTTACTTCTCATTCCGGCGCAATGGGGCTGATGCAGTTAATGCCTGCAACTGCCAGATATTTAGGGGTTACCAATGCCTACGATCCGGAACAGAATATCATGGGCGGGGCAAAGCTGCTCTCAGAATTTTTACAGAAATATAATGGAAATACCGCACTTGCACTCGCCGCTTACAATGCAGGTCCAAATGCGGTAGACAAAGCAGGTGGGATTCCTTCTTACGACGGAGTTTCTTCCTATGTCAACAAAGTGCTTGGTTATTACCAAAATGGAGTTTCCGTTCCAAATGCTCCTGTTTCCGTAGCTGTTCAGGGCGGCGATACCGTAACATCCGAACGGGACAAAAAATGGAACAAGATCCTTTCTAAAATTCCAAGCAATGATATTCATCTGGTCAGCAACACGGAAGAAACAAAAAGCAGTGAAAGCACCACGGAAACAACTGCCTCCAAAACTTCTGCCGGACAAGCATCCGATAATAGCTCTGATAATACCTATTCCTACAAGGATTTTCTGGACTATGCAAACGACTATATCAATATTGCAGCCGGACAGAGTACGCAGTCGTCCTCATCCCTTGATACGGCGACGGGCCTTACCTCAAACACAGCACTCTTAACTACACTGAGCAAGCTGTTAGCCAGCCAGAAATCATAATGTAAGGAAAGCTACTGATCTATCATTGAACTACCAGCTATACAAAGGAGGAATTTATTTGTATACTTTACACGCACGGAAGAAGACAGTTCTTGTATTCTTCCTGTTTTTTACTCTTTTTTGTTCGGCAACGCCGCTGCTGCACGCAGATCGTACCGCGGCTGCCAGCAAAGGCACGATCATTACGGATCAGGTAAACGTGCGAAAAGGTACTTCGACACTTACAGATGTTGTAGTTACGCTCCCCCTCAATCAGTCCGTTACGATCGTAAGCAGCACAAAAAATACGGCTGGAGAAACCTGGTACTATATTAAAGTCACCTTATCCGGCACTACCTACCAAGGCTATGTGCGGTCTGATCTTTTACAGAAGAAAAACAGCACGGCAAGCAGTACCAAAACAACCACAGCAAAGAAAAAAGGGCTCTACCGTTATGCTAATATCAAACAGCCGGCTGCCCTTTATCAAAAACGCTCTACTGCCCGCGTTCTGACCTATCTTTCCAAAAATAAATGTGTCTATGCCGGGCAAAAAAAGAAGGTAGGAAACACCACATGGTATAAGGTAACTGCCACGATCAAAAAGCGGAAATATCACGGTTACATTCCCGCAAAATATTTGAAATTCCAGCCAACCAAAACGGCTTCTAAAAAATACAAAGCCGGAGTCACCCGATCACGCGGCGGGGTTTATAAGACTGCCAATGGCACAGACAAAAAGCTCACCACCCTTCCGGCGGGCAGCAACGTGATCATTTTAGGAGAGCTTACCGTACATAAAAAGAAATGGGTAAAGGTAAAAACAGAAGCCGGCACCGGTTATCTCGTGAAAAGCAGAGTAGGTACGATCACTGCTACCGTAAAAAGCACCACGAATTATTCTGCAACCACCAACAAAGCAACCAAAGCACGTCAGATCGCAAGTCCGCTTTCCAAGAGTAAAAAAACGGCTCCTGCCCAGACAACCTTAAACGTATTGGGACAGCTTACTGTCAACGGTACACTCTGGTATAAGGCAAGCTTTTCTGCTTCCTCCGGTACAATCACCGGATATTTCATTTCCAGTGATGTGGATCTGTCAACAGAAGCACAGTTTCAGGAATGTTTAAATCAATTTCCGGAAAGCTACCGTCCTGCTTTGATCGCCCTTCACCAGGCACACGCCAACTGGGTCTTTCATCCGGTTGCAACCGGACTAACGTGGGCAAATGTGATCGAAGGCGAAAATGTAAACGGCAGAAACACGATCCAGAGCAACTGTCCAAAAGGGGGAAGTGCCAGCACGTACAGTGCTCCATTTTCCTACTTATCCACTGCACCAGGTGATTATGACTGGGCAACGGATACCTACACACTGCGCGATGGTTCCAATTTTTATTCTGCCAACGATCAGGTCATTGCATATTACATGGATCCCCGAAACTTTTTAACAGAACAGGGCATCTTTATGTTTGAAGCCCTGTCCTATGAACCAACACAGACGAGGGAAGCCGTTTCCAATATGCTGAAAGATACTTTTATGGCAGGAAACTACAGTGTGACCGATAAGACTACCAAACAGGTTGTTTCCGGTTCTTATCTGGATGCATTTATGGATGCTGCCTCCACCGCCAATGTCAGTCCTTATTATCTTGTCACCCGCGTCAAAAACGAAGTGGGATCACAGGGAAGCGGTTCCACCAGCGGTACCTATAAGGGCTATGAAGGACTTTACAATTTTTATAATATTGGAGCCAATGACAGTGCCACCGGACAGGCCGTTGCCAATGGACTTTCGTGGGCAAGCAAGGGCACCAGCTACAACCGTCCGTGGACGACACCGTATAAATCGATCACAGGAGGCGCAAGCTACATCGCCGGGCAATATATCAACTTAGGGCAGAATACGATGTACACACAGAAATTTAATGTTGTCGTACCAACCTCTTATTTTGTCCATCAGTACATGACCGCAGTGGTGGCAGCCAATTCCTATGCCATCAGCAACTACAATGCTTATCGAAACAACCAGTTGTTAGGAAATGCTTATACATTTTACATTCCGTATTATCAGGACATGCCGCAGCAAAACTGTACGCTTCCGGCAGAATCCGGCAACCCAAACAGCTATTTGAAATCACTGACGGTAAAAAACGGAAAAACGACGATCTATTTAGATGCCACATTTGATTATCAGAAAAACAGTTATACCGCGGTAGTGGCAAGCACGGTCAAAAGCGTGAAGATCAGTGCCTCAGCTATCAGCAGCCGGGCAAAGGTAAGTGGTACCGGCACGTATAATGTCGTGACCGGAAACAATACATTCCATGTCACCTGCACCGCAGAAAATGGAACCAAAACCTCTTATTCCATCACGATCACCAAACAATAACAAAGGGGGAATTTTCTATGAAAAAAATAATCCTGCCGGCTGTTATCCTGTGTATTCTTGCTGTTATCCTTACTGTTTTTATTGTTCCATCCCGGTTCAATAAAAGCAGTAACGCAGCAGCGGGAGCAGTCGAACTGTCTGCAATAAAGGAAACTGTCAAAAAGGAGGCTTCTGTTACGATCAAGGTACACTTTCATCCAGAGAAAACGATGCAGTCCGTGACTGCCAATCTGCACTATGATGATACTGCTTTTTCCTACAAAGAACAAAAGGATGCAGCACTATCCGGAAGCAGTGGCGTCCTGACTATAAAAGACAGCTTTGAGAAGGCCACCGCAGAAAAGACCTATGAGATCACCTTTACAGCGTTAAAAACGGGGAGCTATTCCTTTTCTCTTTCCGACATTTCCTATAATGGATATGACAAGCTGAACACGGTAGTGCTTGACGCAGCGACCTGCTCCGTTACCGTTACAGAAAATGCAAAGCAGACCGATGACAGCAGCTTAAAAGAGCTGCTGCTCGGTGTGGGAGAGCTGTCACCGGAATGGGATCCGCAAACCTATCAGTATGAGGTCACCGTACCGCATGATACCAAGATTTTTACCTTCAGCTCCATCCCCTCCGACAAAGACGCCGTCATCACCTCAGATGGACCTGACACCCTGAAAAATGAATTATCCATCTATAAGATTACGGTAACTGCTCCATCTGGAGCCAGCAGCACCTATACGATCACTGTTAAAAAAGCAGCAAATTAAAAAAAGCCCTTACCAAATTGCAATTCCATTCCGGAATGCTTTTGGTAAGGGTATTTTTTTGCTATTTCTGTCTTCGTTTATAGGAAAGCTTTCCTTTGTATTCCTCTAAGATTGCCCGATCCATCACGTAACGATTATCCATCGTCTTCATGACATCCTTCACCTGAAACTTCTGAAATACCTTTGGATCCGCAAGATCATATGCTTCATGAGTGCTGAGACTGAGCACTACCGGACGCATCACATCCTCTAAATTCTCCCGGATCACAGTGGCTTTGTCACCGTTGGTAAGCTGTACACAAACCCCCGGCACAAGAACCTGAATTGCTGCAAACAATGCATCCACGATCTCTTTTCCAAAGTCATCCTGGTGCTTTCTCAAATACTGCATCGCCTGGATCGTAGACATGGAATCCTCGCCAAGTTTCATGGCAGTCATATAATCATATACCTCTGCCACACAAAGCATCATCGTTCCTTTTAAGGTGCCTTCCACATAATCGCCGCCCTGTTCCAGCTTGGTAAACTGGGAAATGATGATACGGGCATTGGCAGCCAGATCATAATCTAACAACAGCCGGTTATAGGCTTCCTCCTTGCATTTGGCAAGTGTTTTCATCTCCTCCGGGGATAATTCCTCCGTGCGGTATAACAGCTCCTTCGGCAGTAATAATTTACCAATGTCATGAAGCAGCGCCGCCATGATCACATCCATTTTTTCCCGTTTGGAAAGCTTCATCGCTCCTGCCATCAATGCACAAAGAATCGCAACGTTTAATGTGTGTTTATAAACATAATCCTGTCTGCTTCTGATATTCTGTACAAACTGTACCTTTTCATCCAACTGTCCATACTGTTCTTCGATCATAGTGACAAGCTTTGACAATTCTTTAGAGTTGCTCTTCTCCAGCACCAGCTTCAGGTTATCTTTAAGACTAAAGATCGCAATCGTCTGAAAGCGTTCAAACTCCACATCAAATGGAGTCATCGGTGGTACTGGTTCGGCTGGCTCTAACACGTAGATTCCGATCAATTCAAAATTGCGGATACTGTTGATACCCTGCATTGTCAGTTTACTGTCCCGTTCATAAAGCATGACACCATTTCTATTGTATATTGGTTTTGCAAGCCGCATCCCCTCTTTTAAATCATCTGTCTTCACAAATTTCATAGTCCGCCTCCTAATCTTCCTGCATCAGAGTGTGTGTTGCACTTATTCTAATGATACCAATATCTGCACATTTTTACAAGCAAAAGAGACCATTCGACACATTTTTCTGCCGCCTGGTCTCTTTCTCTTTATTGCTTCTTTACTTTCTAAGTGCAGTCAGTTTCACTGCCCAGCTTCGATCCGTTGGGTAACGGCACTCCTCTTCCTTGACAGAAGAGAAATTCAAATAAGAATACGTGTTATAATGGCTGATTCCGATCGCCATTGCCGGAAGCTTCGCCGTTTTTTTATTTGCATTCTTTTTCACGGTTGCCGCCGTTGTCGTCCAGCTTGGAAGATAGGTTCTGACCTCGCTGATATAGCCGCTCATTCCCTTCTTCACCTGATTGGAGCGAACCGTGTAGAGATAACCGCTCTCATCGATATCGATCGCTCTGACCTTCGCAAGCATCTGCATCCGTTTCGTACTCTTTAACACCGGCTTGGCAGTTGTTTTATCACTGATCTCATATCCGGTCATATAGTTCTTTTTCGTGCTGTAAGTCCCTACCCAGAGCATGTTATTGTAATATGCCATATAGGTCGGTGCCGTCGTCATTTTATAAGTATTCATGTAAGCCAGATTGGCACTGTCCACTCCGGTAGAAAGCTTGCTCGTGATCGTCTTATACCGTACACATGCGATCTCGTCTCCGGCGGTCATCCAAAGGTTGGTGCCATCAAAGGCCAGATCTGTTACCGTATACTTATTGGGCAGTACAAGCGTCATCTTATATTTATGGGTGGAACGCTTCATCACATAGATCACGGAATTGCTCACACCGTCTTTGTCATGGGCAGCAAGAAAATAATAACTTTTGGCACATACACTGCCATCCGTCACATAGGAATCTAAATTGATCCCGTTCACGTTGGTCGTTGCAACTCCCGGTATGACGAAACATTTGGCAGTATTGATCTTCTTTGCCAGTGCGTAGGTTTTATAAGCTGCACTCGCCTTAAATGCTGTGACATTGGAATAAAGTGCAGCTTTTGAGCTTGTTTTCTGTGCCGCGGATGGGGTGATCGTACACTCCAAAGAAGCATCCCCCTTTAACGTATTGCTGTAAAATACGCCATCATCCGTTGCTTCATAAGTAGAGTACGCAACAACATAAAAAGAATATGCTACCCCATTGGTCAGATTGGACACCGTATAACTTGTTGCAGTCCCGTCGTTCAGCTGCGCAATCTTTTCATACGCTCCTGTTCCCACACGCTGATAAATCTCATAGCCCTTCGCCTTCATTGCACTCCAGCTCAGTCTTGCCGAACAATCTCCTTTGATCACGGTAAGATCCGGAATCGCCGGTTTACATCCGGTCTTGATCGATTTGACCGGAAGGGAAAGATTGGATGGGGTTCCCTGATAGGTGAAAATGCGGAAGCGGTGTGTCGTTCCGGCATTCAGATCAGAAACCACATACGAATACGAGGTAAGAGACAGATCCACCGGGATCGTGGCAACAGCATCCCATGCCTTTGTCGTGTAGTTATACGTTTGCAGTACATAGCCATCCACACCTGCTACCTGATCCCAGCTTACCGTAATACTGGTCATCGTCTGATTGGATACGTTAAGCTTGGTCAATACGGTGGACACCTGTGTGGTTGCTGCAGCCGCCGTTGTTGCATCAGAAGATACCGCATCCTTGGAAGCGTCTTTCGAGGCGTCCTTGGAAGCGTCTGCCGAAGCATCGGCATTGGCTGCTGACGGAAGCAGCAGGGAGGCATCATTAGAAACAGGAAGGATAGCAGTTAGCATCATCACCGTCATGCTAAACGCTGCTATCCTTCTTAATCTACTTGATAATTTCATAAAATCACTCCATTTCCTTTGTTTTCCTTTATTGTAAAAAGGAAATATGGAGTTGTTCTGATTTTTATGTGTCAAAGATGTGAGAAACATCAATCCGGCTCCTGCATCCGTTTCTTCGCCCGCTCCTTATTGGCAAATTTTGTGTGCTTACCGATCCATGCAAGCTCTACCGTTCCCGTTGCACCACTACGCTGTTTTCCTATGATGATCTCTGCAACGCCCTGCTTGGTCGTTGTATCCGGGTTATAATATTCGTCACGATAAATAAACATGACAACGTCGGCATCCTGCTCGATCGAACCGGACTCACGAAGATCAGACATCCGGGGTTTGTGGTCATCTCTTGCTTCCACCGCACGGCTCAACTGGGAAAGTGCGATCACCGGAACATTCAGCTCCTTGGCAAGTCCCTTTAATCCACGGGAGATCTCTGCCACCTCCTGCTGTCTGGATTCGATCCTGCCGCTTCCACTCATCAACTGCAGGTAATCAATAATGATCAGTCCCAAACTGCCCCGTTTCTGGATAATGCTGCGGCACTGGGAGCGGATATCTGCTACAGATACCCCTGCTTTATCAATGATCTCCAGTGGGGATTTGCTCAAGGCATCTCCTGCTGCCATTACCTTGGAAAGCTCCTCGTAATCCAGCTGTCCGGTACGGATCTTTTGCGAATCCACCATAGATTCCAAAGCGAGCATTCGTGTTGCAAGCTGTTCTTCTCCCATCTCCAGACTGAACAGTGCAACCGGAAGCTTTTCTTTTAATACAACGTGTGCGGCAATATTTAACACAAATGCTGTTTTTCCCATCGCCGGACGTGCCGCAACCAGGATCAGCTCGGAGCCATGCAGTCCGGTTAAGATCGTGTCCAGATCAACAAATCCGGTCGGCACACCGGTCACTGTTCCACCATTGACCATTGCCTCCTCAATATGCAGCAACGCCTGTACCACGATCTGATCGATCGGTGTATTCTTTTCGATCCCGCGGCGGCTCTGCAGAAACTGGAACACCTCACTCTCCATTTTTTCGTACAGATCGCGAGTTTCCAGATTGCCAAAGTAAGCGTCATTCGCCAGCGTTTCACATACTTTGATCACCTGACGGAGGGTAGATTTTTCTTTGACAATGCGCACATACGATTCTAAATTGGCAGAGCTTTTCACGAGCATGACCATCTGCCGGATGGATTCCAGATTGGAGATTTCTTCCGCATATCCCAACTCATCACATTTTTCCTTCAATGTGACAATGTCGATCTCTTTTTTCTCTGCCTGCAGCCGGGTCATGGCATAATATAGCTTCTCATTTCTGGAAGAATAAAAATCCTCCGGGACAAGATGCTCCATCGCAATCCCCGCAGAAGCAGGATCTAACAGAATGGAACCTAAGATACCACGTTCCGCATCCTCACTGTGCGGCATTGTTTTTTTGATTACATTTTCATTTACATCCATGTTGTCCTTCCTATCATTAGTGCTTTTCCACTACGTTCACCGTCAGCTCTGCCGTTACCTTTGCATGAAGCTTCAACTGCACGGTGTAAGTTCCGATCTGTTTGATCGATACCGGAAGGGACATTTTCTTTTTATCCAGTGTAAGTCCAAGCTGTGCTTTGGCTGCATCTGCGATCTCTTTGGTCGATACGGAACCGAAGGTACGTCCGCCTTCTCCGACTTTCATTTCCAGCACAACCTTTTTGTCTGCCAGCTCCTCTTTTAACTGCTGCGCTTTGGCAAGCTTTTCTGCCGCAATCTTTTCTTCATTTGCATGCTGTAATTTCAGGTCATTTAAATGCGCTCCAGTTGCCTCTACTCCCTTCTTTTTTGGAAGGATAAAATTCTTGGCATATCCGTCACTAACATTTACCACGTCACCCTTTTTTCCTAATGCTTTTACGTCCTCTAATAAAATTACTTTCATGACTGTTCTCCTTTCTGCTCTAATGCAAGATCTACATGATCCTCTTCTTCCTCTAATTTCGTCAGTACCGCTTTGATCTGTGCCATCGCCTCATCCACACTCACATCATGAAGCTGCGCACCGGCTGCATTGGCATGACCACCGCCATCAAACTGTTCCATAATAAGCTGCACATTCAACGTATCGATCGAACGGGCACTGATGTATATCGTATCATGAAATTCTGTCACAACAAAGGAAGCTGCGATTCCTTCAATATCTAATAATTCATTGGCTACCTGCGAAGCGATAACGGTTGGAGAATCCATCCCGTCTGACGGAAAGATCGCCAATGCGTATTTCTCTTTGAATACCTCTGCATGACGCACCGCCTCTGCACGGGAACGATATGTGTCCATGCTTTCCCGGAACATTTTTCTGACACGGATAACATCGGCACCCTTTCTTCTAAGGTAAGCTGCCGCCTCAAAGGTACGTGCTCCCGTTTTCTGTACAAAATTGTCCGTATCGATCAACATTCCCGCATACATAGCATCCGCTTCGATCGCATTCAGATCGATCGTTTCATTCGTGTACTGCAGCACCTCTGCTACCATTTCGCACGCAGACGATGCATACGGCTCCACGTAGGAAAGCACCGCATTGCTGATGACTTCGCTGGTTGCACGATGATGGTCAAATACCACAATTGTATTGGTCAGTTCCAAAAGCTCCGGACACTCCGTATAGCTTGGACGGTTGACATCGACGATCATCAGCAAAGTATCCATATCAACCAGCTCTTTTGCCGTCTTACTGTCAATAAACATATCCTCATCATATAAGGAATTACCCTCAAACCGTTCTAACACCGGACGAATAGAAATGGTCGCCTGATTTAATACAATATGTGCCTCTTTTCCAAATACCTTTGCCAGCTTATAAATACCGATCGCAGAACCGATGGCATCTGCATCCGGAAGGCTGTGTCCCATGATGACCACACGCTCTTTCGTTTCAATGATTCCCTGTAAGGCATGCGCCTTTACACGCGCCTTTACTCTCGTATTTTTCTCTACCTGACGGGACTGACCGCCATAATAGGTAATGCTCTCTCCCTTTTTGATGACCACCTGGTCACCACCACGTCCCAGCGCCATATCCATCGCAACGCGCGCAGACTCATAACAGCCCTGGAAGGTATCTTCCCCCATACCAATAGACATACTGAGCGTCACCGGAAGTTCATTTCCCACGTTGATATTACGAACCTCATCCAAAAGATCAAACTTATTGGCTTTGAGCTGCTCTAAATACCGCTGCTGGAACACGACAAAAAATTTATCCTTTTCCGGTTTCGATACGATACCGCCGATATCCGTGATCGTTTTGTTGACCTTACGATCCACCAGTGCCATCAAAAGCGGCTGTCTGACATCATCGGTTGCTTCTAATACTTCATCAAAGTTATCAATATAGATCAAAGATGCGATCAGCTTCTGATCCTTGTTCTCCTGTGCCAGATACCGAAGATTCGTTTCGTCAAAGAAATACACGACGATCATCGTATTGTTGTAAGCACTGTCGAAATCCTGCATCTGTGCCTCTTCATCTGTATCCGCTCCTTCAATCTCCACACGGATCATGCGGAACTGTACCCGGTACTGCCGGTCTTCATAATTCATGGAATACTCTGTAATATCATCCTTGGCTCCCGGAAACATTTCCTTGGCAATATGTGGAAAATACTTGTGAATGTCCCGGCTGATCTTTGTTTCCGACACCATATCCTCAAACTGATGATTGTGCCAGAGGATCATACCATCCATATCGATCAATGCATACGGCAGCGCAAGCTCTTTTAACAGCTCCTTTTGTACCTGCCCCTGTTCAAAGGCATATGACACAAGACTTGACATAATACGCGGGCGGTGTGTGTAATACATGATCAATACAAGCACTGTATAAAATACAACAAACAGTCCTACTAAAACACCTACCTTACGATTATATAAAAATGCTGCAAGTACCATAAACAGCAGCACAAAGATCATCTTTAACGGAATCTGCAAAAAGCGTTCTATCTGGCTTTTGATATTCTTCTCTTTCATATCGCACTCCTTCTCTCGTTCTGATGAA
Organism: Lachnospiraceae bacterium; assembly: GCA_050874905.1. Classification (GTDB taxonomy): domain Bacteria; phylum Bacillota; class Clostridia; order Lachnospirales; family Lachnospiraceae; genus NC2004. The sequence continues at coordinate 94,184 of JBNMLP010000007.1, forward strand.
ATATCCTTATCTTTCATCATAACACATTGTGCTTCATTTGTAAAAGGAACGTCCTAGCGGCTCCACAGATAACAATAACTCTGGGTACGGGCTGCAAATGGCTCTGTTTTCAAAAGCTCACGCACCTCTTCTTTCGTATACCAGCCCGCCTTGATCTCTTCAAAAGAAGAACTGCTTTTGGCAAATGTCCCCTCTGCCACACCGACAATACAGATATTCTTCTCATTGGAAAATCCGATCGCACTGTAGCTTTCCCCGATCACATCTGTAATCCGGATCAGATCAAGCCCGGTCTCCTCCTTTAACTCTCTTTTGGCACTCTCCTGCGGCTGCTCTCCCGGATCAATGAGACCTGCTGGAAAATTGTATACCCACTGTCCGACCGCCATACGAAACTCCTTGTTCAGCAAAATCCGTTCATTTGCCACATCATGTGCAATGATCACCACAGCATCTGCCTTTCTGTCATAAAGCTGTTCATAGGTTGTCATATTCTTATCACGGCTGATCATTTCATACACTTTTTCCCTGCCATCCTCTGTTTCATAAACAACATCGTACCGTGTAATATATTGTGAGGACAGGCGTTTGATCAATTTCTTAAATTTCATATAAGTTCCTTCTTCCTACCTTATCAAAAAATTTTTCACCATTATTATATGGGATTTCCAAAAAGAAATCCACTGAAAATACATGCCTGTGATCGGGATTTGTTTGACACTATTTTTAATCAGTGGTAAGATGGGGTTATCAATTGTGTAACTCCCGAAGCTTAAGGTCTTACACCATGAATAAAACGTACAATGAGAAAGGAAGTATTAACATGGAAAAGAAAGACATTGATTGGTCTAACCTTGGATTTGGTTACCATAAGACAGACAAACGATTCGTTTCCAACTTCAAAGACGGAGCATGGGATGAGGGTGAATTAACCACCGATGATACTGTGACCATCAGCGAGTGTGCCGGTGTATTACAGTATGCACAGACTTGTTTTGAAGGAATGAAAGCATATACCACGGAGCAGGGCAAGATTGTCGTATTCCGTCCAGACTTAAATGGCGCACGTATGGAGGATTCCTGCCGCCGCTTAGAGATGCCGGTATTCCCAAAGGAGCGTTTTGTAGAGGCAGTCAAAGAAACCGTTAAGGCAAATGCTGCTTACGTTCCACCATTTGGTTCCGGTGCTACCTTATACATTCGACCTTATATGTTCGGTTCTAATGCCGTAATCGGTGTAAAACCGGCAGACGAGTATCAGTTCCGTATCTTTACTACCCCGGTTGGCCCTTACTTTAAGGGCGGTGCAAAACCGATCGTGATCCGTGTATCTGATTTTGACCGTGCAGCACCTCATGGAACCGGACACATCAAAGCTGGTTTAAACTATGCCATGAGCTTACATGCAATCGTAGATGCACATAATCAGGGATTCGCAGAGAATATGTACTTAGATGCTGCAACACGTACCAAAGTAGAAGAAACCGGTGGAGCAAACTTCATCTTCATTACCAAAGATGGCAAGCTTGTTACTCCAAAATCAGACAGTATCTTACCTTCTATCACACGTCGTTCTATCTTATACGTTGCAAAAGAATATCTCGGCATGGAAGTAGAAGAAAGAGAAGTATTCTTCGATGAAGTCAAAGACTTTGCAGAGTGCGGACTTTGCGGTACTGCTGCCGTCATCTCTCCTGTTGGAAAGATCAACGACCACGGTAAAGAGATCTGCTTCCCAAGCGGAATGGATGAGATGGGTCCTAAGATGAAGAAGATTTACGACACCTTAACCGGTATCCAGATGGGACACATTGAAGCTCCAGAAGGATGGATCGTAGAAATCCAGTAATAAAGAAACATGCAGGGGCTGTTGCATAACAACAGCCCTTTTTTGTTGCAATCTATCCGGATCTTGGGTATGATTAGGAAGGAAATGAAAAAAGAAGGCGAGACAATGACGGATATTTATTATGATGATCACATGGTTGGCATTTTCTCTATCGTTGCCAATCACTGCTATGCAAGAGGCTTTGATAAAGAGTGGGTGAACCACTTCTGGAGCGGATTACGGGCTCAGGAAGCTCTTTATCAGGAATTTCTCCACTATCTTGATACCGGAGAAGTGTCAGGCAATTATACACTGCATGGATTCAGTGTTCTGGATACCTTCGTCTACCGTATGGAGCAGGACAGCTACACAAGGGACATGGGAAGAAATGCAGACACAAGCGACAAGGAGCGTCTGATCCTGCTTGCATTTTTAAGCATGATCGATCTGTATGAAAATCCGGAACAGACCCTTTTGCTTCTAAAAGAAGACCGCCGCAACGACCGGCTGAATTAACGAAAGAACGAGGAAATCCCATGAGTTACGAAATTATCGCACTGGATATTGATGGAACTTTAACCAATGCAAAAAAAGAGATCACACCACACACGCTAGAAACCCTGCTCGCGGTTCAGAAGCAGGGAAAAAAAGTAATCTTAGCTTCCGGCCGTCCCACACCGGGACTTACCCATTATGCTGAGACCTTAAAGCTTGATGAATATGGCGGTTATCTGCTCTCCTATAACGGAGCTAAGATCACCCAGTACCATACAAAGGAGGTCATCGTCAACCAGACACTTCCACCTGACATGATCCCCCATCTGTATGCCTTTGCCAAAGAGCATGAGCTTGGCATCATCAGCTATGAAAATGATGGAATCCTGTGTGGCAACGGAATCGATTCCTATATTGAATTGGAAAAGCGTATTAACGGTATTCCTTTAAAAGAAGTTGACAATTTTCCAGACTACATTACCTTCCCGGTCAACAAATGTCTGATGACCGGACCGGATGAAAAAATGGCAGTGATGGAGCAGGAATTAAAGAGTCTGTATGGAGATCAGTTGAGCATCTACCGCTCGGAAGCCTTTTTCCTAGAAATTATGCCACCAAATGTTGACAAAGCAAATTCTCTCTCCCATCTGCTTGCACACCTCAACTTAACCAAGGAGCAGTTGATCGCCTGCGGAGATGGTTATAATGACCGCTCTATGATCCGCTATGCCGGACTGGGCGTTGCCATGGCAAATGCCAAAGAGGAAGTAAAGCAGGATGCCGATATCATTACGAAAAGCAATGAAGAGGATGGCGTTGCTGCCGTCGTAACACAATATATGATGTAAAAAAGGGCTGTTGCAAAACAGCCCTTTAAAATTCTAAATTCCATATCCAGCCGATGATGCCCCTTTGTGAGATCAGATTATTTTACCTACCTATCCGAAGTATGGTTCTAGTGGCATATGATCTTTGTTATACAGATTTGATACAATATAGTCTTTTGCTGCATAACGCATCGCAATCGGAGCCGGTACTTCCTTTGCATAAAGAAGCAAAAATCCCCGCTCATAGATTGCTTCTGCCGGATAAAAGATACCATCTGCCCCGGCAATCTCAAATCCGCTGATACTTGCGCCGCCCTTCGTGGCTTCGGATAGCAGCTTTAAGGATGGCACTGCTCCCTGTGGTGCGGTGTTTAAAAAAAGTGGTTCATCCCCGCTGTCAAAATAAACAGCCAGAGAGCCTCCTTCACTGAAGAATCCCTTTACCTGCATGGACTTTTGTCTAAGCCCCTTTTCATAGATCCGGTCAAGCGTCATATTTCCTAACCGTGTTCCCGGCGTGAGTTTATCTACCGGATGCACATTGTCATATTCTCCCAGATCACATAGCGGCACAAGCCCAACACCCGCTACTGTTTCACTGACTGCTTTTTGCGCCTTGCGGATTCCGGCAAATATCCCCTCTTCTTTCTGTCCTTTTTCCAAATACATAGGAAGCTGCAGGATCATAAACGGAAGCTCCTCTTTCCACAAGGAACGATAGTAGGAAATAAAGTGCGTCAACATATTCTGGTATCTGCGATAGCGTCTGCTGTCCTCTTCTCCCTGATAAAACCAGATACCACGAACCGTATAAGGACATACCTGCTTTACCATCGTTTCAAACAACCCCCCCGGACGATATGGTGACAGCCAGCCCTGTGGCTCCGGCCATGGATACGGTCCCGCCAGTTCATTGATCTGTTCGCCACTCAGTGTTTTTCCTTCCTTTTGCGCCGCCTTTTTTAAGTCCTCTACTTTTGTTAGATATTCATCTAATATCTTCTGATAGGCATCCATCTCACTCAGGTATTGTTCGTTGGTCTTATCTCCGACCAGTTCCTGGTACTGTTCGATATAATATCTGCCGTCCTCAAATGATTCCAGATAGGAAAGACTCATCCAGCAGGAAATGGAAGTACCGCCGCGGTTACAATTGATAATCCCAACCGGTACCTGCAACTGGTCTCTCACCTGTTTGGCCGCATAGTATGCGACTGCAGAAAGGTGTTTTGCCTGCTCTTCTCTCACATCATGCCAGCAGGAAGCGGCAATTTTTTCTTTCCACTCCTCAGTCTCATAGGGCATTTTCTCCGTATAATAAAAACGAATCGGTACTGCTTCCTCATCATTCTTTTTCTGCAGCAGAGCAAGTTCCTCCTTACCACTTTGTGCATTTTGCAGTTCAAATTCCATATTGGACTGTCCTCCGGCATACCAGACCTCCCCAAACAAAATATGATCATAGGAGATGGTTTCGTCAGAGGAAGAAATCGTAAGGGTATCTGCTTTCCCACACTGCTGCGGAGGCAGATAAGCAATAAAATATCCATTTTTCCCTGCGGTTACCGTAACTGACACCTGTCTTTGTTTCAGGCTCACCGTAATCTGCTCCTTTGGCTTTGCCGTTCCAAATACCGCAACCGGTTTTTCTCTTTGCAAAATCATATTGTCGCTAAACACTGGATATAATTTCATCATTTTTCCTCCCCTTCCTCATATTCAAAGATATATCGTTCAAATGCATTGATCACACGGGTATCCTTATATACGCGTTCCCGCTTGTTGTTTCTTCCATAGTTCATGTGAATATGTCCATGAATAAAAAACTTAGGAGAATACTTATCTAACAGGGAAACAAATGCTTCAAATCCCTCATGTACCCGATCTTCCCCATCATATATATGGTAGGCAGGCGCATGCGTCAATAAAATGTCAAACCCTTTCTGTCGTTTCAGTTTAAACCACAGCTTTCTCACCCGGCTTCTCATCTCACTCTGGGTATACTGGTAATTCCCCGGTTTATACCGGATGGAACCGCCCAATCCCAAAATCCGCACTCCGCGGTACACATAAATCTCATCCTCAATGCAAATACAGCCATCCGGTGGATTCTTATCATAATGATCATCATGATTGCCATGCACATATAAAATAGGAACTTTGGCATAGGTTGCCAGAAAGGACAGATACTCCGCTTTCAAATCTCCGGCAGACAAGATCAGATCGATCCCTTCCAGCTTCTCCTTGTCAAAAAAATCCCAATAATATTTGGATTCTTCATCCGCTAATACGAGTATTTTCATTGATCGTCCTCACCCTTTATTTCTTCCTTCGGTGCAACACCGATCAGTTCCACGACCGGACGCACCTCACTTCTAAGCTGCGATATCGTTGGGATCATACCCACAACATTGTCAAGCAGCCAATCCATTCCCATAATCTCTTCCGGTGTGAGTTTACGTTCCTCGTCATTTCTGACATTTCCTTGTTGATCTACCAGTTTATGCGCAAATGGATAAAAATCCCCTTTGACAATGCTGGACTTCATAAGATCTACCAGACGTCTGGTTTCTAACGGAACGTTCTGGGAACAGATGACATCCACAACGCCTGAGGACAATCCCCACCAGTAATTGTAAGCTTTGGCACTCTCCTGCTCATCCCGCTTCCACGAACCACTTAACACACTCTGAATGATCTTCTCATAAAAGATACCCCAGTGCCATACTGGCATCGCCATATTGACTGGGCCTTTTTCTCCACGATAAAACAGACCAAACTCTCTGGATGGATTGTCTGGTGTAATAATATCCTGTCCTGCTAAATAACGGATGTTTTTCTCAATAAATACATCATAGAAATTGGAATCCTTCAATGTCGACCACTGCAAATACACTTTCGCACGAGGGTTGACCATCTTGGCTCCTAAAGCAAAGGCATTGACATTGGCGATTGATCCATAGATCGGGTATTCTGCAATGTAACCGATATTGTCATTTTCCGCCATGCAGCCAGCGATCAGACCATTTAAAAATTTGGCCTCGTACATACGCCCATAATAGGTACGGATGTAGCGGTGCGGCGTATTTAAAGAACAGTTGAGCATCTTAACTTCCGGATGGTTGATCGCTACCTTTAAGGTAGGTTCCATCAGGTTTGGTGTCACCGTAAAAATGACATCGGCACCATCCTCGATCACCTCTTCCAACACCTGTTCCGCTTCCTCTCCGGTCTTATCTGTCACAATCTTTTTGGTTTCCAGCTCCTGTTTTAAGTGCTCCTCCAGATAAAGCCGTCCCAGCTCATGCGCATAGATCCAATCTGACTGCTCTGGTGTTTTGTCGTAAACAAAGGCGGCCACATACCGTTTCTCTCTGCTTGGAAGCAGATAATTTAAAATCTTTTTATTGATCGGTTCTTTCTTCGTTTCCTTTGGATCCATCACCAGATCCACCTGCTCGCCCTGTGTCAACATGATGAACTCGTTCCACATCTTGACAACATTTTCTTCCATCTGCTTTGGCGTCATTTCTTTCATTTTGTCAAATCCATAGAAGGTCAAAAATGCCACCATCGCATCTCCAGATTTGATTGGGAGCTTATCGCCGCCGCGCTGTGTATAGGCTTTTCTGAAACGCTGGTAAGCCGAATTAAATTCTTTCCGCTTATCCTCATCCCACGGCTCATAGCCACCGGTCAGCTCCAGGACCTTGTCAAACATGCCGAGTTTTGATACGTTGAACGAATAGATTCCGGCGATCTCGTAAAAATCCATGAACTCATAATAGATCTGGATCTCCAGATCATCGGTCTTTTTTGGCACCTTTCTGGTAACGTTCGCCATGATCGTCACAGCATCAAAATATTTCATGACGCTGACACGTTTGTTCCCCTCTACCACATAGAAACGATTGAGATACTCATATACCTGGATCGGATCACGGATACCTTCCTCTACCTGGGCGTCACTTAAGGTACTCCATTTCGCACCAAATTCGGATCCTACCTCTAAAAGCGGCATAAAATTCCGGGCAAATGCCTGTGTACGTCCTGCCGTACTGGTTCCCACAATACGATTCAGAGGAATTTCCACCAATCCCATATTCATTTCTTTTTCTATTGTTACATGTTTTAAAATTTCATCCAGCACTGGAAGGAACGGGTATTCTCCCGCAGAAATTGCGGCACGATACTCTTTCGTTCCGAGTTTGAGCGCATCCTGGTAATCGTAAACTGACATACTTCTCTCCTTTTCTCTTACTTGCTGTCATTTGCTTATAGCTGCAGCAGTGCTGCAAGCCGCTTGGTTGCTTCCCCATCCTGATAGGCATAGGTCTGCGTTACAAAATCAGATAAATGATAGGTTTTTTCGTATTCTTCTGTGGACATCCGGGATACTTCACGGATCGTATCTGCCAATGCCGTTTCCTGCTTCACTACCGGTCCTGGTACATATGCTTCATAATCCCAGTAAAAGCCCCGTCCATTTTGTGAAAAGTCTTCCAGATCATACGCATAAAAAACCATCGGACGATGCAGTGCTGCATATTCAAACACGATGGAAGAATAATCTGTCACCAAAAGATCCGTCGCAAATAATAAGGTATTTAAGCTCTGGTAAGAATTTAACAGGATCACCCGGTCGGTCTCTTCCGTGCTCTCATAATGTCTCGCAACATAGGGGTGCAGGCGCAGCCCGATCACATAGTCCTCGCCCAGTGCCTCGCTTAACTGCTGCACCGATAAGGAAAGACGCGGATGATCGACAAATGCATCCCGGAAAGTCGGTGCATATAACACCAGTTTTTTCCCCTTTACTTCCGGATATTCCTTCTCAAACGCTGCTCTTTGTGCCCGATGATGTTCCGGCTTAAAAAAACAGTCTGTCCGTGGCATCCCTGTAATAAACACCCGATCTTCCGGCATGGAAAAACTCTGTCCGTAAATACGCTTTGTTGTTTCCGAACTTACGATCAGATGCGTATTATTTTCATTGGCACGCTGTTCCAGTTCTTTTAAATGCCCTTCATTGGCATCAGCACCGATCTTTTTAATCACTCCTGTGCCGTGCCACATCTGCACGACCTGAACGCCGTTGCGTACCTTGAAATATGCCATAGGAAGAAACATATTATCCAAAAAGATCCGTTTGCTTCTTGCCAGCTTATAGGCATCTACGATAAAAAAATGCCACATTTTCTTTAAGGAACGCCCAAAATAAGTATCCTCCCGTTTCAAACAGGCAAACCGGTAGCCTTTGTCAAGCTGTTTCATATAATCGGCCACCACACGGACATTTCCTTCCGGACCTGCATCGTGTGTCATGATCAGAAACACCTGCTTATCCTGAATGGGGAAAATACAAAAAATGCGATAAAGAATCGCAAATATTTTATATCCCAGTTCCTTCATCGCATTTCACTCCTTCATTTAATTGGTCACTGCGTTCAACTTCTCTTCTACAAGCTGACACACCTTCTCGGACGCATGTCCGTCATCTGCGTGATTGTATTTGTGAAAAAACGCATCGTACTTCTCACGCCATGCGTCACTGTCATAGGTAAGGATCGCATTGGTCAGATCATCTGTTGTCTCCACCACTGGTCCCGGAGCCGTATCCAGAAAATCAAAATAAAAGCCACGTAAATTGTTTTTATAATTGTCCAGATCATAGGCAAAGAAAAACATTGGGCGTCGAAGCAGGCTGTAATCAAACATCACAGAAGAATAATCCGTGATCATAAGATCAGAAACCAGATAAAGATCTGCAATATCCTGATGCTGGTTAAACTCATAGATAAAGCCTTTGTACTTGCTCCAGTCAATATGATCCTTTACCAGATAATGAAACTTTACGATCATGATATATTCATCAGACAGTGCCTTTTGCATTTTATCATAATTCATGTCACTCACGAACTTGTAAATGCTTTTGGCATGATATTGGTCGTCCCGCCATGTTGGCGCATATAGAATGATCTTCTTATCCAGCGGAAGATGCAGTTTTTTCTTTAATTCCGTAATATCCTTTTCGTTGTTCTTTTCAAACAGCACGTCATTTCGCGGATATCCAATTTCTAACATATCCTTATGAAATGCAAAACAACGGCGGAATGTCTCTGTCGAAAATGCATTCTGTGAGATCAGATAATCCCATGTTTTTGTATTTGCAACAAAATTGTCATGATACTTCTGGACATCCGTGCTGCCACCCATGCTCAGCACATCCATATCCAGTGCCAGCTTCTTAAGCGGTGTTCCGTGCCATGTCTGGATGTAAGTGTTCCCTGGTCGTTTTATGAGCCATTTCGGCATACGGCTGTCAGAGATCCAGATCCTTGCCACTGCCATGTAATATAAATACTTCAAACGGGTACGACGCACGATTGTTACCTTACCCGGTACATGTTCTTTTACATTTTCTAATGACCAGACAAGATGATATTTCTGATCCCATCCATTTTTCAACATACACTCATAGATGGATTTGGCATTGCCACTATAATTGCGTCCTACATTCGATTCAAATACAATGACATCCTTAGAAAGAGGAAGTACTTTTACCAACAGACGATACCAGAGCAGTGCCAGTCTTCTTAAAAACTTTTTTATGTGTTGTTTCATAATCCGCCTCCAGATCCGGGTAATTAAGCCTCTTTATTGTCTACTCCGAGCTTTAAATCTCCTTTGATCTTAGATGTGGAAATTCCTTCTGTTCTTGGAAGATATACTACCTCACAATAATCCTTTAAGAAGTCAAATTTGCCTGTCCAGTCATGTCCCATAACAAAAATATCAATATCATTATTCTGTACATCGGAAATCTTCTGATCCCAGGAAGTCTCCGGAATCACCTCATCTACATATTTGATCGCCTCTAAGATCGTCTTTCTGTCCTCGTAGGAATAATATGCTTTCTTTCCTTTTAGCGCATTGAACTCATCTGAAGAAAGTACTACGAGCAGATAGTCTCCCATCTCCTTTGCCCGTCGTAAAATATTGATGTGTCCTACATGCAGCAGATCAAATGTACCATACGTTATTACCTTTTTCATATCCTTTGCCTCCTATGCATCTAACATTCCCTGGTATTTCTCACTGACCGGACCGATGTCTCCAATTTCCAATAATGTCCCGTGGTCCAAAATCATCGCTTTATTACAGATGCGCTTCACCTGCTTTAATGAATGTGACACAAATAAAACGGTCACACCTTTATCAAACATCGTCTGGATCTTTGCCTCCGATTTCTTACGGAATTTCGCATCACCGACTGCCAGCACCTCATCCAGGATCAAAATCTCCGGATCTACTACCGTTGCGATCGCAAACCCCAGACGTGCTTTCATACCGGAAGAATAATTCTTGATCGGCACATCGATAAAATCTTTTAACTCTGAAAATTCAACAATCTCATCGTACTTTTCATCGATGAAAGATTTGGAATATCCCAGCACCGAACCATATAAGTAAATGTTCTCCGCCCCGGTATATTGCTTGTCAAATCCCGCTCCAAGCTCCAAAAGCGGTACGATCTTACCGCGGGTCTTTACCGTTCCTTCCGTTGCTTTTAATACACCTGCGATCACCTTTAAAAGGGTACTTTTTCCTGCTCCATTCATTCCAAGGATTCCCAGACGATCTCCTTTGTTTAAAGTAAAAGAAACATCCTTTAATGCCCAGAATTCATTGTAAGAAATCTGTCCCTTCAACAGCTTGATCACATATTCTTTCAAGTTGTCTACCTTTTCCTGACTTAAATTAAATTGCATGGATACATGATCCACCTCTAACACTGGCTTTCCCATAATCTATCCTCATATTTTTAGATGTGTAAAATAAATTTATCCTGCTTTTTATAAAAAAGAAAGACTCCGACAAAAAAACTGATCACTGCAAATACTGCTGCATATGCACAAAGTCCCCACTGGATCGGGTCTCCAAAAATACAGTCACGAAATACTGCAATACAGCAATATAGTGGATTGGCATGGAATAAGATCGCCTTGTCGGGACTCTTTTTCACAATGTCATCTACATAATAAAAGATAGCAGACGAGTACATGATCAGCATCAAAACAACGCTCCAAAGGTATTCCAGATCCCGGAAAAATACTGCAAGCGTGGATAAGATCAATCCCACACCCACGGTCAACACCAATAAGATCACCAACGGGATCGGCGCCAGAAGGATCTTTGCCGTCGGATGAACGCCCAGAAACAGGCTTACCCCGATCAACACGATCAATGAGATCAAAAAGATCACATAATTATATATTACCGAAGAAAGCGGATACATATATTTAGGTACATACACCTTTTTAATCATGCCGGAGTTGTTCCGGATCGATTTCATAGATGTATTGGTTCCGGTAGAAAAAAAGCTGTATAACAGTCTTCCTGACAAAATATAAACCGGATAACTTGCACTGTTTCCACGATTTAACAGGGAACCAAAGATGATCGTCAATACGATCGTCGTAAGCAATGGTTCCAATAGCGTCCATATAATACCAAGATAAGAACGCCGATATTTTAATTTCACGCCCTTTTTGATCAGCTCCATCAATAAAAATCGATAGCGCATAAAATTCTTAAAAAATACGTTCATAGTGTTCTCCATATTCTTAATATCCAATCAAACCAATCTATTATATCATAGAACGATCTGATTGTAAATTAAGGTTCTTCTCATCCTCATATTCAAACAAGTCATGCATCTCCTGAAAACATTTGCGTGCAAGTGTCTCCGCCGCATGTCCATTCAGGGAACAGTACGTCTGATAAAACTCCTCCCTCGCCTCAGCAAACTGTTCCATGCCATGATCTGTTTCTTTGATGTAATTGATGATCTCCTGCGTCGTGTTACATACCGGTCCGGGAAGCAGTGTTTCCTCAAAGGAATAATAAAACTGATCCAGGTTCTTTTCAAATGATTCCCGGTCGTACCAGTAAAAATAAATCGGTCGCTTCAAACATGCATAATCAAAGATCAAGGAAGAATAATCCGTGATCATCATATCAGATACCAGCATCAATTCCTGCACATCATCATAAAAACTGAAATCATAGACAAACCCTTCCAGTGCCTTATCTAAGATCATTTTGCCCGTAATATGGTCGTGGATGCGCACCAGTACCACATAATCGTCTGACAATGTTTCCTTCATACGGTGCAGTCCAAGCTGCATTTTATACATGTCACCCATATCGGTAGCTTCCTCTTCCCGCCATACCGGCGCATATAGGATCGTCTTTTTGTCCATTGGAAGTCCCATCTCTTCCTTGAGCTGTTTTTTCTGTTCCTCGCAGTCCTTCTCATAAAACAGATCATTTCTTGGCTGACCGATCATAAGGATCTGGGATGGCTGTACGCCCAATCCGGACCTCAAACATTCGCTTGTATAGGGATTGGCACTGATCACATGATCCCACTGCTCTACCTGCGCTTTTAAACCACGGCGCAGTGCCGGTTCTCCATCCAGAAATGCCTGCTTGTCCAAAAACCATTTCTGCATCGGCGTGCCAAGCCATGTTGCTATAAATCTCTGATCCGGTGCTTTGTACCACCAGATCGGCTGTCTCGTATCTCTGATCCAGTATTTGGCACGCAGTACATAATAAAAATAGCGCAAGCTGTTCTGCTTTACTGTAATGCGGTGTCCCTCGATCCGGTCTGCCAGTTCTTTGTTATTGGCTACCCAGATGCAGCGGTACTCTCCCGGATAGTTTTTTTGTAAATAGCGGTAAATATATTTGGGATCAGAATAATATCGCTGTCCGTGACCGCTTTCAAATAGAATATACCGCTCTAAAATGTCCATATTTCCAAACAACCGATCTGCGATCGTACGCAGAAATACTGTTTTTTTGCGGAAGAAATACTCCCGTTTCTTTTTGCGGATATACGTCTTCATATATGCAATGGAGGCCTTTTCATCCCCCTTCTTTAACAACTTCAAATGCTTGCGCTCCAACGGGGAAAAACTGGCGATCACCCGCTTATCCACGCGATTCATCTGATCATGATACGTCTGATAGATCGCATCGACAAATGCCTGATCCCTGCTTTTGGCGATCATACGGATCACCATGTTGACGTACCTGGTACACATGGTCTCCTGGATCAGAAGCATCATTTCCGGATTGCTGATACACATACTGTATGCCTGATCATAACAATTCATGTAATCCTTCATCCGTTCCTTTATATTTCTGCCTCTCTCTACTTCGTAGCGAAATGTTCCATTTCTCCTGATGTACGCCCCCTCTTTTACCGAAAGTGTATTGGAAGCATTCATCAGCACCTTAGAAATAAATGGTGCATCCGGATAAAAATGAATGGCATCGGAAAACAAAATATCATTTTCTTTTAAAAAGCTCTTATGAAACATACATCCGAGCACCGTAAAGTCCTCTAAATGATCCCGGAGCTCCACCATATAGGAAATGGCATCCTTTTCATAGTTGGCATCTGCCTGATCGATTGCCGGGCGTTTTTCCAACTTGGCACTATCTGTCTCAAACAAATGTACTACTTCTTCCTCATACTCTTCGTGATACCCACTGATCAGACGGTGCTTTGGCTTTACTCTGGAATAAACGAGCGGTATCGGGAGATTCGGCACCGCATCTAACAATGCCTTGATCGTTCCCTCCTCCAACGTATCCTCCGGTTCCATAAACATGACATATTCTCCCTGACAATTCAGCAGGGCATAATTTCTAAGTCCGGACAATCCGCCCTCATCTTCTAAGTAAACCTGCTCTACGGGGAATTTCGTGGCGTATGTTTTCTTTAATTCTTCTATTTCTTTTTGACATTCCTCATCCTCAAAATCCCTTACGATCAGCACATCCATCATTCTGGTATTTTGCTTTGCCAGGCTATCCATACATTCTGCAAGATAAGGACATGGCTTCATCATGGGAATGATTATAGTCAATTTACTCATTCTTTTCTCACACTTTCCCGTTTGTATGTATTTTTCTATAACTCCATATCATTTGCAACCAGCTCTGCAATCGCTTTCATTGCCTCTTCTTCATCTGGTCCCTCACACCAGAATGTTACCTCTTCTCCCTGCTTTACCATACCGGCCAGAATACTTAACACACTTTTGGCATTGGCACGGTTTCCACGCACTCCAAATGTAATTTCTGACTGATAACGAAGTGCCACTGTACTTAGATTGGACGCCGGGCGAAGATGAAATCCTTCGCTTGTGGTAATATGAAAAGTTTGTGTTACCATATCCATCCCTTCTTTCATTCGTCCTGACCGGCTGCTAGTTCAGACGTTCCATAATAAACTCTGCCAGTTTTGTTGCCTCTTTGTTCAGCTCCTCCTGATCCTGTCCTTCGATCATGACACGAACCAGCGGCTCTGTTCCGCTTGGGCGGATCAACACACGGCCTTTTCCATCAAACTTGGCTTCCAGCTCTGCAATTGCTTTCTGAATTTCTTCATCTTCTTTATATTTATATTTATTTTTGTTGGATACTTTTGCATTGACCAATACCTGTGGCAATACTTTTACCACCGATGCCAGCTCGGATAACGGTTTATTTTTATGTACCATCACATCCAGCAGATGCATCGCACTAAGCAGACCATCTCCGGTCGTATTTTCATCTAAGAAAATGATATGTCCGGACTGTTCTCCACCAATGGAATAATCTTTTTCCCTCATACACTCTAAGACATAGCGATCTCCGACTGCTGTCTGTTCGATATGTAACCCCTGCTGCTCCGCCATAATATAAAAGCCCAGATTACTCATAACAGTTGCCACGATCGTATCTTTTTTCAGCTGTCCCTTTTCCCGCATATAAAGGCCACAGATTGCCATCAACTGATCTCCATCTACCACCTGCCCTTTTTCATCTACCGCAAGCAGACGATCGGCATCTCCGTCAAATGCCAGCCCGACTTTGGCTCCGCTCTTTACCACTTCTTTTTGCAATGATTCCAGATGGGTAGAACCGCAATCCTTGTTGATATTGCTTCCGTCCGGTGCATCGTGCAGCACGATCAGATCAGCTCCCAGTCTCTTTAACGCCTTTGGAGACGTGTAAAAGGAAGCTCCATTGGCACAGTCGACCACGATCTTCATACCACTCAGATCAAGCGGCACGGTACTGGTAATAAAATTGATATACTGTTCCTTTGCATCAAAGGCGTACGTAAGAGATCCTACTCCATATCCGGTCGGACGCGCTACCTCTTCCAGATCATTGCGGATGATCTCCTCCATGCGATCCTCTAATTCATCAGATAACTTAAAACCATCTCCGTTGAAAAATTTTATTCCATTAAACTCAGATGGATTGTGGGAAGCAGAGATCACAACTCCGGCATCTGCTTTCATCTGTCTTGCCAGATAGGCAACCGCAGGAGTTGGCACAACTCCTAAATATACGGCATCTGCCCCCGCTGCACAGATACCTGCCATCAATGCCATAGCAAGCATATCTCCACTTTTTCTCGTATCACATCCTACTAAAATTTTTGGTTTGTGATGGGAATTTTCCGTGAGCACATGTGCTCCCACCTGTCCAAGCTTAGTTGCCAGTTCCACGGTAAGCTCTTTGTTCGCCACACCTCTTACTCCATCTGTACCAAATAAACGACTCATATTCTCCTCCTAATTCTTCGCCTTTTTGACGGTTACTTTTGCTTTTCCCAAAACCTGTGCCGTTGTGTGCTCATCGGTTGCCACAGTTATATCACAAAGATGTGTTCCTGCCGAAAGCTTCGACACATCGATCATTGCCTTTAAATCCGAGGCAGAAAGTTTATTCAGATCCTTCTGATATCCCTTTAATTCCACAATAATACTTGTATCATCTGCCAGAGAATAATCATATTTTGCCTGTACTCCCGCAAAATCGATCACGTCTTTCGTAAGCTTGATCTCCCGCTTGATGACTTTATCGATCGTTACCGTTACCATGATCTGCTGGTCCGGATTGATCAGCACGGCATCTTTCGGCACATAATCAGATACCTTAAAGGTATATTCCTGATTCTCACTCAGCCCGGTCAGATCAACATCGTGGATCTCAATAGAAGAAATCTGCGCCAGTACTTCATCGGTTCCCGCAACATCTACACTCTTTGGTTCGTATGTTAAATCTTCCCAGTTATATCCGGCCGCCGGTGTACCCGTTGGTGTAATGTGAACCGGAACAGATTTGGTCTTTAATACCTGTACCGACACTGCCACATTTTTCACATCCGCACTCAGACGTGGACTCTCTAACAGTTCTCCATTACCATCGTAATACTCAATCTTACAGGTCTGCTCCACATCGCTGGTCGCACCATCTACCTTTACCGTAACTCTCGCTTCTTTCGTCTTGCGGATCAGGCTTTCCGGTCCGGTTACCGTTACGATATTGGGAGTTGCCGTTTTATCTCCCAGTGCATAACCATTGGCCACTTCCCCGGAAGTTGTGATCGTGATCGGAAGATTTTCACTTTTCTTATTCTCCAACGACACGATCATGGTGTTGTCATTTTTATATACTTCAATATCCAGATTATCACTTTTTGGTGTCACCTGAACCGGAACGGCATATACTTCCGACATATGGGAAAGATCTGCCACTACTTTAAAATCTTTTGCCGTTAAATTGTCAAGCACAGAACGTCGTCCCTTTACTGTAAAAGTGGCTTTGTCTCCGGAAGATACCTCATATACTTTGTTGATCTCCCTGATCACATTCTCATTGGTGATAGTTACCTCAACGTCCCGAAACACCTTGGTGGTAACCGGATTTTCAATGTTTGCCACAACAAGCCACAACACCAGTGCCAGAACAAAAGATAATATCATCAGACCCGGATTACTGGGTATTCTTCTTTTTTGCACTGTTCATCCGTCCTTTCCATATTTTAAATTTCTTCACATCGATCGTCTTTTTCTGCAGATAACTTAATTTTTTGCGAATGGACTCCGCATCAACGTCCCGGTAGATCTCTCCACCGATCACAATAGAGATCTTACCAGTTTCCTCTGATACAACGATCGTCATGCTGTCGGATACTTCACTAATACCAATAGCGGCACGGTGTCTTGTTCCAAGCTCCTTGTTGATCTCCATATTGGTAGACAACGGAAGATAACACGTTGCAGAAACAATACGGTCATTTCTGATAATGACAGCACCATCATGTAATGGTGTATTCTTTTCAAAAATGTTGATCAGAAGCTGGCTACTTACTGCGGCATCGATCGGGATT
Organism: Lachnospiraceae bacterium; assembly: GCA_050874905.1. GTDB lineage: Bacteria > Bacillota > Clostridia > Lachnospirales > Lachnospiraceae > NC2004. Next base: position 111,582 of record JBNMLP010000007.1, read on the forward strand.
CCGGTACGTTCGTACTCCCCGAGTGCCACTTCCTGCTCAATAACGATCAGTGCACCCGTCTTATATTTTGCCATTTCCAATGTCGCCTTAACAATCTCATTGATCGTTTTTTGTGTAAAGCGTTCGGATTTATCTCTTTGATCTTCTCCACTGGCAAACATGGATACTAAGATATTCTTGCGTCCTAACTGTTCCAGTGCATTACGAAGTTCCGGCTGGAACACGATCATGATCGCGATGATACCAACATTAAACATCTTGGAAAAAATCCATAAGATCGTATTCAACTGAAAGACTGCTGCCACCACCATGATGCCGAGCAGCACAACAAATCCCTTGAACAATGACCACGCTCTGGTACGTCTTACCCAAAGGAAAATGTAATAGAGTACGATCGTGATCAGTGCAATCTCAACGATATCTGTGATCCCAATCTTAGGAAATGACATCCAATATAGATATTTTTCAATAAATTCTACAAAACGATTACTCATTTATTGCTCCTGTTTCTATTTCGCACATTAATCTTCTTCACATTCAGATCCTGCTTGGTAATGCGGATCTTCGGCACCGCTTTTACATAATAATAATATTCATCATCTTCAAACTGCACCACTTCGATCCGGCTGTAGTCCACGATTCCTTTGAAAAACTGCACGAGCATCGCTGCCAGTCCGGATAGTACAGAGCCTAAAAAGATGACACGAAAGCTCACCGGATCGTCAATGATGATCCCTCCTGCTAAAAATCCCAGGATCAACACAACCATTCCCACCATAATAGAGATCATCCATGCATACACCATAGAACTCTGGTAGATAAAATAAGTGACCAGCATCACCACAACACAGATGGCAAGATAAAGCAGCATCTGCCGATCCTGACTGAGCTGGTTTATCAGATAAGCGATCGCATTGACATCCTTCTCTCCACTGGCTGTCATCAACACATTATAAAGATCTTTACAGTGCACCGAATAATAATATAATATAATGCCGCAAACTGCCGGAATAATGCCCATTGGCCCGATCAGGATCACAATGAGAAAAGGAACCAGTCCTGGCAGCTTCATCGCCAGCACCATCGTCACCAGTATGATCCAGCTTTTTCCCGGCATTACCCTTAAATACAGGAAATAAGAGATCAACATTCCTGCCAGCAAAAGCCCTGCTGCTTCCACGCTAAACGTTGCCAGATCAATACAGATAAACAACATCACGATCAGATAGGTAAGCCCCCCCGGCAAAAAGGCACCTACCACAGCCAGTCCCAGTAAGACCGGCCAACGATATAAGGAGTCCTGATATCCAAACAATGTTTTAAAACTGAGCATCACGATCAACGTATAAAAAAAGCGTACAATGGGAAGCACGATACGCTCATGCTGTCTTATGTAGCTTAAGATGTTCTCTCTAATAATCAATAAACTCATCATTGAGCATATCCCCCTCTTCCATCTGTTTTGGACTCACATCCTCTTCTCCGTGATAGTATGCCTTTAGCTGCTTTAAATCACGGTAATATCGGATCACATGTTTTTTGGCATGATCGTAGCGTTTCGCATACAACACATGCGAAAGAATAAAATAAAGAACAAGCAGTACAAAAAGCACTGCTCCCATCTGGGCAAACAGACGGATAAAATGCATCTGATTCAGTTCTGAAAAAACACGTTTATAATCTGCAAGAAGATAAATGACTGCTCCAACACCAAATGCAGCAAGCACCCCCATCAATGTTTTTAAGGTCTCTGCTTTTATATAATCTTTTTTGAAATAGCCCGCCATTCGCAATTCCGTTTTGCCATAATACTTCTCGTAAACCGCACATTTTGTCATTAATTTTACCTTGTCTTCGCTAACCACGGAATCACCTTCTCTCCCAATACATATACGGATTTAGTATAACACACTTCCTTATGGGTGTAAACGAAAGACACTCTTTTTTAACAACAAAAAAGCACGCAAAAACGTGCTTTTTTGTGTTCCTTTTTTCTATTTTTTCACCTTACCGCTTCTGATCGAAGAAAGCTTAAAGGCACAGATCCGATCCATTGGATTTGTCGCTGTAGAAAATACGGTCGATTCAAAACAACTGTATAAATAGTTTCCGTTTACCGCAATTCCTTCATTCATCGTCGGCATTGGACAGGTATTTTTACTCTTACCAAGCTTTTTGATCTTCTTTCCTGACCATTTTGGCTGATAGTAATCCATCTGGCTGATGTAATACCGCTGTGAGGTCATGTAAAGGTTGGAACGGGAGATCACCAGCGAACCATCTGGCAAAAAGGCAATCGACTGAATACGATCCGGAAGCTTGATGCCATATTTGGCAGTCAGTGTTGGGTTCCCGTTTTTATTGTTGATCGTATAACTGTAAGTCTGGCTCTTTGCCGTTTCCTTTGTCTGTCCTACATAGAGCATACCATTATAATAAGTCATAAAAGAAGCTGTTGTCTTTACATTTACTAAAGCGTGGTATGGCAGTTCCTTATATGCTGCTTTCTTTTTGGCGGCTGCCTTGATGTCCGCATACTTCAAAGCGGCCACCCTGTTTCCATGGCTCACCCATACGTTCGTTCCGTCAAATGCGATTCCGCCGACATGTACCTTATCTTCCAGCACGATCGTGGTAAGCAGTGTCTTCTTCTTTTTCGTCATAACATAGATCACGGAATTTTCTTCTTTGGCATAATCATACGCTGTCATCAGCATATAGGAACCTGCAAAAGCAATGGCCTGTGGACACATCCTGCTGCTTGCAAAACCTGCGACATTGGTATGGATCGTACCCGGCATTGCAACAGACTTGTTATATACCACATATTTTTTAAACCATGCCACATTCTTATAGGCGTTCGAAGCTTTGAATTTCTTTTTGGTCTTATACAGTTTCGCTTTTTTGCTTGTCGCTGCCACGGATACCGGTGTCACATTTTTTAATTCAGAATTTTTAGAGGTATAGTTTGCTCCGTCCATCGTACGGTAAGATGTAACCACCACATCGTAGGACGTACCATTCGCAAGATTCTTTACAATGTAGGCATACGTTCCCTGCTTAACATCTGCGGCTACCTGATACGTGCTTTCTGCTGCTGTTTTGATCAGCACCTGATATCCGGTCGCGCTCTTGGCCTTATTCCATGTAACACGGAAGCGTCCATCTCCCGCTTTTACTTTCACAACAGGAGTCGCCGGAGAGGTACTCCATTTCAGCACATCCGACTCATCACTTAAATATGTTTCCGTCAGACTATAGGCACATATTTTATAATAATAGGTAGATGCCTCTGTCACATCTGCATCTTCATAGACATTGACACCGCCAAGGGTATCACCAATCTTTTTGTAATCTGTTTCCCCGCTTTTTTTACGGTAGATGATGTAACCATTGGCTCCGGCAACGCCGTTCCATGCCAGCTCAATATAAGTATCTGCATAATCTTTGGCATGCAGTCCCGTTACTTTATCCGGTGCGGTCGTAACTACCAATTCATCGGATTTGTCACCACGGATCTCATTTTTCGTGGTAGTTCCATAGTATGCACACACCTTAAACTTATAGGAAGTACCCGGTGTCAGCGCAGTTGCATAAGTATAAAGATTCTTGATCACGGTATTTGGTTCCACGATCGGAGCTTTTGATTCCGGAGAACCCTTGATGCTGTGATACTTCTGATCTGCGGCATTGTACCAGAAGACACGATAACCGCTGGCTCCCTCTACTGCATTCCAGCTTAAACTGATCGTAGAAGAACTTGCCGCTGTCTGTGTCAGATTCTCTACCTTTGCCAGAGTAACTGTGAGTGTTTGTGACGCTTCCCAGACCTTTTTCTTATCCTGATAGGTTACCTTGATCTTCTTTTCTCCCATTGTAGAACTGATGGAAGACAGATCCGTATAGGTAATCCCATTTTCCTCATAGGTCACCGTACAATCAGAAAGTGCAACTTCCTTTCGATCTACCGGATTACCCGAAGCGTCCATGGATACGACTCCATACACATGAAGCAGTGTAGTGTCAAATGCCTGTTTATAAACAAGCACATTCTTTGTCAATGCCGCTGTAATAGCAACATACGCATCCTTACTTGCATCATCACTTGCATCAGAAGAACCGCCTTTACTTCCTTCTGCGGATGCTGCTTTTACGAAAAGAGAGCTTTCCGAAACCAAAGAAAGTCCCGGACCTGCCTCCCCAAACAGTAATACTGCCAATACCATCCATGCAAGCACATGGATTATACGTTTGTTCTTCATTTTCTCTCTCCTTTTGTCCTTAATTGTTTTTTCTTACATTTATAGAGTGTATTCTTTGTTTGTGATGGTTAAGTGATAAAATACTGATACATGTGATGAAGTGGCCCGGATCCCGCCCCCAGATCAAGTCCTGCCGCGATCGCACCTCTGACATATTCTTTCGCACACCGCACACTTTCCGTCAGGGATTTTCCCGCTGCCAGTCCACAGGCAATGGCGGAAGATAGGGTACATCCGGTTCCGTGGGTATTCGGATTTGCAATAAACTCCGCCTCCATCACCGTAATCTCTCCGCGATAAAACAGCACATCCGCTGCCCGCTCCTTTAAATGACCGCCCTTTATAAGCACCCCGGTGTCATACTGCGCACTCAGTTCCTGCGCCGCCTGTTTCATGTCCTTTACGGATGTCAGTTCTCTTGCAAGAAGCACCTGTGCCTCCATCAGATTTGGCGTGATCACATCCGCTAATGGAAACAGCGTTTCAACCAGACATTCCACTGCTTCCTCCGGGATCAGCCGGCAGCCGCTCGTTGATACCATGACCGGATCTACCACGATATGTTTCGCCTGATATTCTTTCAGTTTTTCCGAAATCCCCTGTATCACATCCTTTTCGGACACCATTCCAATCTTTACCGCATCTGGAAAAATATCGGTAAACACACTGTCCATCTGCTGTTTCACAAATGCTGCCGGTACCGGAAAAATACCAGATACTCCCGTGGTATTTTGTGCTGTCAATGCCGTGATCGCACTCATGCCATACAGTCCATGTGCCGCAATTGTTTTTAGATCCGCCTGAATCCCGGCTCCACCACTCGGATCAGAGCCGGCGATCGTCAATACCTTTTTCATAACCTCTCCTTTTTTTTGAGCAACATAAGCTGTCCTGCTTCTTTGCCCTTTTCCACATAATGATCACAGATCTTTCGAAGCCCCTTCTGATCTGCTTCTGTATCATCTTCGATTCCTACAACAATAAAGCCTGCCTGTTTGGCAGTCACAGCCGCATAGCAGGCATCCTCAAAAACAAGACACTGCTCTTTTGCAAGATGCATTCTGTCTGCTGCTGCCTCGTAAATATCCGCCCGGTCCTTTCCTGCACCCACCTCTGCTACCGTAAATACCGCCTCAAAGAAGGAAAGCAGCTTCGTATGTGTCAGTGCTGCAAGGGTTAGGGGACGGTCCGTCGCTGTTGCCACACACATCGGTACACCATCTCTTTGACACTCCTCTAAAAAGGTACGTATCCCTGGCTTTACTTTAACCTCCGTTTCATAAAAACGCTGCATCGTCCCAAGAATAGAGCGATACATTTCCTCCTCCAAAAGTGCAAGGTCGTATGTCCTGATCAGATAACGGCAGCCCTCTGCCACGCTCATCTGGTTGATCTTTTGATCCAGATCTGCTTCCGGTGTCTTGCCAAAGGAACAAATCGTCCGGGAAGCAAGTGTGTACCAGGCAGACATGGAATCGAGCAGCGTCCCGTCCATATCAAAGATCAATCCTTTTTTCATCTGCTCTCTCCTCTCACCTGCGCTACAAGTTCCCTTAACTTATGACACTCCTTTTCAATATCCGGAGCGGAAAAAATTGCCGAGATCAACGCTACTCCATCAATTCCGCTCCCCGAAAGTTCCAAAAGATTACCGGCATGAATCCCGCCGATCGCAACAACCGGCAGTCCCACCTCTTTGATCATAGCATACCGTTCATGTGGGATCACAGAAGCATCCTGTTTGGTACTAGTTGCAAATGCTGCCCCTACTCCGAAGTAATCTGCGCCTTCTTCCTTTGCCTTTTCTGCCTGTGCGACGGTTTTGACCGAAGCACCAATGATCTTATCCTCCCCAAGCACCGCTCTGGCTTCTGCAATCGAGCCATCTGACTGTCCCAGATGCACCCCGTCCGCATCCACCGCTTTGGCAATCTTCACGCTGTCATTGATCAGAAGTGGCACCTGATAACGGTGGCACAGTTCTTTCATCCTTTGTGCCAGAGAAATCAGTTCCCTCTCTGGCCGTTTTTTCTTTCTCAGCTGCACCAGTGTCACACCGCCCTTTAACGCGGCTTCCACCTGCATCAGCATCTTCTCTTCCTCTTCCCATTTATCATCTGTCACTGCATATAATCGAACCAGATCCCGCTGCATTTTTTTCTCCTTTTCACATTTTTGACTGTATCACCAGCAACACCCCGTTCTCTACCCGGATGTGTGCTTCTTCCTCTAAAAACTCATTGCTGATCCCCAGAGGAAACGCATTCGTCAGCATCGTCCCCTCCAGCTTGTATTTTAATCCTGTCGCATACACCGGTCCACAGCTGTCCGTTGCGGAAAGCAGGGAAATGCTAAAGCCCTCCCGGTGTTTTACGCTTATCTCTCCTTTTCCGAGCACATGCACCTCTTCCTCTATACCGGGAAGCCATACCTTTATCCCCCGGCTGGCTGCATATACTGCGGCAGAAAGATTTCCAAGCAAATGATCCAGACGGTTTCCAAATGCACAAGAGAGAATAATATGGTCATACCCCTGCTCACAGGCATGTTTTACAGCAAGCATCGTATCCGTATCATCCTTTTCTTTGGGATATGCCCGTCCCATCTCCGGCACTTCTCCCTCATAGGAATCAAAATCTCCCAGACAAAGATCCACCGAAAGTCCCTGTCTTTTGGCATAGGAATACCCTTTGTCACAAGCAATCAAAAAATCATAAGAAAGCTCTGGCAATGCTTCGTAAGCTCCTCCCGTAATGATCAGACATGTTTTCATACAAATTCTCCTTCAGACATTCTCTCGTCTTCTTTTTCTGCGCCATGCCCGGATACGGAAGATCAAAAACCATTCCAGACGGTAAATACTGAACAGGATTGGCAGGATCAGTAACAGACAGAGCAATAGCAAAAATAATGTCACGCCACTGACAACCACGGTTTCAAAGATGCCATGCAGCACCGTAAAACAAAATACCGCCACAGTCAGCACAAGCAGCATGATCGCCAACCGGTAATAGGTAAATGGTTTGCTGATCAAACCGATCGTTAATACACCCACTGTCATCAATAAGATCGTGACAGCAGTATGAAGCTGTGCATCCGGAACGGAAAATATACTGCCTCCGATCACCATCACAATACCCAGTATAATATTGGTGAGTGCCGATGGCAACGCTTCTAATACCGCATTGGCAAGGAAACGTCCCTCGATCCGCTTCGTATTTTTTTCCAGTGCCATCATAAATGCCGGGAAACCGATCGCCAGTCCGGATATCATGGACATCTGGGACGGCCGTACCGGATATTCAAACAGAAAGAAAATAGAGAGCACAGCGATCACCATGGAAAATATATTCTTGATCAGAAACAGACTGGCAGAACGCGCCAGATTGTTTACCACGCGCCGTCCTTCCAGTACCACATGGGGCATTTTGGAAAAATCAGAATCCAGCAGGACAAGCTGCGCCGTATGTGTTGCCGCCTCACTTCCGGAAGCCATCGCAATACTGCAATCTGCATCCTTTAGTGCCAGCACATCGTTGACGCCATCTCCGGTCATCGCGACACAATGTTCCTGCTCCTTTAAAAGATGCACAAAGGTACGCTTCTGTTCCGGTGTCACCCTGCCAAACACGCTGCATTCCTGCAATGCCTCTTTCATCTGGTCTTCCGTCTCTAAGGAAGACGCATCCACATAACGTTCTGCACCGGAAATACCCGCCTCAAGTGCCACGTTGGAAACGGTAAGTGGATTATCCCCGGAGATCACCTTGATCGCAACTCCCTGCTTTTCAAAATAAGCAAACGTTTCTTTGGCAGACGGACGGATCTGGTTTTCCAGCACCACATACGCAAGCGGTTCTGCCTTTCCGGTTAAGGAAGCTCCTGTTACCGTACCATCATACCGGGCGAGCAACAGCGCACGCTTTCCTTCCCCGGCATACTGCTCTATGCGTTCCTTTACTATCCCGTCGTACTGCTCCCGCAATACCATTTCCGCAGCACCGAGTACATACCAGCCATCGGCAAACTGTACCGCACTGTATTTGGAAACGGAAGAAAACGGCACCACCTGTTCCGGCTGCTGCTTTGCTGCTCCATCAAAAAAGACCTTTAAGGCTTTCATTGTCGCATTGTCATTTGCCATTGCCGCCACAAAATCTGTCAGCAGTCCTGTAATGTCTGTTTCCGTTCCTTCTATAGCAGGATAACAGCCCATCACCTGCATATCAGGACTGGTGATCGTCCCGGTCTTATCTACGCACAGCACATCCACACGCGCCAATGCTTCCATACAACTCATCTCATGAATTAAGATCTTTTTCTTTGCCAGACTTGCCGTACTTAAGAGCAGACGCAGTGTCGTAAGCAGGTAAAGTCCCTCCGGCACCATTCCCACCAAAGCAGCCGTCATCGACACAATACTTTCTTTGAGCGAGCTGCCTAAGATCACATACGATTTAAATGCCATAAAAACACCGATCGGGATCAGCAGAATACCAATAACCTTGATCAGACGATTAATATCCCGTACCATTTCCGACTGTCCCACACCTTTGGACGCCTTCGCCTCTAACGTAAGTCTGGAAATGTAAGAATCCGCGCCCACCTTGGTGACCTGCGCCACACATTCTCCGGATACAATAAAGCTTCCGGAGAGCAGTTCATCGCCCTGCTCCTTCGTAATCTCATCCGATTCCCCTGTCAGCAGGGATTCGTTGACTTTGACACTGCCGGTACGCACCAGAGCATCCGCCGGGATCTGCATACCGGAAGAAAAAAGGATCAGATCGTCCTCCACCAATTCCTCTGCTGCTATTTCCTGCTTTTTTCCGTCACGAATAACCTGTGCGTGCTTTGCGTCGAGAATCTGCACCTTCGATAAGATCTGTTTGGCACGGATCTCCTGCACAATACCGATCAAAAGGTTAAAGATCACCGCCACTAAAAAAGTAAGACTCTGATAAGATCTCACCAGGATCACCAATACCGCAAGCACAGCAAAAATTAAATTAAAATAAGTAAAGGTATGTCCCGCAATGATCTGTCCCAGTGTCTTGCCTGGATCCTCTACTTTGTCATTCTTGCGCCCCTCGCTGATACGCTGAGCCACTTCTTCCTGGCAAAGTCCATCGGCAACCGGGGTAAGAAATACTTTTTCTTCCATGTTTTGTCCTCTATCTCAAACATTCTTCCTATTCTGTATCATAAAAGCAGAAAAAAACTACTTTCCACTGCTATAAAGGGTAAGACATTTATCGGACAAACTCAACCCCCTTTCCCCGATTTTCATAAAATATTAAGAGGTAAGCTCTGCTTTTCACATATCAAAGAGATCTCCTTCTATGGCGGAAATATCATCCAGCGCAATGACATTTCCGCCAAGCACGATCGTCCGGTCATACGAAGAAAATTTCTCCAGATGTCCCGTGATCGTTTCGTAACTTCCGCCCTCTTTCAAGCTGTCCTTTTTATAGTAAGTAATCGTGATCTCTGTCACCCCCTGATCGCGCATTACAGTTTGAAACCTCCGGTCTAAAAGCTCCTTTTCTTCCTCGGAAAGCAGCTCTTTTTCCCTGGTCAGGCGTGCCGTTTCCCGGATTGCTTCTTTGTGTCCCCGCAGTGCGGCAAAAGAAGCAAACTGTGCGGCACGGTCACGTCTTGCCATCGGCGCATGATGTTTCGATACCGGGCGGCTCTGCTCTATGATATCTCCATAATTTTTCATAACCTCTTCGTCCTCTTTCATCGACACTCTCCTTATGCTTTGTGCCCTCCGATCTGCGTGTTTCGCTCCCGCATCGTGGCACCCTCTTCTAAGTTTTTTGCTTTCAATATTGCATTTTTACCATATTTTTTCTTGATCTGCAACATCGCCTGCTGAAGCTGCCGTTCCTTTTCCCTTTCGTTTTTTTGCTCCTTGCGCTCTTTCGTTACTGTCTCATAATCGGTAAACAGATCCATTTGCTCGTAGTGTGTCTCCTGTTCTACCAGACGTTCTTCCTTTACCCGGTTGGCACATAGCGTGATCCGCCGGATCAAAAGAGCGGGATTCACCTGCTTGTCATAAAGCTGCATCACTGCTTTAATGATCTCCTTTGCGGAGGAAGTATAGCTCGTTAGTGTCATCGTACCATGGGCGTGCTTTGGCACTTTTCTTCCGTAGCGATCAATGGTGATCTCACCCTGATACCCCGTTCCCGGTCTCTCCGTTTTTATATTCTCAATATCATATCCAACGGTCAATACGAGCTGATCGGTTGCCAGCCCCTTCTCCACAAGACTGAGTGCCATCTGATCCGCCATCTCCCACACAACGATCCTTGCTTTGTCAAAGGGATAGGGACAGGTCAGTACCTGCCCGGTGCTGATGCTGTTCTCCTCCGGCTGATATGCCCGTACATCTGCGATCGTACAGGGCTCATATCCCCATGCATGATCGATGAGCAGCTCCGCATTTACTCCAAACAACCGGAACAACAGGTCTTCGTTATAGTAATCCGTGTCCTTGCCCAAAGAGCACCGCGCAATATCTCCCATTGTGTAAAGATGCTCCGCAGCCAGCCGCTTCTGATATCCGCTCCCCACCCGCCAAAAATCGGTGATCGGCTGATGGTTCCAGAGCAGACGCCGGTACCGCATTTCATCCAGTTCCGCAATGCGCACTCCGTTCTCATCCGGCTCTACATGCTTGGCAACAATATCCATCGCAACCTTACAAAGGTAAAGATTCGTACCGATTCCTGCTGTAGCTGTAATACCGGTCTCCGAAAGCACATCCTTGATCATACGCTCCGTAAGCTGCCGTGCCGTCATATGGTACGTGGACAGATAGTGTGTCACATCCATAAACACCTCATCGATTGAATAGACAATGATGTCCTCCGGTGCCACATAGCGCAGATAAATATCATAGATCCTCGTACTGTATTCCATATAATAGGACATCCGTGGTGGTGCCACAATATAAGAAAGCATCAGATCCGGACGACGGCGAAGCTCCTCCTCATCGTCCGAATAGCCCTTTAACCGCCCACGTTTCGCATACCTTGCCCGTTCCCGGTTGACCTCCTTTACCTTGGAAACAACCTCAAACAGCCGGGCTCTTCCGGATATTCCGTATGCCTTTAAACTCGGAGTCACCGCAAGACAGATCGTTTTTTCCGTGCGGCTCTCATCCGCCACGACAAGGTGGGTTGTCAGCGGATTTCTCCCGCGCTCCACACATTCCACGGATGCAAAAAATGATTTCAGATCAATGGCAATATAGGTATGCTGTTCCACGATGCTCCTCCTTTCCGGTAATTATTGTCTGGTACTATCTTACCACAGGAACGTATGTTTGTAAAATGGTAATAATCAGCAAAAAATAAGACCTCTCTCAATGAAAGGTCTTATCGTACTACACGGTCTTGCTATTCTGTTTTTTCCTCCAACAGATCTCCCATACTTTTCAGTCCAATAATAAGAGTAGAACTGTTATGTAACAATGCAGATGTCGTTGGTGGCAGCACACCTGTTACTCCAAGCAATATCAGCATCGAATTAAACCCTACGATCACGCGGTAATTTTTATGAATCCGTTTCATTAACTGATTGCTCAACTGTTTCAGGATAAGCAGTTGTTTTAGGTCGTCTGATCCGATCGTAATATCTGCTACTTCTCTGGCGATTTCTGCACCATCAGATATGGCAATTCCCACATCCGCTTCGGAAAGTGCCGGAGAGTCGTTGATACCATCCCCGATCATGATCACCTTATGCCCCTGTTCCTTCTGCTTTCTGATATAACCTGCCTTGTCTTCCGGAAGCACCTCAGAAAAATATGCATCCACACCAACACGTCCTGCGATCGCATTGGCAGTACGCTCACTGTCTCCTGTCATCATGACGATATTTTCAAATCCAGCCTTTTTCAATGCGAGGATCACTTCTCTTGCTTCTTCCCGCAATGGATCTTCTATACAGATCACTCCTGCCAAGCTGTGATCGATTGCAAGATACAGATGAGAATACTCTTTGGGCAGTGTGTCAAACAATTCCTGCTTTCCTTGTGGGATCCGGCACTCTTCATCTTCAAAAACAAAATGTGCACTTCCGATCACGACGCGTTGTCCCTGAATGGAAGAAGCAATTCCATGCGCCACAATGTATTCTACTTTGCTATGCATTTCCTCATGCTCCAGATTACGTTTTGCCGCTGCATCCACAACCGCCTTTGCCATAGAATGGGGAAAATGTTCCTCTAAGCACGCTGCAATACGAAGCAGTTCCTCTTTCGGCCGACCGTCAAAGGAAACAACATCCACCACAGTCGGCTGGGCCTTTGTCAACGTCCCTGTTTTATCGAACACAATCGTATCCGCCTCTGCTACCGCTTCCAAGAACTTACCACCTTTTACAGTAATATGATGTGCTCCTGCTTCCCGGATCGCGGATAAGACAGAGATTGGCATCGCAAGCTTTAATGCACAACTGTAATCCACCATCAGAATGGATAACGCTTTGCTCACATTTCGCGTCAACAGATACGTAAGAAAGGTTCCTGCCAGACTATATGGTACCAGCTGGTCTGCCAGATGCTCTGCTTTACTCTCCAGTCCGGATTTTAACTTCTCTGATTCCTCGATCATCGTCACGATCTTTTCAAACCGGCTCGTTCCCTGTGCCTGCTTCACCTGAATGGTAAGCTCGCCTTCCTCTAACACGGTGCCTGCGTATACTGTGTTTGTCACTGCCTTACGCACCGGTACGCTCTCTCCGGTCAGAGATGCCTGATTGACCATACCTTCGCCGTCCGTGACCACGCCATCAAATGGAAGAACACTTCCCATGCGCACAATGATCTGATCCCCTTGCTTTACCTCAGAAACCGGCACCTGTACCTGCTCCTTCTGGTCGGTAAGCAGCCATACCTGACTGACATTAAGTGACATGGTTCTTGCCAGATCATCCACGGATTTCTTATGTGTCCATTCCTCTAACAGCTCGCCGATACCAAGCATAAACATGATGGAAGCTGCGGTATTAAAATCCGCCCGAAGCAGTGACACACTGATCGCTGTTGCATCCAGTACCGGAACTTCAATCTTTCTCTTTGCCAGTGTTTTCACTCCGGCAACGATATAGTGCAGTGCGTGATAACACGTATAGCAATAGCGAAGCGGTGCCGGAAGCAGCCATTTGCGCATATAATGAAAGGCTACTTTCCCGATCAGTTTTTCCTGATACTGGTTGTTGCATGCCCGTCCGGAATTCTCAATGAGTCCCGGCGGAGCCTGTACCGCATCATAATGAAACCGTTTCAAAAGCTGTAACAGTGCTTCCCTGTCTCCGGTATAAGTGATCGCGGCATCTGCCGTACGGTCGTATACCTTGACTGCGCTCACATTTTTCTGGCATTGCATATAATATTGAAACAGATCGGCTTCTTCACAAGTCATATAAGATTGCATGAAATGAATACGGATACGTCTTTTCGATTCATGCTCTATTTTAAACTTCATGCCGTTTCACCGCCTCACCTTATGCATTTTCTACTTCTTCAAAAGAGCCGGTTTCTTCCTTCTCATCCTCTACGATGCTCTCTGCCTGCTTTGCAGCACGCTCCTCGTTGATACCCTTGGCATCAGCATAAATGTCCTCTGCATTTTCCTGCACGCAGGTTACAGTCTTCATTACACAATCCTTTGCACGTAAAACGGCTGCGGTACAATTCGTATAAAGCTTTTTTGCATCAGAGCTTGTAAGCAGTTTGATCCCTGCTGTTCCAAATAAAGTACCACCTGCAAATAATCCAATTTTTTTCCAATTCATCATCGTTTCATCCTCCTGTTTTTTATTTATTACCCGATTATAAATCCGAAAAAGTGAGTTATTCAAGACAAACAGCCCTTATTGATAATTATTATCAATAAGGGCTGTTTCAGACTGTAGACAAAGTCCACGGCATACGCCATGGACTTTGTCTTTTTTAGCTAAAACAAAGCATTTATGCGACTTTTAGCCACTTTTTTGGTATAATTAAACTATCAAAAACAGGTGGTGATTTTTATATGATGACGA
>JBNMLP010000008.1:0-123136 GCA_050874905.1 Lachnospiraceae bacterium
GAATTTGAAATGACTAAAAATTGAAAATGATAAAAAATACCTCCACAAAGCAATGCTTTGTGGAGGTCGTTTGTCTACAGTCTGAGAGGCTGTTTATGACAGCCTCTTTTTATCATTTGGTTCCTTATACGATCTTACGGAAATTCTTCTTTCCTTTCTTGACCACAATGTGATCGGACTGGATCTTTTCTTTGGTAAAGGTCTGTGCAATGTCCGTCACCTTTTCTCCATCTACACTGACACCGCCCTGCTGTACCGCACGACGTGCTTCTGATTTGGATGCAGTCAATCCGGATTTTACCAACAGATTTAAAATGTCGATCGCACCGTCTACATAATCCTCCTCGGCAATCGCTGCCTCTGGCATATCCGCAGCACTACCGGAGCTGAATAATGCTCTTGCACCATCCTGTGCCTTCTTTGCCTCTTCCTCACCATGTACCATTTTCGTAAGCTCAAATGCAAGGATCTCCTTTGCCTGATTGAGCTGACTTCCTTCCCATTGATCCATAGCATCGATCTCCTCTAACGGAAGGAAGGTCAGCATACGGATACATTTCAATACATCGGCATCGGATACGTTTCTCCAATACTGGTAGAAATCAAATGGAGAGGTTTTATTTGGATCAAGCCATACCGCACCGGACTGTGTTTTTCCCATCTTCTTTCCCTCAGAGTTAAGAAGAAGGTTGATCGTCATGGCACATGCATTTTTGCCAAGCTTACGGCGGATCAGCTCCGTACCACCCAGCATGTTGCTCCACTGGTCATCTCCACCAAACTGAAGATTACATCCATATTTCTGGAACAGTGCATAAAAATCGTAACTCTGCATGATCATGTAGTTAAACTCTAAGAAACTCAGTCCCTTTTCCATACGCTGCTTATAGCACTCTGCCGTCAGCATACGGTTGACACTGAAATGTGCTCCCACTTCCCGAAGCACCTCAATATAATTAAGATCTAACAGCCAGTCTGCATTGTTTACCATAAGAGCCTTACCCTCTGAAAAATCAATAAAACGACTCATCTGCTTTTTGAAGCAGTCACAGTTGTGCTGGATCGTCTCTTTCGTCATCATCTGACGCATATCCGTACGTCCGGATGGATCACCGATCATTGCTGTACCACCGCCGATCAGTGCGATCGGTTTATTGCCTGCCATCTGCAGACGTTTCATCAGGCAGAGTGCCATGAAATGTCCCACATGAAGGCTGTCTGCGGTCGGATCAAATCCAATATAGAAGGTTGCCTTCCCATTGTTGATGAGTTCCTTGATCTCCTCCTCGTCTGTTACCTGGGCAATCAATCCTCTTGCCACTAATTCATCGTAGATTGTCATGTTTCTTTCCTCCATATTATTTATTTGATAGATATAAAAAACCGCCCCTTTGCAAATGCAAAAGGACGGGATAATAATCACGTGATACCACCTTTTTTCATCAACAGCTCACACTGTCAACCTCATGGAGTACGGATAAAAACTTCTGTCTCATCGATACTCTGGTATAATAACGGACACCAACCGTTGCAGCCTACTGAGTCTTACGACTGTTCAATGCAAAGCTCAAAGATGTATTCCCTGTCAAGTCCGGATGCGCCTCTCACCAACCAGCAACTCTCTGAAACCTTCTAAAACAGGTACTTCTTCTTATCATCGCTTATATCTATTCTGTTCTAAATTATATACATCACTTACATTTCTGTCAAGAAATATCTTTCACATGTGCTGTGACAAATGGTGCAAACCAATCTGTATTGCTTTCTTCTACCCGTCCTGCATCGCAAAGTGCTGCAAGTTTCGGATCGATCGGAAGCTTGATCACTTCAGAAATACCAAACTTCTTTGCAATCTCCTCGATATGGCTCTCCCCAAATACAGCATGCTTTTTGTGACAGTCCGGACACTCAAAATAAGACATATTCTCTACTAAGGCCAGGACCGGAATATCCATGGCATGTGCCATATTCACCGCTTTGCTTACGATCATACCAACCAGCTCCTGTGGAGAAGCCACTACCACAATCCCATCTACCGGAATACTCTGAAAAACGGTCAGTGGTACATCGCCTGTTCCCGGCGGCATGTCTACATACATGCAGTCCACATCTTCCCAAAGCACCTCAGACCAAAACTGTTTTACGGTTCCAGCAATAACAGGTCCTCGAAAGATAACTGGCTGTGTTTCATCCTCTAACAACAGATTGATCGACATCGTCTGAATCCCGGAAACAGTCTTTACCGGAAGAAATGCCTCATCCTTCACATCTGCAATTTCATGCAGTCCAAAACACTGCGGAATGGAAGGTCCGGTAATATCCGCATCTAAAATTGCGGTACGAAGTCCGGCACGGTTGGTCTCAACCGCTAACAAAGAAGTGACCAAAGACTTTCCAACACCACCTTTTCCGCTTACAATGCCAATTACCTTTTTTACTTTTGCTTTTTCATGCAGGGAAGCTAACATACTCTCTGCTCGTCGTTCTTCACATTCTTTTCCACATGTGCTGCAGTTACTTGTACATTCTGCCATTGTTCTATCCTTCTATCTTACATTTTAAAAATATCCAGTGACTGGTCTAAGCGATCGGAAAGTACACGAAGTGACTCTGACGCATCTTCCAGTTCTTCCATCGTTGCTGTCATATCACGGGTGGAAGCCATGGTATCCTCTGTTGCTTTTACATTCTGCTCTGAAATATCCGCTAAATTGTCAATAACACCTAAGATCGCCTCTGAGGAGCTTCCCAGTACATCCATCTTCTGACGGATACTGTCAATACTTGCTCGTGAGGTTTCAACACCTACAGCAACTGCACTAAATTTCTGTTTTGTTTCATCCAGCTTATTCTGCTGTTCATCTACGTTATCTTTAACGACCTCCATGATCTCTACCATCTTGGAAGATTCTAACATTACCTGTTTAATGATCTCTTCAATCTGCTCCGCTGCACTATTGGACTGATCTGCCAGTTTACAGATCTGCTCTGCCACAACGGCAAATCCTTTTCCAGCCTCGCCGGCTCTGGCTGCCTCAATGCTTGCATTTAAGGAAAGCAGATCCGTTTCTTCTGAAATGTTCTGGATCATCGTGGCTGCACGACGGATCTTCTTAACAGAAGCATTGGTCACATTGATCTGTTCCGCCACATTAGTAATTGAAGTCATTGTTTCTTCATTTGACTCATTTAATTTGCGGATGATCAACTCAGAGGCTTCCTCTGCCTCCGCCATTTTTCCGGCTTCTTTTGTCAGCGCATCCATATCTTCTGAAATGTACTCAATCTGTTCTCCGATCTTTGCTACGTTACCTGCTGCATCAGAGGTATGTGTAGCCTGATTTGCTGCACTTTTGTTGATCAGCTCAACAGAATCCACAACTTCATCTACCGTAAGCCTCGTTCCCTGTGCCATCTCAGTCAGGCCATCAGCTTCCACGGTCAGGTTATCCACCGAATCCTTAATGTTCGTAACGATCTTACGGAATTCGTCCTGCAGCTTGACCGCAGCATAATAAATATCTCCCAGCTCATCATTTCGGTTGATCAGACGGTTGTTTGGTGTAACAGCCAGATCTCCATTGGAAAGAATTGACAGATATTTATTGATCCGTTTCATGGTCTTTGCCATACGCATCGTAACAAATAATACCATGATCATGCTGACTACAATGATCACAATGGAAATCTGTATGATACGGCGGCTTTCCCGTTTGATCATCTTCTGCACTTCAGCCGCCGGTCTGGCAGAACCTACCATACCGCATACACTTCCATCAGAATTAAACAATGGCTGATAGTACGCATAATAAACAGTATCCTGAATCTTTACATCGGTACGGAACACACTCTTACCGCTCATGACCTTTTTATATACGGACTTATCAACACCGGTACCCTGGATTCTCCCTCCGGCTTCCCGCTTGATCGTAGTGATCCGTCGCATATCTCCATAGATCATGGAACTTTCGTACCCTGTCTGCTCCTTCAACGCGTCGATCAGATCTGTATCACCGGAAATCATCGTGTCACCCTTGCTTAACTTACCGCTGCTTCCGGTTGAATAGTCCCCTTTATAAAGAGAATTATAAGTCTCCATCAAAGAACTGGTAACGATCTGTAATGCTCCCTCGATCTGATTCTCCAGCTTTTCCTGGAGAATGTTCGTGCTTACCTGGATGATGATCACACTAACAAGGATCATCGGAACCATACACATCAAAAGCAGCTTTGCACTAAAATTGAACAGACGTGGACGCTTTTTACGCGGTGGAATCATACTTTCCTGTTTCTTCTCGGCATCTTCTGCTTCCGGTAATGCTTCCGCTTCTGCATCTTCCATCTGTAAATCTTCCGGTGCTTCCGCTTCTTCTGCCTCACCATATAAGTCGTCTGTTTCTTCCTCTTGTGATTCGATCTCTTCAAAAGCATCTTCCGCAAAAGAAGATTCCTCCGGTTCCGAATAGGACTCTGACTCTGCTTCTTCTAATGCCATATCTCCCTCCTGTGTCACCACAGCAGCTTCCAATGTTTCATCTGTATCCTGCGAAACATCGCCCGATTCTTGACTTTCTTCCTCAGAAAAAACCTGTTCCGGCTCGTCGGATTCAGATTCTGGTTCCGATTCTGGCTCATTGGATTCTGATTCTGGCTCATTGGATTCTGATTCTGTTTCGTTGAATTCGGATTCCGGCTCCTCTGACACAGATTCAGTGACACCCTCTTCCTCCAAAAGCACTTCATTTTCTGTCTCTTCCGGCGTTTCCTGCGCATCCTCAACCGCTTCTGCGCACTCTGTTTCTTCTGACACCTGTTCCAGTGCTATCTCTTCTCTATATTCTTTTTTGTGATTTTTTCTCTTTGCCATAAGCTCTCTCCTTGTTGTCCTATGTAACATACTATATATTGTATTATTTTACCCTATTTGTAGTAATAATTCAATATATCAAGCACGTTTCTTCTCTATTTTCGGCAAAATAAACAACAAAAGGGGGGGCTTTTTGCACCCTCCCTTTTCGTCTGTACCTATTCGTTTCGGATCGCTGCTAACGGACTTAACCGCATCGCACGATTGGCCGGGAAAAATCCGGCGACCATGCCCATTAATGTTGCAAATACAATGGCTGCCAGCATCAGCCACCATGGGATCACGGATATTTTGGCATCTGCCGCTCCCATAAGATCCTGCGCCATATACTGTCGGAAAACACTGTTTCCGATAAAGGACAAGAGCATTGTGAATAAAAGTCCTGCCGTGCCCCCAAGGAATCCGATAAATCCGGCTTCCGACAAGAACAACCGGCGGATATCGCGCATATCACAGCCAAGCACCTTCATCACTCCGATCTCTTTCGTACGCTCATACGTTGACATCATCATCGTATTGGCAATACCGATCGCGGCAACTAAAAAGGCTATCATACCGATCGCACCTAACACCAGCTCGATGATCTGCACCGTCTTTTGTGCGGATTCGATCAACTCTTTGTTACTTTGTGCGGAAAATCCAAGGTCATTGATCGTCTGCATCACCATGTCCACATTGTCACTGTCATCCACCTTGATCGTTACACTGTTATACACCCATTCCTTGAATGGCTGTCCTTTGGAATTTTTGGCCTGTCCCGGCATCTGATCCCGTTTAAAATTCTTTTTTAAATAGGCTTTCAACTGATCAATATCCACATAGGCATAATCAGAACCCATAGAATATTCATCCGGGCCACCCTCTATCACACCTGCCACCTTAACGCTCAATGCTACCTGAGAATAATCTACGGTATTATCCACGGTATTTTGCGGCTCTGCAGTGGCATCCCCACTTCCGGAAGTGTCCGGCGTAACACCCGGCTCCGGGGCTACCGCATTTTCATTGTACACCGTATATTTCATGGACGGTTTGGAAAAATCTACCTTGGGCAGCTTCCCCGTACTGTAGTAGCTGCTTCCTTCAAAATCATTCTGATTGTAAAAATTGGTGATCACTGTATTTCCCATGATCACATCCAGGCGGTTGCTGCTTGTACTGTCCGGAAGACTTCCGGAAGCCAGTTTTTTCTCTTTCAACTGACTTTTCGGAACACCGTAAAGCGTTGCATATCCGGAATATTTACCTTGCGACATATTAAGATCTAACTGCAGCACCGGCTGCACAGAAGTCACATGCTCCATATCAGTAAACTTTTTGATATTCGACTCAGTCAACTTTAACGTATCCGCACTTTTGCTTTCAGAATACCCCTCTGTTACCGTGATCTCGTTGACCGCTCCCTCACTTTGGTACTGCTCAATGATCATCGCCTTCATTCCAAGAGCAATGGAAAGCATCGCCACAATGGAAGCCGTTCCGATCAAAACACCAAGCACGGTAAGAAAGGTTCTCAGCTTTCTTCGCCAAAGATTACTGATACTCATGGACAACATATCTTTAAAGGTCATCGTCCATCAACTCCTCTTCCTCACGAATGCGTTTTTGTTTTTTCTTTTTACGGATCATGATCACTACAACAACTACAGCCACTACTACAAATACAATGGCAAGCCACAGAAATGGATTACTCTTTTTCTGTGTGGCATCACCGTCAATTGCTGCATCATCACCTATATCTTCCATTGGAGACATCACCATAACCGTTGCGGTTTCTTCTAATGTTTTTACTTCTCCACGGCTATTCTCATAACTGATAGAAATTTTACAGTTGTTCTCGGCATCCTCCGTAATATCTGTACCAGTCAGTGTAATCGTTGCATAACCCTGTGCTCCGGCTGCTATGTTTCCTACAATGGACTCCTCTGCAGTAAAGCCTTCTCCACTACAATTTACAGTCACATTGTTCAATACGGTTGTTCCGATATTGTTGATCGTAAAGGTCAGATCCGACGTACCATCTACAGCGAGATCTTCCGGCGGAACAATCTCTGTGATCTTCACACGGTCGTCAAGTGTGACCGGAACAGACAGGCTGTCTTCACCAGTGAAAGCATTGGCTGCACCGTCCTCGTACTCGGACTTCACTGTGATCGTATAAGAACGGTCCTGCAGAGAAGAAGCTGCCTGCATCGCAAATTTAATATCCTTTTCTGCTCCTGCAGCAATACTGTCTATATACGCAGTAGCCGCCCCGCTGATCGGAATAAACTCACCATCTCCGGTAGAAAGTGTAAGTTTTACATTAGACACCGCACGTTTGGCATTATTTTTTACATGCAGAGTCATCTGGAAGGTCTGGTTCGGCTTTACCTGTTTTACATCCAAAGAATAGCCCGTCACCATCACACGGGGAGTACTCTTATTTCCATTTCCACTGCTTTCCTTTTTCTCTTTCTTTCCTGTCAGGGATACATTTACTGATTTGGTGGCAGTAAATGTCTGTCCATTCTTTTCATATACTACCAAAAAACTCACCGGCTGATAGCCTGTTGCAGCGTCTTTGCGAACTTTAAAGGTATAGCTTACAGAAAGATTCTTTGCCCCCTTTGTCGTCACTGTTTTGTAGGCATCTCCCTGTGTTTCAAACGGAAAATTATCTGCAACTACCGGTGCCACACTTTTGATCTTTCCCGCTGTTGCACGTAATGAAAATGCTACCTTACAATTCTGCCCGTAAGTTCCCTTTGGTGCACTCTTTACAGCGATCGAAATATCATTTTCTCCTGCGGTTGCCTCTGTTGTCGTTGTTTCTTTTTTACCATTGATCTTGACATTGATATTTTTTGTTACATAGTAATCATTGTCAGCATAGGGATCGGTTCCCCCGGCAAGAGTTGCCTTTCTGTTATAAACCACATTAAATGCTACCGGATAATAACCGGTTTCCAGATTGTCTTTTGCAACAAAGGTATAACTTGCCGTAAGTCCGGTAGAAGTTCCGGAGATCACTTTATAGGCTTCATTAGATGTTTCAAATGGAAATGCATCATTGATGACCGGAACAATCTTATTGATCTGACTGACTACATAACGTTTGGAAGCATTTGCTGCGTTAACCGAAAATCTTATCGTAACATTATGTCCCGCCTGACTTCCGGACACAGATACATCCGATACTAAAATATCAGCATCCGTTCCTTCTACGAGATCAGAGGTGTCTACCGTCTGTTCCTTCCCTGTTTCATTCTCCGTCTGATTTTCTTTTTCTGCCGCCATCGTGCTTGTCATCCCAAACGCCAGCACAAAGCAGAGTAAAAGACACATTACACGCTTCATTTTCTTCATTCTACTCTTCCTCCTTCAATAGTTTCCTGTTTACATATGATACTGACGATCTTTCCATCCTTGATACGGATCTGGCGGTCTGCCAATGCTGCCAGATCATTATCATGAGTTACCATAACAAGCGTTTTATTTCGCTCACTAAGCACCGTTCCCATCAGTTCCATCATTTCCTCGGATGTTTTAGAATCCAGATTTCCCGTCGGCTCATCAGCAAACACAATTTTGGGATTCAACACCAGTGCACGAGCCATGCCCACACGTTGCTGCTGACCGCCAGACATCTGATTCGGTTTGTGACGACTATATGATCGCAGCCCTACCAGATCAATCATTTTTTTAGCTTTTTTTAACCGCACGTCTTTTGGAACACCGCGGAAAACCAGTGGCAGTGCCACATTTTCTACAGCGTTCATGGTATTGATCAGATTAAACGACTGGAAAATAAATCCTATTTTTTCTCTCCGAAAACGAACCAGTTCATTTTCTTTGTAATGCTCGATCTCTTCTCCTGCCACCACGATCTGCCCTTTCGTTGGCTTCTCCAGTCCTGCCAACATGTTTAAAAGCGTAGATTTTCCGGAACCGGAAGCACCTACGATCGCGCAAAATTCTCCTTCGTATACCTCAAAACTGACACCGTCTAATGCCCGCACTTTGTTGCTGCCGACACGATAGATCTTATAGAGATCTTTCACACGGATCACACTTTTTTTCTTGCAAGAGTCTTCTGCTTTTTCCTTTTTTTTAGAAACTGTCTGCTCCAAACGCCTTTCCTCCTCTCTGTCTAATAAAACTATACAGGACAAATCTTAAAAGATTTGTCCCGAATTCTTAAGATTTATGGAAGATTGCCGCCTACTCTTCTTTCAGCCACGCAATCTCCTCCTTGTAAGGAGGAATTGTCTTTTTCGTGGAACCTTCCTCACACTTCCATGGAGTTTCTAAAATTTTAGGAATGTGTTCAAATCTCGGATCATGCACAACACGATGCAGGGGGACATATCCAATCGTTCCTTCTCCAATATTGGCATGACGGTCTTTTCCTGCTCCCAACGGATTTAAACTGTCATTGATATGAAAAACAGCAATCTGATCCAAGCCGAGTATTTCATCAAATTCTGCAAACACCTCATCATAATGATGTACCAGATCATATCCGGCGTCATTGACATGGCAGGTATCAAAGCACACGCGCAGGCGTTCTCTTTTCTCCACACCATCATAGATCTGCTTCAACTGGGAAAAAGTTCGACCCAGTTCACTTCCTTTTCCTGCCATTGTCTCCAGTGCGATCAGAACATCATCATCATTTTGGGACAGCACTTCATTTAAGCCTTTGATGATCTGAGCGATTCCTGCCTCTTCTCCGGCATTGACATGAGAACCCGGATGCAGCACCAGGATCTTACTTTTCATCGCCGCCGTACGGGTAAGCTCTGTTTCCAGAAAAGAAACCGCAAGCTCATACGTTTCTTTTTTTATTGTATTGGCAAGGTTGATAATATAAGGGGCATGTACCACGATCTCCTCGATCCCGTGCGCTTTTGCATACTCCCAACCCGCTTCAATATTAAGCTCCTCCACCGCTTTTCTGCGGGTGTTTTGCGGAGCTCCTGTGTAAAGCATAAAAACGTTTGCTCCGTAAGAAGCCGCCTCTTTCGCCGAGGCTAAAAACATATCCTTACCTGCCATGCCCACATGACATCCTATTTTGAGTTCTGCCATCTTATTCCACCCTTTCTAATTTTTCCCGGTACTTCCATGTCCTCCACGATTCTCATGTTCCAGTTCCGTTACCGGTTTAAAGACAAGCTCCGGCTGATGCTCCATAATACGGAACTGACAGATGCGGTCATTCACATGAATCTTCGTATCTCTGAGCGCATATGCCGGGAAAAACCACTGATCGTTGTCCCCACAATAACTCTCATCAATGACTCCCATACTGTTTGTCTGAATGACGCCAAAATTCTTATAAGTGCTGCTTCGCGGTACGACGTGTGCTTCATATCCCTCAGGCAGTTCCATTGCTACACCAAGCGGGATCAGCTTAAATTCTCCCTTTTTTAACGTTACGTCGGCAGCCGCCCGAAGATCGATCCAGTCGGACTTTCCTTCAATATAAGTCAATGGTTCGATCTGGTCAGTAAAATACTTAATCTTAATCTCTTTCATAGTCTTCTCCTTCTTTTATGATCACATTTCCTGTTTCTTTGCTCTTTTTTACATCGATCACCCGCTGATTCGCACTGCCCTT
Organism: Lachnospiraceae bacterium; assembly: GCA_050874905.1. GTDB lineage: Bacteria > Bacillota > Clostridia > Lachnospirales > Lachnospiraceae > NC2004. The sequence continues at coordinate 10,473 of JBNMLP010000008.1, forward strand.
CCAGTGCAGCTTCGGATCAAATAACGCTTTTACAAATGGACCATCTACTAACACATCTACATAATCCATCACCAGAAGATCGCATACTTCTTCCCACAAATATCCGGTATAAAGCCAGATGGTTTTGTCCGGAAACTGCTCCTTACACTCTTTCGCAAGCTCTGTCACCTCACCGATATGATCCGGATAAAGCGGGTCTCCCCCACTAAAAGTCAGGCCACTGATGTATGGCTTTGCCAATGCCTCCGTGATCTCGGCTCTTGCTTCCTGATCAAAGGCAAGTCCCCCTTTCGCATCCCACGTAACAGGATTATGACAGCCCTCACAGCGGTGGGAGCAGCCTGCCGTCCACAGAACGACCCGCAATCCATCCCCATTTAACATATCATCTACGGTTATATTATGATAGTTCAAAATGCTCCTCCTTCTTTATTACATGGATCTTCTTTCCTTAATCTCTGCCATCTTCGCACGGTTGAGTCTTGTATCTCCTTTTACACGGGAATAGGACAAATAGCCGTTCATCCGCTCAATCTTGGTAAGGTTGCGGCTGCCACACTTTGGACAGACATCCATTTCCAACTGCTGGTATCCGCAATCATCACAGTAAGCCAACGAAAGATTAACGCCCTCATAAAAGCCCATTTTCATGGCACGCTTTACTAGAGATCGGATCGCATCCAGATTATAATCGATCGGATATTTCACATACTGGATCTTTCCACCATTCGAATATTCCCAGAAACGATATTCCAGATCCTGCTTTTCAATCGGCGTAATATCCTCCGTTACATGACAGTGGAAGCCGTTGCTGACATATTCCCGGTCGGAAACCTGCTTGATGATACCGTACTTTTTCCGAAACTGCTCGACCTGAAGGCCACACAGATTTTCCGCCGGAGTAGCGTAAATAGCATACAGACGGTGATCCTCTTTCTTAAACTGCTCGACAACTTCATTGATATGAATGAGTGTAGCAAGCGCGAAGGAACCATCCTCCACCAGGGATTTCTGGTGATGCAGCTGTTCCAGCTCATTGAGTGCGGTAAATCCAAACGACGCCGTCGCACTGTCAAGCAGCGGTCTGATCTTATCATGAATTCCCAAATGGCCGCCTAAAAAACCACCCTCACAGTATGCCAGAGGGTTAGCGGAGGCTTTCATTTCCCCTAAATAATTGTAAGTGCGAAGATGGATCTGACGGATCATATTCAGATAATGATCCAGCACTTCGTAAAACGGCTTTCCCTCTTCCTTCGCTTTCTGGTAGATCATCGGCAGATGCAGACTCACCACACCGATATTAAATCGTCCGACATAAACCGGCATATCTGCCTCATCCTCCGGCATAATACCGCCTCGCTCATACCACGGAGATAAAAAAGCACGACACCCCATCGGACTGATGATCTTATGATATTTTTTATAAATGCCCGCAATATAACCTTCTCCGGTCAAACTGAGCCAGTCCGGATACATCGTCTTTGCCGAACACCGGATTCCTTCCTCAAATACATCCTCCAACGGACCGCCTGTCCCATGAAGAGCTTCATCGTATAAAAAGACAAGCTTCGGGAAAAGAACCGGTTTCTTGTTTTCCTTTTTGCCCTGACCGCCCCGTCTGACCCGGAGAGCTGTAATGGATGCCATTTTGGCAAAAGCACCCGTTCCGGTTCCAAACGTGATCGTAATGAACGGATAATCACCACGACTTGATGAAACGGAATTAAACTTGTATTCCCAGCCCTGAAAGCCCTGGCTCATCTCGGTCTCCACTGCACGCATTGCTTCTTCCCGTGCAAGATCCTCCTTTACTCCGAGCCGGGCATAACGCGCAAGATAGATCTGAAAAGACTTCTCAGCATACGGCTCTAACAAAAGATCCACACTTGGTACAGTAAAACCGCCATACTGCTGACTTGCCGCGCTAAGTACAATGTCACCGATAACATCAAATGCAGTATCCAGCGTTTTCGGTTCATTGTACCAGATATTTCCCATTTCAAAGCCGCCCTCTAACACTGATTTCACATCGAACAGACAACAGTTCATCGTGTCCCTTCGCGCTGACATATCATGGATATAAATATAGCCCTCATTGTTGGCATCAATTTCCTCCTGTGTCAGGAAAAACTTTTTATAAAGCTCTTTGTTCAGATGATTCAGCAAAAGACTGCGTTTCGTAGATACCAGTGCGCTGTCGGTGTTGGAGTTTTCCTTATCTCCAATATAAAGGATCGACTGGCTCTTGCGGTACACCTCATCCAGCATGGTCACAAAATCCTGCTTGTAATTACGATAATCACGATAGCTCTTTGCCACCTTCGGATTCACACGATCCAACGCCCCCTCTACCACGTTATGCATCTGTGCGATCGTGACTTCCGGTGACTGCAGCTGTTCCACCGCATCTTCCACATACTGGCAGATAAATGCAAGATCTTCCTTTGTAAACGTCACCATCACACGGTACGCCGACTGCTTTACTGCCGTCACAACCTTCTCAACATTAAAATCCACTTTGGTGTTATCTTTTTTCACAACCATTACACGATGCTTCATGCCATTCCTCCTTTGCTGCTACACAATAAAATGTATGTTTAGTATCTTAGTATACCATATCATGGGCAGTTACACCACTATATCTTCCTTTTTCTGCACGCTTTCCGGCACCATTTTCTTTTCCTGCCCCAAAATTGCAAGACTTTTTTAATATTTTTTACAGCTTTTCTGTGATAAAATGGAATCTAAAGCATTAACTTATTGAGGAGAAGAAAATGGAATCAACCAAAGCTTATATCAAAGAGGATCGTTCCATCTATATAGACGAAAGCATTTTTTCTGATATTGCGGCCGGAGACCGTGACGCCTTTGCTGCGCTCTATGAAACCTGTTCTCGTGCCGTGTACGCCTTTTTGCTTACCTATGTAAAAAATACAGAAGATGCCAGCGATCTCATGCAGGATACCTTTTTGAAGATCCGCTCGGCAGCCGGACTTTATAAGCCCTATGGCAAACCAATGGCATGGATCTATACGATCGCCCGTAATTTTGCACTGATGAAACTTCGCAAAGATACGGCGCATCCTCAGGATGAATTAACAGAAACCAGCGCAGTTACCACCAGCGTCGAGAAACAGATCGAGCAGAAGCTTTTGATCCGGGATGCTTTAGCAATCCTTTCCGAAGAGGATGTAAAGATCGTAGTGCTGCATGCAGTCAATGGCATGAAGCACCGGGAGATCGCAGAGCTTATGGGACTTTCCTTAACTGCCACCCTGAACCGCTACCACCGCGCTTTAAAGAAATTGAAAAAACAGATAGGAGGTGAGTCTTATGAATCGTGTGGAACGCCAACTGAATGAATCTTTTGACCAGATCTGTCCGGATTTTGACCACATATTGGAAACGATAGAACAAACTCCGGTTACCCCCATGCAGATACCCGATTCCATTGTCAGGCAGAATGTCCCTGTCACCCACCATCCACTTTCTTTCCTGAAAGAAAAAACATCCGGCATGTTCTCCTCCCTGCGAGGCAGATCCGCACTCGCATATGCCTTGAGTTTTCTTTTGATCGTAAGCCTTACGAGCGGAATTTTTATCAACCGTTCTTATGTGAAAGCAGAAAGTCTGATCGCCATTGACGTAAACCCAAGTCTGGAGCTTGTCACAAACAAGAAAAACAAGGTAACAAAAGTGATTGGAAAAAATGAAGATGCCGCCGCGATCATCGATGACATGAATCTGAAAAATGTAGATTTAAACATTGCAGTGAATGCACTGATCGGTTCGATGTTAAAGCATGGCTACCTGCAGGACGACGAAAACATTGTCTTAGTTTCCGTATCCAGCCGTGATCAGAAAAAAGCAAAGCAGATCCAGAACGACATTGAAGAAGATTTCACAAGCTCGCTTGCCGTCATTGACAAGGAAGCAACCGTGATCAAGCAGGACATCGTAAAAGATTCCTCGTTAAGCAAACAATCCAGCGAATATGGTATCTCGGAAGGAAAGATGCAGTTTATCAATGAATTGCTCGCCTTAGATCCAAGTCTCAACAGCAATGTATTAGCTGCTATGAGCATCAACGAGTTGGCAAGCTTAGCCAAACAATATCACATGATCCCGGAAACAGATACTTCTCCGTCCCCATCCATTACCGGAACAACCACGGAAGAAAAGAGGGAAGACAAGAAAAAGCCTGCCTCAGCAGATTCCGATCCGGAGGATTCCAAAAAGGAGGAAAATGCAGACAATGTAACTTCTGACGAAGAAACGGATGATACAGAGGACAGTGATGACGAGGATTTCCCAGACGAAGAAGACGACGATTCTTCCTCTGGCAAGATAGACCAGAAATCAGATACCACAGAAGCCCCTTCTTCCCCGAATACGATCAACGAAGACGAGGAACCCGACACAAACAATGACCAGACGAATCGTCCCATTACTCTGGATTAAATATTCATAACCAAAAAGGATGCACCAGTCAGTGAGGTGCATCCTTTTCCTTTTAGAAGAAAAATCCCTTTTTCTTTTTTTCTTTTTTCTCTGCAATATCAGACAAATGTGTTTTCTGCGCCATGCGAAGCCGCATCTGCGTACCTACATCCTTCGTCAGATTATCTGATCCATTAGAAACAAAGACGTTGTCCTGTGCTGTCTTTAAAGAAAGTTTCACATGCTCCGGCTCTTTCTTGCTCTCCCGTTCTTCACGCAACTCCTCTGAAACAGAGATTGGCTTTTTGGGGATCTGCATTGTGGTATGTTGGTGTTCCGCCGGTATATATTCCTTCGCATGCTTATCTCGCAGTGCAATAAAAAGCTTCAGCTTTTCTTCATTGGCGATCCGCCCGTTTTCCATTAAATGCTGCATTTCCATCTCATTATAAAAAGAACGGATTCCTTTGTAGTTCAGACAGTAATAGCCCTTTGCCAGAGAATGGCTGACATAGTAATAATTGTCATTGGCATTTAAATGCTCCAAAAGATCAAGTACCGGATAATTTTTTAAACTGCCGCCGACCGGCTGAATATAGTTCTGATATACGATCAGATTATTCACCGCATATTTGGCAGACTTGATATCCTGAAGAAGCTGCTCCGGTTCTATATCGATCACCTTGTTATTATTCGTATCATACAAACGATAACCCATGATCTTACCATCCCGTTCCTGAAACGTTGCGATCATATGAAGATCCTTCACCCTGTTCTGCTCTGTGGTAAGTGCAAGCCGCAGATCTCTCACACTCTGAAAACGGTCACTTCCCCGTACACGTAAGCCCTTTTCGATCGCCTCACACTGCGCTTTTGTAATATCTAAATGGAAATCCTGAAGCGGGATATGCTCATCGTCCACCAGACGATCCATCGCCTCCGGCAGAATATGATCCGTCATCATCTTATACATCGTTGCACAAAGGGCATACACATCCGTCCACGGTCCCTGTTTTCCCTTGGTACGGTACTGCTCCTCCGGTGCATATCCACGTTTTAAAATGATCGTCAGGCTTTTGCCGCTCTCATCATTCGTCAGACGTGCAGCTCCAAAATCGATCAGCTTAAATGCCCCATCCACCCGGATCATAATATTATCCGGACTGATATCACGATGGATCACACCTTTTTCATGAATTTTCTCTAACGCTAACAGCACCGGCATCATCAGCTCGATCGTTTCTGTCGGACTTAAGGTACCATTCGTCTGAAGATATTCCTTTAATGTGATTCCTTCCACATACTCCATTACAATGTAGGCAGTATTGTTCTCATGGAAAAAGTCACGGATGGAAACAATTCCTTCCAGATCTCCAAACTGCTGCAACACCTGTGCCTCATGGGTATATTTGTCAAATCCGTTTTTATAAAGATTCTCATCCTTTTTGTTGTAAAAATATACATAGGTCGAACCGCCATGGGTACAGTCACGACTCGCCACATTGATTGGAAAATACTCTTTGATCGCAACCGGAGTTTCATTCAGTTTATCCCAGCCAATATAAGTAATACCGAAGCCGCCCTCTCCGATCACCTTGCCTACAACATAACGGTTGTGCAGCAGAGTTTTGAGCGGAAGACTGCGTGGATTTGGTTCATATGCTTCCTCTGCAAATCCACAGTATGGACATACTTCAATATCCTTTGGCACCATTGCCATACATGAATAGCATAAACGTTTTTCTCCGTTCATCCGAAAATCCCCCGATTCCAATCATAAAATGCAAAATTATCTAATTTAATAATAACTGGTATAGAGGGAAAATGCAATCACATTTTCTTTGAAACGCAAGAATAGGTATGCTACAATAAACCCACAGAAATAAGTATTTTTTAGTTCTTTCCAAAGAAAAGGAGCATGCTATGTCAAAATACCATAAACTAAGCGAAGAAACACAAGCACGCATTTTATCCGACCGCAGGGAGCATATCACAAATCCCAGCCGCACACCAGATGAAGCGATCATAAGGAAGAATCCGGATCGGGACAAAGCAAGCCTTTGGCGACCTGCCTTTGCCCGTGACATTGATAAGATCATGAATCTTCCCTATTACAATCGTTATGCCGATAAAACACAGGTATTTTCTTTCTATAAAAATGATGACATCTGCCGCCGTTTCTTACACGTGCAGCTTGTTTCCCGCCATGCCAGAAGCATCGGCCGCCTGCTGGGACTAAACGAAGATCTGATCGAAGCCATCGCACTGGGACACGATATTGGACACACGCCGTTCGGACATGCCGGAGAACGCCTGTTAAGCCAGAAATTGCAAGAGCATACCGGAAGGTATTTTCATCACAATGTCCACAGCGTACGGGTGCTTGAAACGCTTGCCCCGTGGAACATCAGTTTACAGACTCTGGACGGAGTATTATGTCACAACGGAGAACTGGAATTGCAGGAATACCGCCCGGTTTCAGAGCGAGATTTTGCCACACTTGATAAGATGGTAGAGCAATCCTATACCGATGATGCTGTCATCAAGCAGTTTGTTCCCATGACACTGGAAGGCTGTGTGGTTCGTGTCTGCGACATTATCGCCTATCTCGGAAAAGATCGCCAAGATGCCTTGCGCCTCGGTATGCTTTCCGATGAATCTCCGTTTTATAATGATACCATCGGACATACCAATCCAGAGATCATCAACAATATGATCGTGAATATCATTGAAAACAGTTACGGAAAACCATATCTGAAAATGGATGATGCCTATTTTGAAGCATTTAAAAATGCAAAAAAAGAAAATTACAGCATTATTTATCGTCAGGACAGCATGAATGACGTATTTCAGACACAGGTTACCCCTATGTTTGATGCTGTTTATGAAGCCCTGTTAAAACAGGCCAAGAGTGGGCAGATCTCCTCTTTGTTCTACAAGCATCACATCGCCTTTTTACAGCAGTGCAATGCCTATGTACCGGATTTTTCGCTGGAAGCCTATTTAGAAACAGAGCCAAACCAGCAGGTCGTAGATTATATTGCAAGTATGACCGACGATTACTTTGTAGATCTTTATCACACACTCTTTCCAAAAGGAAATTATCACATTCCTTACCGTGGTTATTTCTCTTAAACGAAACCGTCTTTATCCGGCTGGTTCAAAAACGCAAAAAAACAACTCCCGTTATGGAAGTTGTTTTTTTACGTTTATTACATCCAGTCTGCCTTATCGCACTGTAATGCTAAAAATACAAATTCCTCATCTGCCAGAACAATGACATCATTGTGTTTCATCGGCATCGGGCCAAATAACAGCTCATCATTGATATAGATCAGATCTCTTGTTTCATCCGGCTGCAGGAAGCATTTTTTGGAACGTGGATCATAGGTAATGATCGCATGACGATCTCTGCTGATCTTGCTGTTTCCGGATAAACAAATATCCATCGCAGTGGAACGTCCAATGAAATTACGTCCTTGTTTTACTTCGTAGCTTCTTCCTTTATGTGCACCCTTAATAGCAACCAGCCATCCGATCACCGGATTGGAATTCAGTTCTTCCGGTGTAATGTCATCCGGAATACGGCTTGATACGGCACTTGCAACCGTGTCCTTTAACGTCGTCTTCTCTTCTTCCTCCTGTGGCGTTTCTTGTGCCTCAAATGGCTGCGGTTTTGTTTCGTCTTCCTCTTTGCTCTCTGGCTCTGGTTCCGGTTCTGTTACCGCTTCTGGTTCTTCTGAAACAACCGGCTCCTCTGCTACTGCTGCCGCTGCCACTGCTTCCGGCTCCTCAGCAGCCACCGGTTCTTCTGTCTTTGCTTCATCCAAAGGAATCTCCGGTTCTGCCGGAGCACTTTCTTCCTCCCCGGAAGACTCCGGTTCTTCGATTTCCACAGTATCTTCTTCCAATTCCGGCTCTATGTTCTCCTCTGTCCGCTCCGGCTCTGTATTGACCGCAGATGCAGGAACTTCTTCCGGCTCGATCACGATCTCCTGCTCTTCCTCGCGTTTTTCCTCATGAGGAACAAATTCTTCTTCCACCTGTAGCTGCTCCACTTTCTCAGCCGCTACGGCTGCCTCCTGCTCATTTAAACGGATGGTCACCATTTCATCCAGATCTTCTTCCTCGTTCGCTGCCGCCGCTGGTTCCGGTGTTTCCTGCACCGGCTGGCTGGAAGAAAACATCATACGATCCTCTACTTCCACCTTCTTCTGTGGTTCCGGTTCTTTCACCGGTGCAACCGGCTCCTCTTTTTTGGCATCCGGATCTTCATATGCTACAGTTTCACTCGGTGCCACCTGCATCCCTGTACAGTGTGGACAAGAGGTAAACTTATCCTTATCATAAAAATGCCCTCTCTCACATCTGGCTAATCTCATGTTACATCCTCCTTTATGTTTTTATTCTTCTTCCTGATAATAAATGACAACGACCGAAGTATTGTCCTGACTGGTAAGAGAAGACAATACTGCTGTTTCTGTCAAGGTATCTGCTGCCGTCTGCGCATCCGGGAAATGAGACACACAGATCTCATGAATCTTTTTCTCCGGCAGCGTCCGATAGAGTCCATCACTGCACAACAGAACGACATCCTTTGGCTGTAACAGAAACGGCTCTAAGTTAATATCCATCAGCGAAACATTTCCAATTCCTAAAAAACTGATCAATGCTTCCGCCTTGCTTTCCTCCTGCTCATACACTTCCTTTGTGATCTCGCCGCTTTGCAGTGCCTGATCCAGGCGCATCCGGTAATTATGATCCCGGTTGACTGCCATGATCTCTTTTCCACGAAGAATGTAGATCCGGCTGTCCCCCACGGAAAGCCAATAAAGTGCATTCTGCTCAATGATCGCAGCCACTACCGTTGTTCCTGCACCGAGCAGCTTTCGTTCCTCATCTGCCAGCTCATGCACCACCGTATCCATCTCGATCGCCTCCTGGCGCATGAAATAGGGAATCTTCATGGTGCGATCCCGTTTCTCGTAATCTTCTGCAAATGTCTGCAATGCGGTCTGGCTCGCAAGTGCGCCGCCATTTAATCCACCCATTCCATCGCAAAGCACTGCCATCGCAGAATCTTTATGAACTTCTCCATAGACACTGTCCTGTTGATCCGGTCTTGTTCCGATCAGACTGGATACCCCCAGTGACAATCGCCTTGGTTTCTTATTCGTATCACACATGCATGACTCCTACTTTCATAACTGTATTTCTGTCTCCAATGGAAAATGTCTGTCCCGGCAGTAGTTCATGCAGTGTTCCCTGTGCAAGACGAACTCCGTTTACATACGTGCCATTCGTGGAATAATCTTCCAGATAAAAACGGTCCTTTTCTGAATCATAGTATATCTCGCAGTGATGTTTGCTCACGTAAAGATTCTTTGGAATTGCAATATCTGACTGTTTGGAACGTCCTACCGTAATGATCGTATCTTTTAAAATATTAAAGCGGCGTCCGGCATGTTCTCCTTTGATCGACTCCACATAAGGAGAGATCACTACCTTATCATCATAGAGCGTGGTATCCAGTCCCAGCTCCACCATAAACTGCTTCATATCCTGCGTTCGCTCCCGGTAATCAAGCATCAGCGCATGATCTACCGCCCGCGATAATTCCGGAGTCAATTCCGGGAAAATAACACGAAGTGGAATATAGGACTCCCCGCTCAGCCGCTCCGGAGCAGTCGGGATCATCATTCCGGTCATACAGTAATACATCGTCCCCGCTAAGGAATATACATCGGTAAAGCTGCCCTGCACGCCCCGCTGTGAATACTGTTCCGGCGGAGCAAAACCCGGCTTTAACGCAATGGACGCTGTTTCATTGCGCACACTCAGATTGTTTTTGGCATTTCCAAAATCAATCACCCTGACTTCATTGTTTGTTGTGATAAAAATGTTATCCGGGCTGACATCCCGATGAAAAATTCCTTTTAATTCATGTACTTTGTTTAAGGCATATGCGACATTTCCTATGATCGCCAGTGTCTCACCGCTTCCGAGCCGTCCGTTCTTTTCCTTCAGATGTTCCTTGAGCGTCTTTCCCTCCAGATACTGCATAATAAAATACGAAGTATTGTTCTGGTTGAAGCAGTCCATAACCGGAACGATACCCGGAATGGAATCCAGACGCCTGAGTACATCGGCTTCCTCTAAGAATTTCTTTCGTCCATGTTCCAAAGAGGTCACGGAATCTGCTGATTTTGGTTCGATATGATAACCATCCTCTGCACGCCGGCACAGAGAATTTGGGGCATACTCTTTCATTGCATACACCTTGTCGGTATAGACATCCAGTACCTTATAGGTGATGCCAAACCCTCCGATGCCTATCACATCCATGATCTTATAACGATTTTTGATCGTCTGGTGTATCGGTAATGTGAACTGTCCCATTTGTTACGTCCCCGCCTTTCCAACGTTAATCCAGCCGGAAATTATTTCCTGACTGTCCAATAATGATAAATGTTCCTTTTGGAACAATACGGCTTTTTCCTTTCTCAATGCGCTCTCTTCCAATGAATGTTCCATTGGTGGAGTGATCTGTCACAATGTACGTGTGATCCTGTGGATCAAATGTAATCGTACAGTGCATCCGGCTCACGTTATTGTCATCAATGATCAGCTCCGAACATGCCGGGTCACGACCAATGACCACACTGCCGTCAAACTCGATCTTGCTGCCCTCATACTGCCCTTTGGTTGCCGTAAGTGTTGTGATCGTGCTTAACTGTTCTTCTTCCTGATCTTCCTGCCGTTCACTGGCCTGAAAAAATCTTAATAATCCCATGCTGCTACCTCCTGAATCTGTTCCCTGTTTCTATTGTTCTGCTTTCTCCTGCGTAACCCATACGACCACCGCAGAATAATTGTCCATATTCTGCCCATGTCCCTGCATTTTCACATGTGCCGCCATCTCAGAAAGCCATTGTTCCACGCTGTCTGCTTCGTTTAAAAGCTGCTGCATCTTCGCTTCCACAATGTGCTCCCAGAAACCATCGGAGCATAATAAAAATGCCTGTTCCTCTTTTACGGAAATCGGTTCGGATAAGGTAAACTCGTCTTTTTCCCACGGCCTGCCCATCGCCTTCAATAACCGGTTCCGATCCGGATGATGCCTGATCTCGTCTTCTGTAATTTCACCCGCATATACTAAAATCTGTGGGACACTGTGGTCAAGCGTGTGCGTAACCAGCGTACCATTCTCAAAATAATATAATCTGGAATCTCCCACATGTGCCCATTGAATGGCAGAACCAATCGATAAGAGCACCATCGTTGTCATCATATCACCATATGCGTTTTTCTGTTTGGTATCACATAACTCCTGTTGTGCGCTGCGGAACGTCTCCTCCAAAAAGTCCGGTGCCAAGCGTTTCTCCGGCTGCAAAAAACAAGACTCTACTGCCTCACACACTGTCCTGGAAGCAACTTCTCCAAAACCATGTCCGCCGAGTCCGTCCGCAACAGCAAACATGTACTGCCCTTCTGTCCCTAAAGTCAGTACCGCGTCCTCATTATAACTACGATCACCAACCATAGAAATACTGGCATACTGCACCTTCATTCTTTTGCCTGTTTCACTTTTTGTCATCTGTCCTAAGCTCCTGCATTTATACTGCCACACATCTACTCTCTCTAGTATACAACAAAACTGCCCATTAGAAAATAGGCAGTTGTTAGTTTTGTATAAAATTTTTCTGATTCTCATTTGATTCAAGTTAAATTGCACAAATCATAGAACGTCCCACAAAGGCTCTAAATGATATATACCATTATAGAATGCACCACATATAGAGTCGTAATCCTCCCACGCATACGAGGTAAGGGAAAGCCAGAAAATCGTATGGATGAAGCGTAGCGTCATACGATCCACCTCGTCCCCCAGCAGTTCCAGATAAAACTCCTCCATATCTTCCCAGTGATTAGAACCGGTCTGCACCTCGACCTCATTTTCATGGATCGACAGTGAAAAGTTCTTGTTATTAAACTGATCGAAATTACCTGCCACCGAATAGTAAAGCTTTGCCCAGTCATATTTGGCATCCCCGTAAAGCTCTGTAAATCCAAAATAACCACGCGGATCAATCAGGATCGGTTCTCTCCCCTCGTCCGTTTCCCGAAACATAATATTGGAAAACGTACAATCTCCATGAATGACGGTGAATTCCTCTGTCGCAAGTTTTTCTGTCAGTTGTTCAAATGCTTCCTTATGAAATAAAATGTTGCGGCAGCGGCGTTTGTTGACCACGATTTCCTTCTGGTCGGCAAATGGGATCACATCCCGCACCTGATTCAAACGATCAAACGTCTTGTCCGCATAAGCATTCTTCAAACTTGCTTTCTCTGCCGGAATTTTTCCAAGTGCGTGCAGCTTCTTCAGCATGTCCACGGTATCCGTAAGCATGGCTGCCTTTTCCTCGTAAGTCAGATGCTCATAGGCATACATATTTTTTCCCGTGATACGTTCCATAATAAATGGTTCATAACTGTAGATACGCGGCAATTGTTCAAATCCCATCTGTTGTACTGACTGATACCATGAGATCTCGCGTGCCGCAAGCTGCTGCCCCTGTGCATCGCGCCCCTCTTTTAATATGAACTCTTCTGACCATTCCATCTGATTAAACGGGCGGCAATGCCGGTCCACCACCTGTTTCACTTTTTCTATGGAATCATAACAAATGCTGCCTTTTAAATCCCATACTTCTGTCTGCGCAGGGTTCACAGTATCTGTAAAAAACTGTTCTACCAGTGCTTTCGTATTCTTTTCCTCTCCATTCCGGTACAAAAGGGCAGCATTTTTTCCATCAATCCGTCCGAGAAACGTATCATTTTCTTCCGGGAATGCACAATCCTTCGCCAGGATCACATTTCCCTTGATCAACAATGCCTGCCCGGCAGACTGCCATTTTTCCTTTATCGTGTCAGTAAGCTGTTCCCTTTTTATGATCGTCATATCTCCTTTAAAAAAAGAAGAAACATAACGCTTTAATACATCAAATTGATAATCGCCTACTACGATATAATGTGCTTTGGGAAATCGTCGTAACAAATGGAACAGGATTGGACAGTTATCCACCGGCACCAATGCATTGGGCTTATTTTGGGTATAATATGCCAATGCCTCACCACGTTCCTCCGCCTGAACCAGAATATATTGTAACTGCATACTGCAACTCCTTATGTCAGTTTGTTTTTTCATACTTATCCACTATTTTACTAATAATCACAAGGATTTGCAAGAGGGCATAAACCATCTCACTTTTTATACGTCCCTTTTCTGCACCATCCGAATCAGTTTTTCCAATGAGGCAGCAAAACGTGCATCATCCTCTGCCGTCCTCTTTTTCGGTCCCTTCACATGATTCTTATGGGAATCCTTCCTTGCCTTTTTATTCAAGTGACGTTCCATCAGCATCTGATCGATATTTTCATTCGTATACCATTTGCCCGACTGGTGGATCGCAAATGCTCCTTTTCCAAGTGCCATGGCAGCCACCCCGTAATCCTGTGATACCACAATGTCCCCCCGGTGACAAATGCTGATCAGCTTATAATCTACCGCATCTGCTCCGGCTCCTACCACAACTACCTCGCTGTAATCTGAGGTAAGCACATGATTGGTATCACAAAGAAGTGTGACCGGAATATCATATTTTTGAGCGATCTGTTCGCTAATGCGGACAACCGGACAGGCATCCGCGTCAATCAATAGGTGCATGGTTTTCCTCCTATATGCGTTCTATTACAATTCTTTTTTGGCTCTTTCTATCTCCTGTGTGATCCACGTCATGATCACATCCACCAGATATGCCTGCTGCTTTTCTCCAAGCTGCATCCCGGACGGTATTTTATGCCACTTGCGGATACATTCCCGGCAGCAAGTAGCCGTCGCATGCTGTGCAACAAAGACCGGATGTCCTCTCATGGGTGTCTGCTTTCCATCGTTTGGAATCACCGCAGGAGCCTGCCTTTTGGCAATAAAATCCGCTGCATGCTGCCGGATCACATCCAATCCCTTTTGATCAATATAGTCAAGATCCTTTTGACTTAAATGGAAACGACTGCGGAATTTGGAATTGCCCAGTCTGATAAAAAGTTGTTCATACCATTCTTCTTTGGTCATATCATGCCTCATCTCTACTTTCCATGAAAGATTCCCTGTAGGATCACTCACGCTATCAACATTATACCATTTCTTTTCCGACTAAAAAAGTGGCATACCAAAACTGATATGCCACTTTCTTTATTCACATTTGTATAACCAAGTGTGTGCAACGGGTGAGCAACGGGTGTGCAACGGGTGCTTATTTACCGTTATCCACAATTGTTTAAAGCCTTATTTTATGCGGCTTTTTAGAACTTACCAGCGTCTGCAGCTTCCTGAACAGCTACGGCTACAGCTACCGTCATACCAACCATTGGGTTGTTTCCTGCACCGATCAGACCCATCATCTCTACGTGAGCTGGTACAGAAGATGATCCTGCGAACTGTGCATCAGAGTGCATACGTCCTAAAGTATCTGTCATACCATAAGAAGCAGGACCTGCTGCCATGTTATCTGGATGTAAGGTACGTCCTGTACCACCACCGGATGCTACAGAGAAGTATTTCTTACCCTGCTCTAAACACTCTTTCTTGTATGTTCCTGCTACTGGATGCTGGAAACGTGTAGGGTTGGTTGAGTTACCAGTGATAGATACATCAACACCCTCTTTGTGCATGATCGCAACACCCTCTGGTACAGAGTTCGCACCATAGCAGTTAACCTTTGCACGAAGTCCGTCAGAATATGACTTACGGAATACTTCTTTTACTTCGTTTGTATATGGATCATACTCTGTCTCAACAAAAGTAAATCCGTTGATACGGGAAATGATCTGAGCTGCATCTTTTCCTAAACCATTTAAGATAACACGTAAAGGCTCTTTACGAACTTTGTTTGCTTTCTCTGCGATACCGATTGCTCCCTCAGCAGCAGCGAATGACTCATGTCCTGCTAAGAATGCGAAACATTTGGTATCTTCTTCCAGTAACATCTTACCTAAGTTACCATGTCCTAAACCTACTTTACGAGTATCTGCAACAGAACCCGGAATACAGAAAGACTGAAGTCCTTCTCCGATTGCTGCTGCTGCGTCTGCTGCTCTTCTGCATCCCTTCTTGATTGCGATAGCAGCACCTACTGTATATGCCCAGCAAGCGTTCTCAAAACAGATTGGCTGGATAGCCTTGATCTGATCGTAAACATTAAGACCAGCATCTTTGGTGATCTTCTCTGCTTCTTCGATAGAGGAGATACCGTAGCTTGCTAATACTTCATTGATCTGTTTAATTCTTCTTTCATATGATTCAAATAATGCCATTATATCGTTCCTCCTTCTCTTATTTCACTTCTTCGTCAGTACGTGGGTCAATGAGCTTAACAGCGTCAGCTACACGACCATACTGGCCACATGATTTCTCATATGCTGTGTTAGGGTCATCACCTTTTTTGATGAAGTCAGTCATCTTACCAAGGTTTACGAATTTGTAACCGATGATCAAGTCATCTGCATCTAATGCGATAGCAGTAACATAACCCTCAGCCATCTCTAAGTAACGAGGACCCTTCTTTAAGGTACCATACATTGTACCAACCTGAGAACGAAGGCCTTTACCTAAATCTTCCAGACCAGCACCGATTGCAAGTCCATCCTCAGAGAATGCACTCTGTGAACGACCGTATACGATCTGTAAGAACAGCTCTCTCATAGCTGTGTTGATAGCATCACAAACTAAGTCTGTGTTCAGTGCTTCCATTACAGTTAAACCAGGAAGGATCTCAGATGCCATAGCAGCAGAGTGGGTCATACCAGAACAACCGATGGTCTCTACCAATGCCTCCTGAATGATTCCTTCTTTTACATTCAGAGTCAGCTTACATGCACCCTGCTGTGGCGCACACCAGCCTACACCATGTGTAAATCCGGAAATATCCTTAACTTCTTTTGCCTGTACCCATTTTGCTTCCTCAGGAATTGGTGCACATCCATGATGTACGCCCTGAGCTACTGGACACATGTTTTCTACTTCTTGTGAATAAATCATGTTGAAACTCCTTTCAATTGTGAATATTTAAGGGTCCGGAAGCTGCTTCCAACCGAATCCCACTATGTCCTATTTTCGCATAAACCACGCAATTAGTCTATACCATTTCTTTATTTTTTTCGACTTTTTCCCTACATTTAATTTAAACATTGCAAAAATGCATCGACCTTCTGCGCCTCTGTCTCATACCATTTTACCTCGGAACCGTTTTTCGTGATTGAAAAACACTTGGTATAAACTTCCATCACAAAGGTGTCCCCGTCGCACCGGAAAATATACTCCCGTTTGGAAGATCCTTCCACATCTGACGGTTTGCTCTCACTCTCTGTCCCCTTATTCTCCTGAAAAGAAAGTGCAAGCGTCCTTATTTCTTTTTCTTCTAAAAAGCGATCCTGCTCATATGCCATCTGACTTTCATATAACTGGGTTTCAAAAGAACGGCTCGGAAGCTTTGCGCTCTGCTCTGTTCCAAACGTCCCCAGTCCAAGACGCAAAGCCCCTGGCACATAATAAACCGTATCCGGGATCTCATCAAAAACCACATAGTCATCCTCATAGACCGAACACTGGCTGACAGTATTGTCTTCATTATAGAGTGTATAGGTAAACAGGCTCGTCTGTTCCGAAAGGAACTCTTCCATACGGAACTGCGTCGCGATCGCATTGGAAAATGCTTTTTTCGCCCACTTGATCAGTGTGCGGTTATCGGAAATCTCATAGCGGCCATCCTGTGCTTTCGCAACTCTTACACGGACAAAATCACTGCGCTTGATGCGTTTTAAGCAGGCATCTCCCGATACATCCGTTTCCTGTTTTTCCGGCACAGATGCCTTCATTTTTTCATATTTTCTTTCCTGCTCTTTATACTTTGTTTCAAGATTTTGATAGGTACCGGTAGCTTTCACCTCTTCTGCGGTAAGCTCCTTTTTCCCACATCCATTTGCAAATAAAAGCAATACGATCAGACATCCTGTGATTCCCGTGAGAATATTTTGTTTTTTCATAAAAACACCTCTTATTTCAGAACTAACGCTCCTCTTTCGATACGATGGCATCCGCCCGTTTGAAAATGCTGTGTGCCGGCACAACTCCGCGCACGCAGGATACCGGATGAATGTTTGTGTGACAGCCGATCACTGTACCCGGATTCAGTACACTGTTGCAGCCAACCTCTACATAATCTCCAAGCATCGCACCGAATTTTTTCAGACCGGTTGCGATCTGCTCCTCTTTTTCCTTTACTACGACCAGTGTTTTATCTGACTTCACATTGGAAGTGATGGAGCCGGCTCCCATATGGGAATGAAATCCCAGAATCGAGTCGCCAACATAATTATAATGCGGCACCTGAACAACGTTGAATAAAATTACATTTTTCAATTCGGTAGAATTACCTACCACGCAGTTTTCTCCTACCAGTGCATTTCCACGGATAAATGCGCACTGGCGCACTTCACTGTTCTTGCCGATGATACATGGACCATTGATATAGGCAGAATCAAATACCGTTGCCGTTTTATGGATCCAGATGTTTTCTCCGTGCTGCTCATATTCCTCCTCTGGCAGCTTCTTTCCAAGCTCTACGATAAAATCGCCGATATGAGGAAGTACCTCCCATGGATACTCGTACTGTTCCATCAGCTCTTTTGCCATTGTCTCATTCAGATCATACATATTTTTAATCTTACATACTTCCATTGTTTCATCCTCCTATTTCTTTTTGGTTGTTTTCTTTTTATAAAATGGAGCGCACTGGTCAAATACCGTCTTTAAGGAATAGCGGTTATTTAACTGCTTGACGCGTACCGTCCGGTCGGAAATGTAACGATCCAGTTTTGTCATATATTCGTCTGTTGTTACCGTTCCTTCTGCCACCATGCCAAGTCCTTTCTCCCAGCTTGCGGTAAGTTCCGGGTTCAGCATGGAGGAAATGGAATGATCCACCACCTCGTAGATCAGCTCTCCAAGCTGTGTCGGTGACACGACCTGCGACTTGCGGTTTAATGCAATATACCGTTTTGTTGTCAGTTTTTTTATGATCTCTGCCCGCGTCGCACTTGTGCCAATTCCACAGCCTTTGATCTGTGACCGAAGCTCCTCATCCTCGATCAGCTTTCCCGCATTTTCCATGGCAAGGATCAGGGAACCGGAGGTATACGGTTTTGGCGGTGACGTTTCTCCCTCTTTCACAAAGAGCTTTGCAAGATCTACACTGCTTCCCTTTTTCAGCTTTGCTACCGCCTCTAAAAGCTGCCGCTGTGCTGCGACAGTATCCTCGCTTTCTTCGCCCGTCTTTTTTCTTCCATAGCTGTGTTCTGCGATTTTCAAATATCCTTCTTTGTCGAGCACACGGAAATTCGCAAAAAAGTGTTCCTGTTTCCGTTCTAATTCTACTGCTACTTTTTTGTATTCTGCCGCCGGATAAAAGATGCTCACAAAACGTCTGGCAATGATCTCGTATACCTTCTTTGCAACATCACTGACAGAGTTTAATGCTCCGAGTCCCTGTCCGGTCGGGATGATCGCATAATGATCGGTAATCTGTTTATCATTGACATACTTGGACTTGACAAGTCCATGATAGGCATTCTTTTCCAGAATATAGGATGCAAATGCAGCAACCGGAGCATACTGGCTCAATCCCCTTAAGTTCTTATGTATCTCCTTTGCCACGGCAGTAGAAAGAACACGCGCATCCGTTCTGGGATACGTCACAAGCTTTTTCTCATAAAGTTCCTGCACGATCGTAAGCGTCTGGTCAGGACTGATCTTAAACAATTTTGAACAGTCATTTTGCAGCTCTGCCAGATTGTAAAGCATCGGAGGTGCTTTCTTTTCCGTCTTTTTTTCCACCTTCAAAACATTTGCCGTAAGTGGTGGTTCCTGCGACAAAAAGTCAATCAGCTCTCTGGCTGTTTCCTTTTTGACAAATCCATTTCCTTTCTCGCCATATAGCAGAGGCGTCTGATAATAGCGGCTGCCTTCCACGGCGCGCCACTCTGCCTCAAAGGTCTGCTCCAGGAAGGAAACATTGGCAAGGACACGATAAAATGGTGTCTTTTGGAATGATCGGATCTCTCTCTGCCGCCGTACGATCATTCCCAACACGCAGGTCATCACACGCCCGACAGCGATCACCACATTCCGGTCAGACTGCAGATAATCCTTTAGGGCATATCCATATTTTAATGTCAGCAGACGGGAAAAATTAATTCCCATCAGATAATCCTCTTTCGCACGCAGGTATGCAGAATCGGAAATGGAATCGTACTCCCTGATCGGTTTTGCCTCACGGATTCCACGCAAAATTTCTTCCTCTGTCTGGGAATCGATCCACACTCTGCGCTTATCCTTCGTATCCGGAACCTCTGCCATCTGATCCACCAGACGATAGATGTATTCTCCCTCGCGTCCGGAGTCCGTACAAACATAAATGCGGTCTACATCCTCTCTTGTCAAAACCCCTTTTACGATACGAAACTGTTTTGCCACATCCGGAAGTACCTCATATTTCCACTCGGTCGGCAAAAAAGGCAGAGTATCCAAGCTCCACCTTTTTAATGCCGGGTCATACGCCTCCGGATAGCTCATCGTCACCAGATGCCCTACGCACCAGGTCACAATGGAATGTTCCGACTCTAAATACCCATCTTTTCGATTCATATTCTCATGCAGTGCTTTCGCAAATTCCTGTGCCACACTCGGCTTCTCTGCAATGTAAACTGATTTCAAAAAATACCTCTTTCTTTTATGCTTCTTCTATCAGGGAACAGGCAACTGCCATAGAACCAAATCCAATATGGCATGCCACACTAAGGGAAAGCGGATTGGCAATAATGTCGTAACCCGGGAAGTTGGTCATAAGCTCCTCTTTCCAGATAGCGGCATCTTCCTCGGAACAGGTATATGCCATCTCAAGCGCCATGTTCTTTCCTGCAAAACGTTCCGTCAGATCTTTGCGCATCGCTTCGATCATCGTCTTCTTTGCCTGTTTGAATCCACGTACCTTCGCATAGGAATCTAACTTTTCGCCCTGAATCTGCAGCACGGGTTTGATATTTAATACACTTCCGATCGCTGCGGCAGCCGGAGTCACACGACCACCCTTTTTCAGGTATTTTAAGGTATCTACAGTAATGTAAATGCTGGATTCCAGCTTGTCCTTCTCTAAGCGTTCTTTGATCTGTGCTGCGCTCTGGCCTGCCTGTGCCAATGTCATGGCATCCAGCACGGACTGCCGCTGCGTAACAGAGATCCGCTGGTTATTTACTACCTGCACCTTTCCATCATAGTCCTCTGCCAGCATGACTGCTGTCTGGCAGGAACCACTCAAGCCGCTGGACATTGGAATATATACAATGGAATCATACTCCTTTAATACATTCTCCCAAAGCTCTGTCACATCCCCCGGGGATGGCTGTGAGGTACTGATATCACAATCATTCATCAGCCGTTCAAAGAATTGTTCTCTTGTCAATGTAATATCTTCCAGATAAAGCTCACCATCAATAAAGAATGGCATTGGCACAACATATACACCAAGCTCTTTCGCTTCTTTCTGTGTGATTCCACTGTTACTATCCGTCATTACTGCAACTTTTTCCATTGTCTCTACACCCTATCTTTTTCTTTTTTATTTTACGATTAATACTCACGGTAAAGCGGATATTTATCAGTCAAAGTCTTTACTAACACTTTCGCCTTGTCATTATCATGGTCGATCACTGCCGCTTTGATCGCATCTGCGATGACTTCCATATCCTCTTCCACCATACCTCTGGAGGTAATTGCCGGTGTACCGATACGAACACCACTTGTTACAAATGGACTCTTTGGATCATTCGGTACTGTATTTTTATTGGCTGTGATATTCACAGAATCCAACAGCTTCTCTACTTCTTTACCGGTCAGTCCCATACGTTTGAGATCAACCAGCATCAGATGGTTATCTGTACCACCGGATACAATATCAAAACCACGGTCGATCAGTGCCTTGCAGAGCACCTGTGCATTTTTCGCAAGCTGCTTCTGGTACTCTTTAAATTCATCAGAGAGTGCCTCTTTAAAGCAGACTGCTTTCGCAGCGATCACATGCATCAGAGGACCACCCTGAATACCAGGGAAGATCGCCTTATTAAAGTTATATTTTTCATTTACCTCATTGCTGCAAAGGATCATTCCACCACGTGGTCCACGAAGTGTTTTATGTGTGGTCGTCGTTGTCACATGTGCATATGGGATCGGACTTGGATGAAGACCTGCTGCCACCAATCCGGCGATATGCGCCATATCCACCATAAGAACTGCGCCTACTTCATCTGCAATCTCACGGAAACGCTTATAGTCGATCGTTCTTGCATAGGCACTGGCACCTGCTACGATCATCTTCGGTTTGCACTCCTTCGCAATGCGGAGTACCTCATCATAATCAATAAATCCTTCATCATTTACACCGTAAGGAACACAGTGATAATTCTTACCTGACATATTAACAGGAGAACCATGTGTCAGATGTCCACCATGGTCTAAGTTCATTCCCATAAAGGTATCTCCAGGCTCAAGCACTGCAAAGAATACTGCCATATTGGCCTGTGCACCAGAATGTGGCTGTACGTTTACATACTCCGCTCCAAACAGCTTTTTGGCACGTTCTCTTGCCAGATCCTCTACGACATCCACATATTCACATCCGCCGTAATAACGCTTACCCGGATATCCTTCCGCATACTTATTCGTAAGTGGGCTGCCCATAGCCGCCATCACTGCTTTGCTTACCACATTCTCTGATGCGATCAGCTCAATATGTGTATTCTGACGTTCTACCTCGTCACTGATCGCTCCTGCGATCTCCGGATCTACTGCTTTAATTTCATCGAAACTATACATTCTTCTGCCTCCTTCTTACTCTGCCTGTTCCGACCTCTTATGTGTCAGGACTTCTAATTATTATACCATACCCTTTCAGGGGACACAACTTGAATTTTCTGCCTTTACTTTCCGCCAAGCACTGCATCAAGCATTTCAGAAAGAGGAATCATGGCATTTTTGATCTCCTCCACGGTATTGGTCTGTGCACCCGCCTCCACAAGCAGACTCCGGTCTTTGTGATGCAGATTGTAACGATAGCTGCGGACAAAGATTTTTCTTACAAAATCATCATAGCGGTCTTCTGCTGCCATCTGAAGCTGTAAGGAAAATGCCAGATTTCCGCTCCGGTGTGGATTTGCAAGGTAGGAGATCTCCCCCTTCCCCTTGATCCGGCTCATTCCATTAAACAGCATGATCTTTGCCGTTGGCTTTCCATCGATCATCGTGACAAAGCGGGTACCGTCTGCCACACCGTCACGATGCAGATCGATCACCACCTCAATGGAAGGATTCTGCTGTAATATTCTGGTAATGCCCTTTTCCGCTTCATTATACGCAAGCGAACGATCCAGCTTGCCATTGATCACATCATATACTGTTTCATCATGATAAACACCATACCCTGCCGCTTCCAGCTGTTTGGCAAGCACGCGTCCCGCACCTACTACCGTATCTTCTTTTTTCCCTTTCCGGCTGTTGGCAAATGCTTCACTGGTATGGGTATGATAGATCAAAATCTGCGGCTGCTCCTTGTTTTTTTCTATGGACAGATCTCTTTTGAGCAAAGTTTTGGCACGAATATCCTTTGCCTTTACCGGAGTCATCGAATCAATGGAATATATATGGGAAGTCAAAAAGGAAAAACTGTTAAGCTGCCGGTCTGTATATTTTTTGCTGTATGTATGATATTTTTTTGTGGTCTGCTTCTTTTGTTTTTCTTTTCTTTCTTCCTGCGTCGTTTCTGTAGCAGCCGCCATCTCCTCTGTGCTGTCCGCCGTAAGCCCCGCTCCCGTGTCATAATAGCTTTCGGGAATCTCCTGCGTCATGGCCATCGTTTCCTCTGCATTTTTATATTCTTTTTCAAAGCTTTTTCTTGTATAAACAACCCGATCTACCGTTTCCAGCAAAATACGCTGCCAGCCGCACGCTCCAGCCGTCTTCGTAAATACCCCCGGTTGAAAAAGGGTAAGGACATGCCGGGAGACTCCTGTCATCACCTGTTCCATACGGGATTTTACCATATAGCGCCCGGAGCGATAATCGCCGTCTCTTAAAAGTTCCGCCAGACAGACTACCGCTGCCAGCAGGGCGAGGCAGAGCAACAGCCGGGAAAGCCGGCTGCCTGATATTTCTTTTTTTTCATCCCGCACATATTCGATGTCCATTTTTTTCACCTCATCCTATCTTATGCCAGCCCACCCCCGGTATATGCATTGATTCCGCGTGCAATGCAGCTGCTCATCTGCTCGATCTCCTCGTCAATGTTTTTCGGTGTGACAAACAGATCCGTAAAATAAGGCTCCATCAGATTTCTGGCAAGCGCAAACTGCTCCTCCCATGTCAGATCTTTAAGTTCTTCTTTGTCCGCATGTTCCCGCTGCTTTCGATATTCCGCCAGCGCATCACAAAGGATCGTCGGCACCGCGATCACCGTCGGCACCCCGATGGCGATCACCTTTACCCCAAGCGTCTGTTCATTCATCTCCTGGCGGTTATTTCCCACTCCGGCGCCGGGACTGATCCCGGTATCGCAAAGCTGGATCGTCCGGTTCAAACGCTCACAGCTTCTGGCGGCAAGAGCGTCGATCACCAGGATCAGATCCGGTTTCAATTCCTCTGCCACCCCCTTTACGATTTCTAACGTTTCCATTCCAGTCTGTGCCATTACACCCGGACAGATCGCACTCACCTTTTTCTGGTGAGGATTTTTAGAATACCCATACTGGATCAAATGTCTGGTTACAGCAAGCTTATCAAGCACCTGTGGGCCGAGGGCATCCGGTGTTACCTGATGATTACCGAGGCCTACCACAAGCAGATTGTCCGCCTCTTTTCCGTACCGTGCCAACACATCCGCTATGATCTGAGCCAGCTTGTTCTCCACCGTCTTTTTCCGTCCGTGCTTCATTTCCAGCGTCACATAGTGTCCCACCGGTTTTCCGATCAGATCAGCACCTTCTTCATTTTTGATCTCAATATGCGTCTCCTCAATGCCGTGGTAGCGGTAGCTTCTGGTCAAAACATCCACACCTGTAAGCTCCTGCCGTTTTTCCAATTCTTCTTTTAACTCTACTGCCAGATCTGTATGGCAGGAAAAGGCATATTCTTTTTCACTCTGATGTTTCATTTTTCCCGCTCCCTTTTCTCTTTTTTTCTATCGTTTCCATTCGGAAAAAAAATATGCTTTTTTCAAAAAAATGATTGACAGATTGACATTCATCTCCTATTATATAAAGGTATGTTTTCGCTATATTGTCCGTGTCCAACTATAGACGAAAACAGAGTATCTAAATTTAAGTAATATTTCAGAAAAAGAAGATTTCATTTGGAGGTGTACATCTTGGCTAATATCAAATCTGCTAAGAAAAGAATCTTAGTAATCGAGACTAAGACATTACGAAACAAAACAATCAAAACAAAGATCAAAACTTTAATCAAAAAAGTGGAGACTGCTGTTGCAGAAGGAAATAAAGAACTGGCTCAGGAGAGATTAACCGTGGCTATCTCCGAGATCGGTAAAGCTGCTTCAAAAGGTATCTACCATAAGAACAATGCAGCTCGCAAGGTTTCCAGATTAACCAGATTAGTAAACGCTATGTAATGAAAATAAAGAGCCTGTGCTTTTGCACAGGCTTTTTTATTTTGCCCAACAAACCGCCAGTCACAGATTCCTTGTTACGGATTGGCGCATTTACTGATCATAATATCTACTGCCATACGGTCGGTGATCCGTCCGCTTTTAAAATCCTCTTCTAACTGTACACCAAGAGCAAACAATTCTTTTAATTGTGGATATGTCAAAAGCCGGCTCATCGCTGCAATCTTTCCTACAATACCACTATAAAGCCCCATCGCTTTGGCGGTCTGCGCCGTTGTGTGCTTCAAACGCAGATGATCCTTTACCTGCAAAGTCAGATTGATCTGACGATTGAGCATAGCAAGCACATACGCTGGTGCCATTTTGAGTGCCAGAAGATCATGATACAGCGACAGTGCCCGGTCTGCATCCGCCTTCACCGCAGCATCTACCATATCAAAGATACGATCCTCCACCGTTCTGGTACTGATCTGCTTCACATCATCGGCCGTGATCATAACCAGCTCCTCCTCCGGCATATCCGGTTCTCTTACATAGTCCCGCAGCTTTTCCAGTTCCTTTTCCACCAGCCCGAGATTATTGGATACCCGTCCAATAAAATAGTGAATGGTATCCCGCTCCATCTGACAGTGATTTGCAGCAAGCCAGTCCGCCACAAACCGGATCACAAATGCTTCCTTCTGCTCATTCAGATCTGCCACATAACCATACTTGGCGCATGTCTTTTTTAATGCGCTCCTGCCATCGACCTTTTTTTCTACTAAGATCACGATCGTCGTCGGAGTAATCTCTTCTAAATATTCTTTCCACTCTTTTGGAAATTTGGCATTGATCACACAGTTTTCCACGATCACCACACGATGCTCTGCTAAAAAAGGCAGGGTCTTCGCAAAATCGATCACTTCTTTTGCGGTGACATCCTTTCCTTCATAATAGGCATAGTTGATGGAATTGCCCTCTCCCACCAATGCATGCTTCAATTCATTTTTTAATGTCCGGCGCAGATAATCCTCTTCTCCATGCAGCAGATATAGCTGATGAAACTGCCCGGTTTTAATATCCTTACGAATCTGTTCCATAATGTTTACTCCATTTTCCACTTCTTGTCCTATTTTATCATAGCCTCTTTGGAAATGGAAGCATCCTTCCGATACCCGGATAACTGATACCTCCCCTTTTTGTTCACCTGTATAGAAATGGCACCCTGCTCCACCGTTGTAAAATAGGGAACGTTAGCAGCCTGCAACCGCTTTAGCGTTTCCTTATGTGGATGTCCATAACGATTTCGTTTTCCACAGGAAATAAGTGCAATATCCGGAGCCACCTGCGCCAACAATGCCTCTGAGGTAGAAGTTTTGCTTCCGTGATGTCCACATTTTAAAATAGTATATGTTCCTTTTTTCATTTTTTGCATGTAAGCTACCAGCTCGTCCTCCGCCTGCCCACCAATATCTCCTGTAAACAGCATAGAAAATCCGGCATAAGAAAGAGAAAGAACCTCTGACGCTTCATTCACATCCTCATAGGTATGGGCGGAATCAGGATGAAGCACCTCAAGCTTTGCCCCCTTCCACTCCATCACATCCCCCCGCTTTACATACCTGATACGACACCCCTGCCTGATAGCTTCTGTTTTTAACGTCGAAAATGATTCGACAAAAGCCCCCACCTGTGGCAAATACATTGTGCCAACCGGCATATTTTCAAGCACCTCTTTGACTGCACTGATATGATCCTCATCACTGTGGCTCAAAAAGACCGCATCAATCGCCGTGATTCCTTGTGACTTCAGATAAGGAGCATACGTATACTCATATAACTTTTTTTCACTAGTACTTCCACCATCCACCAACAAGACATGCGCGCCCTTTTTCAATACCAGACCATCGCCCTGCCCTACATCTAACATCGTGATCGTAAGACGAGACTGCAGTGCCGGTAATATCGCGAGAGATAGCAAAAGCAGAAACGATACAGCTGCCTTGATAAACCGTCTCTTTTTTAACAGATACAATAACGCTGCCAAACCAGCATAATAGATCACGATCTGCAACAGCGACGGTTTTCCTGTTACAAAATGCGAAAACGGCAGACGATTGCTCCAGTAGCTTAGCGTCTGCTGCAGTACTAAAATTGCACGCACCAAAAGCATCAGAATCTGTCCTGCCTGAAAGGACAAAAGTGATACCCCTACTGCCATCACAGATAGAGGAAGTAATAACGACATACTTGGAATCACGATAAGATTTAACAATACACTATAAAGTGGCAGTTGAAAATAGAAGAAACAGAGTATGGGATTCGTCGCAAGCTGAATCGCGGCTGTGGTAACAAACGATGAAAGCAGTCCCTTCCCCTTTCCCAAAAGTTCTCTGCCGACCGGAGCTGCCACCGCAATTCCAAAAACAGCTCCAAAGGATAATAAAAAGCCGGCATCACATAATTGAAATGGAGACTGATATAGCAGCAACAATGCCGCACAGCTAAGCGCAGAAAGCATATCATAGGCACGCCCGATCACCTGCGCCAGAAAAGAAAGCAATAACATCAATAACGCACGGCTTAAAGAGGCAGAAAATCCCGCCATCATACCGTAAAGAATGATCACACTTCCACTAAATATGGCACTGAAAAGGTAAGACCGCTTTCCTTTCCGGGCAAGCGCAAACAGTCCTGCTCCAAAAAAACCGATATGCAGTCCGGAAATGGCGATCACATGTGCAATCCCTGCCTCCTGATATTCCTTTTTCAGATCACTGTCCAAGTCTGCCTTTTCTCCTAATAAAATTGCCTCCAAAAAGCCCGCCTGTTCTTTGGGAAGCAACAACCTGATCTGCGCAGCAAGGCTGCATCTAAGCCCCCATAAGCACTGACGCAGCCATTGATAAGAAGAGTCTGTCACCTGCACCTGTTCTGCCTGCAGCAACACATCTACATTTTTTGCCCGGCAGTATTGATACATAGAAAAACCACCCGGATTCTTCGCATGCTCCGGGCTGCTTGCCACACCACTGACCGTAATGGTCTGTCCCCATAAGCAGCCTGCCTGCTCCACTTTCACACGCACCCTTTTCCCGCTGGAAAACGACGGCTGTTCCGGATAGTGTACCTGTCCTAAATAGTAATAATAACTTCCATCCTTCGCCGTTTCGATCACGCACACTTTCCCGGATACGGTAAGCTCCCTCTGCTCCCCGCCATAATATCGATCCAGAATATTATCTGCATCTGCCATTTGAAAACGCGCAAATCCAAGCAATATACAGCAAAAAAACAGCAGCAGGACAATTTGCAGGCCATTTGTTTTGACATACCAAATAACCAGCAGGAGCGTACCTGCTGCCAGAAACAACATCCATCCCATCATCTGCTTCATGGCAGCGACTTCCCCAAGCACAAAGCACACAAGCATCATCAGCAATGGTCTTTTATTCAATTTTATTCTCCTGTCTTACTCAGTATCCACCAGATCCAGATTGCGTTCAAACAACTGATCAAACGGGACATTTCCATTGTACAATTTCTTTGTTTCTCCCTCAATCGTAAATGCCACCTTGCTCACGGTAGACAATTCACATAAGGAATTTACGATCGAATAGATCACAACCTGATCCTTGACCGATTTTGGAACCTTCAAAAAGGCTTCATTTAAATCCACATAACAGATTCCATCCTGTGTCGATACAGAAAATAACTTTGTTCCTTTCGGCATCGTATTATAATATCCTTTTTCATCCGTTCCCTTGATCAGTTCCCGAATAACCAATTCCTCTGCCGATGCGTTGGTTCCCAAATTCACCGGAATCTGCAATGGTTCCAGCTTTTCGCCGGTAACATCCGTAAAGTAGATCGTCAGATCCTGCACCATATTACTGTCATCCTTCGTATCACTATCCACAAAGGCATCCGGTGTCAATGCTCCGACTAACGAGTTGCCGTCTACCATCGGCTGGGTGTCTACCGTAAACTCTACAGCATCCACCCCCGGAATCTGTGCCAGACTTTTAACAAATGCTGCCCTGCAAAGCACCTGTGACGATACCGCAGTCTCATAATAAGTCGCACTAAAATCCAGCGTGATCACATGATTATCCCCCAGTGTATATTTCTGCAAAATAACATAATCCGGCAATACGGTACGATAATCTGTTTCATTGCGCAGCTCTGTAAGCTTCGTCAGCATGGTTTTGATCTGTTCTTCCGTACTTTTCTTTTTGTCAAAGTGCGCCGTCTTGGGAACAAGACTCGTAAAATCACTTGACAAATAATATAAAATATATTCATTTTTGGCTGCTTTTACAACCTCTTCCTTTTTTTCTCCACAACCGCTCAAAGTAGAAAAAAGCAACAGGAGAAGCACCAAACAAGCTACGATTCGTTTCATTCGGTCTGCTCTCCTTTCTCCTCTACGGATTCCTCGGTCTTTACTAACACTTCCGGATTGTCCATCTCTTCCGTGTGCAGCACTACCATATCCGGTTCTGCATTTTCCAATGGAGCAGGCTCCGTCACAATAGGTGCACTCACCGTTTCTTCCGAAGCAGGCTGCTCTTTGTTTTCCTCTTTCTTCTTCAGGTTTTCATCCACAACACTTAAGACTTCACCCAAATTTCCTTGTACCTCTGAAACATTGGTAAGTGCCACGGTCTGTGTGGAAACAACAGTCTCTTCTTTTCTCTTTTTATGGAAAACAAAATGCTTCTTCTCTGCTTTTTCCGCACGTTTAGAACTAACATTCATAGATACAGAATAGGTCAGTGGAATACGAACAGTAAAGGTCGTTCCCTTTCCCGGCTCACTGTGCAGCTTGATCGTACCATGATGCATCGAGATCGCACTGTGCGTAATAGCAAGTCCCAGACCAGTTCCACCAGTTTCTCTGGAGCGCGCTTTATCCACACGATAAAAACGTTCAAAGACAAATTCCTGACAATCTTCCGGAATCCCCACACCGGAATCTGCAATTTTTACATAAAAATACTTGTGATCGGCATTTAACGTAATACGGATCCAGCCATCATCTACATTATATTTGATCGCATTTTCTACCAGATTAGAAAGAGCGAGTGTCAGCTTCACCTCATCAATCTCAGCGTTCACCGAGCGAAAACTCTCGTATACGATCTCAATGTTTCGCACTGCTGCCAGTGGACGAAGCCTTTTTAACAAAAGATCCAGAAGTTCGTTGATATTGACGGTAGTAACATTTAATACATTCGCAGATTTCCGATCCATCTTTACAAGGGATAACAGATCATTGATGATCTTATTCTCACGGTCAATCTCCGATACAATGTCTTCCATAAATTCACGATAAATCTCCGCCGGCACGTCATCCTGTGATATCAAAGAATCCGCCAGCACTTTCATCGAAGTGATCGGTGTCTTTAACTCATGCGACACATTTGATACAAATTCCTGTCGCGATTCCTCCAGCTTATCCAGCCTTGCCACCGCCGCATTAAAACTCTCCGCCAGATCCTTAAGCTCGGTAAATCCGGTAACTGTAAGCGTCTCCCCAGTCTGTCCTTCTGCAACCTCATCCACACCATGGATCAATTCCCGGAAATGCCCACTTAAGATCACGACAAAGATCACTGCGATCACAAGAACACAAAACGTAAATAATACAATTAGCGGGACAGTCTGCTTGTTCACTGCGTTTAGCAGAGTATAGGTGTCTTTGACAGAGGCGTACACCACCATCAGACCAACCTGTTCTTCCTTTTCTTTCTGTCCTAATTTTGCTTCCTCTGTATTAAGTGCATTGGATTCTGTCACGATCCCTGCTTTTCCTACCGGAATATAACACTCAATGTATCCATCCCGGATAAACAAATGCTCGGACTCCTCCATCTTTCCCGTCATTGCTTTGATCACATTTTCAGAAACAAGGTAATTGCCCCGGTTTAATTGATAAGTATCGGAAATAATCTGATAATTGGAATCTACCACCATGATACGACCATCCAATAATGTGGCTAACTGGTCAATCTGGTTCTCCAGATTCAGCGTATCATTTCCATTGAAAAAACCGGATTTCACAAGCTGATTTAATAAAATGGTACACTGGTTCACCGTATAGTTCTTTTTTTGTTCCAATGCCTCATTTTCATAGGTTTTATGAATGATAAAAGAAAATAATAGAAAAAACGCAACGGTCAGTACAAAAAAGCAGACAAACCACATAAAGCGAAGGCTTTTGAACAGACCGTTTCGTATACTGATCTTATTAATGGTAAAAACTCCTCTCTTAATTGGCGAAGAAATAACCAACGCCCCACTTAGTATGGATATACTTTGGTTCTCCAGGATGCTCCTCAATCTTTTCACGCAGTCGTCTGATATGCACATCTACCGTACGTCCGTCCCCTGGGTAATCAGTTCCCCATACCAGTGCCAGAAGTTTATCTCTTCCATACACCTTGTTCGCATGCATCGCCAGAATCTCGAGCAGATCAAATTCCTTTGCAGTTAAGTTGACTTCCTTATCTCCTACAAAGACTCTGCGGCTTTCCACATCGATCTTCATACCTTGTGCTTCGATCACGGTCGGCTTTTCTTCTTCCACACTACGTTTTGTATTTCTTCTTAAGATGGCTTTGATACGTGCCTTTACCTCTAAAATATTGAATGGTTTGGTAATGTAATCATCTGCACCGTACTCCAGGCCCAGGATCTTATCCATATCGTCTCCCTTCGCAGTAAGCATGATGATCGGAACATCAGAAAACTCCCGGATCTGCTGACACACCTCAAATCCGTCCAGCTTGGGAAGCATGATATCAAGCAGGATCATGTCATATTGATTCTCCTTTGCCTTCTCCAACGCTTCTTCTCCATCATAGGCACAGTCCACTTCCATACTGTCCTGCATCAGACTGAACTTGATTCCCTTTACAATTGACTTCTCATCGTCCACTACCAAAACTTTCTTTGCCATATATTGTTACCCCACTGTTATGCTGTCTTTAATTTTATCAAATATACCGTCTTTGATCCCATTGATCTGTTTCAGTTCTTCGATCGACTGAAACCCACCATGTTCCTCGCGGTATGCCAGAATATCTTCCGCCTTTGACGGTCCGATTCCGGCAAGTGTCATCAATTGTTCTTTTGTCGCATGATTGATATCAATCTTATCTTCTGTCACTTTCTGTGGAACGGAATTACCCTTTTGCATTTCTTCTAACGTCGGTACATAGAGTTTCTGCCCATCCTCCAAACGTTCTGCCTGATTCAGACTGGTGGTGTCTGCTTCCTCATCAAATCCTCCAGCTACTGTGATCGCATCCACGATCCTGCTGCCCTGTTCCAAATGATATACCCCCGGTACCTGTACTGCACCACAAACGTATACCGCCAGATCACCCACCTGCTCTGTCGTCCCACCGGATCCTTCTGCATCTACAGCCTCCTGTTTCATACTCTCTGTTCCTGCAGTTGGCATACCTGTTTCGGCGAAACCACATCCAGTCAATATAGCAAGAAAAGAACATACAAGAGCGGAGGCAACCATGCCCTTCAACCGGCTCTTATATCTTCTTTGTTTCTTACGTCCCTGTTCTTTCATTTTTCTTCCTCCTTCTGAATAAGGAGAAAAGATGATTCACAAGTCCCACATATTTCTATTGTAACGAAATCACCCTCTAATTACAATAGGTAATTTCTTAATAATATTTGAAGTTTTCCTATTTGCTTAGTGGAATAGCGGTTCCTTTAAAATAGCAGTTCCAATTCCTTTGGTCGTAAACAGCTCTAACAGCAGGCAGTGCTCCAGACGTCCATCTAAAATATGTACACGGGATACTCCCTTTTCAATTGCTTCAATACAATTATTAAGTTTTGGAAGCATACCTCCGCCGACCACACCATTTTCAATGTATGATTTTGCCTGTGGCAGATCCATCTCTGAGATCAGTGTTTTCTTGTTTGCAGGATCCATAAAGACACCTTCAATATCCGTTAAGAATACGAGTTTTTCTGCTCCGATTGCTGTAGCGATCGCACAGGCAGCATCGTCCGCATTGATATTGTAACTGTCAAAATCTGCGCCAATTCCGATTGGGGCGATCACCGGTACATAATCATTGTCCAGCAATACATCGATCAGATTGCTGTCAACAGCCGTCACCTCACCGACATGTCCCAGATCCTGTCCATCAGCAAATTTCTTTTTCGCCTTCATCAATCCGCCGTCTTTTCCACAAATACCGACTGCCTTGACACCATTTTCTTCCATCAGGGCAACCAGTCCTTTATTGACCTTGTTGAGTACCATCTCTGCAATCTCCATTGTCTCATCATCGGTCACACGAAGACCATTGATAAACATTGGCTCCTTGCCTTTTAAACGCACCCATTTACTGATCTCTTTTCCGCCACCGTGTACAATGATCGGTTTTAATCCGATCAGCTTCAACAGTGCCACATCACGGATCACACTGATCTTTAACTGGTCATCTACCATGGCACTTCCGCCATATTTTACAACTACTTTTTTTCCGTTAAATTCCCGGATAAACGGTAAGGCTTCCGTCAAAACCGCCGCTTTTTTCATTTCTTCCTGCATATTATCATTGATTTCCTGCATCATTTAGCCTCCGATCTTCTTTCTCTTTTACTAGAAACACATTGGAAGTTGTGTCAAGCCTTCTGTTTCCGGAAGACCAAACATCAGATTCATATTCTGTACCGCCTGCCCTGCAGCTCCCTTTACAACATTGTCCAATGCGCCCATCGCTACAATACGATTGGTACGTGTATCAATTTTAAAATTGACATCCACATAATTGCTTCCCTGCACATATCTGGTTTCCGGCGGAACATCCTTTTTCAATACCCGGACAAACTTCTCCTGTGCATAATACTTATCGTATGCAGCACGCACCTGCTCATAGGTTACTTCTTCTTTTAAATTTGCATAAGCAGTAACCAATATACCACGGTTCATTGGAACAAGATGAGGCGTAAAGATGATCTTGATCTCCTCCCCGGCAGCATATCCTAACTGTTCTTCAATCTCCGGTGTGTGGCGGTGTGTCAATACTCCGTAGGCTTTCATATTCTCATTAACCTCACAGAACAGATTGGCAACCTTTGCCCCACGTCCTGCACCAGTTGTACCGGATTTGGCATCCACAATGATCGACTGTGGATCAATCAGATGCTCCTTTACCAGCGGATAAAGTGTCAAAATACTGCATGTTGTATAGCACCCCGGATTAGCAATCAATCTGGCATGTTTTACCTGCTCCCGGTTGATCTCGCAAAGACCATATACTGCCTCGTCAATAAACTGCGGAGATTTATGCTCGATCTTATACCACTGCTCATAAGTCGCAACATCCTTGATACGAAAATCTGCGCTTAGATCGATCACCTTTGTATTTTTTAATACCTCTTCTGTTAAAATGCCTGCGCAGTACCCCTGTGGAGTAGCGGTAAAGACAACATCTACCTTCTGGCAAAGCTCCTCTATATTATCATCAAAACAGGTATCTTCCACTACCTCAAACAGATTACGGAAAATATCTGCGTACTTCTGGTCTACATAACTTCTGGAACCATACCAGCAAATCTCAACCTCTTTGTGCTGTAACAATATTCTTACAATTTCTTCTCCGGCATAACCGGTTGCACCAATGATACCTGCTTTTATCATGGTCATTTCCTCCTATAAAATATGTAACGATTCATTAACGCTCATAATTATACAACCGTTTTTTTGATTATGCAATCCTATTTTCCTATTTTTCTTATTTTTTATATCAATCTCCCTCATTGCACCTGAATATTTATAAAACCAGCATGAATATTTATTCACAATATGTTTAAACATACAAAAAAATCCACCCCGATACGGAATGGATTTTACTGTTTTTTAATTACAACTTTCGTCTACATCAAACGGAGTTCCCTTTGCAAACGGACTGCCCACATCACAACGTCCATAGTGATATTGCCGTTTCATCTGTCCCTCTTCCACATCATTGCCGGTACGCACCTTTAATCTTCCTTCGTTAGAAGCACCGAATTCTTCTAACATCTGCAATACCTTTTCTACATCCTCCTCACTTACATCCTGTGTTCCATTATTCATCTGGTTATCATCCATAGTCTGCACTCCTTTCCTGCGTCATATCCACATCTTCTCATAAATAAGCCGCTTTCGCAAGGGGGTAGTACTGAAATATTTTTCTTATTCTTCTGTACTTCTATTTCTTTTTTGCATTTCAAGCATGGTCAGATAATACTTACGCACGGACTCATCCTGTATCTCATTAATTTTTGCCCGCAATTCCTCATCGCTCAATCCCGGTCGATGTTCGTCACGATACAATTTTATCCAGCCCCAGATATACAGCAAGAAAAATGCAATTCCAAACATCACGGATAGTATCATTACCATACCCCTTTATCCCCTTTCGTTTCTTCCCAGAATTGTTCTGGTTTTACATGCAGATAAGAACAAAGCCGTAGCAATTCCTCTGCGTTTAATGGTTCTTCGGGCGGATAAGAAAGCTTTCTTTCTGGAATTCCGGTTTGTTTCGCAAGCCAGCCAGCATCCATCCGCCTTTCTCTTAAGTACGCACTTAGCAATCCCGTCATCTTCATAATTGTACCACTTTTCTAGTTTCGATAGATAATTATATGTTTTATTCTATTTTATCCTCGTTTCACTAGAAAGTCAAATTATTTTTCTTTCATTTCACTATTTTTCCAATTGACATAACAATTTGGATTAAGATAGAATTGACATTGAGGTGAACAAAATGAAAGAAAACAATTTTGCACAGCGACTACGCTTTTATCGCAAGAAGTGCGGCATGTCTGTTGAAGATGTTGCCGAAGCACTGAAAAAGACAGATCGTAGCTTTTCGCAGAAAAGTATTTACAGTTGGGAAACCGGAACTACCTGCCCGACAGCCGATACTTTGATGTGCTTATGTGAAATATACCAGATTGATGATGTATTAGAATCATTCGGATATGAAAACCGCAGTACAGAAAATAATCTGCGGCAGACACTTACCAAACAAGATCTTGAACTGATCCGTGCCTATCGAGCGCATGAGGAATTACAACCTGCCATCAACAAATTGCTTGATCTGCCGGCTGAAAAATAAAAATGACCTGCGTAAAACGCAGGTCATTTGTCATTTTTAATATCCAAAATATTGATCAATTCCATCCACCATTCCCATGGCAAGTTTTTTCTGATATTCCTTTTTATGAAGAAGTGCATCCTCCTTGGGGTTTGTCATGAACCCTACTTCGATCAACGTAGTCGGCATCTTTGCCCAATTGGTTCCTGTCAGATCATCCCGCTTTGTAAGCCCACGATTTTTCGTCTTGGCCTTACTACACATTGCATCCAGCAGACACTTGGACAGTTTTTTACTCTTTGTACTGTTTTTCCCCACATAGGGATTCGAAGAAGATGGATATAATGCAGAAGCACCATATACCGAGGACGAACTGGTGCCATCCGCATGGATGCGGATAAAGATATCCGCTTTCTTCTCATTCGCAATCTGTGCTCTTTTGGCACAGCTAACTGCAGTCTTGTTATCCTTTCTTGTCATCACTACCTGATAACCGCGGGATTCCAACTCTTTCTTCATCATCTTGGCAAGAGATAATGTCAGTTTATATTCGGGATACCTGGTAGAGACACCCTGCGTTCCCGTAGAATCTTTTGCTTTTTTCGTCTTCGCTCCGGGGCCGATCGATTCCACACCACCATTCATCTTACCGGAATGTCCGGGATCTAACGCCACAATCTTCTGAGACCGATCCTGATCATTGCAATTCTTTTTTTCCTCTGTTATTGTAGTGTCATCTTTCTTTTTTCCTTCCACATAAAAAGAACTATTTCCCATCATACACAACACTACGAAAATCAGAAAAAACATTCTGCATCGTTTGCTCTTCATTGCTGTTCCCTCTCTATAAATACTCCTCAAATACATGCTCCACTGCAGCAATCGCTTCCTTTTCGTCCTTACCCTCTGCACAAACTGTCACTTCTGCACCACACTGAATACACATAGACATGATTGCCAGCAGATTCTTTGCATCTACCTCTTTGTCATCCATCTTAATGGTAATCGCCGAATCATATTGATTCGCCTCTTTCGTGATCATCCCCGCAGGTCTTGCATGAACACCTGCTTCCACTTTTATAGTATAAGTAAACGAAACCATAACAACCTCCTAAAAGTTTAACAAATCTCCCAGTTTCTTTTTTGGTTAGCATACTCGTTCTTCTGTTGTTCGTCAAGACTTTTTCTCAAGAATCTTAACGCTCCGTGCCAGAATCCCCTTCATCTTTGCAATGAGCAGTCCATAATTGGTAAAGGCAACCCCTTGTCCTTTCGCCCGTTCTTCTCGGCTTTTC
The DNA here is from genome assembly GCA_050874905.1 of Lachnospiraceae bacterium. Lineage (GTDB taxonomy): Bacteria > Bacillota > Clostridia > Lachnospirales > Lachnospiraceae > NC2004. The sequence goes on from JBNMLP010000008.1 coordinate 48,102, forward strand.
ATTTCCTGCTCATTCAGCATACACCCGCCACAATGGATCACCAGCACATAGGGGGACAGATCTGTTGGAAATTCCCTGCCAGAGCAAGTATCGATCTGAAGTTTCACACCAGTATAAGAGTGCAGCCAGTTTGGTATTTTTACCGTGCCAATATCTTCACACTGTCGATGATGCGTACAACCTTCGGCGATCAAAACACGATCCCCCTCTTTCAATTGATCGATCTTAGAAGCTCCGGAAAGTGCTGTTTGCAAAAAGCCTTTGTAACGAGCCATCAAAATGGAAAAGGATGTAAGCAGAATAGATTCCGGAACAATCTTTGCAACCGCTTCAAAAGCCTGACTGTCTGTAATCACAAGCTTGATCCGTTCCCCATACTGCTGTACCACCTCAGAAAGTTCGCTGTCTTTTACCACCAGAGTATGCGCCCCCGCCTCCAGCAGATCACGGATCACCTGCTGCTGTGGAAGGATCAGTCGTCCTTTTGGAGCCGAAGCATCGATCGGCACAACAAGCACGACCAGATCATGCTGCTTTACAAAATCCGCTGCCAGCCGGTTGTGGTGTTCCTGATTCGGAAGCAGACTGCCAAGGTGTTCCTTCAGCTCCTCTATGCCACTCTTTGTTTTGGCACTCACAAACAAATGCGGAAGCTCCTCTTCATCAAAAAACGCATTCCAAAATGCCTCATCAAAGGCGTTATCATCCTTTTTATTCACCACACAAAGCATTGGGAGCTGCTTCTTTTTGAGACGTTTGAGCCAGTCTCTTTCCAATTCGGAGATCCTACTTGTTCCATCCAGTACAAACACTGCCAGGTCGGTGCGTGTCACCGCCTCCTTTGTTTTAGCAACGCGCAGTACTCCAAGCTCTCCCTCGTCATCAAAGCCCGGTGTATCAAGGATTACGACCGGCCCTAACGGAAGCAGTTCCATCGCCTTTCCCACAAGATCCGTCGTGGTGCCGCGTACTTCTGATACCACGCTCAGCCGTTGTGCTGTGACCGCATTGACCAGACTGGATTTTCCGGCATTACGTTTTCCAAGAAAAGTTATATGGACTCGCTCTCCCATCGGTGTGCCATTTCCACTCATTTTGTCGTTCCCTTCTATTCTTTCCGTTTTTACTCTGCTAATTCATACGTCTGTTCAAATACATCTGACTTAATAATGTATAGATCAGTTTGATCATCGGGACGCACTGCCAGATAATCTCCTGCTTTTCCCAAAAAATATGCACTTTCTTCTCCGACAGGAAATACCTTAGTACGTTTTTCAAGCTGTTTTACTAAAATTCCGCTTCCCTGTACCGGATAACAGATCCTTGCCAGCTCATCCAGACTGATATACGTGTGTTCTGGAAGAATTTCCACTGCCGGAATATAATCCAGCATCTGCTCAAATACATCCAACGGCTCTTCTGTTGCCTCATAAGTTCGTTCAAATTTTTCCCGGCTGATGTCATAGACTTCCCCACGACAGCCAATCATAATATAGACATCTTTGCCTGTTTTAATGCGCGCCCCGGATTCATTTTCAAACGTTTTTAGCAACACTTCCGTTCCCTCCGGCGCAAGCGCAAGAGATTTCACATACGACCAGCCAGAATGTCGTTTTACATAATGCGCATAGGAAGCAATCTCCTCCTCGTGCGTTCCTGCAAAATCTTTTGCCCAGATCACATCACAGGAATCAAAATATGCCATAATGCGAGACATGATATAAGAAAGCTCATCCGCCATTTCATTGGCAGAAACTGCTACATGGAGCATGACACTGGATATGATCCCGGTTGCTTCTCTCTTTGTTTTGCCCTCCTTTACCAGAGCAGCATCTGTTAATATATATTTTAAAAACTCCAGTGCCCGTACCTGATAATTGTCGCTTTGAAAGAAAAACTCCCAATCCTCTTTTCCCTTTTTCACAAAAAGCACATACTGCCATGAAATAGAAAGTTCTGCCGGGAATTCAATATTTTCACATTCCACCAGCAAAAGATTTTGTTCCGGATATTGATACGCCTGCCCGCCTGTCACAAAAGGAAAGGCCGCTTCTACCTTTTCAAATCGTTCTTCATATCCCATATTATTCCCCTTTCGTTTCCATCATTTTCTTGGCAAAGGATTGAAATACCTTGTTGACATGAGTGAAACAAAGTGTCACTTCATCCCCCTCCATTTTCGTGATCTTCGCATAAACATTGGCAAATAAAGCTCTTCCACCACGCTTGGCGGCAAAGATCTCCACATCTAAAAATTCTTCCAGATGCACATCACCAGCATCCTCCAGCATGACTTTCGCTGTTTTTCTGGAAAAGTAGATCAAGGTAGCACTAGCTGCCTGATCGGATATCATTTTGCCTTCTACCGGATAGAGGTTAAAGATGACGCGGTCTTTGACCTCCACCATTTTCTCCTCTGCCCGCTTGTGAAGCTCGCAGGCATAACTTCCGGTCAGTCCCGTCACCTCACAGATCGGGATGGGCATTTTAGCCCCCTTTACGCTGATCTCAATCAGATTGTGAAGCTTTGCCTGACAGGCAAGCTGGTCGATCAAATGCTGCGATACAAGAACCTGTCCTCCCACACTATAACTTTCGATACGGGAACAGAGATTTACCACCTGTCCCATCACATTATACCGCATCATACGGTTGGAGCCCACATTTCCAACAAACACTTCTCCACAATGCAGTCCGATTCCCATTTCCAACACCGGATAGCCATACTGTGTGCAATACGCATTGACCGTCTCCATCCGGTTCTGCATTCCGATCGCTGCTGCAATCGCCTGTTCATGTTGATCCTCCATCCAAAGCGGCGCACCAAACACTGCTAAAATAGCATCTCCAAGATATTCAATCACAGTACCATGATACCGGTTGATCACATCGAGCATCTCTTCAAAAAAATGGTTTAAGATGTCTGTCACAGCTTCCGGTTCCAGTGTTTCTGACATCGAAGTAAAACCTCTCAGATCCGCCATCATGATCGTTGCCTCACATTTCTTTCCACCGATCACTGCCCCCTCCGGATTATGGATGATCTGTTCTACCACCTGGTCAGAAAAATAGCGGCCAAAAATCTGGTAAAGCAACTCATTGCGCTGTTTTAATTTCTCATTCAGGCGCGCGATCTCCTTCGCCACCCGCAGATCACTCGCCTGTTTCTGCAGCAGGATTTCATAATTCTTTGTCACCTGATACTGCCATGCAGCATGTGCAATACGATGCTGTTCTCCCTGCGAAAACGGTTTGTGAAGCACGACGGTTGCTCCTTTGCTATAGCATAGCTCATCCATCGCAACACTCCGGTCATGCATCATAAAAAAGAGTGGCACACCTGCCAGACTCTGTTCCTGTTTCAACATGCTGATCGCCTGTTCTGACTCTTCTACTGCATTCTCGTAATCAACCAGAATAAGAGATGGGGCATTTTTCAGCACCCCCATCTCATCCTTTTGCATCAGCGCACGCTTTAATGCTTCTAACGACAGAATGCAGACGGCACGCATACTGCCATCTGCATTGAGTTGTCGTTGTGCCTCGATCATTTCCTGTTTGACTGTATTGAATACCCAGATATGTTTCATTGCGTCACCTCATAACGATCCACTCAGGATCTTCTCTTTGTAGAGGAATACCAGTTCCCCTTCTTTTTCGTGATTGGCTCCGGAGGCTGCTTACATTTTTCACATAATGTTCCGGTGCGGATTGGCGCACCACATTTGGTACAGGATAACCGCTCTTTGGCATATTTGGGAATCTCTAAAAATTCTTCCCGCAAAAAATATTCTACAGAATCACGCGGCACACCTGTCTCCCGTGCGATCACGACCGCCGAGCGCGCCCCATTCTGTTCCAGATAATTGCGCACCGTCCGCAGATAATCATAGGTTTCCTTTCCACAGACCACACACTCATACACACCTACCGCAGTCTCCACAAGTTCTCCTCCGCAATACTGGCATACTGCAGGCTTTGGATTCTTGGTAAAGACATCGGATTTACGCTTGTAAGGAGAAACATTCCGTAATGGATTTTTGCGAACCACCACCGGCTCTTCCTCCCGTCTTTCCAGATCAAGAAGGGTGCATAAACGATCTGATAATGTCTTTAACCCTCTCTTCTGATCCTCATAAAACGGAATCGTCTGTACATTGTTAAGATAAAAAGTGAACAGATCATTCATCGGTACCGAATCTATTTTCACTGGTACGATCTGTTTACGGCAATTGATCGCACTGTCAATTTCCTTTTCCACCCAAATAGAATCCTGTGAATTTTTGGAAAGTACCAGCAAAAAAACACCACATTCCTTGATAGCACGCGGAATCTCCCGTGCATAATTGGAACCAACAGGAATGGTCTCCGGAGCTTTAAAATAAGTGATATTCAATTCTTTCAAACAAGCTGCAAGTTCCTGTACAAACTGTCCATCTTTCGAGCTATAACTGATAAACACTGTCTTTTCCGTTGCCATATGAGCCTCACTTTCTAGGCACAAACTACTTGATTCCGCCCATTTTCCTTTGCTTTATATAAACAGACGTCTGCCTGCTTCACATTCTCATCTGCCGTTTTTGCGAGATTGACCGGACTGATTCCAAACGACATCGTTACCTTGATTCGGGTATTGTCGTAAATACAGACAGAAGCCTGTACCTGCTGCCTCACCTCTTCTGCAAACTGTTTTGCTTCTTCCATAGTTCGGTTTGCCAGCAAAAAGACAAATTCTTCTCCGCCCCACCGGATCACCTCATCGCCATCCATCAGATTCTTTCGGAAGATATCTGCGATATGAACCAGCACTGCATCTCCTGCATTATGCCCATAGGTGTCATTTACTTTTTTAAAGAAATCAATATCACACATCACAAGTGCCGTCGGACAAAGTGCATTATTTTTTTTGACCTGGCGGTTGTAAACATCAAAGAAACCGCGGCGGTTCTTTAAACCCGTCAGAGAATCCTCCAGCACCTCTTCTAACAAAAGATGGGATTCCAATGTCTTATTACAATAAGCTGCTACCATAGCCAGCCGCTTCACATCCGTTTCATCAAAGCCTTTGCCATCCTCATCAATCTTATTGATCGCCTGAAAAGCTCCAATAACATCTCCTTTTTCGTTGGTCACCGGAATACAAAGAATGGACTTCGTCACATATCCGGTTTTTTGATCCACTGCGGAATTGAACCGCTGATCCTCATACGGATTATTAATGATGATCGTTTCTTTGTTTGCCATAGTCACACCGATTACACCCGTACCTTCCGGTACAATGATCTTTCCACTGTTAGACGCGGCAAGCGTCCAGTATCTCTTTTTCTTTTTATCCCAATACCAAAACGATGCACGGTCTGAATTCGTCAACGTACGCCCCAGATCTGTGATCAGTAAAATCGTTTTGGAAAATCGCCGCTCATTCACCAGACGATTCATATAACTAAAAATCTCTTCTAATAATTCTTCCGCCGAACGTGCCTTTTTTTCTCCCATATGCTGCCTCACTTTCTTAGTTCTTTGGCTAATGTTTTCATTTCCTGTTCGATATATTTCAGCGAAGCAATCTGATCCTTTGGATCATTTGTTTCAATCAATACACTGCAGTCCAAAAAATAATTTTTATAATAGGTATCAAATTCCTGCCAGTCAATCTTCCCATTTCCCAGTGCAAGATGCAGATCATGCTGCAGATCATTGTCGTTGATGTGAATATGTTTCACGTATGGCTGTACGCGCGTGACAAAGTCATGATAGTCTGCTCCATATATTCTTGCATGAGCGTAGTCCAGACATACCCCGTAATTAGGAAAGGCACCTAGTTCCTTTGAAATCGCTTCTATAATATCAGGAGTACGGTCAAACATGTTCTCCAGATAAATAAACACATCAGGATATTCCACAAGCAACTCCTTTAAGCTGCGCACCGTCCCCGAAACAACCTGCGCATCATAGTCCTTTCCATAAAGCATCGGCATCGCATTTGTATGAAATACAACCCCCCGGCTGCCAAGCTTTCTTCCAATGTCCATACTTTGCCGCATCCGTTCTTTAGAAACAGCAGCAATCCGTTCATCGGAACTAAATGCCACAATATCAAAAAAAGCACCATGCATCGTGCTGCCCTGCGGCATTCCCAACTGTTTGTATTTTGAAATAAGCTGTGCTGTTTTATCCGCATCATCTAATACAGATGGGATAAAAAAATCATTCGGTTCAAATCCTACATGATATTCCTCTGCAATTGCTTTATACTGTGCGATCGCATCCAGTTTACTAACGATCAGAACCCTGCCCATAACACACCTCTTTTCCCATATTCTCCATCATGAGCACCTATTTTAAGTATAGCATACCGCCCGTTTTCATACAATTATATTATTGCGTCATTTCTTAGGCAGATTGCACGAAAAAGGGACATCCTGAGATGTCCCTTCGTTCTTTTATCACTCTTTACTCTCTGCCCAGCCGCATAAATCCGAACAGGAAAAACAATGCGGATACCAGAGCAAAAATTCCCCCGGCATATCCGATCATTCCGATGGATGCCTTTGTACACACCAGACCCCCGGCAAACGTACCACAGCCAATTCCAAAATTGAAAATGCCGGAATAAATCGACATGGCAATGGAGGATGCTTCCTCGCTGGAATTACGGATGGTTTCTGACTGAAAAGTCACATTAAATGCCATCACCACAATTCCCCAAAGAATACAGATCCCTATTATGAAAATGCTATTTTGAGCCGCGGCCGCCAGCACACCTAACAGCACGACCAAAGAAATCATAACCGTTCCTATAAACCGCATTCTGTTTTTATCATACAATTTGGAGAACAAAAAGCTTCCAAGCAGCCCTGCCGCACCAAATAATAACAGCGTGATCGTAACCAGTTGATCTGAAAGATTGGCCACCTGCTTCAAAAACGGTTCAATATAGCTATAAGAGGTATAATAAGCAAGCACAAACAAAAAGGTCTGGATGTAAACCCCGATCAGCCCCGGACGCTTCAAAAGTTCCGGCAGTTGCTTTACTTCAAACGGGGTTCCGCTTTCCATTTTTGGAAACAACACAATAATATATAAAACTAAAACCATTGCGATTACACCGACAAATAAAAAGGTGACGCGCCAGCTTAAATAAAGTCCTATGATACGTCCAAGCGGCAGTCCTGCGATCGTAGCCAGTGAAGTTCCCGTCACGATCATACTAAGGGCAAAGGAACGGTGTTCCTCTCTTACCAGTTTCACCGCAATTGGAGAAGCAATCGACCAGAACACGGCATGTGCACACGCAACTCCGATTCTTGACACCATCAACATTCCGTAACTCATCGCTGCTGTGGAAAGAAACTGAAAACCTCCAAACAATGCCATCGTTCCCAGCAACAATGTTTTATATGGAATCTTGCAAACCAGCAGCATCAGCGGCAGAGAAAGCAACATGACCACCCAGGAATAAACTGTGATCAACTGGCCGGCATGCGCCTCTGTAATATGATAATTCTGCGCAATATCAGACAAAAGACCGATCGGCATAAATTCTGATGTATTAAAGATAAATGCTGCCACTGTCATCCCGATCAAAGGCAGCCACTCTCTCGCTGTCATTTTTTCTTTCATTGTTTTCCCTCTTTCTTTTTCCTATGTAAGATGCTGTTGCATTTTGATATAATTGGTATAAAAATAAGGAAACCATAAATGGTTTCCTTATCATCATGCGGAAGATGGGACTTGAACCCACACGACATTGCTGCCACAAGATCCTTAGTCTTGCTCGTCTGCCAGTTCCGACACTTCCGCATATCGTCAAACAACCGACTAAAATAGAATATCATTTTAGCCCCTGTTTGTCAACAATATTTTATTGTTTTTTTCATTTTTTTGCAAAACGCTCCTGCATAACAGGAAGCGTCCTACAAAATGATGAAATACTATGCTAATTTGCTCTTAGCAAGCTCAACTAAAGAAGTGAATCCTTCTGCATCAGAGATAGCCATCTCAGATAACATCTTACGATTTACTTCTACACCAGCTAACTTTAAGCCGTACATAAACTTAGAGTAAGAAAGTCCATTCATACGTGCTGCAGCGTTGATACGTGCGATCCATAACTGTCTGAACTGTCTTTTTCTCTGCTTTCTTCCTGCATATGAGCTGGTTAATGCTCTCATTACAGACTGCTTTGCAACTCTGTACTGCTTAGAACGAGCTCCTCTATAACCTTTTGCTAACTTTAATACGCGATTATGTCTTTTCTTCGCGCCCTGACCGCCTTTAATTCTTGCCATTCTAGTATCCTCCGTTTCTTTCTAAAATTAAAATCCTACAAATAAGGTAATACTTTCTTCATGTTCTTTACGTTGGTAGCGTCTGTCATAACACCCTTTCTTAACGTTCTCTTCTTCTTTGTAGACTTCTTTGTTAAGATGTGCTGCTTGTACGCTTTCTGTCTCTTTAACTGACCAGTTCCGGTCTTCTTAAAACGCTTCGCTGCTGCTCTGTTTGTCTTCATTTTTGGCATAACTTTTGTCCTCCTTAAAATATCTCTCTATCGTAATAAAACAATGCACTGCATCATATTATCCGCATTTATTTCCCGGATAGAATCATGACCATACTACGTCCTTCAAACTTTGCCGGTTTATCAATATTGGCACAGTCCTCTAACGCTTGTGCAAATTCATCGAGAATATGCTTGCTGGAATCTACATGCGCCAGCTCACGGCCGCGGAAACGTAAATTCACTTTTACTTTATCTCCCTTGGAAAGGAACTTTCTTGCCTGATTGATCTTGGTATTCAGGTCATTCGTATCAATGTTTGGAGAAAAACGGATCTCTTTTACATCAACTGTCTTCTGTTTCTTTCTTGCTTCTTTTTCTTTTCTTGCCAGTTCGTATTTGTACTTGCTGTAATCAATAATCTTACAAACCGGTGGTTTTGCATTCGGAGCAATCTTTACAAGATCAAGCTCTGCATCCTCTGCCAACTTCAACGCGTCGCGGGATGACATCACTCCGAGCTGCTCTCCTTCTGCACTGATCACACGCACTTCCTTATCTCGAATCTGCTCGTTAATCATACACTCTGCTATGGTTCTGCACCTCCATCATCATAGAATAAAAAATAGTGGATAACAGACGTTATCCACTACATAATCTATACTATCCAGATAGCAAAACATATCTTGATCCTGTCAGAATTATGAACCCGAGACGCCTCTATGCGCTAAGGTGAGAGTGGAAACTCTGCTTTCTTTCTCTTATGAGCATCTGCTCACAACGCATAAAAGCATACCACACCTCCAACACTTTGTCAAGCATCAATTCCTAAATCAAATTCTTATGCTTTTTCCTCTGTTACCTGTTCCTCCCGGATGGCCTTTGTACGGATTTCCTCACAGATCTCATCAATAAATGTCTGAAGCGGTTTCTGACCTTCATCTCCGGCAAAACGGCTGCGTACAGAAACCAGTCCATCTGCTTCTTCCTTTTCTCCAACAACTAACATATAAGGAACGCGGTCCAGTCTTGTCTCACGGATCTTCTTGCCAATCTTCTCAGAACGGTTATCCACTGTGAAATCAATACCATTTTTCTTAAGTTCAGCAGCCACCTTTGCAGCATAATCCTGATACTTCTCTGAAATAGGAAGTACACGAACCTGCTCCGGGCATAACCATGTCGGGAACTTGCCGGCATAATGCTCGATCAGCCATGCAAGTGTTCTCTCATAGCATCCCATAGAAGTTCTGTGAATGATCCATGGCAGCTTCTTCTCTCCATTTTCATCTACATAATACATACCAAAATTCTCAGCAGAAGCACAGTCAAGCTGAATCGTAACCATAGTATCTTCTTTTCCGTATACATTTTTTGCCTGAATGTCAATCTTCGGACCGTAAAATGCTGCTTCTCCATCTGCCTCCGTAAAGGTGATATTATTGTCGATCATTACCTTACGAAGATAATCCTGTGTAGAATTCCAATAATTTTCATCTCCCAGATATTTATCGGTATTCTTTGGATCCCATTTGGAAAGACGGTAGGTCACATCTCCATCAATACCAAGTGTCTTCATAACATAATTACATAACTCTACACATCGTGTCAGCTCCTCTTCTGCCTGCTCCGGTGTCAGAATGATATGTGCTTCCGTAATTGTAAACTGACGCACACGGGTCAGTCCATGCATCTCTCCGGAATCTTCGTTACGGAACAACGTAGAGGTCTCTGCCATACGATAAGGGAGATCACGATAAGAATGCTGATCACTCATATAAACATAATACTGGAATGGACAGGTCATCGGGCGAAGTGCCATCGTCTCTTTGTCCTCGCTGTCCTGGTTCAGGATAAACATACCATCCATATAATGATCCCAGTGACCGGAAATCTTATAAAGATCGGCCTTTGCCATAAGTGGTGTACGGGTACGTACATATCCCCACTCATTATCCTCCAGATCCTCGATCCAGCGCTGCAGCTTCTGGATCATCTTTGTTCCTTTTGGTTTAAACAGTGGAAGCCCCTGTCCGATCACATCTACCGTAGTAAAGAGTCCCATCTCACGGCCAAGCTTATTGTGATCGCGTTTCTTGATATCCTCTAAATGCTCTAAATATGCTGTAAGATCTGCTTTCTTTGTATAGGAAATACCATATACACGGGTCAGCATTTTCTTATGCTCATCGCCTCTCCAGTACGCACCGGAAGAAGAGATCAGCTTAAAGGCTTTGATCGGTTTGGTACTCATCAGATGCGGGCCGGCACAAAGATCCACAAAATCGCCCTGGGAATAGAAGGAAATCTCCTCTCCCTCCGGAAGATCCTCGATCAACTCTACCTTGTACGGCTCATTGCGGTCTTTCATAAACTGGATTGCTTCTTCCCGTGGCAGTGTATAACGCTCCAGAGCAGCACCCTTTTTAATGATCTTTTTCATTTCCTTTTCGATCTCATCTAACGCTGCGCGGTCAAATGGAGCGCAGTCGAAATCATAATAGAATCCCTCATCGATCGCAGGTCCGATCGTTATCTTCGCATCCGGATATAAATTTTTTACCGCCTCTGCCAATACATGGGAAGTAGTATGCCAGTATGCTTTTTTACCTTCCGGATCATCAAACGTTAAAATATTCAAATTACAATCTTCGTTTACAACGGTACGAAGATCTACTACTTTTCCGTTAATTTCTCCGGCACATGCTACTCTTGCCAGACCTTCACTAATGTCTCTTGCAATGTCAATGACAGACATGCCTGCTTCGTATTCCTTACTGGAACCATCCTTTAATGTTACTATCATGTTCTATTCCTCCATTCTTTTTGTCAGAGATAAAAAAAGTCCCTGACATATTACTATGCCAGGGACGAGATCACTCGCGGTTCCACCCTGTTTCGCAGGAAAAGAATCCAAAATAAAATGTTTCTTTCTCTACGCCACTCAATTCAAGATGATAACGGTATCTGACCGGACCGGATTAAGGTCACTCCGAGATGGTCTTCCATTTTATCCGCATGAAACCTTTTCAGCTTCCGGCTTCTCTCTGTTACGCTTTCCTAAAATGTACTCTTCTCTTCTTCGTTTTTTCTTTTTATGGTACTTATCTTATGCCGTTTATTTTCAAATGTCAAGCACAAATCAAAACAAATCTTCACTCACCGGAATCTGCATCATTTCTGTCAGATCCCCTTCTTTGTTGATCAGCAGCCAGAGCTTTACGTACATAGCAACCGGAGAAGCCGGAGGCAGGAAATGCAGATCCGTATCCAGTGCCTTCACACTTTCATACTGCGTCTCTCCTGTTGCGCCCACAACAAACACCGGAATTCCTGCACGGTTCAGCTGCTTCATAAACTTCTCAAAATGAGGAGTCTTGTTGCACAAAGTTCCGGAATGGTAGGTATTCATTAAAACTGCTTTTGCATCTGAGAACACAGACGGAAGCTGCATGCCAGGATAAGAAAAAATACGCTGCACGGAACGATCTTCGCTCAACATTTTCACACCGAGACCCTCTTCCGTACTTTCGCCTTTTTTATATGCTGCATTTTCCTGATAAACGCCATTTTCATAGTAACCAAGATACTGGTCAAAAATGCTGTAAATCTCATCACTCAGCGGAAGATGCGGCAGCACTCTTGTCGCCCGGTGAATATATACCTTTTTGTCATGATTCTGGTAGGCAATATAACATCCCGGTCTTCCCTGATCCAGAATAAAGTCCGCAGCCGCTTCAAAGTTTGCCACACCATTGGCTCTTTCATCCTCCAACACATAATTGCTGGACGCAAATAAAATCGGGATCTTCGTGTCCGCAAACATGTAATCCATCGCTGCCGCCATATACTGCACAGTATCTGTCCCATGCAGTACAATGATCCCTTTATAGTCTCTTGACATGTTTTCCCGGATACACGATGCTAAACAGTTGATCGTAGCCGCTGTCACATTTTCACTTAAAATGTAGTACGGATTTACCGTATCAAAAAATACATTTTTAAAATCTTCTCTGGAATTCACGATCTGCTCCAGAAGCTGATGTTTTTTTGCTTCATCCACAGCTACATATTCTCCTGATACAGAACTTCCAATCGTTCCACCTGTATAGATTACTAAGATCTTCAATCTGATTCCTCCTTTTTGAGTACCGGAGCAATGATCGGTTCAAACACTCTGCGATCCTGTATTTTTTTATCCGGTACATTTTGTTTTGCCTGCTCGCAGAAATAATCCTGTGAGTTGATACTTTCTTTTCCTCTGCGATCCGGTTTGACGTAACTGCCGTCCGGATTCAGAATATGGGCTTTCACATTATCCGAAAGTTCTACTTCCAGAATATGTACGACCTCTTCCTTGAGCACTTCATCCTCGACTGGAAAGAGTATTTCCACACGGCGGTTTAAATTACGCGGCATCCAGTCCGCACTGGACATATACACTTCATCCCAGCCGTCATTGTAAAAATAATAAATGCGGCTGTGCTCCAAAAAGTTACCAACAATAGAACGCACTGTAATATTTTCGCTGATACCAGGTATACCTACCTTTAAGCAGCAAATTCCACGTACGATCAGATCAATCTTTACTCCAGCTGCCGAAGCCTCATAAAGAGCTGCAATGATGCCATGATCGCAAAGGGAATTCATCTTTGCTACAATTCTGGCTTCCTTGCCTTCCTCTGCATGCTTTTGCTCCCGTCTGATCAATTCTAAGAAACGATCCCGAAGCCAGATCGGGGCACAGGCAAGCTTGTTCCAGACCGGTGGCTCTGAATAACCGGAAAGCATATTAAAGACTGCGGTTGCATCCTCACCAATCAGTTCTGAAGCGGTGAACATACCAAGATCTGTATATAATTTTGCAGTACTGTCATTGTAGTTACCCGTTCCCAGATGTACATAGCGGCGGATACCATCTTCTTCCCGGCGTACCACCAATGTGATCTTACTGTGCGTCTTTAAGCCCACCAGGCCATAAATAACATGGCAGCCTGCCTGTTCCAGCTTCTTCGCCCAGATAATATTATTTTCCTCGTCAAAACGTGCTTTTAATTCTACTAAAACCGTGACCTGCTTTCCGTTTTCTGCTGCCTGCGCAAGTGCTGCAATGATCGGGGAATGTCCCGATACGCGGTATAACGTCTGCTTAATCGCCAGCACAGAAGGATCTTTTGCCGCAAGCTTTACAAAGTCCACGACCGGATCAAACGTTTCATACGGATGGTGCAGTAAAATGTCACGCTTTCGGATCTGCTCAAACAGATTCTGATCCGGCACCAGCATCTTTGCCGGCTGTGGCACCCACTTTTTGTAACGCAGGTGTTCAAATTCCGGCATACCGCTGATCTTCATAAGAAAAGTCAGATCCAACGGTCCCTGAATGGAAAAAACATCCTCGTCATTAACGGACAGCTGTTTTTTCAATTCTTTCAGCAGTTTTTTGTCTGCATGCGCCTCGATCTCCAACTTGATCACCTCGCCCCATTGACGACGTTTTAACTGTTTTTCAATCTCCTGCAGCAGATCTTCTGCCTCTTCCTCATCGATGCTTAGATCTGCATTTCTCATAATACGATAAGGATGTGCACAAATGACACGATTATTCAAAAAGAGCTTTTGCAAGTTCTTTTCTATGATCTCCTCTAAGAGGATCACCTTTTTTCCTTCCCCTTCTTCTGCTGGAAGTGGCACGATCCTCGGAAGCACTGACGGCACCTGTACAGTGGCAAGATCATACTCTCCACCATGATCCCGGTTCGAGATCAACGCAGCAATGTTCAGTGTCTTATTTCTGACCAGAGGAAATGGTCTTGAGGAATCTACCGCCATCGGTGTCAGTACCGGATAAACATTTTTCTCAAAGTAGTCATCCACATAGACAGCCTGTTTTTCATTCAACTGTTCATAATGCTCGATCAAATGGAAACCTTCTTTTTTCATGGCAGGAAGCAGCATCCGGTTTAAAGTATGATACTGATCCTCCATCAACTGATGGGTTTTTTCATTGATCGCAGCAAGCTGTTCTTTTGCCGTCATACCGGCAATATCTTTTTTGGTATATCCGGCATGCTCCTGATCCTTTAACGATGCCACACGCACCATAAAAAATTCATCCAGATTCGATGCCGTAATACTAAGAAATTTGATCCGTTCAAACAGTGGTATGCTCTTATCCTGCGCCTCATGCAGCACCCGGTAATTGAAATCAATCCACGACAGTTCCCGGTTAGAGTAATATTCCGGTCTGGTATACTTCTTATCTGCCATTAAAACGACCTCCTTTGCTTGATCATCGGACGGATTCCATAAACTTCTTCAAAGAAATCTGCCTTACTTTTAAACAGTGCCTTTTCTAAAGAAATGTCTTCGATCGCATCAGTAGAAAGGATCAATTTGTTCTCATGAAGTGCCACCTTGATCTTGGTGATCTTTTGCTTGTGGCTGCGGTCTAAGGCATTGGCAACACGTAAGATTGCCGTCAGCTTGCTGATCAATATGTATTCTTCCCTGCTAAGTTCCCCTTCTATCCGGTCATAAGACGGAAGCCAGACCGTATTATACTTCACCAAATTGGCAACCAGCTGTCTTTCCTTATGAGAAAGGCCAATGATCTCTGTCCCCATGATGATATTGTAGCCATCCGCTCCACCAGAATTCATATTTACATACTTGCCACAGTCATGCAGGATCACCGCAAGCTGCAACAGCAGGCGGGAACGCTTATTTAACCCGTGGATCTTCTTCATCCGGTCAAAAATCTCCAATGCGATCACCATAACATCATTGATATGTGTTTTATTACAATGGTACCGTTTTGCCAGATTTTTGGAAATGGAAAGAATATCCTCCTCAAAATTGTGATTCAGCACCACCTTCTTCTTCTGGTCTGCATAATCTGCTGCGATCGCATCACACAGATCGATCCCCGGCGTCCAGATAAGCTCTGCTTTGGAACGATCCAAAAACATTTTATAAACGATTGCAGCCGGAAGTAAAAGATTCGCTACCTCCACCGGAATTCCGTATTTCATGCTCATATGCTGCGGCTTGATATGCTGTACCCGTTCGTAGATCAGGTTGATCTGCTCCTGAGTAACGGATTTTTTAATGGAAAGTTCCGGCACGAGCTTCACCAGTGCAGAAATCTCATCCCCTACCGCAATGATATTTTTTATAGTATGGTCTTTCATATAAAAGTTCTCAAAAGTAGACAACTCATTGCCAATATACTCTTTGATCATGTCCTGAAAACCACTGACACGTTCCTGTTCGTTCTCCAGCAATCCCTGCACCCGCATCGCTCCAATGCGCAGTTTCTGCGATACTGCAAGTGCCTGTTTATCAAATATGGAAATCTGTACACTTCCCGCCCCCATATCCAGTATCGCTGTATCCTTCTGGATCACCGCATTAAAATCGGATGTATGGCTGGCAATTCCCTTATACATCAGGTAATGTCGCTCAGAGTTACTTACAATGCGGACAGAAAGTCCGGTACGAAGTGCGATCTGATCCAAGATTACTTCGCGGTTTGCCGCTTCACGGATCGCCGTCGAACCATAGGCAAGATACTCCGTTACCTTGTATTCTTTCATTTTCTCTTTAAACCGCAGCAATACCTGACAAAGTTCCTCTACCAGTTCATAAGAGATTTTCCCGATCCGGAATGTATCTCTTCCAAGTGCCAGGTATTGACTGACATAATCCAATGTTTTGATCCCTTTCGACGCACTGATCTGATAGATCTTCATCGAAACATCATTTGACCCCACATCAATCGCTGCAAACAATGTATATGCCATAATCATCACCTCTTCTCTTCATTTTACTAAAAACAGGAGAAAAAAACCACTCTTTCTTGTTTCTTTTTTATCTGAAAAAGGATCACCCCTCACGGATGATCCTTTGAATCAATGTCTCTTTAAAATGTATTTCTATCAAAAAATAGTACGCTTCAATTAGGCAATGACACTTACTTCTGTAGCCTGTGGTCCCTTCTCACCATCTACTACTTCAAACTGAACTTTCTGGCCATCTTCCAATGACTTGTATCCATCTGCAACGATTCCAGAGAAGTGTACGAATACATCGTTACCCTCTTCATCAGAGATAAAGCCAAATCCTTTTTTTGCGTTGAACCATTTTACAGTACCTTGTTTCATGTTTCCTGTTCCTCCATAAACTAAAAATGTATACCCGGTCATCTCTTGCACCGAGCAGGTATATTATACCACAGAAAAACAGACTCCGTCAAACGATTTCCTGCGTAAAATCTACTTTTTCAAAGCATCAGGATACGTGCTTTTTCGGCATCATAATAATAAATATTTTCGGATAACACATCCCCCTTGGAGACGGTTGTTTCGTTAGCTTCCTTCACCATATTTTTAAAATACGAAACACTCTGCCCCTCCTGTTGTGGAACGAGCAGCATTTCATGAATACTGCTCGGAAACAGATAAAAGCTGCCGTGTAATCTTTGGGATACCTGTGAAAGCACCCCATGATAAAGCACCACACCGGCTCCATTGACCCGCTGCTCATTCGTCAGGACATACATTTTGCAGTTCAGCTCCTCCAGTTCCTGTGCAGGCGGCGCGCCATCCATTTTCTCAAGCAAAGCAACCATATCATGACATTCCCATGGAAAAAGCCGCTCTGTATTGTCACGTGCCACCTCATAAAGCTCCGGCACCGTGATATTCCAAAGCTGGCATTCCCGATTCGTGATCAGTGCCGAAGCAATTCCCACCTCATCCTGATGTGCCAGCCAGCGGAATGTGATCGCGAGGTCATGCCACATAATATATGGTGCATCCGCTAAAAGTTCCCTGTTTTTCTCATAATTTAAAAGCCGCAGAACAATATGTTCTTTCATCCTGGAATAGTCGGAGATCTGTTCTACATCCACCATCATACTACCGCAATGCATCCGGTAAAAACGTGCCATATCAGAAAGCAGATCTGTAAATGATTCCCCTTCCTCATAGCGTCGGTAATAGTGATCTAAATAAATCGATGGGGAACAATTTTTCCCTTCCGGTAAGATCTGTAATGCCCACAGCCTGATCCCATTATTTTTAGTTACTTCATGCACATAAATCCGGGCATTTTCACACTCAGGTAGCACCGTTAAGATCTGCTCCTGCACCATTTCCCGGAATCGTGTAAACGATTGTTTTTCCATAATCCTCCTCGTTCATCTGCCTTCGTCAAGGCGCATTTTGCGTGCATGCATCACATAATTTTATTATAGGATCTAACGGCACCTCTGTCCAAAACTTTGTGGTTGTCAGGCAAAGTCGAAAAAACACGAAGCATTGGAAGAATCCATTGCTTCGTGTCGAATATTACAGAATGATTGAAAGAAAAGTCGAAATCACTTCGACATATCTTCTAGTTCAAATATGCTTTTAAAAAGTCTAAAAAGGCGTGCATTTCTTCATCGGTTCCGATCGTGATACGCAGATAATTGTCGATGCGCGGCTTGTCAAAGTAGCGCACATAAATATGCTCTTTTCTTGCCGCCTCAAAAATATCCTTTGCCTTCGCCGTTTTATGGGTGACAAATAAAAAGTTGGAGCTGCTGTCTTCAAATACAAATCCCAGCTTTCTCATCTCTTCACTGAACCATTTGCGTGTATCCATGATCTTTTGTACATGCTCTTTAAAATAAGGCTCATCCTCTAAGGATGCCACGCCGAGTGTGATGGCAGCCTGATTCATCGTATAGGAATTATAAGACTGTTTCACATCATTCAATGCCTGTATCAGATCTTTGCTTCCCATACAGTAACCGATCCGCATTCCGGCTAAAGAACGGGATTTAGAATAAGTGCGTACCACCAAAAGATTGTCATACCGGGAAAGAAGCGGCAGTGCGCTTTCTCCACCAAAATCAATGTAGGCTTCATCTACGATTACAACACTGTCTGGATTGTTCTTTACAATTTCTTCCACAAAAGATACCGGTTCTAATATTCCGGTCGGTGCATTGGGATTTGGAAATACAATACCACCATTTGGAATTAGATAATCATCTAACTTCAAATGAAACTGCTCATCCAGCGGCTGTTTCGTATACGGAATGCGGAACAAATCTGCCCACACATCATAAAAAGAATAGGTGATATCCGGAAACAGGATTGGTTTGCCTGAATTAAAAAAGGTCAGAAAACTCATCGCGAGAACATCATCCGATCCTACTCCAACAAATACCTGTTCGTCTTGAAGTCCATGATACTCTGCCAATGCATGCACCAGTTTGGATACCGTAGGATCCGGATACAGTCGTAACCGGTCAATACAAGCACACATTGCTTCTACCTTTGGTGATGGCGGGTATGGATTTTCATTGGTATTTAATTTGATCACATCATTTTCTTTTGGCTGTTCTCCCGGAACATAAGGAGTTACTTTCCGGATATTATCTTTCCATTTTTGCATTTGTCTACCTCCACACATTAGATAAATATCTAATATCTATTCTAACCTCTGTATTCTTTCATCAGTTTTTCAAACAATGGGAGTGCACGCTCTACTCTTTCCGTCGGTACACAGTAAGACAAACGGAAATGTCCCTTGCAGGAGAAGCTGTCGCTTGGAACCAGCAGCAGGTCATACGCCTGTGCGCGCTTACAAAACGCTCCGGCGTCCTCTTCCAAACATTTCGGGAAAATGTAAAATGTACCATCCGGTTTCACTACAGAGTAACCCATATCGGTTAAGCTGTCATATAAAATGTTTCGGTTCTTTTCATAAATCGAAATATCAGAAACTTCATTGACACAGTCACGCACTACCATCTGGAACAGAGATGGTACCCCGACGTAGCCAAGCTCTCTTGCCGCTGCTCCGATCGTACCAAACATCAGGTCTGCATCGGCAATCTCATCTGTAAATGCAATGTATCCCACACGTTCTCCCGGAAGAGACAAGGATTTACTATAAGAATAGCATACCAGTGTATTCTTGTAATACTTTGGTACATAAGGCACTGTCTTTTTGTCAAATATGATCTCACGATATGGCTCATCAGAAATGATATAGATCGGACGGCCATATTTATTGCTTGCTTCCTCTAAAACAGCAGCCAGTTTCTGAATCGTTTCTTCTGAATAAACAACACCGGTTGGGTTGTTCGGGCTGTTGATGATGACTGCTCTTGTATGTTCATTGATACTCTGCTCTAATGCCGTAAAATTAATCTGGAAATCAGAAGGATCTGCACTCACCTCTGTCACCTTTACACCTGCCCCTTCAATAAAGCATTTATACTCCGGGAAATATGGTGCACAGACAATGATCTCATCCCCACATCCGGCATCGGCTAACACACGGAAGCAAAGAGAGATCGCTCCTGCTGCACCGATCGTCATAAAAATGTTATTTTTATGATAGTTCATACCATAGCGGGCATTTAAGTTATCTGCGATCGCCTGTCTGGTATCGTCATATCCTACGGCACTTGGGTATCCATGGACAAAACAAGGGTCCTCCGTGTTCAACAGACGGATCGCTGTTTCATTGACAGCAGCAGGTGCCGGAACGCTTGGATTTCCGATACTGAAATCAAATACATTTTCTGCTCCGACAACTGCGGCACGCTGTTTTCCATATTCAAAGATCTCACGGATGACAGAGCTTTGTCCTGCCACCTTTGCATATTTTTGTGCTAACATAATCTTCCTCCTTGGCTTTCCTGTTCTTTACTGTACCATCACTTTTTTGATCTCTGCAATATAATAGCGGTGATAATCCTTGTTTGGATAATTGATCGCATCATTTTCCTTTTCTAAGAAGGTATCCGGATCAATGTCTCCCTCACAGAGTTTTTTGCAGACCAGCACCATCTGTGCTTCCTTGACATAAGGTACACCGTCTTCAAAGGCTTTCGTAATACCTGCTGCCTCAAATTTATCTGCTACGTCTCTTCCGGATTTGGCACCACAGTATTTTAATGCCTCACGGAACTCTTCCGGCAATACACTGATGGAAAAGCAGTCACAGGCATCGATAAATTCCTTTGTATAACGCTGTGGACGAATGTAGATCGTAGCGGTTGGTTTGTTCCAGAAAATACCAAAGCCACCCCAGCTTACGGTCATGGTGTTGCATTTTTCTTCCGTTCCGGCAGAAACCAGTGCCCATTTGTCTTTTAATACATCAAATAAATTGTCCTTGATCTCACTTACTGTAATTTCTTTCATGGTAAGATTCCTCCTTTATTTCCTTCCTAGATAAGGAAAGCCTTTAAACTACTTTATGCAAATAGTCTAAAAGCTTACCTGATTACTTATATGATTAGTCACGCACTTTTATGTGAACCTCCCGAAGCTGCATCTCAGATACTTCGTTTGGTGCGCCACACATGAGATCCTGTGCATTACCATTCATTGGGAATGGAATGATCTCACGAATGTTCTCTTCATTGCGTAAAAGCATGATCATACGATCGACACCAGGAGCCATACCTGCATGTGGTGGTGCTCCAAATTGGAACGCATGATACAGTGCTCCGAATTTGTTCTTTAAATCTTCCTCGGTATATCCGGCAATCTCAAATGCCTTGACCATAATATCAAGGTTATGGTTTCTGACAGCACCGGAAGAAAGCTCGATACCATTACATACGATATCATACTGATAGGCTAAAATATCCTCTGGATCTTTTTCTGTTAATGCAGCAAGACCGCCCTGTGGCATAGAGAATGGGTTATGGGTAAAGATATACTTCTTCTCTTCCTTGTCGTACTCATACATTGGGAAGTCATTGATATAGCAGAACCGGTAAGAGTTCTTATCGATGAGATCCAGACGCTCGCCAAGTTCGGTACGGATCTGTCCGGCATAAAGGGATGCCAGCTTTTCATTATCTGCGATAAAGAAGATCGTATCTCCTGCCTGAAGTCCGGCAAGATTCTTCATTTCTTCCTTCATGTCATCCGGAATAAATTTATCGATCGGTCCTTTGTAAGAAAGATCTTCCAACACTTCCAGATAACCTAAACCACCCATACCAATGCTCTGTGCATATTTTAACAACTTCTCATGCTGTCCTTTGGAAAGTTTGGCATGTACGTTGATCGCACGAACTGTCTTTTTATGGAATGGTTTAAAGGTACATCTCTGGAAAAACTCCGTTACATCTAAAATACGAAGTGGATTTCTAAGATCCGGCTTATCTGTACCAAATTCTAACATCGCCTGTTTGTAGCTGATGATCGGATAAGGTGCTTTCGTTACTTCATACCCCTCTGGGGCAAACTTCTCAAACGTTGCAGTCAATACTTCCTCACCAATCTTGAACACATCTTCCTGAGTAGCGAAGCTCATCTCAAAATCCAACTGATAAAATTCTCCCGGTGAACGGTCTGCTCTGGCATCCTCATCACGGAAGCACGGTGCGATCTGGAAATACTTATCTACACCGGACACCATCAAAAGCTGCTTATACTGCTGCGGTGCCTGTGGCAGCGCATAAAATTTCCCTTTGTATTTACGGGATGGTACAATATAATCTCTGGCACCCTCCGGGGAAGATGCACAAAGGATCGGTGTCTGCATCTCCAAAAATCCCATGCTGGTCATCTTCTCACGCAGGAAGCTGATCACCTTGGAACGAAATACCATATTATCCATGACCTTTTTATTTCTAAGATCCAGATAACGATACTTCAAACGCAGATCTTCTCTCGTTTCCTTTGAGGTCATCACTTCAAATGGAAGCTGCTGGTATACCTTGCCAAGCACCTCTACTTTCTGTGCCTCTAACTCGATCGTACCGGTCGGAATCTTTGGATTAAAGGTCTCCTCATCACGGTGCTCCATCTTACCTGTCACACTGATACAATCTTCCTTATTCAATCCATCTAACAATGTTGTATCCCGCATTACTACCTGTAATACACCATACATATCTCTTAAGTCGATGAACGAAACTCCACCATGGTCACGAATGTTCTCGATCCATCCGGCTACCTGAATCTCTGATCCCACATCGCTCTCGCTGATCTGGTTCAATAATCTGTCACGATACATAGTTGTTTCTCTCCTTTGTTTTATGGTGCAAAGCACCCAATTTTCCACAATTGGATTTATTATATCGTTTTTTCATCAAATAGTCAACGGGTGGCATTATTGATGATAGTAAGAGAAAAATTCTTTCAATTTTCCCATTGCTTCCTCTAATACTTCGATTCTTGGAAGGAATACAATCCGAAAATGATCCGGTGCCCCCCAGTTAAAACCGCCACCGTGCACGATCAGCACTTTCTTTTCCTTTAACAGATCCAGTGCAAAACGCTCGTCATCATGAATATTGAACTTTTTCGTATCGATCTTAGGGAAAATATAAAATCCTGCTTTTGGCTTCACTGCAGAAATACCCGGTATATCATTTAATGCCTTGGTAATAAATTCTCTCTGTTCATAAATGCGTCCGCCCGGCACGATATAATTCTGTACGCTCTGATAACCGCCCAATGAAGTCTGCACAATCGACTGTGCCGGAACATTGGAGCAAAGACGCATGTTGCTTAACATATTGATTCCTTCAATATAATCCTTTGCCACTGCTTTGTTGCCGCTTAAGATCATCCAACCTACACGGAATCCGGCGATCATATGTGACTTGGAAAGTCCGCTGAAAGTCACGCAGAACAGATCCGGTGCCAATGAGGCAATAGAAAGATGTTCTTCCCCATCCATTACCAGGCGGTCATAGATCTCATCAGAAAAGATCATAAGCTGATGTTCTCTTGCAATATCCACGATCTGCTGCAATACTTCCTTTGGATAAAGGGCTCCGGTCGGATTATTCGGATTGATGATAACGATTGCCTTTGTACGATCCGTAATTTTCTTTTTGATGTCATCCATATCCGGATACCAGTCCGCATTTTCATCACACACATAATGTACAACTTTTCCCCCTGCAAGTGTTGCACAGGCAGTCCAAAGCGGGTAATCCGGAGCAGGGATCAAAATCTCATCTCCATTTTCCAAAAGAGCCGACATACTCAGATTAATCAGCTCACTCACCCCATTGCCAGTGTAAATATCATCAATTGATACATTTGGAATATTTTTAAGCTGAGCATACTGCATGATCGCTTTTCTTGCAGAAAACAGTCCTTTTGAGGCAGAATACCCCTCACAATCTGTCAACTGGTGGCTCATATCATAGATCACCTCATCCGGTGCCCGGAATCCAAACGGAGCAGGATTACCAATGTTCAATTTTAGCACCTGAATTCCAGACTGCTCCATACGTGCTGCCTCATCTACAACTGGTCCTCTCACATCATATAATACATGATCTAACTTTGATGACTTTTTAAACTCTCTCATACCCGATTCTCCTTTTTTTCTATCTTTTTCATTCTCTTCATATACTATGGCCGGTTCTTCCTCTGCTTTCAGCCACGCTTCGTCTACCTTTAATGTCTCTGCCAGAAAATGAAGCAGTTCCGCTCGTGGTACCGTTTTTCCACTCACATACTGGCTGATATGGCTTTTGCCAAGCTTTAAGCCTTTCTTTTCCGCCGCCCGGATCAAATCTACCTGTTTGATTCCCTGCTGCAACATCGCCTGTTTCAAACGCATTGAAAATGTTTCTTTTTCCATTTTTGCGCTCCTTTCCGTTTCCTGTTTCTGATTGTAACACTTTGTTCAAAATAGTTCAATGTTTTTCTCTTACCAGTTCAATTATTTGCTTCAGAAAGTTCAACATAAGGAGTTGTGCCAACAAAAAGTTCAATTTATTTTTCTTTTTATCCAACATTCACATTTTTGTCGAATCATAACGGCTTTTTTTACATAAAAAATGGACTCGTCCTCTTGCACCTCTTCTATTCAAATGATATAATTATATACAAATTTACATCAGATTCTTGTGTATATTTAGCAAGAATCACACAGGAGGGATATAATATGAATAAGGAACACACTAAAAAAGGCGGTGTCCGCCTTCAGCTTTATCTGCTAACTTTCACACCACTTTTATGTACTATTTTGATTCTTTCTCTGGTATCTATGAAAGCAGTCAAAAACGGTATGCAAAATGAGGTTATGGACGGGCTTTCCGATATGGCAGTTGGCGTACAAGCCGCCTATAATCTGGTGGATCCCGGTGATTACTCTGTTAAGGATAACCAGTTATATAAAGGTGTATCTAATCTATCTGATAATGTCGATATGCTGGACAACTTTACCAAGGGCTCTGATACAGAGATTACCATCTTTTATCAGGATACCAGATATTTAACCACACTGAAAGATTCCAAAAGTGGGAAACGCCTGATTGGTACCACTGCCGGCAAAGAAGTCTGTGACCGTGTATTAAATGAACATAAAAATTACCAATCCACCAATGTTTCCATCGAAGGTAATTCTTACTTTGGTTATTACATCCCACTTACCAATCCATCTACAAACGAGGTGGTCGGCATGGTCTTTGCCGGGAAACCACAGGCAGAAACGTTACATTTCATCAATCAAAAAATCGGTATGATCGTTCTGATCTCTGTTGGACTGCTGCTGATCGCCACTCTTCTGGTACTTTATTTTTCTAAAAGATTAAGCGGAGCGATTCAAAGAGCCGAGCATCTGCTCGTCACACTCTCCTCTGGAGATCTGAATTTTGAAATTCCAGATTTTCTGCTTGCCAAACGCAATGAGCTGGGAGATATGGCGCGTGCTGTACAAAAAGTTCAAAACGAGATCAAGGAGGTCGTTGCACAGGTACTTGCCACCTCCGAGACCTTGCTTGGCACCAGCCGGCAGATGGACGACAGTGCCAAAAGCACCGCCTCTACCGCACAGGATATTTCCATGGCAGTCGATGGCATTGCCGAGGGAGCTACTTCTCAGGCAGAAGAAGTCGACACTGCTACCCATAATATTGTAGAGATTGGAAATGAGATTTCTGCGATCGCAGAAAAAGCAGCCAACTTAGATGAAGCCTCCACCCAGATGAAGCAGGCCAGTCAGACCGCAAATGAAAATGTTTCCCTTCTGACGCAGTACAGCCGCGACATGGTAGGAGCCATCGAAAGCATCAACCAGCAGGTACTGGCAACCAATACGTCAGCACAGGATATCCGTCAGGCAGTACTGGCAATTTCCGACATTGCTTCCCAGACAAACCTGCTTTCCTTAAACGCAAGCATCGAAGCAGCGCGTGCCGGCGAACAGGGAAAAGGCTTTGCCGTGGTCGCTTCTGAAATTTCTAATCTGGCAGCCCAGTCCAATGCTTCCTCCAAAGAGATTGAAGGCATTGTCACAAAGCTGGCACAGGAATCAGAAAAATCGGTAGAGGTTATGAATCACGTCCGGGAAATGATCGATACCCAGCAGAAAATGCTTTCCGATACCGCAGCACAGTTCTTTAAGGTAGATGAGGGAATTGACCTATCCCGTACGGAAGCACAGGCGATCCGAGAACGTTCTACCGCCTGCAACGATTCCAAAGAAGGTATCGTAGATGGTATGGCAAACCTTTCTGCCATCTCTGAAGAAAATGCAGCCAGTACACAAGAAACTACTGCTTCGATGGAGATGCTCGCTCACACCATTGATTCTCTTGCGGAAGAATCCCAGACCGTACACGACCTCGTAAATCAGTTACAAGAAAAGATGTCATTCTGGAAAGTATCATAACCTTCCTTATATACTTACAAAATAAAATCGAGCAGGATGCTTTCCTGCTCGATTTTATTTTTCTTATTTATGATCTTTTTTCATTTCCTTTAACATTTCTAATGCTTCTTCAAATTTTTTGCCCGCCACGATATGATTTCCACGAAGAATACGTTGGGAACGCAACAACGGTCGACCACTATAACGTTCTTTTAAATTGCGGCCAAGTTCTTCCTTTCGAAAAAGTAGTTCTTCTTTGGAAAGAGATGCACTCTCTTTGGCTTTTTCCATATAATCTGTCATCTCTTCTTTGACCTTCTCTACACGTTTTGAAACATCTTCCTTGGCCTTCTCCACCTGTTTGCTCACATCTTCTTTTGCCTTTTCCATCTGTTTGCCAACAAGCTGTTTGGCCCGTTCAACATCTTCCTCGGCAAATGCTGCTCTTACTTCTAAACGCTTCGTAATACGCTTGAACTCTTCATTATTCTCTGCAAGATTTTCAAGCATACGCCCAAGATCCATTGCTTCCCGGAACGAAATCGAGAAATCAGAAACTACAATGATCGTCAGGGCAAATACGATGCCCTCCGTAGCCGCTGACGGAATTTTCTGCACCAGATCTGCAATCGGCACATGAATCAATTTTACCATCAAAATAGAAAAGAATCCCCATGTCACACTGCTCAGTAAACAAATATGCCCCTTCACATTAAACGGTTTATCCGAGTAATCCCAGTACCGCACATGAAACAGTGCCTCCATCACTTCTCCTGTGACATATTCCAGCGCAGTAGCCGCGATCATGCCAAATAGAAAGATCAATACCAGATGATCCTTTACCGGAATTGTTGCAAGTAAGATCACCACTGCTCCAGAGCCATAAATAGGAAGGAACGGACCGTGCATAAAACCACGGTTCGTCCACTTTTTCATTTTTAAAGATACATAGCAGGATTCCCAGATCCATCCGATCATGCAATACAGATAGAAAAACAGAACCCATTGTGCCATTGTGTAATGATACATGTTACACTTCCTTTATCATTCTTCGATCTCGCCTGCATCCAGACGTTTGAAATAACTCTTTGTTTCGCTTACGATCACACCACTTAAGGCTAAGATCGCAATTAAGTTAGGCAGTGCCATCAAACCATTGAAGATGTCCGCAAGTGTCCATACTGCAGATACTGTCATAAACGGTCCGATCAATACCATTAAAATATATAACCAGCGGTATACCTTAAGCGCTGCCTTTTTCGGTCCAACCAGATACTCTAAGCATCGCTCAGAATAGTAGTCCCAGCCAAGAATTGTAGTAAAGGCAAAGAATACCAGACATGCCATTAAAATAAAGGAACATACAGACTCTCCAAATGGAAGTCCTTTCTGGAATGCATAAGTTGTCACTGCAACACCTTCCAGACCCTGATTGTGTGCTCCTGTCAACACAATAGAAAGACCTGTCATGGTACAGATTACGATCGTATCAATAAACGTACCTGTCATTGATACCAGACCCTGACGTACCGGCTCTTTGGTCTGTGCTGCCGCTGCTGCGATCGGTGCACTACCAAGACCTGCCTCGTTGGAGAAAATACCACGCGCAATACCCTTCTGCATTGCCATGATGATCGCACCAAGTGCTCCACCTGCCGCTGCCTTGATACCAAATGCACTTTCAATGATCTCAACAAATGCAGCCGGGATCTCCTTGATATTTAAAATAATCAGCAACACACTGAAGATCACATAGATCACTGCCATAAATGGAACGATGATCTGTGATACACTGGCAATACGCTTTACACCACCAATAACAACCAGCGCAACGCAGACAGATACGACGATCGCTGCGATCACAACAGTCCAGGAATAACTTGTACCAAATAAAGTAACGGTCCAACTGTTGTTTGCATCAAAGAAATTGTTTACCGCACTGGCAATACCATTTACCTGTGTGATCGTTCCGATTCCAAGCAATCCTACACCCAGACCAAAGAAAGCAAAAATCTTTGCCAGCCATTTCCATTTTGGTCCCATACCATTTTCAATATAATAGAATGGTCCACCCAGTGCATGATTATCCTTTTTATCAAACACGCGGTATTTCACAGCTAATAAACCTTCGGAATATTTGGTCGCCATTCCGAAGAAAGCTGCTATCCACATCCAGAACAAAGCACCCGGACCACCGGTACAGATCGCTGTTGCCACACCGACAATATTACCTGTTCCGATTGTTGCAGAAAGTGCGGTACAAAGTGCTCCAAAGGAAGTCACTTCTCCCTCGCCCTCTTCCTCATTCTTCACCATGTACTTTAACGCCTTTGGCAGCTTACTAAGCTGTAATCCTCTTAAGCGGATCGTCAAAAAGATACCTACCGCCAAGATCAGCACGATGAGTGGGACACCCCACACAAATGAATCAATACTTTCCAATACCTGCGTAAATTTTTCCATCTCCTACATCCTTTCTCTTTTCGCAGTAATAAAATAAGAGCTGATACCACTATCAGCTCTCCAAAGAGTGAACATATACTAACGCGAAAACACTTCTGTCCTTTTGCCTGAGAGATCAGCGGGATAACTCCTGCCTTACACCTTCGGCGCTCGTTTATGAGACTCTCCAGAGTATAGCAGCTTTCGTCTGCTACCAAAACAGAGTACCACAGTTTTTTCCTGCTTGCAACAAAAAAATGCAGGATTTTACAAAAATCCTGCATTTCGTGATTTATTTATGGTAGGGTTCTTTGTTTATGATCCGATAGCTCCGGTAGATCTGCTCTAATAAGATCACCCGCATCAACTGATGCGGAAATGTCAGATCTGAAAAGCTTAACTTCAGATCAGCGCGCTTTAATACCTGCTCAGAAAGCCCGAGCGATCCACCGATCACAAACTGCAAATGGCTCTTTCCTTCCACTGCGAGCGTTTCCAACTGCTTCGCAAGACCGACGGAATCATATTTTTTTCCGTCAATAGCAAGTGCAATCACATAAGAATCTTCCTTCAATACCTTTAACAACCGCTCTCCTTCCTTGTCCTTGATCTGACGTTCCAAGGCTTCACTTGCCCC
Source organism: Lachnospiraceae bacterium (assembly GCA_050874905.1). Lineage (GTDB taxonomy): Bacteria > Bacillota > Clostridia > Lachnospirales > Lachnospiraceae > NC2004. The sequence goes on from JBNMLP010000008.1 coordinate 77,327, forward strand.
CTCGATCGTCTTCTCATCGGAAACCTCCAGAATGGAAAGTTTACTGTATCTGCCAAGCCGTTTCTGGTATTCCGCAATGGCATCTTTAAAATATTTCTCTTTGATCTTTCCTACACAGCATATATCGATCCGCATTGATTATGCCTCTACAAAAAGTGGAGTAGAATAGTAACGATCTCCAGAGTCCGGAAGTACTGCTACGATTGTCTTTCCCTTATTCTCCGGACGCTTTGCCAGTGTGATCGCTGCCTTTAATGCAGCTCCGGAAGAAATACCAACCAGTACGCCTTCCTTCTTTGCCAGAAGTTTCGCATACTCAAATGCATCCTCATTCTCAATTGGAAGAATCTCATCATAGATCTTGGTATTTAATACATCCGGCACAAATCCGGCACCAATTCCCTGAATCTTATGTGCGCCTGCCTGTCCGGTAGAAAGCACTGCCGATGTTTTCGGCTCTACCGCTACTACCTTCACCTCAGGCTTCTGTTCCTTTAAATATTCACCGACACCGGTCAGTGTACCACCTGTACCAACACCGGCAACAAAAATGTCAACCGCACCATCGGTATCTTCATAGATCTCCGGTCCGGTCGTTGCTTTATGAACTGCTGGATTTACCGGGTTCACAAACTGTCCCGGAATAAAGCTGTTCTCGATCTCCTTTGCCAGCTCATCTGCCTTGGCGATCGCTCCTTTCATTCCCTTTGCTCCTTCTGTCAGCACAAGCTCTGCACCGTATGCCTTTAAAATGTTACGACGCTCTACGCTCATCGTCTCCGGCATCGTTAAAATGATGCGGTAACCTTTTACTGCTGCGATCGCTGCCAGACCGATTCCGGTATTGCCGGATGTTGGCTCAATGATCACAGAACCTTCTTTTAATACACCCTTTTTCTCAGCATCCTCAATGATACCTTTTGCGATACGGTCTTTTACACTTCCTGCCGGATTAAAATATTCCAGCTTTACAAGTACCTTTGCTTCAAGGCCTAATTCTTTTTCAATGTTTGTAACCTCTACAAGTGGTGTTTTTCCTACTAAATCCAATGCTCCCTGATATACTTTTCCCATACAGATATACCTCACTTTCTTAATTCATTCTATTCCTACCGTTTTGGTATGTTTTCTTTCGATGTGTCCACTATACTCCACTCTTTCCTATTTGTCAACCATTGTACTTCATACACTTCTTTATATTTAGTTATTGATGTTATCTATAGCAAAAGGATAGATGATAACCATCTATCCTTTTGCGTTTTTTATGCGTCTTCGTTTAATTTGCTTAACTTGGCTGCCTGATCTGCAGCGATCAGCGCATCGATGATCTCATCAAGATCTCCACTTAAAATGGCATCCAGACGATGACTGGTCAGCTTGATACGATGATCTGTCACACGCCCCTGTGGAAAATTATAGGTACGGATCTTCTCGGCACGGTCTCCAGTTCCTACCTGACTACGTCTGGCCTCCGCCTCCTTGTCCTGTGCTTCCTGCATACGCATATCCATAATACGGGAACGCAGTACCTTCATACCCTTTTCCTTATTCTTGATCTGAGATTTCTCATCCTGACAGGATACCACGATTCCGGTTGGAATATGGGTAATACGAACGGCGGAATCCGTCGTATTGACACACTGTCCACCGTTACCGGATGCACGGAACACATCAATACGGATATCGTTCATATCAATATCTACATCTACCTCTTCTGCCTCCGGCATGATCGCTACCGTAACTGTAGAAGTGTGGATTCTTCCCTGTGACTCTGTGGCAGGGACACGCTGTACACGATGCACACCACTTTCATATTTCATTTTTGAATAGACACTTGTTCCATTGATCATAAATACGATCTCTTTGAACCCACCGATCCCATTTTCACTAAAGGAAATCGTCTGCGGTTTCCAATGGTTCTTCGTCGCATAATTCTGGTACATTCTGGCAAGTTCTGCCGCAAACAATGCCGCCTCATCTCCTCCGGCACCGGCACGGATCTCGACAAATACGTTCTTATCATCATTTGGGTCTTTCGGAAGCAATAAGATCTTAATATCATTTTCTAATTTCTCGATCGTTTCTTTTGCTTCATTCATTTCTTCTTTGAGCATCTGACGCATTTCTTCGTCGTTTTCTTCCTCTAACATGGCAAGACTGTCGTCAATGGTCTCCTGCGCCTTTTCATACTCTTTATATTTCTCTACCAAAGGAGCTAATTCTGCCTGCTCCTTCATCAGTTTGGTATAACGGTTTGTATCATTGGCAACGTCCGGCTGTGCCAGCTCACCCATCAATACTTCATATCGTCCTACGACATCCTGCAACTTATCTAACATTTCCATGATCGTTCCTCCATTTTCTGTCTCACTATCGTTCTATCCATCATACCGAGCCCATACTACCCGGTCATGTCCTGCTAAATCCGCTACAATCCGTACATCTTTATATCCATTTTCTTCATAAATCTGCTGTACTTCTCTTGCCTGATCGTATCCGATCTCCACAAACAGCAGTCCCTCCTTTTTCAAATACTGCCGGGCATCCCGGATGATCCTCTGGTAAAAGAAAAGACCATCTTCATGTCCGTCAAGTGCCAGTCTCGGCTCCTGATCCCGTACACAAGTGTCCAGTGTCTCAATCACATCGCTCCTGATATAAGGCGGGTTCGACACGATCACATTAAAATAGTGTTCCCGCATGGAAACTGCTTCAAACAGATCTCCTTCACAAAGCGTCACCGGATTGCCATAGCGTTCATTGTTTTTCTGCGCTACCGCCAATGCCTGTTTCGACACATCACTTGCCACCACTTCTTTCCATTTTACCATAAGAGAAAGGGTTATGGCAATACACCCTGATCCGGTACAAAGATCATAAAGTGTTCCCGCCGAAAGCTCCTTTTGCAAAGCCATCCGTGCGGTGACCGTCTGCACCACTGTCTCCACCAGCACTTCTGTATCCTGACGCGGAATCAGGCAGCCTTCCTTCACATAAAAATCATATCCATAAAAATTCTGTTCATGCGTCAGATACTGTACCGGAATTCCTTTCGCCCGTTTTGCGATCAAAGCAAGATACGCTTCGTAATGCTTCTGATCGTCGTCCGTCATTTCCCGAAAGGAAAGACATTCCATCATAAAATCAACCCGGCTCATCTGAAAGCAGTAGGAAAATAAGATCCATGCACAGGATTTTGCTTCTATTTCCTCAATTCCCGCATCCATCAATTGCATCTGTCCGCTTAACAGCATCTCCTGATAGGTATTCATCATCTCAGTCCTCAATCTCGCCCTTTCTCATTGCTTCCTGATAGGCGCGCCAGTCCATCACGGCCTCCACCGACTTGATCGCCACTTCTGCCATGGAAAGGTCCGGCTCCTTGGTTGTCATTTTCTGAATCATCAGTCCCGGTTTGCTGAGAAGATTTACCAGTGGGTTATTACTTCTTCCGGCAAGACGGATAAATTCATAGGATACTCCTGCAATGACCGGAACTAAAAGCAGACGGAATACCAGGCGCAGAATACGGTTATCCACCCGGATAAACATAAAAAAGAAAATACTGATCACCATCACCAGAAACATAAAGCTCGTACCGCAGCGTTTATGCAGTCTGGAATGTTTTAACACATTCTCCGGAGTAAGTGGATCGCCGCTCTCTAAACAATTGATCGTTTTGTGCTCTGCCCCGTGATACATGTAAACCCGCTTGATCTCTTCCATAAAAGAGATCGCATAGACATACAGCAGGAAAATGGCGATACGCACGATTCCCTCTACCACAGCAAATAAAAACTCATTTTTTGTATAATGCCGTAAAAAGTTCGTCAGCAGGTTTGGCACTACCATAAACAGCACCAGGGAAAATGCCAGGGAAAATGTCACCGACAAAAAGATTGCAAAGGAACTCATTGCGGATTCCTTTTTCTCCTCCTTTGGCGTTTTCTCCTCTTCTTCCTCAATAAAACCTGCGGAATACGTCAGTGTTTTAATTCCGATCACCATGGAATCAAGGAAATTAAACACCCCTCTTATGATCGGAATCTTATTCAAATGATGCTTCTCACTAAAGCTCACATAATCTGTTACCTGCACATCAATGTCGCCGTCCGGCTTCCTTATCGCCGTCGCATACTGGTTCAGATTCTTCATCATGACCCCTTCCATCAGGGCCTGCCCACCGATCGTTGTTCGTTTCATGTTCTCATCCTTTCAAAAAAAGGCAGGTTGAAGTATGAAACCTCAACCTGCCTTTCAGAATACATATCCTACTGTGTAACGCCATACTTACGATTGAACTTATCAATACGTCCACGAGCCTGAGCAGCTTTCTGCTGACCAGTGTAGAATGAATGGCACTTAGAACAGATCTCCACGTGAATCTCTGGTTTGGTAGAACCTGTTACGAATGTGTTACCGCAGTTACAGGTAACGGTTGCCTGATAATACTCTGGATGGATTCCTTCTCTCATGATTTTCACCTCTCTAATATAATGTCTGATGTCCAAAACGGCGTAAGGCTTCCGACCTTCTCGTCGCTTCTCTTCTTTTCTAAACAGCGTTGCTATTTTACCACAATAGCAACTGCTTTGCAAGCACTTTTTTATCTGTTTTTCTTCTGTGACAGGGATTCTAAGATCATATGGATAAACTCTTTGTTATTTCTTGTTCTCCCAAACAGCTTTAAGATCTCTTCGATCGTTTCCTCATTTTTACCGCCATGCATTTCCCGGTGCATCAGCATATTCGCCCGCTGCTCCTCGTCGCTTAACAACAGATCATCTCTTCTTGTACCGGAACGGTTGATGTCAATAGCAGGGAAAATGCGTTTTTCAGATAAACTGCGGTCAAGTACCAGCTCCATGTTACCGGTTCCCTTAAATTCCTCAAATACCACATCGTCCATCTTGCTTCCCGTCTCCACCAGCGCAGTAGCAAGGATCGTAAGACTTCCTCCGTTTCGCATATTTCTCGCTGCACCAAAGAATTTCTTTGGCATATGCAAAGCGGCAGGATCAAGACCTCCGGACAACGTTCGTCCGCTTGGCGGGACCGTCAGATTGTAGGCTCTTGCAAGACGTGTCATAGAATCCAGCAGGATCATAACATCTTTGCCATGCTCGACTAAACGTTTGGCACGCTCTAACACCATTTCCGAAACGCGCTTATGATGCTCTGGAAGTTCATCAAAAGTAGAGTAGATCACTTCCACATTTGGTCCTTCAATGGACTCTCTGATATCTGTCACTTCCTCCGGACGCTCATCGATCAGCAAAACAATCAGTACCATCTCCGGATACGTGCGGCTCACACTTTTGGCGATCTGTTTTAACAAGGTAGTTTTTCCCGCTTTTGGCGGGGATACGATCATACCACGCTGTCCTTTTCCAACAGGAGCCAGAAGATCCATAATACGCATCGGCACGGTATGACAGTTTTCATTTTCCAGATGGATCCGCTCATCCGGAAAGATCGGGGTCAGCTCCTCAAAACGTGTCCGGGTACGGGCAAGCTCCGGATCCATGCCATTGACAGAAAGTACACGAAGCAGCGCGCTGAATTTCTCTGTCGGTGTTTTGATCTTGATATTTCCCTCGACAATATCTCCGGTTCGCAAAGAAAAACGACGGATCGTCGCAGGGGATACATAAACGTCATCCTCTCCCGGCATATAATTATCGCAGCGGATAAAACCAAATCCGCCTTCGCTCATGACCTCCAAAATACCATTGGCGATCTTGCCGCTGTCAAGCTCCTCAAAATTGACCGCCACCTGCTTTTTGTGCTGCGGCTGTGGTTTTTTCAGCGGTTCCTTTGCTTCCGCTTTCTTCTGAACAGAAGGCTGTTTCACTGCTTCTCTTTTCTCTGCTCTTTTTTCTTCCTGTGTCTCTCTTTCCGGGCGTTTTTTCCCCGCCGCTTCTTTTCTGTTATGCGGCACATTATGTTCTTTTTTAAGTTCTGTTTTTCTCTCAGGTCTTTTGCTTTCTGCTTTCGGCTCTGCCTCGAGCAGCCGCTTGATCAGATCTGCTTTTTTCAGCCCGCTGACTCCTGCTAAACTCCGCTCTTTTGCAAGTGCTTTTAATGCAGCCACTGACATTTCTTCATACTTCATGACCTATCCTCACTTTACCTCATATTTTGTTACATTGAAATGGAAACTCCCGGCTGATATGCCGGAAGGAAAGATTTATAATGCACCTATTGTACCATCTAATCCGATTCTTTTCAAGCTAACAGATTTCATCGCTGTCCAGTAAAATGGTAAATGGTCCATCATTTAAAAGGGAAACCTTCATATCCGCGCCAAACGATCCGGTCTGCACATCCGGAAATTCTTTTTTCACCTCTGAAATAATATATTCATACCATTCGTTTGCCATATCCGGTGCCCCCGCTTTCACAAAGGATGGGCGGTTGCCCTTTTTGCAGTCCGCATACAGGGTAAACTGTGAGATCAGTAAAAGATTTCCGCCTACGTCCTTCAAGGAACGGTTGATCTTGTCATTTTCATCCGAGAAAATGCGAAGCCCCAGCATTTTCTTTATCATTTTATCAGCAATCTCCCTGGTATCCTGCTGTCCAACGCCGATCAGCACTAAAAAACCCTCTCCGATCTGACCGATCACTTCCTGCTCCACCTCTACACTTGCCTGTTTTACCCGCTGAATTACAAATCTCATAACACTTCTCCTTTTCTTACTGCATTCTTTCAGATTATGACAAAAAAAGCACGAAAATGCAACTATCACCCTTGTAGATTAAAGCGACATTTGTTACAATATTATTAATATTGTTTTACAGAATACAAAGCAGAAATAGTAAGGAGAAGAAACATGACAGTGAACGAAAAAGCTCTTAAGCTTCATGAAGAATGGAATGGTAAATTAACAACCGAAAGCAAATGCCGGGTAGCTTCCAAAGAAGCTCTCGCTTTAGCCTACACTCCTGGTGTAGCAGAGCCTTGCAAGGTGATCGCCAAAGATCCGGAAGCAGCCTACAAATATACGATCAAGTCCAATACGGTTGCCGTTGTCTCTGACGGAAGTGCCGTACTAGGGCTTGGAAATATCGGGCCGCTTGCAGCGATGCCTGTAATGGAAGGAAAAGCCGTACTGTTCAAAGAATTTGGTGGAGTAAATGCATTTCCGATCTGTCTTGACACACAGGATACCGAAGAGATCATTGCGACCGTAAAACGGATCGCCCCTGCATTTGGCGGTATCAACTTAGAGGATATTTCCGCTCCACGTTGTTTTGAGATTGAAGAACGATTAAAGAAAGAATTGGATATTCCAGTCTTTCATGATGACCAGCACGGTACTGCCATTGTCGTTTTAGCTGGTGTCATCAATGCACTTAAGGTAACCGGAAAGAAAAAAGAGGACTGTAAGGTTGTCGTAAACGGTGCCGGATCTGCCGGAATCGCTATTACGAAGATGCTGTTACATTACGGATTTCCTAATGTTGTGATGTGTGATAAGGACGGAATCATTCATAAGGATTACAAGAATCTGAACTGGATGCAGAAGCAGATGTGTGAGGTCACCAATCTGTCTGGGGAAACCGGTACACTTGCAGATGCGTTAAAGGGCGCTGATATTTTTGTCGGTGTTTCTGCACCGGGCATTGTATCAAAGGAAATGGTTGCTTCTATGAACAAGGATGCGATCCTCTTTACCATGGCAAATCCGGTACCGGAGATCATGCCGGATCTTGCAAAGGAAGCAGGTGCACGCATCGTAGGAACCGGACGTTCCGATTTTCCAAATCAGATCAACAATGTGGTAGCTTTTCCTGGCATTTTCAAGGGAGCACTCGAAGGACGCGCTACTCAGATCACAGAGGATATGAAGCTTGCTGCGGCACTTGCCATTGCCGGATTAGTATCCGACGAAGAATTAAATGAAGATAATATCATGCCACAGCCATTTGATCCACGCGTTTGCGAAGCGGTCAGCAATGCAGTAAAGGCACACATTAAATGATTCCGGACTACGGGGATAAACCCTACTACAGTTTAAGCCGGTATTACCGCCAGCAGTTTGGAACAAAGGTCTACAAACTGGCTTTAAATGCTGGATTTACCTGTCCAAACCGGGATGGCACGTTAGGCACAAGGGGATGCAGCTTTTGCAGTGCCGGGGGTTCCGGAGAGTTTGCCGGGAAAGAACAGGATTCCATTGAGGATCAGATCGTTTACGAAAAAAATCTCCTTTTTCCAAAGCTGAAGCATGCGAAGGAGATTTCTTATATCGCTTATTTTCAGGCATATACCAATACCTATGCCCCACTTTCTGTGTTAAAGCAGGTTTATGAAACTGCGCTTTCCCAACCGCAGATCGTCGGGCTTTCGATCGCCACAAGACCGGACTGTATTGCAGATGACGTTTGTGCTTACTTAAAAGCACTGGCAGCGCACACCTATGTTTCAGTGGAGCTGGGGCTGCAGACGATCTCAGAAGATATTGCCAGTCATGTCCGCCGTGGTTACCCGCTTTCTGTATTTGAGAATACTGTCATGCGGTTAAGCAATGCCAACATCCACGTGGTGGTTCATCTGATCATCGGACTGCCCGGTGAGACGAAACAGCTTTTATATGATACGATCCTTTACCTCAATCAGCTTCCGATCGGCGGCGTAAAATTCAGTCTGCTGCACATTTTAAAAGGAAGCGATATGGAGCAGGAATATCTACTTCACAAGGAACGTTTCCCAAAATACGATCCGCAGTCTTATGCTGAGCTGATCACTGATCTGATCCGAAGGCTCCGGCCAGATATTGTTGTACATCGTATGACGGGTGACGGACCCAAGTCATTGCTTGTTGCCCCACTCTGGTCGGCAAACAAGCGGCATGTATTAAATACAATTTCAAAAACCATGAAAGAAACGGGGATGACCCAGGGAGACATGGAGAAGGAGACAGAATATGGAAAATGATACGCTAACCATATATCGACTAGTCATTTTATTTATGTTAAAGAAAGTGGACTTTCCACTGACAACTGCACAGTTTTCGGATTTCTTTGTCGGACGCAGTTACACGGATTTCCTGACATTGCAGCAGGCATTAAACTCTTTGGTGGAGAATCAGTTTATCTCCAAGGAGTGCGTTCACAATTCTTCTCAATCTACCAAATACTCGATCACGGAGGACGGGGAAGAAGCCATTGAAATGTTCCAGTCCCGTATCTCTGACGGTTTAAAAGATGATGTTATGGATTATTTCAACGAAAATAAATACAAGCTACGCAATGAAGTAGAAGTCTATTCCAACTACATTCCAGTATCAGACAATGAATACATTGTAGAATGTACCGTAAAGGAACGCAATTCCATAGTATTAAATATTAAATTGAATGTGGCAACCAAAGAAACTGCCATTGCCGCCTGTGATAACTGGAAAGAACACAAAGAAAGTATTTACACTTATCTGATCGACCATCTGCTTTATAACAAAAAAGATGGTCCACAAAACGATACGGATTCTAAAGCATAAAAAAAGAAAACGCCAGATCGGCGTTTTCTTTTTTATGTATTTATTCTTCATCTCTTGCTTCTAACGGAATGTAATCATCATGCTTACAAACTGCCTTGTAGGCCGGGCGGATAATCCTTCCACCATTGATCAGCTCTTCCATACGATGCGCACTCCATCCGGCTACACGCGCAATGGCGAATAATGGAGTATAAAGCTCATGTGGCAGTTTTAACAGATCATAAATAAATCCGCTATAGAAATCCACATTGATACAAACACCTTTGTAGATCTTACGCTCTCTCGCAATCACTTCCGGTGCCAGACGCTCCACTGTCTTATAAAGTTTCAGCTCTTTGTCCAGTCCCTTTTCTCTTGCAAGATCTTCCACAAAAATCTTCAACTGGCGTGCACGCGGATCAGATACAGAATATACCGCATGTCCCATACCATAGATCAATCCCTGATGATCAAACGCCTCCTTGTGAAGCAATGCCTTTAAGTATGCTGTTACTTCCTCTTCGTCTTCCCAGTCTTTTACCTTCTCCTTCATATCCTGGAACATTTCCGTTACCTTAATGTTGGCGCCACCATGCTTTGGTCCCTTCAAGGAACCAAGGGAAGCTGCCATTGCAGAATAGGTATCCGTACCAGACGAGGTTACCACATGGTTGGTGAAAGTGGAGTTATTACCACCACCGTGCTCCGCATGAAGTACTAATGCAAGATCAAGGATCTTAGCCTCTAATGGGGTATAATGATTATCGGCACGCAGCATATATAAAATATTCTCTGCAATTGATTTAGTTGGATCTGGATAATGAATGATCAGACTCTTGTCATTATAATAATGATTAAATGCCTGATATGCATATACCGCCAGACGCGGAAATACAGAGATCAATTGTAAACACTGTGACAATACATTCGGAAGTGATGTATCATTCGGCTTCTCGTCATAAGAATATAATGCCAGCACACTACGGCTCATGGCATTCATAATATCCTTACTTGGTGCTTTCATAATAATATCGCGCACAAATCCATTCGGAAGTTCCCGCTTGGCTACCAGTATGTTCTGGAAATCATGTAATTCCATTTCGGTTGGAAGTGAGCCAAACAATAACAGATAAATCGTTTCCTCAAATCCAAAACGTTTCTCTCCCATGAATCCTTTTACCAGATCTTCCACATTCACACCGCGATAATACAAACGGCCATCACACGGCTTCATATCCATATCGACCACTGTATAGGAGATAATCTCAGATATCTCCGTAAGTCCGGCCAGCACACCCTTACCATTTAAGTCACGAAGGCCCCTTTTTACATCATATTTGGCAAATAAATCAGAATCGATACAACCATTCTGCTCGCATCGCTTTGCCAAATTGATGATCTCTTTGCTATGATTCATCAAGTTATTCTCTGCCATCCAATCTTCCTTTCTGGTCTTTATGAAGCCATTTTAAAGCTCACTTTTGCCATTATACCACAAAACTCTCTATATGAAAAGGTTTGCATCTGTTTTGATTTCTGATATGATGGATATAGATTTAGAAAAAGGACGGGAAACGTATGAAATCAAAAAAAATAGATACCATTCTTCCACGGCTTTTTGCCTCCTGGATCTTAGTATCATTCCTAAACAGCTTTTTAAGCTCCGATCATTTGCAACTGTCATTTATTGAAACACAGCAGCTTCCTTTGTTTCTTTTAAAAGGACTGCTCTGTTTTGCAACCCTCACTCTGTTAGCTTCCACCCTGTCTAAACATACCGACATGATCGCATTGCTATTTGGAACCATGCTTTACAGTTTCCGTGTGGTATCCTCCAGCGACAATATATTTCTACTGTTTGGTGTCTGTCTGTTTCAACTTCTTATTCTGTTTTTTTACGAAAAGGAACTGCTTCAGTTTTTTTCCTCGATATCGCTAAAAAAAGGAATGTTCCCGGCGATATCTATTTTGGCAGCTCTGCTGTTATTTGGTTTTTTGTTTTTTACGACTGCCTGCCGCTACGATCTTTCTCGCAGCTCCACGTTCGACATGGGCATCTTTGTACAGATGTTTCATTCCATGAAGGAACATGGCACCATGCTTACTACATGTGAGCGCAACGAACTGCTCTCTCACCTTCATGTACATACTTCTGTATTTTATTACCTTCTGCTCCCGTTTTATCTGCTTGTACCAAGTGGAAAAACACTGCTTTTTTTACAGGCGGCAAGTGTTGCCATCGGCATCTTCCCACTGCTTCTGCTCTGTAATGAATTAAAACTCACCAAAAAAAGAACACTTGTGGTCAGTGGCATTTACCTTGCTTCCCCTGCATTAAGCGGCGGATGTTTTTATGATTTCCACGAAAACGTGTTCCTGATTCCGCTGTTACTTTTTTTGTTTTATTTCTACGAAAAAAAATCGAAGATCGGGATGCTGCTCTTTTCTCTTCTTGTATGCAGTGTCAAAGAGGATGCCTGCTTATTCCTGCTCGTCTTAGGGCTGTTTGCACTTTTCAGTGACCGCCGCATCAAAGAAGGAATCAGCTTTCTTATACTCGGAGCTCTCTCCATGCTTCTGACATTTTCCTATCTTGCCAAAAACGGAGAAGGTCTGATGACCAACCATTACAGTAACTTAGTCACTGGAGAAGGAGGATTGGCAAGCATTGTAAAAACACTGATCGTAGACCCGGGATATTTATTCACCCAGATGTTTACCGAAGAAAAAATACCATTCCTTCTTATCGTATTTTTACCACTGGCAGTCTTTTGTTTTATGACAAAAAAATACAGCAGAATGATCCTTCTGCTGCCTTTCCTTTTTATCAATCTGCTGCCGGACTACACATACCAGCATTCTATTTTTTATCAATACGTCTTTGCGCCTTACGTGTTTTTACTCTATCTGTTTTTGCGCAACTTTGCAGAAACCGCGTACCGAAAAGCTCCGGTTCTACTGGCATTTTGTCTGCTCTGTGCCTGCTATGGCGGCTGCAGCCAGATTTTACCAAAACAGTATTATATCCGGGATTACTTCTATGCCACCACCGAACGCAATGCGTTGGCACACATGAGAAGCTGCATCCCGGATCAGGCTTCAGTTTCAGCCAGCACCTTCTTTGTTCCGCAGCTTGCTAACCGCGAAGAAATCTATATGCTCGATGCTTCCGTTTTGAACCGGGAAGAACTTTATGAAACCGATTATGTCGTATTTGATCTGAGAAATGGCTTTGCAGATGACAGCACCTACGACCAGATTACGCGCTATCAAAATGCAGGATATGCGACCGTAGAGGAAAATTCTTCCTATTATCTGGTGTTAAAACGCGAGCCTTAAAACTGCAGCTGGGAAAATACCTCCCCGATCGGCTCATTGATGACCAAGGAAGCGCGTACACTTTTCTGTGTTTCTGACTTATTGATCACAACCAGCTCTTTTCCTTTGAAGTAATCAATGAAGCCTGCTGCCGGATATACCGCAAGTGAAGTTCCTCCAATGATCAGAACATCCGCCTCGCTGATTGCAGCAATGCTTTTGGTGATCGTTTCATCATCAAGACCTTCTTCATATAACACCACATCCGGTTTTATGATGCCACCACAACTGCAGCGCGGCACACCATCCATTTCCATGATCTGCTGTGCTGTATAAAACTTATGACAATGCATACAGTAATTGCGGTGCACGCTTCCATGCAGCTCATATACTGTTTTGCTTCCTGCCATCTGGTGCAGTCCATCAATATTCTGTGTGATCACTGCGGTCAGTTTTCCTTTTTCCTCCATCTGTGCAAGCACCCGGTGTGCTGCATTTGGTTTTGCCCAAAGAGCTACCATTTTCTCTTTATAAAACCGGTAAAACTCCTCTGTTTTCTGCATGAAAAAGGTATGACTGACAATGGTTTCCGGCGGATAATCATACGACTGATGATACAGTCCATCCTGACTTCTAAAGTCCGGGATTCCACTTTCGGTCGACACACCTGCCCCACCAAAAAATACAATCTTTTTCCCATTTGCAATGATCTCATTTAAACGACTGATCTTATCTTCCATAGTGGTTCCTCCTTACTTCTTTTTTAACTCCTTGATCAGATTCTTCTTTTCCTTGACTGCGCTTTTATGCAGAAAGCTGCTGTAGGTAAAGAAATAAAATCCATCCGTATCATTCATGGCTCTCGTATAAGCAACCGAGCGCTGCATGATATTCTTTTTATTTTTCCATTCCGAGCTGCTGATATATACCGTCCGGTACATGGCAAGTCCCACATACATGTTCACACTGTCATCCCGCTCCAGATTTATCCAGGAGCGCAGCACTTTATCATAAGAATACTGTCCATTTTGAAAGCCCCAGTAAATCTGCGGACAAATGTAATCGACATAACCCGGATTTTTGAGCCATGTATCAATGTCCACATAATAGGAATTTTTGCTGCGCAGATTTTCAATATTTCCTGCCGGACTGATTCCAAACTCTACGTCCGGATTTATTTTCTTGATTGCCTGATAAACTTCTTTCACTAAAGTGGAAACGTTACTGCGCCGCCAGTTCACAATTCCCTTATATCCTTTGTTCTGCTTTTGCTGCTGTTTTACATATGCCCGGTACTCTGGTGCATCAAATGCATTCTGGTACTGCTTTGGAGGCATCGTTGGATAAAAATAGTCATCAAAGTGGATCGCATCGACATCATAGCCTGACACGATCTCCTTTACCCCATTTACAATAAGCTGGCGCACTTCCTTCTTTGCAGGATTATAGTATACCTTTCCACCGTAGGTCAGAACATTTCGCTTTGTTGCCTTTTTGGCACTCCATTTTCTGGCAGGGTGATTCTTCGGAAGGGAAGAAAGGCGGATGGAGGTGTTGCTGACCCGGTAAGGATTGATCCATGCCTCAATACGCAGTCCTCTTTCATGCGCTTGTTCCACCATGATCGCAAGAGGATCATATCCCGGATTCTTTCCCTGCTTACCGGAAGCATATTTCGACCACGGATAGTATTTTGACGGATACATCGCATCACTGAACGGACGCACATGCACAACGACCGTATTCATTCCCCAGCTTACCACCTGGTCAAACATCGTTTCAATGGCTTCCTGAAATCCATCCTGCGATTTGTCCTTGATATCCAGATCCTCATACGAGCACCACACGGCCTTCCGCTCACTCTGTTTTTTTTCAGTTGCAGCGTCCGGACACATTGGAAACATACCGGCAAGCAGCACTATACACATCAGTAACCCAGCTATTCTTTTCTTCATCTTCGTTCCTCTCTTTTAAATTCCCGCCATCTTTAAAATGTGCAATGCATTGGTCGTGGTACACGGTCCTTTTTTCAGGCGGTATTCAAACTTTAATTTATCCTCTTCAAAATATTCATCAAAATGGTAATTGGTCACACGTGGATTTTCCTCCATGTTACAAAGTTCAAAATCATGCGTGGAAACCATGGCGATCACCCAGTCCTTTAGGAGTGCTGTAATCACTCCCTTTGCCCCAACGATCCGGTCTGCGGAATTCGTTCCTTTGAAAATCTCGTCAATCAGCGCAAGCATCGGCTGCCCCGTTCTACTGTAATCCACCATATGCTTGATCCGAAGCACCTCGGCATAAAAGGTAGAAACCCCTTCACTCATATCATCTTTGATCCGCATCGACGTAAACAGACGCATCATGCTGAGTTCTGCCTGTGAAGCACAGACACACGCTCCCGCATAAGCCAATACGAGATTTACTCCGACACACCGTAAATAGGTGGTTTTTCCCGACATATTCGATCCGGTGATCACGCGCAGCTCTCCCTCAAGAAACGCATCGTTATCCACCATAGCTTCTTCTACTAATAACGGATGCTTCATCTGCGTTAAGAAAAGCTTTGGCTCTTTGCACTCACAGAGCTTTGGCATACAGGTTGTCTCTTTCAACTGCCCGATCACACTTAAACTGAGCAATGCCTCCGTCAACGCTACCGCATCCAGCCAGACATTGATACGGTCTGCATATCTGGCATTCCATCTGGTATATGCCAGATACAAAAACAGGTTATAACTGAAAAGACCACATAACAGACCATACACCAGTGGATTGTGCCGGATCAATAGTGCCTCCTTGATCGTTTTAAGAGAAGCAATGCCTTTTTCTGCATCCTGCCCGATCTCCTCTTTGATCGCCACAAGCATCCGGCTGTCTACCTCTCCCTTTTGTATTGCCGCAAGAAACGGCTGGTAAGCACAAAGATATTGTATCAGGGAAAATGCGCTGCCGCTTTTGGAAGCCACGATCCCGTCAAGCGCCTGCGTTACAACAAACTGTGCTACAAAAATAATTCCCGGAACCATATAGGAGCAGAGTCCAAAAAGAGAAAGGAGCAATGTGCCATAGGCAGCCAGCAAAAATCCAACTGCTAAAATACCATACCCGGCTCCCTCTTTCTTATTTTTAGAAATGTCATCTTTCCCGGCACTCAGTACAACATCCAGCTTCTGATCATTCCTGGCAAACAATTTGGAAATTGTTTTTAATTCCTGACTGTAAGCATATTTTTGCTGCAGTTCCAAAACGGCCTCCTGCCGGAGTGTGATCTCCTCTAAAGAAAGTGGAGTCTGTTCCTTCCCCAAAGCTGCCATAAGCCATGCCGCAAGCTTTTGCCTGCCCCCTCTGGACGCTGCCACATTCATATACTGAAACAGCGACGCTTTTCCAAACAGATCAAGATCCGCCGCAATTTCTTTTTCAGCGGCTGTTTTTAAAAATTCCTGTCCGGTATCCCCAAACTCTTTCCATTTGGTACTAAGCCGTGCAAGATCCTCCTGTATCACTTCCTGCTTTGCCATTGCGTAGGACAGCTGTGCTTTTCTTTTCTGAAACAGCACCACAAACACGAAAAATGCAAGTGTAAACACAAGTCCAGCCATGCCCGCTCCTGTTTTCTGATCAAAAAATCCGAGCATAAAACAGCAAAAGGCAATAACAAACGTCAGCAGGCGGAAGAAACTCATCTGGTTCGTCTGTTTCTTCCACTGCTCGATCTGCTTTGTTACTGCCAGTTCTTCTTCGCTTAATCGATGTTTCATTCATCCTCCTCAGGGACTTCAAACCGATACCCGAATCCATGTACCGTTTTTATGTAGGCGCACTCTGGCGTCAGCTTGGAACGTAGCTGCTTGATATGCGTATCCACCGTTCTTGTATCCCCCACATAATTATAGCCCCATACCTGATTTAAAATATTTTCTCTTAATACTACTATATTAGGGTTGTCCATGAAATAAGTCAAGAGTCCATATTCCTTTGCAGTCAGCCCCAAATCCTTATCGTGCAAAAATACTCTCTTATTCTCACTGTCTACCTTTAATTTACCAATCTGTTTGGAGGTTCCTGCCCCCACTCCGATACTGCTGCGCTTTAATACCGCTTCAATATGTCCGAGCAGCACCGCATTGGAAAATGGTTTACAGATATAATCATCCACACCCAGACGGAATCCATCTACCTGATCCTGCTCACTGTCCCTTGCCGTCAGCATGATCACCGGAACCTCTGACATTGTCCGGATATCTTTAAGTACCTCATAGCCATCCAGTTTTGGAAGCATAATGTCTAACAGCACCAGATCAATAATCTGGTTATTCTCATAGAACAGATCCAACGCTTCTTCCCCGTCTGCCGCTTCTAATACATAATACCCTTTTAAGGATAAAAAATCTTTGAGCATCCTTCTGATCCGGCTTTCATCCTCCACCACAAAAATACATTCCTTTGCATTTTTCATCTTCTCACCTCAATCTCGTATTCAAAGCTCTGCGCTTTTTCTCTTTTTTCATCCTAGCAAATGCTTGTGGTTTTTCTGTGATAGGAAAAGCAGGAGCACAATTTTCTTTGTTGCTCCTGCTTTTTTATTCTACCAGTTTCTCATAATTGTTTTCCGCTCGATCGGGTCAAGACAACTGATCTTTGGATCATCGTAATAAGAATCACTCTTTACATGTGTGGTAGAGATCTCCTCAAAAATGGCTCCCACTTTGGAAGAGAAGCAGTGACGCTCGCCGCGCAGCACCGTCTGAGTATCTCCCGGCTTCATCGTTCGCTCCACATTCTCCACCTTCACATCCAGCTCCCCATAAAGAAGCTGGAAGGTTTCTTCCTTGACCTTATGCATGTGCATCGGGTGCTTCTGTCCCGGAAGCACGATAATGTACTTTTTACAGTATTCGCGGTTGATAATATTGATGATGACCGCTCCTACCTGCCGGAAATTCTGCATTCCGTAATGATGTGAAAGCTCTACCTCAAAATCATTGCCCAGTGCAATGCCTGCCTCATATAACATACCTTTGGCATCGTGTACCACACTTCGCAGCAGATTGATGTCCGTCATTTTCTTCTTTTCATGGATTTCTTGATTCTTTGCATAATCTCTGCTCGCAACCATGCCTTCATAAAATTCGCCACTGGTCATCTGCTTGTCATGACATGGCATAGCAAAGAATACATCCTGCCGGCTGACTTCCTCTCCCTCCTTGATCGGACGTGCCGCATACACACCACGCATCAGGGAATTTAAGGAATCGATCTCTGCCTGAGCAATATATTTGTTGTTTTCCTTTTTGAGTGCGCACATATTCTTTGCCCGCTCTGCAGCAAGCACCCATGCATCTGCCTGTGCCGGGTTCATGGAATAGGCATTCAATGTGATCGTATCGGTTGGAAGTCCGACATGACGTTCTAAGATTGCAGCTCCCTTTGCCACTGCCATCATTGCAACCGTGTTATCCTCCGGATCTTCATGTCCGGAATAACCGATCATCACATCCGGATATCGCTTTTTCATCTTATCGATAAAATCAAGCTGCAAATGTTCCTCTGGTGCCGGATATTCTGCCACACAGTGTAAAAATGCAAAATGCACATGACGATGTGTAAGGTAATTGTAAAGCTTATCAATGTCAGAAAGCGTTTTTCCACCGGTTGATACGATCAATGGCTTTCCGGTTGACACTGCCTTTTGAAGCAGCGGCCAGTCCAATGCGGAACAGCTTGCAATCTTGATAATGTCGATGCCCTGATCCATACACCAGCCCACACCATCCTCATCAAATGGTGTGCTCATTGTAACCATGCCTTCCTCGCGGACGCCATCCACAAGCTGGGTAAATTGATCATAGGTCAGTCTTGTGCTTTCAAATCTTGGAATATGTGGCACATCCTTACGTCCTTTATAATCCGGATGAATAAATGTATCCAAATTCCGGTACTGCAGTTTCACTGCCGCTTTCACATTATACTTTCTTGCAATCTTACCCATCTCATGGATGATATCAAGTCCATGTTCTACACTTCCCTGATGGCTGTTTGCCATTTCAAATATGTACAGATCCTCAAAAATGTCTTTTTTCTTTTCCATACGATACGCCTTCCTTTGCTATACCTCTGATATGAAAACTCCCGGACATGCGGGAGTTTTCCTGTTTTCATTTCTTGTTTAGTTTTTTGCAATCTCTGTAACCGACTGAGCCAGTCCTGCAAGTCCCTGGATCTCTGACGGAATAATGATCTTGGTTGCTTTTCCGTCTGCCGCTTTGGCAAATGCCTCTAAGCTCTTTAACTGGATAACAGCCTGATCTGCTCCGACTTCCTTAATGAAGTTTAATCCATCTGCATTTGCTTTCTGAATGGCCAAAATAGCTTCTGCCTGACCTTCTGCTTCCCGGATCGTTGCTTCCTTTTTCGCTTCCGCACGTAAGATTGCAGCTGCCTTTTCTGCTTCTGCTTCCAGAATTGCAGATTCCTTTTTACCTTCCGCCGTAAGGATCGCTGCTTTCTTCTCACCCTCGGCACGAAGAATGGATTCTCTTCGTTCACGCTCTGCTTTCATCTGTTTCTCCATGGAATCCTGGATCTCAGCAGGTGGCATGATGTTTTTCAACTCTACACGGTTGATCTTGATTCCCCACGGATCCGTTGCCTGATCTAACACAGAACACATTCTGGTGTTGATCGTTTCACGGGAGGTAAGTGTCTGGTCAAGCTCTAAATCACCAATAATATTACGAAGGGTGGTTGCCGTCAGCTTTTCTACTGCAAGGATCGGATTATCTACACCGTAAGTAAACTGTTTTGGATCAGTGATCTGATAAAATACTACCGTGTCGATCTTCATGGTAACATTATCCTTAGTGATCACCGGCTGTGGTGGAAAATCAAGCACCATTTCCTTTAAGTTGACACGCTTTGATACTTTATCAATGATTGGCGCTTTAAAATGCATACCGACAGACCAGGTAGCCTGATACGTTCCTAACCGTTCAATCACATATGCATGTGCCTGTGGCACGATCTTGATGCAAGATAAAATGATCCATATCACTAATACTACAATAACTGCAAATACAATTGCTCCCATATTGTCCTCCTATTCTTTGACCGGTGTGACAATACATTTCACACCTTTGATCTCCTCAATCCGGACGGTGCTGCCCTCCGGGATCTCCTGTTGATCCTCCCTGCTTCTCGCCGTCCAGTAGCTTCCTTTTACCTGTACCTGACCACTTGCTTTTAAATTATTGATCGCAACAGTCACGATACCAATTTCTCCTACCAGGCTCTCGGCATTGGTTTTAGTCGTACGTCCATTCAGGTATTTCATTGCCCATGGTCTGGTAAAGATCAGCAGCACCACGGATACCAGAATGCAAAGAACGATCTGCACACCAAGTCCTGCACCAAGTGCCGCAGCAATCGCCGCAACCAGTGCACCGCCTGCAAACCAAATGGTCGTAAGCCCCATACTCAAACACTCAATGACAACTAATACCACCATGGCGATCAGCCAATAGAGTGCGTATTCCATAGCATTTACCCTCCTTATCCATATCATATTTCTCTTACTTCTCTACTATACTATATATCGGATATTTCTGTCAAAAACTACACTGATCCGTTCCTTTTTTTATCTCTTCGTTGTCATGCGCTGACGGAGGATTTCATAGGAAAATACTGTTGCCGCCGTCGCTGCATTTAACGATTCCACCTGTCCCATCATAGGGATCACCAGCTTTTTCTGTGCCTTTTCGGTCAGCTCCTTTGTCAGTCCGTTTCCTTCATTTCCAATGAAAATGCAGCATGGCTTCTGAAAATCCACCTCGTAAAATGAGGTTCCCCCCAGATGTGCCGCACAGGTGACGATCCCACGCTTTGTTAACTGCTCTGCCGTTTTCAGCACGTCGTCCACATAAAGAAACGGAACCCGGAAAATGGAACCCATCGTGGAACGGATCACTTTGGAATTATAAATATCTACGGTATCCTTAGAAAGCAGTACCCCACTCATTCCAGCCCCTTCCGCCATACGAAGGATTGTTCCTAAGTTGCCAGGATCCTGCACATTTTCCAAAAGCAAGAGTGCCGGAGTGTTCTCTGTCTCCACCAACTCAGAAAAGGTGTAAGAAAGCTGTTTTACAAGCGCTAATACGCCCTGTGGTGTCATCGTATCAGAAATATCCCGGAACACCGCTTCACTTACAAGTTCATAAGGAATTTCGTCAAACAACTCCTCATGTGCCTCCAAAAAGTCTTCTGTCACATAACATTTTTCCAACTGTTTTTTGGGGATTTCCCGGAACATCCGGATGCCTTCTACGATAAAAAGTCCCTGTTTGCGGCGGAAAGAGCTGCTTTTTTGCAGCTTTATGATCGTTTTGATCTGTTGATTTGCTGTACTTGTAATCATCCTGTTACCTCATATTTTCAATTCCTTTTTCTTTGATCCTTACATTCTCTTCCCCGTAGCGGTTGGAGAGTTCCTCTAACAGCTCCTTTTCATAACGCACATAATACGTACGGGGAAGTCTGTTGATCGCCCGCTCCTTCTTGGAATAGACGATGACCGGCATCGCTGTTTTGTATTCCTCCTGATACTGCATAAGCAGCTCATAAAGTTCCTCTTTTTGTGCCGTAAAACTCTCAATATCAGCAAACTGCAGCCACAACTCCTTCGGTACCTCATCAAAAGATACCATACGTTCACAAATAACCTTGGCTCCGCCACCGTCAATGCTGACACGTCCCCTGATATAGAGCTTTGCATCCTGTACCAAAAGACGTTTGTTCATTTCATAATCTTTCGTAAAAACAACGACTTCTAACGAACCAAACAGATCCTGCAACCGTAAAAATGCCATCTGCTGTCCCCGTCTTGTTGTCTTTACCGTGACCTGCTCGATCATGCCACCCACAACAACGGTATGTTGATTCTTTACCCGGCACGCTCCTGCTTCATCCATCACAAAATCCAGAGAAGTAGCCGTCGTATTCTGTTTCATCCGTTCGGCATATTCCTCCAGCGGGTGTCCACTGGCATAAATACCAAGCACCTCTTTTTCAAATGCGTATTTGACATCCTGTACATATTCCCCACAGTCCGGCATCGTGATGCGTTTACTCTGCTCCTCTCCTGCCATCATATCAAACAGGGACATCTGTCCGGTGATCGTTTTCTTTTTCTCCTGTGTGACACTGTCGATCACACGGGCGTATACCTGCATCAACTGTTTTCTTGTCGCACTGAAACAGTCCAGAGCTCCGGCTTTGATCAGGCTTTCCAGTGTGCGCTTGTTCACCTCTTTGGAGGACAACCGCTCCACAAAATCATAAAGATCCTTATAGGGACCGCGTTTTTTCCGCTCTCTTATGATCTCATCAACCACCGATTTTCCTACACTTTTGATCGCATACATTCCGTAACGGATCGTTCCATTTACTGCTAAGAAATTGCCCTCTCCTTCATTGACATCCGGAGGCAGGATCGTAATACCGATCTGACGGCAGTGGTAAATGTATTCACTGATCTTAGGAATACTGTGAATCACGGAAGAAAGCAATGCTGCCATAAACTCCTGCGGATAATGGTATTTTAAATATGCGGTCTGGTAAGCGACCACTGCGTAAACAGCGGCATGGGATTTATTAAAGGCATATTTGGCAAAATCCGTCATCTCATCGAAAATATGCTGTGCAACCTCCTCTTTGATGCCACGCGCCACACAGCCGTCTACGCCTTCCTCCGGATTGCCGTATACAAAGTTCTTCCGCTCCCGCTCCATTGCTTCTTCTTTCTTTTTGGACATGGCACGGCGCACCAGATCACTTTTGCCAAGCGTATAGCCTGCCAGCTTCATCACGATCTGCATTACCTGTTCCTGATATACGATACAGCCATACGTCGGCTCTAAGATTTCTCTTAACTCCTCACATTCATAATGAACGGATTCCTTATTTTCTTTTCCCTTGATATAACGTGGGATAAAATCCATCGGTCCCGGACGATACAGTGAAATTCCGGCAATGATGTCCTCAATATTCTGCGGCTTCAGCTCCTTCATAAAACTCTTCATGCCGTCGCTCTCCAACTGAAAACACCCTTCACACTGTCCGTTTCCAAGCATCTGGTAAACGTCCGGATCGTTGAAATCAATATGGTCAATATCAATGTCCTCCCCGGTATTTCTTACCGCCATTGATACTGCATTCTGTATCACGGTCAGTGTACGAAGCCCTAAAAAGTCCATTTTCAATAGCCCCAGTTCTTCAATGATCGGAGCGGTAAACTGTGTTGTGATCGCATTTTCTGCCCCCTTTGACAACGGAACAAATTCATCCAGTGGTTTGGAACCGATCACCACACCGGCTGCATGGGTGGAGGAATGTCTCGGAAGTCCTTCCAGACGCTTCGCCATTTGAATGAGATCCGTCACCTCCGGATCATTTTCATATAGCTCCTTTAATTCTCTGCTGCCCTGAATGGCTTTGTCAATGGTAATGTCCTTGCCACCTGGAATCAACTGTGCGATCGCATCCACCTTGGCATACGGAAGGTTAAGTACACGCCCTACGTCACGGATCACCATTTTGGCGGACATTGTACCAAATGTTACGATCTGTACTACCTTATCCTTGCCATATTTCTGTACCACATAATCAATGACTTCCTGACGCCGCTCATAGCAGAAATCCACGTCAATATCCGGCATCGTCACACGCTCCGGATTTAAGAAACGTTCAAATAAAAGCTGGTACTTCATCGGATCGATATTGGTGATCTCCAGACAGTAAGCAACCATACTTCCGGCGGAAGATCCACGTCCCGGTCCCACTGCAATTCCATTTTCTCTCGCGTAATGAATAAAATCCCACACGATCAAAAAGTAATCCACGTATCCCATATTTTTGATTGTGGACAGCTCATATTCCATCCGTTCTCTTAACTGCTCTCTCGTATATTTCTCCGGAAGTACCGCATAACGTTTTTCAAATCCCGCCTCACATAATTCCCGTAAATACTGCTCTGCACTTTTGTGATCCGGTACCTCATAATGTGGAAGCTTCTGCTCGCCAAAGGTGATCTCCACCTGACAGCGCATGGCAATACGGTGTGTATTTTCAATCGCTTCCGGTGCGTAAGGAAACAGCGCACGCATTTCCTCCTCTGACTTTAAATAATACTGACCACCCTCATACCGCATACGGTTCGTATCAGACACCAGCTTTCCGGTCTGAATACAAAGAAGAATATCATGTGCAACCTGATCCTGCTCATAAGTATAGTGGGAGTCGTTCGTTGCCACAAGCGGGATTCCTGTCTCCTGATGCATCCGGAGCAGTCCCTGATTGACTGTCTGCTGCTCGGCGATCCCGTGATCCTGCAGCTCCAGAAAAAAAGAGTCCTCTCCAAATATGTCCTGTAAGGAGAGGGCTGCCTTTTTCGCTTCTTCGTAAAAGCCGCGTTTTAAATACGTTGCTACTTCTCCCGCCAGACATCCGGAAAGTGCAATGATCCCCTCGTGATACTGGCGCAAAAGCTCCCAATCCACACGCGGTTTATAATAAAAGCCTTCCGTAAATCCTTTGGAAACAACTTTCATCAGATTGTGATAACCGATGTCATTTTCGGCAAGCAGCACCAGATGGTAATAACGGCTTTCATCCTTTCCACTCTCCCGGTCAAAACGGGAACCCGGTGCCACATAAACCTCACAACCAATAATAGGTTTGATCCCCTCTGTCTTACACGCTTTATAAAAATCAATCACACCATACATCACACCGTGATCTGTAATAGCAAGACTATCCATATGAAGCTCTTTTGCACGATGCACCAGCTCCTTGATCTTACTGGCCCCATCTAACAGACTGTATTCCGTATGCACATGCAAATGTGTAAACATAGGCATCCTCCCATTCTTTTAGCAGTCACGCGCTTTTTTCGTACATGCTTTCATAGCTTCGATCACGCTGCTGCGAAATCCTTTCTCTTCCAAAACACGAACTGCCTCGATCGTTGTTCCGCCCGGAGAACATACCATATCTTTGAGTTCGCCCGGGTGCTTTCCGGTCTCCAGTACCATTTTGGCACTTCCAAGCACCGCCTGTGCTGCAAATTCATACGCCTGCTTGCGCGGCATACCATCTGCAACAGCGGCATCTGCCATCGCCTCAATAAACAAAAATACATAGGCAGGAGAGCTTCCGCTCACGGATACCACCACATCCATCAGATGCTCCGGAACCTGCTGTGCCATGCCAAAGCACTCTAACACCTCACAGACAAGCTTCTGCTCCTCCTCATGCATACTGTCAGAAAGCGTGTATCCGGTAATTCCCTCTCCTACTAATGCCGGAGTATTCGGCATGGTACGCACCAGCTTGTACTCTGAGCTGCCAAACTGATCTGCCAGCCAGCGGATCGTTTTGCCCGGGGCAATCGAAATGATAACCGCTTCTTTATTTACCTCATTTTTGATCTGACCGATCACGTCTTCATAAAAGACCGGTTTTACCGCAAGGATCAAAACATCTGCCTGCTGTGCCACTTCGCAGTTGTTTAAAGTTGTCCTGATCCCATATGTTTTTGCAGCCATATCCAGTGTTTTTTCTGTTCTTGCCGATGCGATAATATCCTCCGGCTTACAAAATGTTTTGTTGATCATGCCGCCGATCATCGCCTGTGCCATATTACCGCAGCCAATAAAACCAATTTTCATCTTGTTCTCCTCCTAATCAAAAAAACACAGCCCTGGATGGACATTCCAAGACTGTGTGAATACCAGTAGATCTATGATACAACCAATGTTCGCAAATAACGAATACTGAAAAAGAATATGTAGATACTGTGTTAAAACGTTTCTCTATATTTTTCACAATCTTCTTTATCTACAAATACTATTATATCTGGTTTACATGCAAAATGCAAGAAAAAGTTTACAATTTATTGAGAGCTTTTCTCGATAATTTCGGCTATTTTGATACAAAAATTCATTTTCCAGTTGCTTCATCAGTATATACTAAGTATAATAGAAGTATCATTTTATAAGGAGATTTTACACAAATGACAAAAAAACAAACTTTTCAAAAGGAATGCGGGCGTATTCTGAAAGAATACCGCCTCAAAAACGGTCTTTCTGTATCTGATGTCATCGCTTATCTGTCCAAACAAGGTGTGCAAAACATCCGGGAATCCGCCTACTACAATTGGGAACAGGGGTTATCCATGCCAAATACCTGCACCTTCTTACATCTATGCCGCCTCTATCAGATTTACGATATCTTAACCACCTTTCACATCCCGCTTCCGGATACCTGCGACGACGTCTTTCGCTGCCTTTCCCGAGATGAATATGTGTTACTGCTTGCCTACCGCCTGCATCCGGAAATGCATCTTGCCGTTCAGCAGCTTTTAAACTTAACCTGATCGATATTGCATTTGCATGACTTTATAAAAAAAGTGTTCTTAATCATCCGGCACTTTGAGTACCGGCTGATAAGAACACTTTTTATATTATGGATTAAATGTTTTTGATACGCTCAATTGCTTTTAAGGTATTTTCGTAAGATCCAAATGCGGTCAGACGGAAGTAGCCTTCTCCAGATGGTCCGAATCCAGATCCCGGTGTTCCTACCACATGCGCCTTTTCTAACAAAAGATCAAAGAACTCCCAACTTGTCATCTCATTTGGTGTTTTCAGCCAGATATATGGTGCATTCACACCACCGGATACCGTGTAACCCGCCTCTTTTAATCCGGAAAGAATCGTTGCTGCATTTTTCTGGTAATAGCCTACCTGCTCCTTTAACTGTGCCTTTCCTTCCTCGGTATATACGGCTGCACCTGCCTGCTGGATAATATATGGAGCACCGTTAAACTTTGTTCCATGTCTTCTTGCCCAAAGTGCATTTAAGGAAACATCCCCGCATTTTAAATCCTTTGGAACAACAGCATAACCAAGACGTGTTCCGGTAAATCCGGCATTTTTAGAAAAACTTCTCAGCTCGATCGCACAGGTCTTTGCACCCTCACACTCATAGATCGTATGTGCCACATCATCCTCTGTGATATAAGCTTCGTATGCCGCATCATAAATAATGCAGGCTCCTACTTTGTTTGCATAGTCTACCCATTCCTGTAACTGGCTCTTTGTGATCGTAGATCCGGTCGGATTATTCGGGAAGCACAGATAAATAATATCCGGTGTCTCCTTTGGCAGCTCCGGTGCAAAATTGGTTGCAGCGGTACATGGCATATAGATCACATCACTGAAACGCTCGGTGTCTGGATTGTATGTTCCGGCTCTGCCTGCCATTACATTGGTATCCACATAAACAGGGTATACCGGATCGCAGACTGCGATCTTATTGTCCGGTCCAAAGATCTCCTGAATGTTACCGGAATCGCTTTTCGCACCATCACTTACAAAGATCTCGTCAATCGACAGATCTACGCCGCGTGCCTTAAAATCGTTGGCTACGATTGCCTCCCGTAAGAACGGATAACCTAAATCCGGTGCATAGCCTTTGAATGTCTTCTCATCTGCCATCTCATCCACAGCCTCATGCAGACGTTTGATGATCGCAGGGGCGAGTGGTCTTGTCACATCACCAATTCCTAAGCTGATCACTTCTACACCTTCATTTGCTGCTTTATAAGCAGCCACCTTTTTGGCAATTGTGGAAAACAGATAGCTTCCCGGCAGTTTTAAATAATTTTCATTGATCTGAAACATGATCGTTCCTCCTTTTTACTAATATATATTTAACACGTCCCGCGCTGTCATCACGAGACTTGTTCCATGATCCATACTTTTCTTTTGCAGATAACGGTGTGCATCCCGTTCGGAAAATCCTTCCCGCATCAGCATTGCCTTGGCATGCTCGATCACAGCGATCTCTTCCTCGCTGCGAACCTTTGGCTGCGATTTCCGTTTTTTTCGCCGCTCATAAAGCCGGTCGATCATCAGATTGACATTGTCCACCAGCTCATACGCTTTAAACGGCATTCCCATACATACCACCTCAGATTCCTCAATCTCTGCACGGTGGTTCTGGGATGCCAGAACCAGCATTTCAAATGTGTCCGGTAAATACTCCCGAAGTTCCGAGTATACCATATCCACATACTGATACCCACAGATTACCAGTCCGTCGTCCAGATTGTCTGTTGTGGCAATGACCTGCGCACCGGTACTACAAACAGATGTAACGTCTATACCGTTTCTTATCAAAAGACTTCGTATGCTTTTTCCAATCTCCGGTTTTGGAAAAAGAATCATTACATTTATCATTTTTTCACCTCTGCCACAGTATGTTTTTTATCGCTATACCCGATACAAATATTCCTCGATCTCCCACGGCGTTACCTGGGATGTATAATTCATCCACTCCGCCTGCTTCGTCTGGATATACATATGGCTGGCATGCTCGCCCAGCACCTTCTGCAGATAGGTATCTTTTTCAAATTCCTTTACCGCTTCAAACAGGTTGATCGGAAGTCTCTTGATCTTAAGAGCTTCCCGCTCCTCCTCTGTCATATCGTAAATATTCGTTTTGACCTCGTTTGGCACTTCCATTTGTTTTTCGATTCCATCAAGGCCTGCTGCCAGGCAAACCGCCAATGCAAGATACGGATTGGTTGCAGTGTCCGGGCTACGAAGCTCTACTCTTGTGCTGGCACCTCTGGCTGCCGGAATCCGGATCAACGGGCTGCGGTTCGTTCTGGACCACGCAATGTAGACCGGCGCCTCATAGCCGGACACTAACCGCTTATAGGAATTAACAAGCGGATTGGTGATCAGGCTCATACCACTGGCATGATGCATCAGACCTGCAATAAACTGATGTGCTTCCCTGCTTAATCCATCCTCTGAGGATTTGTCTGCAAAAATATTTTTTCCTTCTTTGCTTAAAGACATGTTCACATGCATACCGGAACCCTGCACACCA
The DNA here is from genome assembly GCA_050874905.1 of Lachnospiraceae bacterium. Lineage (GTDB taxonomy): Bacteria > Bacillota > Clostridia > Lachnospirales > Lachnospiraceae > NC2004. The sequence continues at coordinate 106,090 of JBNMLP010000008.1, forward strand.
AATACCGGTTTTGGCATAAAACTTGCAAATAAACCGTGGCGTTTGGCAATAGAGCGCACGACCAGCTTAAAGGTCACAATATTGTCCGCAGTCTTTAAAGCATTATCATACTTAAAATCAATCTCATGCTGGGCAGGTGCCATCTCATGATGAGAAGTTTCAATGGTAAAGCCCATTTTCTCCAGTGCAAGCACCATATCACGGCGTGCATTTTCTCCAAGATCGAGAGGTCCTAAATCAAAATAGCCTGCCTTTTCATGCGTCAGTGTCGTCGGACGTCCCTCATCATCCGTATGGAATAAAAAGAACTCACACTCCGGTCCTACCTCAAACACGTATCCCATATCTGCTGCCCGCTTTAATTCGCGCTTTAAAATGTAGCGTGGATCTCCCTCAAACGGCGTTCCATCAGGATTGTACACATCACAGATCAACCGGGCCACCTTACCTACCTGTGGTCTCCATGGGAAAATCTCAAATGTATCACGATCCGGATACAGATACATATCCGATTCTTCAATTCCTACAAATCCTTCAATAGAAGAACCATCAAACATGATCTTATTATCCAGCGCTTCCTCCAAATGACTTGCGGTAATGGCAACGTTTTTCATCGTACCGTGTGCATCAGTAAACTGCAAACGGATAAATTCAACATCATTTTCTGCCACTAAGTCAATAATATCCTGCTTGGTATATCGCATAAATACTACCTCCTATCTTCTTCTAAGAAAACAACAGGCAAATGCCTGACTATCTATGAATCCTTCTCTGCACCGTTTTTCCCGGCACACGCTCTCATTTTATCATAGGAAGCCTGCATTTGCCATATTATTTTCCTGTATTTATTTTAGGTTGCCCCGTCTATTCTTTGACTTAGATTAAATAGAGGCAATATCGATCACCTGAAGATCTTTGGTACCACTCTCCAGACTGGTAAGCAATGCAGCAGCCGTATCTAATGATGTAAGACAGGTAACCCCCGTCTCGATCGCATGACGACGGATCAGGAATCCATCACGGCTCTTATCAATACCCTGATTTGGAGTATCAATAACAAGATCGATATCATGCTGCAGGATCAGATCCAATAACGTTGGCGACTCCTGCTCGATCTTATTGATCGGATGTGCATTTACTCCGTTCTTATTGAGTACCTTGCAGGTACTTCTGGTAGAGTAGATCTCATAACCCAGTGCCTGGAAACGACGACCGATATCAACCGCATCCAGCTTATCAGAATCTTTTACTGTCAGGATCATCTTCTTATGCTTAGGAAGATCTACACCTGCTCCTAAGAATGCTTTATAAAGGGCAGCATTGAAGTTGCGGCTCACACCAAGACACTCACCGGTTGATTTCATTTCCGGTCCTAAGCTGATCTCTGCACCTCTTAATTTCTCGAAGGAGAATACCGGCATCTTGATCGCGATATACTCACTTGGTTTCTGTAATCCCGGCTCATATCCCAGATCTTTTATCTTTGCTCCGACAATTACTTTGGAAGCCAGATCTACGATCGGAATACCCGTTACCTTACTAATATATGGTACCGTTCTGGAAGAACGAGGATTTACCTCGATCACATATACCTCATCCTGATATACAATAAACTGAATGTTGATCAGACCAATTACGTGAAGGGACTTTGCAAGTTTTCTCGTATAGTCTACGATGACTCTCTGGCATTTGTCGGAAATACTCTGTGCCGGATATACGGAAATACTATCGCCCGAATGGATACCTGCACGCTCCACATGCTCCATGATACCAGGAATCAGAATGTCCTCACCATCACATACGGCATCAACTTCCACCTCTTTACCCATCAGGTATTTATCGATCAGTATCGGATGTTCCTGCTTATGCTGGGTGATCACATCCATAAACTCGATAATGTCCTTATCGGAAATGGCAATCTGCATACCCGCTCCACCAAGTACATAGGATGGACGGATCAGAACCGGATATCCCAGTTCCTGAGCAGCTTCCAACGCTTCCTCACAAGTAAATACGGTTGTTCCTTTTGGTCTTGGAATACAGCACTCCTCCAGGATCTCATCAAACAACTCACGATCCTCTGCTGCATCTACATTTTCCGCACTGGTTCCTAAGATCTTTACACCCATCTTAAGGAGTGCTTCCGTCAGCTTGATCGCGGTCTGTCCACCAAACTGTACGACTGCACCGTCCGGTTTTTCCAGATTCACGATAGCTTCCACATCCTCTGCGGTAAGTGGTTCAAAGTATAATTTATCTGCAATATCAAAGTCTGTAGAAACGGTCTCTGGATTGTTGTTTACGATAATCGTTTCATAGCCCATATCCTTGAACGACCAGACACTGTGTACGGAACAGTAATCAAACTCGATACCCTGTCCAATACGGATCGGACCGGAACCTAATACCATGATACGCTTCTGCTGTTTATCATCTGTCACTTCATTTTCACTGTCATAGCAGGAATAATAGTATGGAGTTGAAGCCTCAAACTCTGCCGCACAGGTATCTACCATCTTGAATGCCGGATGGATGTCATACTCCATACGAAGTGCTTTGATCTCATCCTCGGTCTTTCCGGTAATCCGTGCAATCACTTCATCCGGGAATTCCTGACGTTTTGCCTTTAATAAAAGCTCTTTGGTAAGTGGCTCTTTGGCAAGCTCGTTCTCTGTTTCTACTAAGATCGCGATCTTATCTAAGAACCAGATATCGATCTTGGTAATGCTGTGGATATGCTCTAATGTCGTACCACGGCGGATGGCTTCTGCCACTGCCCAGATACGGCGGTCATCTACTTTATAAAGTTCTTTTTCAATCTCTTCGTCGGTAAACGCAGCAAACTCCTTATACTGCAGACTATCAACATGCTGCTCTAAGGAACGGATCGCCTTCATCAATGCACCCTCAAAATTGGTGCAGATACTCATGACCTCACCCGTTGCCTTCATCTGTGTAGTAAGGGTACGTTTTGCTTTGATGAATTTATCAAATGGCAGTCTTGGAATCTTTACAACACAGTAATCGATCGTCGGTTCGAAACTTGCATAAGTCTTTCCTGTGATCGCATTTGGAATTTCATCCAGATCATATCCAAGCGCGATCTTTGCGGTTACCTTGGCGATCGGATAACCGGTTGCCTTAGAAGCTAATGCAGAAGAACGGCTGACACGAGGATTTACCTCAATAACACAGTATTCAAAAGATTCCGGATGCAATGCAAACTGTACGTTACATCCACCTGTAATATTCAACTCGGTAATAATGTTTAATGCGGAAGTACGAAGCATCTGATACTCCTTATCTCCCAACGTCTGTGATGGTGCCACTACAATGGAATCTCCTGTATGAACACCAACCGGATCCAAGTTCTCCATATTACATACCGTGATACAGGTACCATTGGCATCACGCATTACCTCGTACTCGATCTCTTTCCATCCGGCAATGCAGCGCTCTACCAATACCTGACCTACACGGCTTAAACGAAGACCGTTCTCTAAGATCTCGCAGAATTCTTCCTCATTCTCTGCGATTCCACCACCGGAACCACCCAGCGTATACGCCGGACGAAGTACCACTGGATAACCGATCTTTTCAACAAATTTTAAACCTTCTTTTACAGAGGTAACAACCTCAGAAGGAGCAATCGGCTCTCCGATCTTCTCCATCGTATCTTTGAATTCCTGACGATCCTCTGCCTTTTTGATCGTCTGGGAAGAGGTACCGATCAGCTTGACATTGTTCTCACGTAAAAATCCACATTCCTCCAATGCCATTGCAATATTTAATCCTGCCTGTCCACCAAGCGTTGGTAAAATACTATCCGGATGCTCTTTCTTGATGATCTTTTCTACCACCTCGTTGGTCAGTGGCTCGATGTATACCTTATCTGCAATATTTTTATCTGTCATGATCGTTGCAGGATTGGAGTTGACCAATACTACTTCGATTCCTTCTTCTTTCAGAGAACGGCACGCCTGTGTACCGGCATAATCAAACTCTGCTGCCTGTCCAATGACGATTGGGCCGGAACCAATCACTAAAACTTTTTTAATGTCATAATTTCTTGGCATTACTCAGTCACCTCCATCATATTGATAAACTCATCAAATAAGAACTCACTGTCTCTCGGACCTGCACATGCTTCCGGATGGAACTGTACGGTTACCACCTTTTTGTTGAGGTAACGAACACCCTCGCAGGTCTTATCATTTACATTATAGAACCATGGAACGGCAACGCCTTCCTTTAAGGTGTCCTCCTTTACCACATAACCGTGGTTCTGAGAAGAAATGTATACCTTTCCGGTCTCTACGTTCTTTACCGGATGGTTTGCTCCACGATGACCATATTTCATTTTCTCGGTATCAGCACCATTTGCCAGTGCCATGATCTGGTGTCCTAAGCAGATTGCAAAAATTGGAACATCGGAATCATATAACTTCTTCACCTGCTCGATCACATCGGTACATTCCTTTGGATCTCCAGGGCCATTGCTCAGCATGATGCCATCCGGCTGATCGGCAAGGATCTCTTCTGCCTTTGTAAACTCCGGATAAACGGTTACTTCGCAGCCACGCTTTGTCAGACAGCGGATAATGTTACGCTTCGTACCAAGATCCAGCAGCGCAACCTTATGCTTTGTCTGCTCCAGATCACTTTTATATACTTGTTTTTCTTTGCAGGAAACTGCCTTTACCACACCGGTTACTTTATATTCTTTAATCTTAGGAAGTACCGTGGCGAGATCGTAATTCTCGTTGGTGGTAATCATTCCGTTCATCGTACCTTTCTCTCGTAAGATCTTTGTAAGAGCACGGGTATCGATGCCCTGAATACCAGGAATGCCCTGCTCCTTTAAAAAGTCTTCCAAAGCCATCTCACTTCTGAAATTGCTCTCTCTTCTTGAGATCTCTCTTACGATAAATGCAGAATGCCATACCTTCTGGTTCTCCATATCTTCCCGGCAGACACCATAATTTCCGATCAACGGATAAGTCATTACAACAGCCTGTCCCGCATAAGAAGGATCTGTGAGCACCTCTAAATAACCCGTCATCGACGTGTTAAATACGATTTCACTGATTACTTCTTTTACTGCTCCAATGCTCTGTCCGGTAAAAACATGTCCATCTTCCAAAATAAGAAATGCTTTCATTCTTCCACCTGTTCCTTTCGCAAATTTTCTCAAAAAAAAAAGATACTTTTGCGGCACAGCATGCCCCAATTTCTCTTTCTTCTCAAATTGTCTTATTCTACCACATATTTTAAAATTCTACAAGGGAGGATCACAAGAAATCTCATTTATTTCTAAATTTCTCCGTTTTCTTCCCTTTTCTGCTGCTTGATCTTCTCCCGCTCCTGCTTGGAAAAGGTACAGCCACAATAATCCTGACGGTACAATCCGTATTCTTTGGAAAGAGCAATAGAGCGCCGATACCCCTCCTTCTTTTTAAAATCAGAATACAGATAGGAAATGCCATACTCCCCGGCTAAAGCTTCCCCAATTTCATTGAGCCAGACCACATTTTTATAAGGACTGATGGAAAGCGTTGTCGTAAAATAGTCAAATGCCCCTTCCTTCGCATAGCGTGCCGCCTCCGCTAAACGAAGTTTATAACATTCATAGCAGCGGCTTCCGCCCTCTCCGCTCTGTTCCTTCCCCTTTACTGCCTCGTAAAACTCTGCTGGATCATATCTTCCATCGATCAAGGTCACCGGATGTACCAGTGGCAGCTTATGCAGCAGTTTATCAAGCTCTGCCACCCGTTTTCTATATTCCTCCTCCGGTTCAATATTAGGATTATAATAAAGAATCGTGATCTTAAAATACGCACTTAACCGTTCTAACACGGCACTGCTGCACGGAGCACAGCAGCTATGCAGCAACAGTCTTGGAATATGGCCCTCCTCCTGCTCTTTCGCGATCACAAGTTCCATTTTTTTGTCGTAGTTTATTCGCTGTTCTGCTTTCATCAAAACTCCTTCCTGTCTGTGTATAGCATATCGCACTATTGATTCAATAAAAAAGCATGGAATGCACTGGTAAATTTGTGTATTTTTCATAATTGCTTATTTTTTGTTTGTGTATTATAATTATACCAGAAAGCACAAAACGGTTTGTATAATTTGTACAATTCCTTTTGGCTATTATTTGACACGCAAAGGGGGTCTTCGGTATGACAGTAGATCAGGCAATTAAAAAATACAAATTATCTGCACCAGATGCTGCAACTGCTGCTGCAAAATGCAGAGAGTTGAATGTGGACGAGGTTCTTTACATGAATGTATCATCCAACAAAGTTGCTTACATCGTAAAAGATGTTCTTGGTATCTGGCTATACACTGACGAGAAAAGTCTGTATACTCGTACCTTTAAAGGTGTAAAGCGCACCCAGCTAACCGGCTGATGATCAGACACCGTCTTAAGTATAATAAACCTTTTCGCAAAACTCAAGGTGAAATGAACATAACGAAAAAATACCAAACCTTTCGGTTTGGTATTTTTTTACATTAATTCTGCTATCTTTGAAACTCCTACATACACATTGGAAATCTTATACCACGTCGGGTAATCCACAACTCCGGATGCCGGAAGATCAAAAATACGCTGAAATACCCGTACCGCTTCTGCTGTCTGTTCCCCGAAAATACCATCTGCCGTAATCTTAGGAATCAGCGGATACGCCGTAGCGATCTGATTCAACTGGTTCTGCATCTGCCGCACCTTATCTCCTCTGGAACCAACCGTCAGATCTACCCCCGGCCAGGAAGACGGAATACCGGAAATCTCCTCCGCTTCATTGATGTACATATTTGCCCCATAATAATAGCGCAAGATCTCGATCGCACTGTAATTCTGATCCCCCAGAGCCTTTGATCCCCACTGTGTCATCCATCCTCTGCTCTCGCACTGTACCTTTCTTCCATCACAATACTGTGTCAGGATCGGCTGGACAATATTGGGGCGTGACAGATAATTGGCAAACAACTGATCCACCACCCGGTTGATCGAATCATAACCTGATTTTCCATAGATCCACTTATGATCGTATGCCGTAGAAGAGGTAATGGTAAAAGAATATCCCTTGTTGCGATACCACTCCGTATATACCCGGTTCAACGTAAAAGACATGATCGCCAGCACATTTGCCATGATCGTACTCTCCGGCCATGTCGCATAAATCTCACAGGCTGCCACATTTTTAATATAATCACTGTATCTCACATAGTAGTTTTGTGCTGTGGAATCCGAAGGACTTCCATCATGTACAACCACATATTCCGGAACCACAACACGGCTTAATACAATCTCTCCACTTTCAGTAACCGGCTTGATCTCATCCTCCGGGATCTTATCCGGGTAATCGCCAAACAACGTGTGTGGTCCAATGACAATACTTTCATTTGGTCCCTGCTCCGTTAGGGATGGCAGCAACACCACATCCTGTTCCGCCCGCACTGTCGGAAGGATCTGCGTGCCTGATATCACCTGCCCATCATAAGCATCCTTGGTGATCCGAATGGAATAGGTAGCATACGGCTGTTCTGCCCCCGGTTCCATACTGTAGATAAGCGGCGGAGTCGGAAGAGTCAACACCGGAGCAATTCCATTCTCATCGGTCTGTGCTTCATAGAGCACCTTCTCCGGCTCATCGGGATCAAATACCTGCACTTTCGCATTTTCCACGGGCTGATCCGCCCGCTCGGACTGAATCCGCACACGAAGTTCCCCCATCTCCTCTGCCTGTGTCTGGTTACTCACTGGCATACCAGCGTCCATAGTCGTTCTCCTTACTCTATCCTTACCACAGTATATGAACCAACCGAAAAACTATAACCAGCGATACTTCTTTTTTGGCTCTCCAAACAAATGACACCGCACAAAATCATCCAGCACAATACATAAAAAAGCCAGCAAAAACCAAAGATTGCTATATGCCAGACAGATCTGCCCCGCAATATTATATGGCTCCATCGTATAATCCCACACGCCAAGATGCAGCACTACATTGACGATCCAGCCTGTGATAAACTCCAACGTCGTGATTATGATTGAACCGATCACCATCTGGGATAAAACGGACATATCCCATTTTTCATTTAACATTCCCACACAGACAAATGCCAGACCGCCACATACGATCATTGAAACATGCGAATATCCCCGGAACAAGATCTCTATATAAAAATACAAAAATCCTCCCAATAAAAATAAGAACAGAGTTTCAAACAGGGAACCTCCCTGCTTCGCTCCGTCCTTATTCTCATGCTGTTTATTCAAACGCAAACCGGTTACACTGTGCATGCTCTCATCCCCACTTTCCTGTTCTCTTTTCGTAGTATGCACAGTAATGCTGTCCTTTATGCCTGCTTTTGATACGTGCAAAATGTAAACGTACCATCTGCGTATTCCTTTTGTTCTGATTGTTCTGTGAGCTTCCAGTCTTTCTCAAGATCCAGATCAGGAAAATATGTATCTGCCGGATAAACCGCATCCATCTTCGTTACATAACAGGTGTCACAAAACGGCAGGAACTGCCGGTAAATGCTTTCTCCACCAATGACAAAACAATCCTTTCCCGTCGCTTCATACGCTTTGATCTGTTCCTGCGCTTCTTCCACACTGTGAACGATCACTGCTCCCTCTTTTTCATAGGAAGCATCCGTTGTCAGCACCAGATTCTCTCTGTTTTTTAAAGGTTTTCCACCCGGAAAACTCTCCAGCGTCTTTCTTCCCATGACAACCAGATTTCCTGTAGTTGTTTCCCGGAAAAATTTCATATCCTCTTTATTATGTGCAAGAAGCTGTCCCTTATATCCAATCGCCCAGTCCTTTGCCACCGCCACGATCATCTTCATCTTTTTTCTCCTTTTCTAAACCGCTACCGGAATTGTAATCTGCTCTCCATGCTGGTAATCCTCCACATGCAGATCCGTCGTAGTAAATGCATAAAAATCCTTTACCTCAGGATTCAGCCATACCTTTGGCGCATCGTATGTTTTGCGTGCGATCAGTTCCTTTACAAGAGGAACATGCCGATCATAAATGTGGGCATCCGCGATCACATGAACGAGTTCTCCGGCAATCATGTCATTAACCTGTGCCACCATCATCAACAGGATTGCATACTGGCACACATTCCAGTTATTCGCGGTTAAAATATCCTGACTTCTCTGGTTGAGCACCGCATTTAATACCAACTGTCCCTGCTCATCCTGCGTTACATTATAAGTCATGGAATAGCAGCAGGGATCTAACCGTCCGGTCGCAAGATCATGAAACTGATACATGTTCGTCATGATACGGCGGCTGTATGGATTCTCTTTCAACTGCTTTAACACATAATCCATCTGATCGATCATTTCCCCCTTATAGGAGAATTTCTCACCGATGACATAACCATACGCAGTTCCGATCGAACCGTCCTCATCTGCCCATGCATCCCAGATGTGGCTTTTCAGATCGTGAATATTATTGGACTTCTTCTGATAAATCCAAAGAATCTCATCCATCGCACTCTTTAACGCCGTTTTACGCAGTGTGATCGCCGGAAATTCCTCTCTCAGATCATAACGGTTCACCACACCAAACTTCTTGATCGTATACGCGCTGCTGCCATCCTCCCATTTCGGTCTGACAAGCTCCCCCTTCGTATCTGTTCCATGCTCTATAATATCCTTGCACATCGTAATAAAAAGTTGATCTGCCTTGCTCATATGTCCTCCTGCCTAACTACTGCTTCTTATTTCATCCTTGTACCTATTTTTCAACCATTCATTGATCGCATCAAAAAACTTCTTTCACCTTATTTTCCGCCACCAATATACCCAGATGCCATCGCCTGATAAAGTTCCTCGATCATGCCCTCATTCTTCTGTGCAATCTTTCTAAGCTTGGTGAGCTCCTGCTCTAACCGATCGATCCGCTCTAAGATTGGCTTGTTGTTCTGCTCTAATGTATCAACGATTGCAATCAGCAACCCTTCCTGACTTACCGGTTCCATCTTGCTTCCTCCCTTGTATGCAAATATAATCTCATAGAGTTATCTTACCATTTCTGGTATCGCAATACAACTGGTACCTGACCCACACAGCGAAATAATCCAAAAAAATGAAAAAAGTGCTTGACTTTATATGACATCTTTGCTAGAATAGCTTTTGTTGAGTGAGTAACTCATGGGTGTGTGTAGCTCAGCTGGATAGAGCACTTGGCTACGGACCAAGGTGTCGGGGGTTCGAATCCTCTCACGCACGTTGCTTTTTGTGTGGCGAAAGTCTTATTTCATGAGGCTTCCGCCGTTTTTCTTTTTGTGTCAAAAGTCTGCTGACTTTTGCTGACATTTCCGTTTAGTACATTTATCGCACTTAAGAAGTGATCATCTTCTATTTCTGGTTCGATCACATCTCGTATGTATTTCATAGTCATTTCGGTTGTTGTATGTCCGAGTTGACGACGAATCATTTCTAATGATACTCCATTCAGATATAAATTAGATGCGTAAGTTCTTCTTAAATCATGGGGACTGTATACATATTGAAAATTACACTTTTTACAGTAATTTCTCAATAATGCATCAAATACTCTATGATTGCACATGTCTAACTGAAATTTTGTCTCTTTGTTTTTGCGCCAGAATATATAATCTGTATCTTTCACAGGGTAGGCAAGAGATTGATTGATCTCCTTTATGCGATCAATTAGGTCAATTACTTCGCCACTAATTTTAATTGTGCGGTGCTTTGGCTTATTGTTATTTCCCATCTTTAACCATGGTACTATCTCATAGCCTTCTCGCTTTCTTTTCCCGTTTACATTTATGTATTTATCTCTTTGCATTCGAGATAATCGCAATTGCAAATGGAAACGGTCGAAGTCGCTATACCGCAAGGCACATAATTCGCCGATACGAAGTCCTGTTAATAACAGTAATACAATTCCAAGTGCTTCTGGTTTGTGATTGGCTTCTGCATCACGTCTGGCAATAACAGTTAAAGAACTGATTTCTGTACGGTCAAGAGCATCTTCTCTTAATTCATGTTCAAGCGGCGCACTGTAGAGTGATTCCAGATCATCTAATAAACTTACTTCTTTTAAATGATTGGTTGCGATATAATCACAATCAACCGCATAAGAAATCAGTTTATTTAATGTACTTCTGACATTGCTAAAATATTTTTTGGTCATTTGATAATCAGATACAATCTTTACTGCCCACATCTTAAACTCTTGACGAGTTATTTTGGAAATCTCTTTCTCGCTAATGTGATAGGGAGCAATATATTTTTCAAAGTTGTATCTGTCATCTGCCACAGTACATTCACTCTTATGCAGACTTCGATACTCTATAAAGTCAGAAAAAATATTTGTCAAGGTACAATCAGACGCATGTTGTAATGTTAGGTAATATTCAATTACCCGATCTTCAAGATCTTCTTTGCGTTTCAACATAATAGTTTTAGAATTAGGCAGTCTGGTATACCATCTGGCTTTGTTTTCTAAAAATATTATAGGGGTTGTGTGTTGCTTTAGAATCCTTTCTTTTTTGGTCATCATCATTTTGTGTAATATGCCCTTAGGAGAGATATTACACGCATCAGAAAGCAAAAGCAAGTGTTTATTTTCAAAGCAATTCTCAAAACGCTTGTAATTAGGATCAATTTCAGACATTACATCATACATCAATATTTTTTCAATATTAGTTCTGTTGTCCTGCATATATCCTTTCCACACATTTTAAAACACTTCATTTTAATTAAAATTAGGATTTGTGGAGAGATTTCCTGAACTTTCCTTGTTTTACAGGCTTTTCAGCCCATTAGATAGTGAAATGATATGTATTTTCCCTTATTTTTGCCCTTGTGAGATAATCGTAAGGGAAATAAGGGAAATTCTTTTTTAGTCATTGCCTGCCACCTTGTCGAGAAGCCTTGCGGAATCACGTTTCGCTTTTCTGGTGGAGTGAGCATAGACATTCATAGTGGTACTGACATCTGAGTGTCCTAACAGTTCCTGCACATCCTTTGGAGCAGCTCCGTTTGAGAGGAGGTTGCTTGTGTAGGTGTGCCGCAACTGGTGGAAATGGAAATTCTCAAATCCGTCCAGTCGTTTCGCAACCGACCGGCACACAATGCTGAGTGTGCTGGGGAGTTCCAGACAGCCATCCGGTCTTAAGCAGACAAAGGAGATTTCTTTATAATCTGCCGGGATATTTTCGGTTCCGTCCAGATGATAATATTCATAATACACTCTGTTTTTGTCCTGCACTTCTTTGTAGTAGTTGCGGTGATAGAGTTCACCATACTGCATCCGTTTTTTTAGCTGTTCTTTTCTGGCAGCTTTCAGTATTTCAGTCAGAGTATCGCCAAAATCAACAATCCTTACTTTCTTTCGCTTGGTCGGACCGATAATGTTTTTGTGCTTGACACCATCATAGCGGATACTTCTTTTGATCGTCAGGAATTGTTCATCAAGGTTGATATCCTGCCAGGTTAATCCGCATACCTCACCGATACGAAGTCCTGCATAATAAGCTATCTGGATTGGAAGGATGGCAGGTGGATTTTTCTCTTCGAGATATTTGATCAGTCTTTCATAGTCCGCATGTGAGATTGGCTGAACGCCTTCCTCGATATCCTCATCGGAAAATAGATCCACATCCTCCGCCTGCTTTTTCAGCTTAATATACTGCATCGGATTAAAAGTGATCAACTGTTTTGGAAATACTGCAAACCGGAAAGCCTGCTGTAATACTGCTGAAAAGGAATGAATGTAATCTTTGCTGTAACCTTTTCGTGTCTTTCCATCAGGAAATTTTCCACCGAATGTAAGCAGATCTAGAAATGACTGTAAATGCTCAGCGGTAACAGTTTTTAATTTGCGGTTTGCAATCGGATGCTTTTTGATACAACGGATCGCGCCAAGATAATTTTCTACTGTACCATTGCTGAGTGTTCCGACTTTCAATTCCTCTTCTGCCCACATATCAAGCAGTTCTCCAACTGTAATGTTTTCCGACTTTGCAATGAATTTTTTGCTTTCGTAATCCTCCATTGCCTTACGGAGCAGTTTTTCCGTTTCGCTTTTGCTTTCGGTTCCGGCATATTCTTTCTGAACCGGATTGCCGCTTGCATCCTCTACATAGAAGCGGTAGTACCATTTCTTTCCTTTTTTTCTTACAGATCCTTTTGCCATAATCGTATGTCTCCTTTCGATATTCGACAATCGGAACTGAAAGAAATGCTTCTTCTTTGTTAGTATAACATAACTCCGGTTGCCATTCTATACCGAATCAAAATCTTCGGAAGTAACCTCAGACAGAAGTGTCGCAAGCCTTTGTTCTGCCGCTTCCGGTTTTCTGGAATAGAGCCGTATGATGTCTGCCATGTCATTAAAGGCATTCACGGTATGGGTGATCTCACGGAGAAACATGATCTCGTTGTATTCGTCCGTTGATTCAAATCCCATAGCCTTGGCAATATCTGCTTCATTCGAACTGCCTTTGTATTTTTTACAGGCAAAACGGAATGATTCCAGGAACAGGTTATACTGCTTCAACATAAGCAGCAGTAAGTCTTTGGAAAAGGTATCTTCCTTTTGGTCAAGGTCAAGAGGTAATTGTTTGAGAATATCACTCATTTCATCACGGATCTGCAATTCTTTTTTATCCGTAATATCGGTTTCATATTCATCTGTTTCCCCTTTGAGCCACTCAATCGATACATGAAGTGCCTCCGAAAGACCTTCCAGCACCATTTTCTTGGTATTGTCAATCGAACCATTCTCATAACGCAGGATCGTGGAAGCGGTCACTCCCATCTTGTCTGCAACATAAGGCTGTGTCAGATTTAATTCCAGACGGCGCTGCTTTGCTCTGCTGCCGATCAGCTTGCGTAGTTCTTTATCTTTCATGCTGATGTGCCTCCTTTTTCGGTATGGGTGAATTATAGCACGCCCCACCTGGAATTGCAATATGCAATATAATAATTATTTTTAATGTTTCATAATGCTTGACAATACGATATGAAAACGTTATACTGACACAACAAGAAAATTGCATAATGCAATTAGCGAAGGGAGGTAACTATGATGGAAAGAAAGATTGCATTGTCCATTGAGGAGGCAGCCGATTATACAGGGATCGGCAGAAACACACTGCGAAAGCTGGTGGAGTGGAAGAAACTTCCGGTGCTTAAGGTGGGAAGAAAAGTACTGATCAAAACGGATATTCTGGAGAAGTTTATGGAAGTCAATGAGGGGTGCGACCTGAGAGATAAGGGAAGCGTAAAAACAGTCACAAGAAATGCGGCGATTTAGAAAGGACTTCTTATGAAACGGATCCGTCAGAAGTGTGTGACAGCACTTTCCACGAGCAAAAAGCAAAAATGATATAGAAAAGAACGAGCATTTTGGGAAATTGCAAGCACTTTTCTATATCATTATTTTTTTGCGTGAATTGATGATAGCAAAAACTATATCATTTGAAAAAAATGCTATCAAAAACTATAGCAACGAAAAATGGCGGTCCAAATTATGCTATCAAAAACTATATCATTCAAGTTCCGGTGATAGCAAAAACTATATCATTGCCGGAAAAAGATAGCAAAAACTATATCATCTGGGATTCCTGTGATTTATAAGGGGGTTTTAGGGGGGGAGTCAAAGCGAATGCGAAGACAATCCCCCTAACCAGACAGCAAAAATTCTTTTGCTGGCATTTTGTGACACAAAATGCGTATCTGGCGAAAACACTGGGAGTGGTTTCCGAAAGCCCAAGGAAATGTAACTTTCGGTCGGCACGGATAAAGAAAAGGAGGTGTACCCGGAAGGTGAGCGGTGTATATGAGATCAGACAGCTGTCAGAGCTTTTGATCACGATCAACATCCTGCAGTCTGAAATACGATTGTCGGAGGAAGATGCGAAAGTGATCCTTGGCTATATGCAGGGACATGATTTTATGCTGGTGCTGGATGTAGGACAGCTTGTTCGTGTGGACATTTCAGAAGAACAAGGTTCAAAGGTCCCGTATACAATGGATGAGGTCATTGATCTGGTCTGTGAGTGGAAGTATGAACAGTTAGAGAAAGCAAGAGAGGCTGTGGAGAATCCGAAGAACTTTGCAGAGAGTAATATTTATTACCTATGTTGAAATTATAGAGTTATTTTTTCAACATAGGTAAATCAATAGTAAATGTGGTTCCTTTGTTTAATTCACTATCTATATGTATTTTACCCTGATGCACAGCAATAATCCTTTTAACAATAGACAATCCTAGTCCAGCCCCATCTTGCGAGTGAGATGGGGCTGCTTGAAAAAATTTATCATATATTTTCTCCTGTGTTTCTTTTGTCATTCCAATTCCATTATCAGAAATTATAACGATTACTGTGTTTTTATTTTTCAATGATTTGATCTTTAGCTGTCCACCGGAATCTGAAAACTTTATCGCATTTCCAATCAGATTATTCCAAACTTCTTCCATCATCTCTTTACTTCCTAAATATAGAAAATCCTGTAATTCTAAATCAATGGATAATTTTTTTACACTCCATTTATTTTCCAACATGATTAATACTTCACGAATGGATTCTGAAAGATTAAAATACTCTTTTTCAATCTTCATATTTTCGACGGATATTTTGGAAAGTAAAAGTATATTATTTATGATAACAGATAATTTCTCTGTTACTCCAATTATTTGATTTGCATATTGAATACGTTCTGCTTTATTTATCTGCTCATTGCCCAACAAAGCCGCATAACCTTCTATGGCAGATAGAGGGGTTCGGAATTCATGAGATACATTGTTAATAAAATTAGTATGAACCGTATTCATATTATCCAATTCTTTTACCATAACATTGAAGCATTCAGCCATTTGGCTGACCTCATATATCAAATATTTTTCTTTGAATCGGACAGAAAAATCCCCTTCTGCAACTTTTGTAATAGCATCACACATTTTAAGGACAGGTTGTAAACCTTTAATTGCAACAAGAAATGCAATAACTATTCCTGTAATCAAACTTGGAAAAATGAACCATATTAAAAGAAACAAAGTATCTAATTCGCCTAAATGTCCCGTATAATATAACATTACTATTATAACACCAATCAATAGCATAGATAGTGTCATTATGGAAAAGATTATAACCGAAAAAAGCAAAGCCAGTTTTAGTGTTCTATGTTTATTTTGTTTCATCAGCCACCGCCTTATATCCAAGCCCACGTATCGTTACTATGGAAAAATCAGTGTTATCTTTGAATCTTTCTCGGATTCTTGCAATATGTACATCTATCGTATGTATATCTGTTTCTGAATCAAAACCCAATATTTCATCAAAAAGCTGCTGTTTAGTAAATATTTTTCCTATCGAAGAAATTAATTTATACAAAAGATAAAATTCTTTTTGTGGCAAAAATATTTTTTCGTTTTTATCATTTATCTGGAGAGATTCATAACATAGGGTAGTATTTCCAATGCTAATTTCTTTCCCTTGTGTAGAATCACTTCTACGCAATAATGCTTCTACACGCCATATCATCTCATTTACATTTATCGGTTTTACCATATAATCATCAATTCCCAACTTAAATGCTTTCTCTTTGTCAAAGGAAGCTCCCTTTGCTGATATAATTAAGACAGGAATTTTGCTATCGATATCTTTCAGCTCCTTTACTAATTGGAAACCATCCATGTTGGGCATCATAATATCAGAAATAATCAAGTCAATAAAATGATGTTCCAAAATATCTAATGCTTCAATTCCATCTTTGGCATGTAATGCGTTATAACCATTATTATACAGCGATACACAAAACAGCTCTTGCAATTCGATATTATCTTCAACAACAAGTATATTAAACACATTCATCCCTCCACTTCCAAGTCTTTGGTATATATTATATCATGTTTTATAAATTGTACAAACAAAATAATGAGACATTTAATTTTCAGTTGATATTCAGTTGATGTTGATGTGCTATATTATCTATGTCATTAAAATTTATTATCATTTGTTAAGGAGGTAACTGATTATGA
>JBNMLP010000009.1:0-117967 GCA_050874905.1 Lachnospiraceae bacterium
ACACCAAAGCTGTTCTATCTGTTCACAAGACAATCTGCCATTTAACCAGTTGCCAAGTGTAACAACCATTCCATCCTGCTCGTAGTAGAGCCACTCCTACAATCTTTTAATTCTCTTTCAAGCTTTTCTTCTGGAGATACAAACCTGCGTTTCTTATGCTTATCTCTTTTTTCAACTGTTCCCACCAGAGCTCTCCTCCCTTCCAAGGAGTGATTGCTCTATCTATTTTCCCGGCAGTATACGAGATCAATCTTTTGAATTTAGGAATCATTCCCGTACTGTTATTGCCAAATCAGTCTTTCTATAACTGTCCTGCCTTTCTATATTTTTGAATTTTCCACTTCTATCCCCTTACCCATTTCGTCTTTTGTTTTTCCGGTATTCACTTGGTGCGGTTCTATAGCGTTCTTTAAACACTCTGTTAAATGTTCTCTGACTGTCAAAACCGCTGTCCAGACAGATATTCAGGATCGTATCACTGGTATTTACCAGCCTTGTGCATGCATAACTTAATCTGGCATCATTGAGATACTGATTGAAATTACAGTGAAATGTTTTAGAAAATACCCTGGATAATACATACTTGCTCACTCTAAGATCGCGTGCCATATCTTCCAAAGAAAACTGTCTCCTGAAATTTCCTGATATATAAGATACAGTACGATAAATTAAGTCATCACTTCCCACACAACTTTTTTCCACCAGTTCCAACTTTCCCATACATCTTGCCAGTATAATCTGAACATAAGCCTGGACAAGCATTGGCTCTTTTTCTTCCGCCTGAATGATTGCCTGAATCGCATTGTAAACATCCGGCTCAATCTGCTTCGCTTTTATAACCGGATATTTGGGAGCATATCCTTGTATTTTATCCTCAAATATTCCTGTAACAGACGGAGGCACCAAAATATAATCTGCCCGGCTGGTCTTTGTCGAAAACACCTGATAGTGGTGAATAATATCGGAAAAGACAAAACCAATATCACCTTTTTCCATATGATACAGTTCCTGACCAACTCCCAGTTCCAGTACACCTTCTGTTACACACACAATCTCCAATGCGTTGTGCAAATGTGGAGACACATGTTTTGACACTCTCTGAGCGGCATATATCTCTTCCTTCGTTTCTTTAAATGTCAAATGCATCTATACATCTCCCCTTTACTACTTTGTTTTTCATTTCTTCTGCAACATTTGTCTACATTTTCTTTTAATTTGGCAAGCATTCTTATCCATCGTGACCTATAATGAATTTGCAAACAAGGAAAGGAGGAATACAAAATGAGCAGATTCAAAAACTATATGAACAACCTTTTAGCTTTCTATGAAGGATACTTTGAACATGTATATCATGCATAATCGAGCTAAAAGGACTATTTGTGAAAACTGAATATTGAAAAAGCAGACCACTTCACAAATGTGAAATGGTCCTTTTTTTATATGCAGTCCAAAAATCGCTGAAAAGCTGCCTTTCCTTCCGGTGTTCTCTTATAAACACCTGCACACTCCAAAACTTTTGCAAAAACAATTCCTATTTCCTTTTGCACGATTGCATGAATATTGTCGTCTGTGATTTCATAGTTTGGCATCCATTTCTCTGCCCACTCTGCATGTGATTTTGTCAAATCGCTTTCCCACAGATTCTCCTTATTCAATATTCTGCGTTCCAGCTCTGCCATTTCTTTTTGCAGTCTGGCAGGAAGAACCGCTAAGCCCATCACCTCAATCAAGCCAATATTTTCTTTTTTGATATGATGGTATTCCGGATGCGGATGATATACACCCATTGGGAACTCCTCTGTCGTAATATTGTTTCGCAGTACCAGATCTAACTCAAATAGGTTGCCCTTTTTTCTCGCAATCGGTGTGATCGTGTTATGTGGTACTCCATTGGTTTCGCTGAAAATAAACGCTTTCTCATCTGTATATCTGCGCCAAAGCATCAAGATATGATCTGCAGCCTTTACTATTGATTCGGTATTTTCTCCCTGCAGGCGGATCACAGACATAGGCCATTTTACAGTTCCTGCATGAACATCCGGAAATTGTTTTAATGAAAATTCCATCTCATAAGGAGCCTTTGCCATTGCAAATTCATATCCGCCTCCTTGAAAATGATCATGGCTCAGTATAGAACCACCTACTATCGGGAGATCTGCATTCGATCCTGCCGTATAATGTGGAAACTGCCGCACAAAATCCAACAATTTGGCAAAAACCGCTTTATCAATTTTCATTGGAATATGCTTATCATTAAAGATAATGCAGTGTTCGTTATAATATACATACGGTGAATACTGCAGATTGTATTTCTCTCCACATAAAGTGATTGGTATAATCCGATGATTCTGCCTTGCCGGATGAGAAAGATGTCCCGCATACCCCTCATTTTCTTTACACAGCAGACAGCTTGGATAACCTGACTTTTTTGCCTTTCCCGCCTTTGCAATATCACGAGGATCTTTTTCCGGTTTTGAAAGATTGATTGTTATGTCCATTTCTCCAAATTCTGTATCTGCCGCCCATTTTTCGTCTTTTGCGATCCGGTCGATTCTAATGTAATTTGTTGCCTGGCTAAATTGATAATAAAAATCTGTGGCAGTTTTTGGTGAAATATTATACTTTTCATAAAACTGCCTGCGGACTACCGATGGTGGAGGCGTTAATTCTCCCATAATCTTTGTATCAAACAGATCTTCTTCTGTGACTGTCTGTTCTTCCAACATCCCCTGTTGGTATGCGTATTCCAACATATCATTTAAAATCTGTGACAGTTTTCTCGGCTGAACCTGTTCTACCACTCCATCGTGTTCCGTTAAACGGAACAGTTCCAATAAACGGTTCGTTACATATACTTCATCTGCAGGATCAACTAAGCCCTTCTTTAATCCATACGCAACAAGTTCATTGATACACTCATTTATCATGGTACTTCCCCCCTTTACACATTCTGATATCCATTGGGATGATTTTTATGCCAGTTCCACGCTGTATCTATAATTGTTTCCAAATCTGCATATTGTGGATTCCATCCCAGCACTTCCTTTGCTTTCGCACTGGAAGCGATCAGCATAGATGGATCTCCTGACCGACGAGGTTCTTCTTTTGCCGGAATCGGATGACCGGTTACTTTTCTTGAAGTTTCTACAACCTCTTTTACAGTAAATCCCACTCCATTACCAAGATTGAATATATTGCTGTCATTTCCATCACGAAGATATTTCATAGCAAGAATGTGTGCCTGCGCCAGATCATTTACATGAATATAATCTCTGACACAAGTACCATCTTTCGTATCATAATCGTTTCCAAAGATGGAAATATACTCTCTCTTTCCGTTCGGCACCTGCAGAATCAAAGGAATAAGATGCGTTTCCGGATTATGTGCTTCTCCTATCTTTCCATTTGGATGAGCACCACAGGCATTAAAATATCTCAAAGAAACATATCTAAGATCATGTGCAGATGCAGTCCATTTGAACATTTTTTCCATAGACAGCTTTGTTTCGCCGTAACAATTTGTCGGAAGAGTTCGGTCTGTCTCCATAATCGGAATGCGTTCCGGTTCTCCATAAGTTGCTGCCGTAGAAGAAAATACAATCTTGTCCACGCCATGTGCAACCATACTCTCAAGCAGTATCTCCGTACCACACAGATTGTTATTATAATATTTCAGCGGCTTTATCATGCTTTCACCCACCTGCGAATTTGCCGCAAAGTGGATAACTCCATCTATATTTTCTTTATCAAACACGGAATCTATAAAAGTGCGATTTCGGATGTCCCCCTCATAGAACTTAGCCTCCGGATGAACCGCTGCACGAAATCCCGTCTCAAGATTATCTACAACTACTACATCATTTCCTGCTTCGATCAATTCATAAACTGTGTGGGAACCTATATATCCGGCTCCACCTAATACTAAAATGCTACCCATCATCCTGTTCCTCCTTGTCTTTTTTCTTACATTACTTGAATACCGCCGTATTTGCGGATTTTTAACACATCACATGCTCCGTCACCGAATACATTTTCCATCTCGCTTTTATATAATTCCACAAGATCATTGGGCACAAATGCCTGTATTGTTCCGGCAAATCCACCTCCATGCACTCTGTTTGCCCCCTGCATTCCCAATACCATATCACTGACAGCCAAAGCAATAGAGACATTCTGATGAGCAATATCTTTGCATACAAACACATTCTGCAAATATTTGTATGAAGAATCCCCCGATGCTTTGATCAATGTCAAAAAATCTGAAAAACGATTCTCCTTTAACGCAGCAGCTTCTTTTTGCACACGCTCATTTTCGCAAACATAGTGAACAGCTCTAAGTGCTGCTCTATCGCCAGCCTTTTCCCTGATACTTGGCAAATTTGCAAGTATTTCATTTTTTGAAACTTGTCCAAGCACCTCTTTCCCAAGACAGGCTGCTGCTTTTTTCATTTCTTCCGGAATTGCTGCATACTCCGCTGTCAAATCAGCATGGGAGCCTTTCGTATCTGTAATACAAAGACTATATCCCTGAGCATCCAGATCAAACTCAATCCGCTCTACAAAAGGTGCGGTCGGATTCTGAAAATTGATATGTGCCAAGCTGCCTACAGAGCATGCCATCTGATCCATCAAGCCACAAGGTTTTCCAAAATATACATTTTCCGCAAACTGTCCAATCATGGCGATTTCAATCGGCGAAATTTTACCATCATTAAACAGATAGGATAAGATGGTTCCCATCAATGTTTCAAATGCAGCCGAGGAAGATAATCCCGCTCCAATCAGCACATCACTGGTGACAAAAGCCTGAAAGCCTCCTATCTGATACCCATATTCTTTTGTTTTTGCTAATACCCCTCGAATCAGTGCATTTGTTGTTACCGCCTCGTCCTCTCTCCTGTCCAGATCATCCAAATCTACTGTAATCAATTCATAGCCATCCGATATAACTTTGACGCATGGTTCTTTTAATTTCTGCACAATAGCAATCGCATCATTGTTGATGGACGCCGCCAGCACCTCTCCACATTGATGGTCTGTATGATTTCCACCAATCTCACTTCTTCCCGGTGCACTAAAGACAGATACCTCACCTTCGCCAAAATGTACCGTATAACTCTCCACTGCTTTTATATAACGATTTCTTTCATACGATATCTTCTTTTCATCTACATAGATATCTTTCAGTTTTGCATCATACAATCCATCTTTTAATTTTTTCACTAAATCCTGTGTCACCACAAAACCCATCTCCTTTTCTTTTCCTTTCGTAACAAAAAGCATTGCCTGTAATTGTTTATTCAATTAAGACAATGCTTTCCTGTTACCAATTTCTGCTCATTACTGCTGAGCAGCTTCTACTGTAATTCCTTTTTCTTTTTTGATCTTTGCATTTGTCTCTTCTACATTCATTCTGGAAAGAATAAACATAATAAGTACATCAAAGATCAGCGGCAGCCAGAGATACATAAACTGCATCATATTCAGTGCAGACTGCGGCTGCACAGCATGAGTTCCTACATATCCGCTAAGTTCTAAGAGCCATCCTACAACTGCTGTTCCGATTCCTCCACCGATTTTAACACCAAGAGAAGTGCAGGAATACATTGTACCATCTACTCTCTTTCCCTGTGTCAGGTAAGTGTACTCAGAGCAGGATGCGATCACGGCATTCATATCTCCCTGCCAAGGTCCCTGTCCCAATGCTGCCAGTGCTGTAAATGCCATCATTAAAGGAATGCTTCCCATATATCCGGCAACAACGACAAGTGCTCTGCCGATTACTGCAAGAATATAACCTCTTAAATTCAGCTTATACATACCATTCCATTTGCCAACCAGCGTTGGTGTGAAGATCAAAGCAATAATAAGCGGAATATTTACAGCCCACGCAAACTGACCAAATAAATTTTTATTTTTCAAAACCCATGTCATATAATAAATACCGGCACCGATCATTGCACTGTATAACTGCTGTAAAATATAAGTGCCACAGATCATCAGGTAGAATTTATTCTTTACCAGCAGCTTGAATGCCTGAACCAAACCATATTTTTCCTCGTCACCTGTTGCATCTCCATCGTTTAATTCTTCTTCCGGAAGCTCCTTAACAGACAGAGCGGAAATGGTATTCACAATCAAACCAATCACTGCATAAATGATGGCTACCAAACGCCATGCAGCCGCATCTCCACCACATTTTGCAACAAATCCAACCGTAATTGCCTGAATCAGAAGGCTGGTAGAAAATGCAAAGATAAAACGGTAAGATCCCATCTGCACACGCTCTTTACTGTTTTTCGTAACAAGCGATGTAAGTGCCGAGTAAGCGATATTATTTGCTGTATAGAACACACCATTTAATAATGTATATGCAATAAAGAACCACGCATACTGTGCTGTTTTTCCAAGACTTGTAGGTACTGCAAAGCAGGCTACCAGTGTTACTGCACAGCCAATATATCCATAAAGCATCCAAGGTCTTGCTTTTCCCAGCTTACTATGTGTTTTATCAATCATTGAGCCAAAAAAGATATCTGTAAAACCATCAAATAATTTGGATACGGCAATCAATGTTCCTACAATTCCGGATGCCAGACCAATCGTATCTGTCAGATAAACCATCATAAATGATGTCAGGAATGCATATACTACATTTCCTGCAATATCACCAGATCCATATCCTATCTTGTTATACCACTTTAAATATTTCTTTTCCTCCATAAGAATCGCTCCTTCGCTATTTGTTGTTTAGAATCCTCAGCAGTCTATCAATTTTTGTCATTTCTAATTGTCTCTTGTTCTGTTGTTTTCCAGAGAAGATCATGCCAGTCCGGACTAATTCGCATCATCTTCCCCGGAAATTTGCTTTGGTTGTCGGGTGTCTTTTATTATCCTTTTACAAATGGAACCAATTCAAACTGAAACTTAAAAATCTCATCATCAAACCGGTATTTTTCTAAAACCTCCGGTCCGCAGCTATTTGAACCAATGCCATTCATTGCATAATCAACACAAAATACGGTGCTGTCAGACTCTTCCAATTCATAATTGTGTGTTTTCTTTTCTAATTCTTCCTGTGTATAAACAGATGCATTAAACGAAAATGAACACTTTGATACTGCAGCAATTCCATACTGACCATTTGTGATCTCAACATAATCACAGTCGTAATGACTTCCATTCTCCTGTGGGCGAATATAGTCTTCATGCATTTGATCCACTTTCGAACGGAATAAACCATGACTGGAAGCCTGGTGCTTGTCTCTGTAGCTTTCCTGTGGTCCCATTCCAAAATAAGTAACATCACCTAGTTTCTTATCTAAGAACATACGAAGCCCAAATCTTGGAAGATCTGGAAACTCGTTATCCTTTACTGCTTCTATCACCGTTTCCAGCTTTCCATCTTCATTTATCTTCCATGTCATTTCCACATCCAAAATCTTTTGTACAGTATCTGCCACTACCGCCACATGCTCCATGATCAAAACTCCATGTTTATTTTGAAGAACTTCTATGCGGTATGCCCTTGTATAAGCCGCATCATAATGTGCTTTTTTCCACTCCTGCTTGATATACATGTCGTTATCCGTTGGAGCACGCCAGATATTCAACTCCATAGGATGGTTGATATAACTTCTTCCGGCAAATTGAATATCTTCAAACATACCGGTGCGTTTATCTAATGTATAGGTAAAGTCCTTTGCCTGTAACACAATCTGCCGGTCTGTTTCCTTTACATCAATGGTTCCTGCTGTTTTTTCCTGCTCAAGCCACTTTACAGCCTGTCGGTTCCTGTCATCCTCATTTACAAGCTTTACCTCTTCAAATCCCACTTCGTATCCCGGCTCAAGCAATGGAATTTCTTTTTTCAAATGATAAATGAACTTCAGATAAACTTTTCCATTCTTTGGAACCTGCAGCTTCAGCTCGGTTGTCGCATCACTATGTGGTTTAGCCGAAATCTCTGCCAGTTTTCCCTTTTCCATCGTCAGGCCATCCTGCGTCATTTCATAGGAAATATCCACATAATCCCTCAAATCATCAAAATCCATATAATTATGGAGAACCAACTGCCCACTCTCCTGGTCATAAGACACAACTCTCACCGGACGATAGACATTTTTATATTCCAAAAGTCCTGTATGCGGTGTGCGATCCGGATACACCAGTCCATCCATACAGAAGTTTCCATCATGAATCGTTTCGCCATGATCCCCACCATAATAATATCTGGTCTTTCCATTCTCTGCTGTTCTATGTGCGATCGCATGATCACACCATTCCCAGACAAAGCCGCCGCACATCCGGTCATCCTTATGAATCATCTGAAAATAATCCTCAAAATCTCCCGGTCCGTTTCCCATGCTGTGACAATACTCCACAAGCAGAAATGGCTTGCTTCCATCATTTTTCAGATAGTCCTCAATCTCCTGCAGGGATGGATACATACGGCTGTAAAGATCTAAATTGTCGTAATTATATGTGATATCGTAATTGCGGTATCTTGCACTTTCATACTGTGTAATCCGATCCGGATCAAACTGCTTTGTCCATGCAAGTGCCTTTTCAAAATTGCAGCCATAAGCACTTTCATTTCCCATAGACCACATTACAATACATGATCTGTTTTTATCTCTCTGTACCATAAGCTGAACACGATCCACAATCGCATGTTCCCATGCCGGATCATCCGCAATTTTTTCATTCCAACGGTGAAAACGATTCCTGTCGGTATCTTCCTTCCGATATAGCATAAACGGTCCATGTGCCTCAATATCAGCCTCATCAATCACCATAAAACCATATTCATCGCACATCTGGTAAAAATATGGGGCGTTCGGATAATGGCTGGAGCGAATCGCATTAAAATTATGCTGCTTCATCAGCGTCAGATCCTGTTTTATCTGCTGAATACTGATAACAAATCCTGTTTCCGGATCCGAATCATGACGGTTAACACCACGGAATTTGATCTTTTCACCATTGAAATAAACAACCTTATCTTTGATCTCAATCGTTCGGAAACCAACTCGATCCACGATCACTTCATCCGGCGTAGTCAAGATCACCTTATATAAATATGGGTTCTCTGTATTCCATAAAACAGGATTTAATACAGTCAATTCCACAATTCCGTCCTTTGCAATTTCCCCACTGGCAACTACCGCTCCATATTTATCTTCTACCGTCACTTTTGTTGTCACCGGTTTTGCATACTGCAGATCCAGTTTTACGATAGCACGATCTCTTTTTACTTCTGTCGTAATCTTGTAATCTCTAACCGCTTTTTCTGGTCTTTTCAGCAGATAAACATCTCTGAAAATTCCACTCATACGGAATTTATCCTGATCCTCCAAATACGAGCCATCACACCATTTAAGAACTAAAACCGCTAAAGTATTCTCCCCCTCATTCAGCAGAGAGGTAACATCAAATTCGCTGGTCGCATGAGGCACCTGGCTGTATCCGGCATAAACACCATTTACCCAAACATAGAAGCAACTGTCGACACCTTCAAAGTTCAGAAATGCTTTTGGTGCCTTTTCTTCTTTGTGGTAATCAAAAGTATGAACATATGCTCCACAAGGAATGTCCTGCGGTACATATGGCGGATCAAACGGAAACGGATAGCGGATATTCGTATACTGGTGTACATCATAACCATCCATCTGCCATACTCCCGGAACTGCCACCGAGTCAAAATCAGAAACATCATAATCTGTTTCATAAAATGGATCCGTTACATCATAGATACTGTTATAATACTGAAATTTCCACTCTCCATTTAATAATTGGAAACGGTCTGACTTTTCTCTGTGTTCCACGAAATCGTCATTACGAACAGATGCCGGGATGTAATATGCTCTCGCTGGCATCGTCTTGTCATGCATCATACTCAAATCTTCATAATAGCGTGGTACAATCATTTTGTAATCCTCCTTTGATATATATTTTATTGTTCACCTCAACAAGCAACCAACAAAATCGTTCTCTTCGTGTCATCATTTTCCGTCCTTGTATTACCTTGAAACCATCATACCTTTCCAGTCAAAAAATGTCTATAAACAGAAGTGGACAAAATATGCACAAAATGATACACTAAAACTATGTAAGTGAAACTCTCACCAAAAAACCGCAGGTTTTGAGATGGCATTCACTTTATGTATAGTTTCTGGTCACCATTGACTGCTCAAGGTCAGATATATCTATTTTTAAGGAGAAGTGCAGAATGTATATAAATTCCGGTTACCGCAACCATTCACTCATAGATTTTAAGGACAAAAGTCGTCCTCTCATCGTCGGAAGCTGTGGCACTTACCGCTTGTCCACACACCCCAAACTTCCAACCCACCGTCCAAGAGGAAGACTTGATTTTCAAATTATCTATGTAGCATCCGGACGTACTCATTTTCATTTTGACAACAAAGAAAATGACACTATTGTTTCCGCCGGAAACATGGTGCTTTACCGTCCAAAAGAATTTCAAAAATATGAATATTACGGAATTGATAAAACAGAGGTATATTGGATTCATTTTACCGGAAGCGATGTTAAAAACATTTTGAGAAAATATGGTTTTCCTGATAATGAACGGATATTCCATGTCGGAACCTCTTTAGAATATGAGCGTATTTTTAAGAGAATCATTCTGGAGTTGCAAAGATGTCAGGATGACTATGAAGAGATGCTGACCTTGCTGCTTCGGCATTTGCTCATCATTTTCCATAGAGAGCTTACCCGAGAACATGTATTAAAAAACGAATATCTGGATCACGAAATGGATACTGCTGCATCTTATTTTAATGAAAATTACAACCGTGATATCAACATTGAGGAATATGCTGTTTCCAGAGGCATGAGTGTCAGTTGGTTTATTCGTAATTTTAAGAAATTCTCAGGAACAACACCAATGCAGTTTATTACATCCATCCGCATCACCAATGCACAAATGCTTTTGGAAACCACAAATTATGCCGTAAATGAAATTGCCCGTATTGTCGGTTATGATAATCCATTATATTTTAGCCGACTGTTTCATAAACAAAAAGGCTGTTCCCCCTCCGAATACCGGAAAACACTCAAATAACTGCATCAAAAAAGAGAGGCACAACCACTACAAAATGTACCTCTCTTCATTATGTTTTATTGTCTTAACTTAAATGCAGAAACCATACCGCTAAGTGTTGTAGCCTGTGCAGTAAGTTCTTCACTTGTCGCTGAGGTTTCCTGTGCTGCGGCTGAATTGTTCTGAACAACTTCGGCAATCCTTTCTGCAGTTACCTCTACCTGTTCCATGCTCTCTGCCTGATCGATGGAAATTTCTTTCATCTTTTTAGCACTGTCCGCAATTGTCTGAATACCATCTACTACTTCACGCAATGAGGATGAAGTTTTCTCCGCATATATATTTCCATCTCCTACTTCATGGATAGCCGCCTCGATCAGTGCTTTTGAATCTACTGCTGATTTTGCACTCTGCTCTGCCAGATTTCTAATCTGATCTGCCACAACAGCAAAACCTTTTCCTGCCTCCCCGGCTCTTGCTGCTTCAATCGAAGCATTTAAGGAAAGAAGATTTGTCTGGCTTGCAATATCCTCAATCTGTACGATGATTTCTCCTATTTTTTCTGAAGTCTCACTTATACGATCCATTGCCTGCATCAACGCTTCCATATCATTTCGACTTCCCTCCGCAACTTCCGCATACTTATAGGCTTCATTGTAGGCTGTTCCTAATTCTTCTGCCGTCGTTTTTATTCCTTCAGTCAGTTCATTGATCGTTGCCTGCATTTCCTCAACAGATGCAGCCTGATCTGTTGCTCCTTCTGCTAAAGACTGTGCCGCTTCCGAAAGATTGGTAGAGCCTGCAAGAACCTGTTCCGATGCCTCGCTTACTCCTCTCACTGTCGTGTCAATCTCCTGATTCATCTTTCTCACACCGGTAAGCAGTTCTGTAAATGCCCCCGTATATGCGTCTTCGCACTCCGTCTCGATTGCAAAATTTCCATCTGACATTTCATTTAATAATCTGCCGGAATCCTTAATGATAACTCGAATTCGATCAGACATAGCCGATACCCCTTGCACCAATTCTTTAATCTCATCCTCTGACTCAACCGTTGGAAGTGCGGAATCAATATCTCCCTCTGCAAATGTCATAAATCTGTCCTTCAATTCATTCAACGGTCTTTCGATACTCTTCGATATGGCAACAGAAAGATTATTAGAATAAATAGTTGCCACAACAATCACACCAATTATAATGACTAATGCGACTATCATGAGTATTCTTAACTGTGCACGCTCTGTATTTCCCATAGAAATATTCACATCCATCAATTTTTGCAAAGCATCATCTAATGCCTGATATTTTGGTGCTGCTTCATCAATCATCATCTGTTGTGCCTGTAATGATTTCTCCGTGTCTGTTGTTGCTCCGGTTTCAATTACCTTTGCATCCACATCTTTGTATTCTGCCCACGCTTTATCAATGGCATCCATGCAGGCATTTCCTTCTTTTGTTATCATTGTTGGACGTATTTTTTCCAAATATGTCTCAAACGAATCAATTGCCTGATCATGCTGCTTTTTCATACTATCAATCAGTTCATCCGAATCATATCCTACAATACCTCTTGAAGCGGCTCTCACTTCAGCCGATTCATTCATAGCCAAAGCAATATTTCCCTGTGGATATGCGTAATTATCAAGAATAACGCCATAATTATTTATGATATACAGCATAGTCAGTATAACCAGTGCCGAAAGTACTCCAAATATTATAATAATCTGTCTGAAAGATTTTTTTAATCGCACACCGATTTTCATTTTGTTAAGTTTCTTAAACATTTGCCTTCTCCTTCCTGTGGATAACAATAAGCTGTTCCAATTTTCCCTCATCGTATGTATATTCATCACATTATGCAACCATATATTGAGAAATTTTTCCTATAAAAAAACACATTTCGGCTATACAATCACGCATAACCAAAATGTGTTATATACAGCAGATTATACCATAAACAATCCGATTTCTCTTGTATGTCAAAATTGTATATTTCATTCTGCATAATACAACCCCTTTCCTGCATATTTCATATTATTAAGCAACAATATATATGCATATAGATACTCCTCTAGCAATTTTATCACCAATAATTATAAAACATTCAAAAACAAATTTCTCGCCATATCTTGCATATTTATGATTACTACCTTACATTTTCCAAGATTATCTCTCCCCCCTCATCTCCAGCCACATCCCCTTCTTCTGCAGCACCTGTCCTTCCTCAATCTCCGGACGGATGATGGACTTAATCACATCTTCCTCCGCTCCCGCCTGCAGCAGTTCGCGGATCACTTTTCTTCTTGTCTCGCTCGTCCACTCGGAAGCATAGATATCAAGCAGTGTGAGTTTATCAAAGTTTTCGATAAACCATGCTTTTCGTTCTTCCGCTTCCCGTTTCATTTCATTCTTTACCGCAGACTGAATCATGCCGGCAGTGATTGTCTTTTCCACTTCTGCTCCTTTGACATCTTTTGGCGTGGAATGAATCTTCTTCTCCATCGCATCCAGATCCATCATCATAAAGGAAAAGGCGTCCAGTTCATACAGCCGGATGTTTTCATTTTTCGATTGCTGTTTTTTGAGATATTTCAATGACTCTTCCCCGATAAAGTCACATTCTTCCATCTGCTGTTTCTGTTTTTCTTTCTGCACCGCCGGGACAAAAGCACCACATTTTCTTGCTTCCAGATATGCTTCGTGTTCCCACGGAAACCATTTCTTATCCCGGATTGGATTTTCCCCACGCACAAAAATAATACATTCATCATCCGGCAACAGGCGAAGCTCATACTCTAACATCAGCTCTCTGCCAAGCACATCATAATTCTGACTGTATGAACCGCTGGTTCCTTTGCTTTCTCCACTGGTTCGTTTGTCGATCGTCCATTTTCCAAGCAGCTTTGAGACATATTCATAGGTGCTTGCTTCGTTACCGCCCAGATAGATAAAAGTGTCGCAGTTTCCGACAATGCCTTCCCATGCTCCATCCGCAAAAAGCGTTTTTAGCTGTGCCAGGGACTGTAAGATCGGCACACAGTACACGCCACGGCTTCTGCAAGTGGCAAGGATCTTATCAAAGTTATTTGGCATCTTGATGTTCGCCATTTCATCCAGCCAGAATCCCACATCCATCGGCAGTTTTCCACCAAAGAATCTCGCCTGCCGGTACAGCTCCTGAAAAAGCAGCGTATACACCATCCCCGGTACAAAGTTAAAGGTATCGTCATCATCCGGAATGATGATAAAAAGGTTGCTCTTTGTTTTCCCGTCTCCATCCATTCCCGTTCCAAACTCATCCAGTGGGATGTCATTGGATGAAAAGATCTCCAAAAGTTTCTCATTATCAAAAGGCTGCATCCGGGCATTAACTGTCATAATGACGGAACGGATCGTTTCATCCGGACCGCTTCTATAACGCTGGTATGCTTTTACGGCCGGATGATCCGGCTTTTTCTTCGCCAGTTCTTTCATGCGTTCATCTAACTTTGGCGGCGTATCTTCATCCACAAACTGTGCCTCATCTAACAGATAAAGAATAGATTTCCAGTTTCTCTGCAGAAGCTCTGCCTTCCCTCTTTTCGGGTTATATACCCCTTTCGGACACTCCATCCATACATAGAGAAAAAGGCTTTCCAGGAACATTCGTTCGGCACGCTCCCAGAAAGGATCCTGAGAAGAATTTTTGATATTTGCTGAGTTTGTATTCTGGATCAGATTCGTCACCAGCTTCGTGATATCGCTCTTACTGCGGATATACGGAAACGGATTGAAATGCATGCTTTTCTCCATTTCACACAGGTTCAGCGTATATACTCTGGTATCCTTCTGTTTCGCCAGCCATGCTCCCAGCTCCTCCGCAAGGCTTCCTTTCGGATCCGTATAGATGTTGCAGTCGTGTAACGACATCAGATTCGGTGTCAGGAAGAACGCTGTCTTACCGGCACCACTGCCGCCGACAACCACAATGTTGTTATTGCGAAGGGTATCCGAGTCATAGCGGAACCGCACATTTTGAGATAACACTTTGTTTTCCGGTGACAGCCCAGATTCCGTCTCTTCGGTCCTTGCGGCATACTTTTCATTGAATTCCCGCACTTCGCCCCATTTGGCAGAACCGAACTCATTGCCGGGCATCCGGTTATGGTCACTTTTACTGTATGCCTGAAAACTGCAGATTATCCACAGCAAACCTCCCACCAGAACCATACTTGGGCTTTTGTCATTATAAACTTTCAGCGGATGCAGCAGACACCAGACGATCTGTTCTTTCAATTTTGATATTTCCACATCCATAAGATACAATCCGCTCAGACTGTAAAACAAATAAAGCGTGGGCAGTAACAAAACCGCACACACTTTGAATAATTGGTGTAATCTTCTTTTTCTGCTGTCACCGGCAACATGCGTTGCACGGGAGTGTTCTTTCTTTCGTTTCATATGGATCCTATATTCCTTTCTCAGCCCACAAAGTTTGAGCCAAAACTATAAATTCACCGTGTAAAAACGCTGATCATTTATTTCGCACAGCTTTCCTATCGTTTCTTAAGTTTTACATTCGGTTTGTGCCGCAATATCTCTTCCGGCACCGGCTGCCTCTCTTTCCCTCTGCTTCTCTGATACTTCAGACACTCCGCTGCAATGTCTTCATTCTTTTTGCTGTATTTTCGCAGCTCTTTTCCCTCCAGATCAATTTCCCGAACCTCAGAAGTTTCGCTTCGCTTTAGGTATGCCTGCAGCCGTTTTCCATCCTCCGAAATACTTACCTCTGTCTTATCCAAAGAAATACACCGGATAAAGTCTTTGGATTCCTGCGGCTCCTTTGGAAGATTGGCTATATAGAGATTCGGTGCTTCTGCCACCATCTGTGTTTCCATGTCAAAGGTTACCGGGATGTATTCCGGACTTTGATAACGCTCTTTCTTTTTTTCCAGGGACAACACTTTTCCCACTGTTTGCTCTGAAACCGGTTCAGGGACAGAAGATTTTTCTTTCATCTCCTGTCCCTGATTAAAAGAGGGAAAGATCGCTGCATGCTCCGGTTTCAGTTTTTCGATCATTTTCACACGGTCATCGCCCACCGGGGCAAATGCTTTTTCCAATTTTGCAATATCCAGTTTCACTTTTTCTTTCTCATGGATGTTCTGCCTTTGATCCAGTGCATATCCCCAGATGTCTCCCTCTCGTTTCAGGCAGGTGATCACAGTCTGTCCCTCATCCAAAAGAATACAGTCTGACTTTTTGATCCGTATGGCACTGGAAAGATTTTCTCCCAATCTGCCACGGGGAATACGAAACAGATAAGCATCCTTTTCTTCACGCAAAAGAAGAGATTCCACATTGATACTGATTGGAAGATACTCTTTATCCTGTATCCGCTGCTGAAGCTCCGTAAGCTGCTCCTCGTGCATCCTGCCCTCATATCCTTTAGCAGCAAGTTCGTCCAAATATTCCAGCCCTCCCGGACTTGCCATTCCCATATATTCGTCCAGATCGATCTCTTTCGCCTCTTCCCTGAATTTCTTTTTATAGTATTCAATGACCATCCGCACGCTCTCTACCTGCTCCGGATTGTATGCGATCTGTGTATAGCCGTCTCCCAGATTTAAGTCCGGCAGCTCCGCAAAAGCTACTTTCATCTTTTTCAAACGGTCATAAAAAGGGATCAGCTCTTTTTCCCCCTCCAAAGGAATATTCAAGATCGTATATCTTGCGCCTGTCATTTTCTCCAGATCAGACAATTTCATGGTATTGTGTGTCCCCTCACTGGCATAATGAAGTTTCATCCGGTGCTGCAATGCTTTCACCTGTGCGATCTGCACCCCTTTTGCTGCTCCTTTCGCTGAAAAGCGGATAGCCTTCCCTAAACCGCCCAGCCCTCTTCCATACAATTCAATGATCTGCACTAAGGCTTGTAATTCTTCACTCATCTGCGTTCCCTCCTGTTTTCCTTTGCTTTCTCCTGTGGTTCCTGTTCTTTCTCCATCATTTCATAAAATTCGATACACCGTCGTATCTCCATCACATCCTTTCGATTTTTCGCCATCTCAAGAACATCCTCTGCAGGCATCTTTACCTCCACCGCTTTGCGAAGCTGCTCAATCTGTGCCGCCGACAATCCGGTGTCCCTGATAACATACTCCATCACTTCTTCATAACCCTGTTTTGACTGATTGCCAACGGACTGATTGTGAGCCAAATACTCTGCGAGGATCATCTGCAGTCTCTCTGCCGGATTCTCCATTCTTTGAATTTCACCATTAGATTCCGGTTCTATCCCAAATAAAATACAGAGCATTTTTTCATGCTTTGCAAGCAAATCCGATGTGTCTGCTGTCAGATAACTGGCGATCTGTTTTTCCGTCAAGCCGTAGCCGGCACCAAGAAATACTAAAGTCCATTCCCCATCTGTTGCTGAAATACCATGCTTTTTTATCAATGTCCTTTGTTCTTCCGTCACCTTGTTTTATTCCTCCTTTGCTTCATCACTCGTATCAACTCCCTCTGTACCCTGCATGCTTCTTTACGCTTTACATAAATACCGCATTTTCTGGTTTCATTCTTCATCTTTTGAAGCACTCCGACGCTCCGCTCATGCATATAAAGCGGTGTACCTGTCCGCCGGTACAATCGTCTTGCCTCCAGCACCTGGCGCACCATTATTTTCTGGTACTCTGACATTTCACCATAGGGAATAAACTGATAGTTTCTACTCATTGCCCAGTCAAGTTTTCTGTTCCTGCCTGTGGGCAGTTCTTCTTTTCTTGCCTGTCTTTGCGATGCGATACGCCTGTCGATATCCACCGGCATATACCCCTCACTTAATCGGTAGCTGCGGATTGCTTTTCCTCTCCCCGGCGGTGTAAGGGCAAGGTAGACACCATACTCTCTTGAAACTCCTTCCCACAACTGGTAATAGTGATCCTGCACCATTCTTCTCTTAAAATCTGCATAGGATCTGCTTTCGAGGATGCACTGGTCAATGTCCCGTTCCACCTGCTCTTTTCCGGTTCGTTTGCCATCCTTTTTCTCATAATCTGTTGAATAATCCAATGCCGGATCCTTTTCCTTTAATGGTCCGGTATGATATTTTTCTGCCAGCCGGTTTGTCAGTGGTCGTATCACTTTCTCCCAGTCTCCTTTTTGATAACGGTACTTTCCACCACTTCTGCTGACAGAATTAAAGACCAGATGCATGTGCATATGGTCTCTGTCTTTATGAACCGAGCAGGCATAGTCATACGCCCCGGCAAGATATTCTTCTGTCCATTCCTTTACAAACTCCAGAGCCTGCTCCGCCGGTATCGTCTCATCTTTTGAAAAAGAAAACTTAAAATGATAACCTTCTCTGGTGCCGTGCGTGGGGCGTAGCTGCTTTGTCAAAAAGAATGTATCCAAGATCTGCTCCGGTGTCACCCCGGCATTGCTGAAGCACAAACCATCCGTCTTTCTTTCATTGAAGATATACGGAATGGACTTTCTTAAATGCTCCTTCGTCTTGATGGCATCCATCTTGATGATTAACGACATCACGCTCCCTCCGTTTCTTGTGTTTCCTTATGCCCCTTTCATAAGCCGGATGGTGCTTTTCATCATTCCATAAACTTCATCCAGCTTTTCTAACAGAGCTGCTCTCGGTTCCACATAATTGTGTTCGTTATACTTTTTTGCGATCTGATTGATGTTCACACCGATCTTGTTGATCTCATAGATCATCTGCAGAATCGAACCTTCAAACTCGTCCCTTGTCACCTCCGGCGGACATTTGGCGATGCTGCGGATATATTCACTCATGGTTTTATGCTGATCGTTTGCCTGTCTTGACAGGGCAGCTTTTTCCATCGGTGTCATTCTCACTCGAAGGATCTCTGTTTTTGCGTCATTCATGCGGTCACTCCCTTCTTATGTTTGGACAATTTGTCTAAACGCAATTTTTATCTTTTTTTCTTTTTGTCTGGACATTTTGTCCAAACGCTGGAAAATATCTTCTTTTGCTTCTTTTGCTTTTTTTGTCTGGACAGTTTGTCCAAACATAGTGTTTTCTGAGCTTTATCTGCTTTATTTTGGCACATAAAATGTGCCTTTTTCCCCTCTCATTCAAGCCCTGCAAGATACGCATAATGTGGACACATCTATGCTTTATCTTGTAAGGGATGGATCCCTTATACCCTCTGATAATGAATATAATATTACTTCTTTGTTCTTTTCTTCTTAACCTTCTTTTTCACCGGCTTCTTTTTTGCTTTTTTCTTCTTAATCGTTTTTTTCTTTTCTACCTTTTTCTTTTGCAGCTTCTGTTTTTCCGCTTTCTGCTCCTGTTCCAGTTTTTGCTGTTCCTCCTGCAACTGCTTTTCTTTCATCTGATTGATCTGGACTTCCGTATAATCCGTTTGAGAAACAGACACCTGACAACTTTTCAGATTATAATTGCACTGATAAACACTGCCATCGGGCAACAGTATAAAACTTGCCACATCGAAGGCTTGTGTCTGTTGATAAGTCAGCTTTTTGACTGAGCTGCAGTTTCTTTCCTGACATATCTGAACCAACTGCGTCTTTAACTCTTCATAAGCTGTCTCTGACATAAAACCCAAAAAGGGTTCCAGATCTGTCATGTCTACAGACATACTCTCTCCGGACTCCTCTACCGGTGTGTCTGTTTTTTCGCCATCCGGATCAACGGATGCTTCTACCCCCTCTATCGCAACACCGCCTCCGGATGCTGTCTCAGCTCCGATAGCTGTTCCACTGGCAGTCTCGGTTCTCGCAACATTTTTCCGACTCTCATTCTTTGGCATGATCACACTTTTTGTCACTGCCCCCAGAATGATCATCAGAAATAAAGCTGCGCCCACCGCCGCCATAACAGTCTGCCTGCCAAATCCTCTGTCTCGTTGTTTCCAGTAAAATCGCCGTATTTTTCTAAGCATAGTTTCCTCCCTTTCTGCGTCTGGACAATTTGTCTAAACGCTTGCTTTCTTTCCTCTGCCTCTATGTCTGGACAAATTGTCTAAACGCTACTTCTTGTCCCACTTTTTTAGTCTCCTGAAATATGTAAAATTCGTATATACCCCAAACATCGCACCTTCGGTATTCCCTGTCAAAGAGGATCCACTGGAACTGGTACAGTGAAGCCATACTACTCTGCCATCCTTCAGTTTCCCACAGTAAATCCCTACATGGTTTGCTCCGCCGGTTTCACCGGTCTTGCTTTTTAGTCCGATATCGCCCGGCTGCAACTGATCAGCAGAAATATCGTGAAACTTTTTGGAGCCGATAAAGATTGCCGTCGTGGATCCATATGGCACACTGGTCACTCCTGCCTTATGAAATGCCCATGCCGAAAAAGAAGAGCAGTCCAAAAACTCAGGCTTGTCTCTTCCGTCTGCCTGCCGCTTCTCCATGCTGTATTTCACACTTTCGATCAGGGAGGCACCTTTCTCGATCACATCCCATGCCTCTGCCGGTGCCGTATTGTTTTTCTTTAATTCTTCTAAGATTGTTTTGGCAGATTCATTGGATACACTCGTTTCTTCATTCATCACATAGTACCGCAGGACATGAGGCACATACTCCACATCCCCGTAAGAAGCATAACCAAGCTCGGCACACATCTTTGCTGAAAATATCTGTGCATTTTCTTTGGTATAACAGCCATAGTTTTTGAGTGCCCAGTCAATATAGCCATTGCCAAAGTTATATCCCTGCAGGGCAAGGGAAATTCCGTTGATGTCATTGGGATCTTTGCACTTTGCTTTTGTCAGACAATCTGACAGTTCATGCGTCCCACAGTCTATGCTTTCCTCTGCACTGTCAATAGGCGGATTTACATTGTAATATGACTGCGCTGTCTGCATCACATCTGGCGGATTTCCTCCACTCTCCTGCTCGATTATGGCAAGACACAGATCCACATAATCATCAATACCATATTTCTCACAATACTCTGAAACCATTTCCCGATAACTTTCTGTCTTTTCCGATACCTGTGCCTGATAGGTTCCATCCTGTGATTCATCAGCAGCTCCACCGGAACCAACAATAGTACCAATCGCCCCGACAATCACAGCAAGCAGGATAATGACGAGCAGCACGATCCACACGACCGGATTTGCTGCCACTGATCTCACGATGCTCTGCATTGTCTTAACAAGTGTTTTTGCTGCCTGCGTTCCCGCTTTTGCACCTGCCTGAACCGCCTGTGCAGATTTCTGTGTAGATTTCCCTGCAGCCTTTCTCTGTGCTTTTTTGTATCGGTTTCGTTGTACTAAAGTCCGCATACCTCCCACCGCCATCCGGCTGCTCTTTTGAACCGTCTCTCTGGATAAAGCAACTTGTGTCTCATCCGTATGAGCAAAGTCTCTTTCTTCATAAGCATTGTCTGCCACGCCGCTTCCAAGCAGCATCAGATGCATGGATTGCACCATAAGATCTTTTGTTTCATAAATAGAAAAAAGGACTCGTTCACTTTTGGATGAACTGCCCTTTTTCTTTCTTTTGGCTTTATTTTGTTTTTCAATCCCCTTTTTCTTTACCCGGCTTTTCTTTTGATTTCTTGTTTTTTCTTCCTTCGCCATTGCTTTGGCTTTCTTTAACATTCGCTGTCTGGAACGGTAATCCAGACTCCCAAATACTCTCTTTGCCGGCTCACTCAAGGATTCAATAACCTCTCTGTCGAGCTGATCCATCGATCACCACCTCCGATTTCTCATCATAGGATTTCGTGAGATTTTCAATTTTCTGTTGAATCATTTGGGGAAATGTGATATATTGATATCAGAAAAGAAAAGCACCCACTCCAAAGTGGATGCTCCCATCAAGGTTAAATGTCCTTACGGACACCGCCTATCCTGTTTGCAGACAGGATAGGCATTTTTATTTTCGCTTGTTTCTCTTGTCGAGAAAGGCAAGCAACGCTATAACAAGACTACCGAAGGCACATAACAATGTCAGTATGCCCAGGAAAATCGAAAGGATTTCAAAAGCTGTCATTGGCGCCACCTCCCTTCCTATGTATTCCGGCAAGCCGGTCATTGGTGTTGGGAGGCTACCACCCTGTCATGGGTACTTTCCTATGGCTTTCGCCATGCTACTAATATATCATTTTTCCTGTCACAATTCAACGATTTTCGTCAATTCACTTGTCCTTATTTTTCCACTGTCTGCTTTACATTTTTATCTTTCACCATCTCATGAAAATTCGTATTAAATAACTGGTACAGACTGCTGTCCTTTTCCATTGTATTGTCAAAAGGCACGATCTTATCTCCAAACCGGATAAGCCCTGTTCCCGGCTCTGCTCCATTGACACAGGCAAGCTGCTCCGATGAAATATCAAACAGATCTTCCACCGCTTCTTTATCCATTGTGCCCTGGTCAAGCAAAAGCATAAACTCCGAATTGGA
The DNA here is from genome assembly GCA_050874905.1 of Lachnospiraceae bacterium. Lineage (GTDB taxonomy): Bacteria > Bacillota > Clostridia > Lachnospirales > Lachnospiraceae > NC2004. The sequence goes on from JBNMLP010000009.1 coordinate 22,474, forward strand.
TACCATTGTTTTCGTGGAACGGTTCCGTTTTGCATCTATGAGATTCTGGCTCATGCCGGTGCAGATGCCACCCCGCTTGCGGACCTCACGCCACATCTTTTCCAATGCATGTAAGCTGTATTCCTCTCCCCAGAGTTCATGCATTTCATCCACATAAACCCAAGTGGCAACTCCGTCAGACTGATTATATTTGATCTTCGCCGTGATGCTTTCGATCATCACGAGCATTGCCATTGCACGCATCCGCTTTCCAAGCTCCGAAAATCCATATACGGTAAAGCGGTTCTCATCGGATATGGACTGCTCTCTTGCGAAAATATCCAACGTACCATCTGCAAATACCTCCAGTTGCTCCACGATTTCCTTTGCCGCTTCGTTGTCATCATATAATTCCATGATCCTGTTTCGCATCACAGGAATGGTTGGAGATTCCGGTCGGTTCTTCCTTCTTCGTTTATCCTTTCTTTTCCTAAAATATTCCTCATACATGCTGCTGACTGCCTTATCGATCACAGCGATATGACGGCTGGTAAGCGGTGCCGGTTTCAACGCCTGCTCACAGATGGCATACGCAAACTCTGCTTTTTCTGCCACAAAGCGGTCAATATCCGGTACCTCGTCCGGCACATGAAACGGATTGACATAAAAAACATTTTCCGCTGACTGTGTCAGATTGATATACTGACCGCCCCATGCTGCAGCAATGCCTTTGTACTCACCCATTGGATCCACCACGATAATGTCATCCTTTGAGAAGCACAGCACCTGTCCCATTTCCGATTTCTCATTATAAGATTTTCCGGAACCGGGTACTCCAAACACCATCCCGTTTCCATTCTTTAACAGTTTTCGGTTTCCAATGATCAGATTTTTCGATACCTTGTTAAATCCATAGCAGTATCCCAGATCATCATGGATCTCCTGCACATTGAACGGAATAAAGATCGAAAGTTCCTCCGATGTAATGGTCCGCATCGTATTCACAAATCTTGCCCCCGTCGGCAGAGAAGTATTCAGTGCGTCTAGTTGCCTGTGTGAATGGGGAACGATATCCATGTTATGTGTTTTTCCTATGATGCGGACTTTTTCCGTCCACTCCTCCAGTTCTTCTCTGGACGATGCTTTGATAACGATCGTGATCCCCACATAAAGAAGCCGTTCATCAAAAGAAGAAATGCGGTCTAACATCTCCTCCGTATCTCTTTGCTGCTTTCTTGCATCCTGCTTTACAAGCTGAAGCTTTGTTCCTGCAAAATCATTTTTGATATGGAGCAGTCCCTTTTCGTCCGTCACATCCGTGCTGTTAAGAACATATTCATCCTGTCCATCCTTCCACTGAAACTCTAATGACCACTCTTTCGTGTCCGGATACACATAACCATAAGGTGTCTTGGTTTCCTTCAGCTTGTATTTTCCTAATGGAAGCGATACATGAATGGTTCCATCTTCATCCATCGTGTAACCGGTAATGCCGCCACATTCCGAAGTAAATTCCACACCTTTTCCGGTTGTAAGAACAGCCACTTTATCGCCATCCTTGAACCATGTGTCACGGGCATTGTCGGTACTCTGTCCATCCTGTGTCAGGATATCTCCATCCGCATAAAGTGTAAATTCCACGCCATCCAGTTTCATCTCTTCAAAAATGAACTCCTGCTTCTCGTTATCCCAGCCCTTTAACACTTCGCCAGTCTTTAAGAGATTTAAGCGTCCTTTTGTCTCTTCATTCAGGTACTCCAGCGTGATCGTCACATGGTGATATCCTTCCTCGTCAATGTAGCTCTCGTAATTGTCTGCCTTGCTGTTTACCACAACCTCCACATACTGATGATTGATATGCATACCATCTGCAGCAGCTACCTCATAAATATGATAGGTTCCGGAACAGAGCGAATCCACCGTTACTACTTCACCGGATTCATCACAGATAAAGGTATCTGCCGTCTTGGTTTCACCATCTTCCATATATTCCTGTGTCACCAGCTCTTCTTTTCCATCCACTACCTGATAGATCTGATAACTGGTTCCCGGCTTTAATACGGTTTTCTCAGTGTTTTTGTCTTTCTTGATGATCTTGAAATAAGCCTTGAATAATTCATTGACCTTTTCAAACTCATATACCCTGCCATTCTCTGTGATCTGTGCCTCAAAATCATCCACATAATACGCATCTACATCTCCGGAATCCACCTGATGTACCACATAGTTTCCATAGGCCAGATCTCCTGTTGCAGCATATCCGTCCGCATTTGTCTTGATCGTTGCTCTTTCGTCATCGGCACATTTTTCATAACTGCCTTTCGATTTCAAATACACCTGAAATGTTGTATTGTTCTCCGGATAATATTTTTTTCGGGTTGGATCATAAGATTTCTTCTTTACGGCGATCTTTCCTTTGATCGGTGAGTCGGAAAAATCTGCCTCAAAAAGAACCGGTGTAAACTCATCCGTCTTTGCAGATGCGTCGATCTTTAACTCTTTTACTTCATCGCTTAACAAGAAACCTGTCGGGGCTTGTATCTCTTTCAGATAATAGGTATTACCACTTCTGAGATAATCGGTTGTTAATCTTCCGCCGCTTGTCTGATAGACACCGGATGCTTTGGCATTGCCTGCCGCATCATAAACGGTTGCTTTCTGCGTACATTCCTTGTCTGCATACAGTTGAAATACAGCACCGTCTAAAGTGGCATCTCCATGAGCACTGCCATCTGCAGAGTCTCCGGATTTCTTTGCGATCGAAATGGCTGCCTTTTTGTATTTATTCGTCAGATTCGTAATATACGCTTTCTCGTACTGTGTCGGATGCTCCACCAGCTTATCCGGCCAGTTTCCGCTTGCATTTTTCTGCCAGCTGTTCGCTTCCTTCAAGGTGATCTTTACTCCTTTTGCCAGGGATGGATCCAGAAAGATATTTTTATTATTTCCAACACTGTTCTCTGTCAAAGTATAAGCATTGGATATGTCTTTCATCTGTGCTTTCAGATCCTGTTTGATCAGATCATCTGCTTCTGCTTTGGTCATATTCTTTCCAAAATGAACACCCTGTTTATATCCATCCTCCTCCAGAGCTTCCTTTGCCACTTTTTTCTGGTCTGCATTCATTGCTGCTAACGTATCGTCAGTGTAATACGCCATCTCATCGGCTTCCAGGCGGTAAGTCATTCTCCATGCAACGGTCCCTCCATCTGTTGTAAAGCCGCTTACCTCAAACTCTGTGTTATCATCTTCATCCGCATTGCTTGTCGTGTCTCCATTGCGGTCAAACACATTGAACGAATACAGATCATCTAGGTTGTCGGCAGACAAAGTAAACTGGATACCGCCCAGTCCCTTTCCATCCTCGTCCTGCTTATGTACCGTAATACGCTGACGGTAATAAGTATGGTCTGTTGTTGTCTTATATCTTGGCAGTTTCGATGATTCCGCATCCACAGTAATCAGTTTCTGATAGCCTTTGGTTGCTCCGGTCTTTTCCCACATGGTTGCTTTCGCCTCCCATGTACCGCTCGGCTGAAAGATCTGCTTATACAGATCTGCCACGGATTTATTTGGAAAATAGCCGGTATTTGCTTTTACCTGCTTGATTACATTTTTAAGATTGGCTTCTGAAGTATTTCCCTCCGAAACCGCCCATATGAGCGCCTGTCCCAGTACAAAGGCTTTCTTTGCACGATTGCAGTCATTCACATAAAAACGGATGATCTTTGCATAATAACCGTGTTTTTCTCCACCGGTATTCTGGTTCCATGTATGGGTATCCGTTACCTGATAGCTATTTCCGGTATGACAGGTCTTACCAAGACTGAGGCAGAATGCCGTCTTGCTTCCGACATTAATCTTCCACCATGTCCCGGATTTCGTTTTGGAACCGACATCCACCGTTCCTAATCTTCCATAAGAAGATACCGTTGTTTTTGCTGTTGTTGCGGCACTGACATTCACTGTATTCTGCGGCAGCAAGCCACACAGCATAGATAATGCCAGCAATCCCGTAAGCATCTGCTTACATCTTTTCTTCACTTTTGATTTCATGATAAACCTCATTTCTACGCATATTTCTTTTCCCTGCATCCTCTGCGTCAGAATGCAGACTGATTCGCTTATTTGTCCGGACTTTCTTTCTGCCCTGTCCGGTGGTGGGCGGATGAGAAACTGCATTATTTTTCCTCCAATCAAAAAAGCAGGAAATGTATTATCTTTCTTACATACATTTCCTGCTTCATAAACAGTTGCTATATTTTATTTTTTCACTTCCATACAATGCCAAACATTTCTACCACTTAATTATCTATCAGAACAATATCTTTTGGCGTGTCTTTCGTCACGGTTATCGTTACTTTTTCTGCTTTATTATATCCATCCGGCGTTGTCTTCTCATAAAACACATAGGTCTTTCCAATTTCCAAGACGATCTGCCTTCCGGATTCGCCTACCGTGATCCGTTTACTGGTATTCCATCGGTCATTTTCCTCGTAATATCCAATCGTTGCTCCACCAATATACTGCCCGGTTGATTTATCCTGTCTTTTCACGGTAAATATCATTTCCGATGCATTTTCCTGTTTTCTCGTCAGATTTTCTGGAGAACCATCATAAAAAACCGCACACCAGATGTCCTTATAGTGGGCAATCGCACCACAACGATATCCTTTGTTCTTGATGTTTCGATAATGTCCGGGACTGTGTTTCCACGAAAGCATCACTTCTTTGGCACTTGTCTGTCCACACGCCATATTTTCTCCTAAAGATATGTTGTTGACTACCAATGTATCGCCAAAAAAGTTCTCCATATCGGTTGGAAGATTTTTATGTCTATCATAACCACTATGCTTTAAACGGTACAGGGCAAACCGATATAACTCATCTGACCATGTCAATGCTTTTGCACCTTCCTCTGCCCGGTACCGGTTCTGAATGTCAAATGCTTCCTTTGCCTGTGACTTATAGCCATCCTGTCCCTTTCCGATCACCTTGATACGATAACGGTACACACGCACTTTTCTGTGTTTTTTATACAGGCTGACCGTCATTGTCGTTTTACCGCCTTTTCTTCCTTTCATGACAATGTATTTTCTGCCTTTTGCTTTCGCTTTCAGCACCTTCCTGTTTTTGACACGAACTTTTACTTTGGAATATTTCTGCAGTTTCGTCGGTGTGTAGCGAATAGAAGAAGAATCCATGTTTAGATCGATCGTCATTTTTTTATGAATGACTTTCGCCTTTGCTTCTGCCACATTTTTCTGTGATGCCAATGTCATCAGCACCAACATCATGAACACGCCTGTTTTTACTAATCTTTTCATATCATTCACGCTCCTTGCTGTACGCTGGTCATTCCCAGCAATGTTAATTATATCGTATCTGTTAGTTTATTAAAACATTTTTATCACCCGGCACCGCTGTCCTTTTCATGGCTGCCTGCTCCATAAAAATCATACATGACCTGATTGCTGATATCCAGTTCACCCTGCGACTTCGCCTGATACAGCACCGTAAGCATATAGGCTTTGTGATTATGTACCTTTGTCACCTGCTTTTGATACTGCTCGATCGCATAATCAATATCCAATCGGTCCAGTTTCAAAAGCCTTGATTTTACAACAGCCGCTGGTTTGTCCTCTCCCATAACCCGGATAATCGGCTTCCCGGTGTTTAAAACATCATAAAGTACATCCTTTACCGTATTGAACTGCTTCTCCTTTCCGCGAGGAATATACCTTGCTTCCATCTCATAGTGCTGCACGATGAACTCCATCGAATAATCTTCTCGGATCACCTCCTGATCCTGATATGGATTAAGATTAGGATTTAATATACCAGTCTTTATATCAGGATTTATATTATAGTCTTTATTATTGTTACCCCCATTTGCGTTGCTACCGTAAGCGTTATTACCGTTTGCGTTGCTACCGTTACCGTTGCTACCGAAAAGGGGGTAACGGTCATCTTTACCGTTAGTACCAAAAGGGGGGTAACGGTCATTTGTCTCTTTTTCTGCAGCCGGATCACTGTTATTTCCAGAAAAAGCCTGTTCATTCTCTTCTGCACATAAATCTGCCTGCTGTTTCCTTTCTGCCCGTGTCAGATTGTTACTGGAAATTTCTCCATTGCTGTTATGATATAGTGTATGCGGTCCCAGATCCGGCTCATCGAGCAGCTCATACTCCGCCTGCCACTTACCGTTATCCGGCATAAAGTGGACCTTTAAATATCCAAAATCTTTTAACTCCTTCCATGCACTGTCAAATGCTTTTTTTCCTTCTTTGGTCAGATTCCGGAAATCTTCTTTTGTCCATTTCTTATCCGGCATCGAGATATATGCCTGAATCACAAGATATAATCCTTTTGCCTTCAAAGAAATGTGGGTGTCTCTTGTTATCTCATTTTGAACGACTGTAAATCCTTTTTTGCTTCGGAAGAAACCTTCTGCCATGTTATCACCTACCTGCCATCGAACGGTTGATCCTCATCTGTGGCAGATGAAAAATCACCGTCTTTATTTGCCGGTTTTTCTGCACTTTTCTTCTGTGCAAACTCAACCTCTTCTGTGATGATACTAAAGCCATATACCTTGCTGCCCTCTCTGGTCGTGTAGTTATTATTCTGCACCCGCCCAATGACCAGCACACGGGAACCACTGTGAAAATATCTCTCGACAAATTCTGCCTGCTTGCCAAAGGAAGTGCAATGAAAGAAATCTGCATCCGATTCTCCATCACGCTTTGACCGGCGGTTTACCGCAAGATCAAATTTCGTGATCGCAACCTCGTTTCCATCCTCTGCCGTCTTTCTCGTTGTTTTTGGATTTCTTGTCATATTTCCCAGTAAAATAATCTTATTCATTTTGTCCACTTCCTTTCTTTTGTTTCCATGTATCTAACAGTCCGAAAATGATATTCATCATTTCCTCTTCTGTGGTTTCTTCCTCGAAATACTCTGCCAGTCGTTCATTTTTCAGAGTAATCTCTTTTTTACGGTTCTGTTTCTGTACAGAGGAAAGATAGCGTTCCAGCATCTCTGCATCCAATTTTCCATCCACACTGAGCTGCTTGATCGTATTTGCCTGTACCGCCGACAGTTTCTTTGGATACCGGCAGAGTGCTTCATAAACCATTCGCTGCTCTTCAGCCGTCAAAACTGATAAACTGACGCCCTGACCAAGTCCAAGCCGCTTATGATCGACCAATGCCAAAAGATCATCATTCAGCCTGGCAAGCCAGATGTATCTTTGGATCGACTTGTAATTCTCACCACTTTCCTCCGACATCATCTGCAGGCTGTTTCCTGCTTTTCCCTGATTCTTCATGGCATCATACTTGATCTTATACGCTTTTGCTTTTTCACTCGGCCGGATATTTTCACGCTGAATGTTAGAATCCACCATCACCATACTGGCTTCATCATCGTTCAGTTCCTTTACAAAGACCGGCATGGTTTCCAAGCCAAGCACTTCACACACATGCTTTCTTGTATGTCCTGCAATGATCTCGTAACCGCCCTGTTCCCGTTTCCGTACAATTCCCGGCACCAGCACTCCATGCTCTCTGACACTCTCGATCATCTCTTCCAATTCTTCATCCGAACGGATCTGAAACGGGTGGTTATGAAACTCATGCAGCTCAGAAAGCGGTATCTCTTTTACATCGCCCGTTTCTGTAGTTTTCTCCACATCCTTGCCTCCAAAGAGGTCATCAAAACTCGTCAATTTTACATTTTTTAAAGCCTTTGTTCTACTCATGAGCGATTACCTCCTTCGTCAGTTCTTCATAAGCTTTTGCTACCGGATGCTTTTTATCCAGTGAAAAAATACTTACTCCAGCCGCTGATGTTTCAGAGGCTTTTACGGAAAACGGAATCTTACTCTCAAAGATAGGAATGGAATCTCCGTAATACTCGTTTATCAGTTCCATAATGTCCTATGCATAATTGGTCCTTGCATTCAGCATGGAGATTAATATTCCCTCAAACCGGATTGACGGATTGAGATGCTTCTTCACCCTGCAGATCGTTGTGATTAACTGCTCCAATCCTTTTACCGGCAAATAGGCTGCCTGTACCGGGATCAACACACTGTCCGCTGCAGTAAGGGAATTTACAGTTACCATTCCAAGACTCGGCATACAGTCGATAAGAATGTAGTCATAGAACTCCCTCATACTTTCCACATAAGTTTTCAAAACAAACTCTCGGCTCATAGCATTCACAAGCGATACATCCACACCGGACAGATTGATGTTACATGGCATAAGGTCAAGTCCCTCTTCGTGTTGAACAATCCCCTCTGTCACATCCACATCCTTATCCATAATGATCTGCTCCATAATGTCAGGCAGTGCCACGTCCAGCTCATCCGGATTCATAATGCCAAGACTCTGTGACAGATTTCCCTGTGGATCTGCATCGATCACAAGCACCTTCTTTCCTTCTCTGACCAAGCCTGCTCCAAGATTCACTGTTGTAGTGGTTTTGGACACGCCACCTTTTTGATTGCATATAGCGATTACTTTACACATAATTCTGACCCTCCGTATTTTTTTAATTATTTTGTTCTTAGGTTTACATACAAAATGCGGTATTTTTTATTATCCTTATATGGCATAAAGTCGGATGTTGCTTCAATACTGTAACAATTGCTACGGTTCATTTTTTTCACAAAACTGCGAAGCTCTTTTTTGGTACCCGACAACCTGACTTTAAGCATCTTCGTCACCACCTTTCAATAAAATTTTTCCATAACACAAAAAACCCTTTCCAAAATGATTTATCTCATTCTGGAAAGGGTTTTTACCCATTTCTATTGATTCTCTTTTCGCAGGTGCATAAATTATTATCGTATACTAAAACGTATCAAAACTTGCAAATTCGTATACCAAAGCGTACCAAAGCTTGTAAATTCGTAGCACTAATCGTAGCACCCGTTGGTATTCATGCTGCTCAAACGCCCTGTTTTCGGCACTTTTACTTGTCTAGACTCTTCATTGTCGGGAACAGCAGTACATCGCGAATCGCAGGACTATCTGTCATCAACATACAAAGCCGGTCGATTCCATATCCGATTCCACCTGTTGGCGGCATTCCGATCTCTAACGCATTGATAAAGTCATCATCGCAATGCTCGGCTTCCTCATCACCTGCTGCCGCATTGGCATCCTGTAACTCGAAACGCTCCTTCTGATCGATCGGATCATTTAACTCGGAGTAAGCATTACACATTTCCCATCCGTTCATGAACATCTCAAAACGCTCTACATAGTTTGGATCTTCCGGTTTCTTCTTGGTCAGTGGAGAAATCTCGATCGGATGATCCATGACAAAGGTAGGCTGGATCAGATGTTCTTCTACAAATTCCTCGAAGAACAGGTTTAAAATGTGTCCCTTCTTGTGCCAATCCTCGAACTCGATTCCCTTTTCCTTGGCGATCGCTTTGGCTGCCTCGTCATCCGGAATCTCGTTAAAGTCTACACCGGAATATTTCTTTACAGCATCTACCATGGTGATACGCTCAAATGGTTTTCCAAGATCCATCTCGATGCCCTGATAGGTAATCGTTGTCGTGCCAAGTACCTCTTGTGCGATACGGCGGTACATATTCTCGGTCAGATCCATCATTCCGTTGTAATCGGTATAGGCCTGATATAATTCCATCAGTGTAAATTCCGGATTGTGTCTTGTATCAACACCCTCATTACGGAATACTCTTCCGATCTCGTAGACACGTTCCATACCACCAACGATCAGTCGTTTCAGATATAACTCCAAAGAAATACGCAGCTTCAGATCTTCGTCTAATGCATTGAAATGCGTCTCAAATGGTCTGGCTGCTGCACCACCCGGATTAGATACAAGCATCGGTGTCTCCACTTCCATGAAGTCCTGCTCTGCTAAGAATTTACGGATCGTTGCAATGATCTTGGAACGCTTGATAAAGGTATCCTTACTGTCTGCGTTCATGATCAGATCTACATATCTCTGGCGATAACGGGTGTCGGTATCTGTCAGACCGTGGAATTTCTCCGGCAGGATCTGCAGCGATTTGGATAACAGTACCATTTCCTCTGCATGAATGGAGATCTCTCCGGTCTTGGTACGGAATGCCCATCCCTTTACACCGAAAATGTCACCGATGTCCGATTTTTTGAAGAACGCATAGAAATCTTCTCCTACTGCATCCCGCGATACATATACCTGAATATTTCCTTTTAAATCCTGAATGTTGCAAAAGCTTGCCTTACCCATGACACGCTTAAACATCATACGTCCGGCGATCGCAACATGGATCGGCTGTGCATCCATGATCGCCCGGCGCTCATTGTAATCCTCATTGATGATCTGGCGTTTTTCTGCCTCATCCTCAATACCATCTACATTCACCGGAGTTCTGCCTGCTAACAGCTCCTCCTCATGTTTTGTATAAAGTTCTTTTACATCGGAAGAATGATGTGTCACATCATACTTTGTAATCTGAAATGGATCCTTTCCTGCTTCCTGCAATGCTGCCAGCTTCTCACGGCGTACCTTCAAAAGCTGGTTGACATCCTGTACCTGCTCCTGTCCTTTTTGCTTCTTGTTCTGTTCTGCCACGATTCTTACTCCTATCCTTCTTAGTTATTCATCGAAATTGCTAATACCTTATAATGGGATTTCTCATCCACACCTTCTACTTCTACCGTATCTCCGATCGCACTGCCGATCAATGCAATACCAACCGGACACTCATTGGAAATTTTGCCTTTTAAAATGTTCGCCTCGGTAGAACCTACAATTTTATATGTTACCTCTTCGTCAAAGTCAAGATCCTTTAAAGTGACAGTACAACCAATACTTACTTTATTCAGATCCACTTCTCCCTCATCAATGACCTCTGCATTTTTAAGGATCTTTTCGATCTCCTCGATACGTTTCTCCATATCGCTCTGCTCATCTTTGGCTGCATCATACTCTGCGTTCTCGGATAAGTCACCCTGTGCACGTGCCTCTTTAATCTTCTCTGCTACTTCTTTACGCTTTACTACTTTTAAGTGCTGTAACTCTTCCTCTAATTCTTTCAGTCCGCTTAAGGTTAAAATGTTTTTTCCTGCCATTTTTCTACACCCTTTCTTACAATCTCTTTTAGCATCTGCTGCCTTTTCTTACTCTTGTGCTAACACTTGCACATATCAATCCATTATATCTTTTTATCCACGCAATGTCAAATATCCGCCCGTATTTTTTTGCGTTCCCCGACCTGCTTTTCATACTCCAAAAGAAGTTCTTTCACTCCTTCATAATCCGTTTTCTTCATCAGCTCATTGCGAAGATGGGACGAAGAAGGAAATCCACCCGTATACCAGGAAATGTGTTTCCGCATTTCAAATACGGCTGTTTTCTCGCCTTTATACTGTATCATCAGCTCATAATGCCGGCGGATCATCTGAAGCACCTCAGGAACCGTCGGCCGTGGCAGGATCTCTCCCGTTTGCAGTGCCGTTTTGATCTCATGAAAGATCCATGGATTTCCCTTTGCTCCCCGCCCGATCATAAAGGCATCGCATCCCGTCTGCTCCTTCATCAACAACGCATCGTGCGCGGTTAAAATGTCACCATTTCCGATGACCGGAACATGGACGGCTTCCTTTACCCTGCGGATCACATCCCAGTCTGCCTTGCCCTGATAATACTGTTCTCTCGTTCTGCCATGTACCGCTACTGCTGATACTCCGGCTTCCTCGGCCGCCTGCGCCACCTCCGGCGCATTGATATGTGCTGCATCAAAGCCTGCACGAATCTTGATCGTCACCGGAACCGTGACACGTTTTACCATTGCTTTTACAATGTCATGTACCAGCTTCGGCTCCTTCATAAGTGCAGATCCCTCATGGTTATTCACAACCTTTGGCACCGGACAGCCCATGTTGACATCGATAAAATCAAATCCCAGCTGCTCTACCTTTGCCGCGATCTCTCCCATCAGCTCCGGTTCGGAACCAAAGAGCTGTACTGCGATCGGATGCTCCTGTTCTTCCAGACGGAGCAGCTCCTTCGTGTTTTTATTGCCATAGTGGATCGCTTTGGCACTGACCATTTCCGTGTAGAGAAGGTCACATCCCTGCTCCTTGCAAAGAAGACGAAATGGCAGGTCCGTCACACCTGCCATCGGAGCTAATATTAGATTTCCGTCTAATGTAATATTTCCCAGTTTCATATCGTCTACTTTCCTTGCTGTTTCTTATAGATAACCTGTAATCCCTTCAAGGTCAGGTTGGCATCATACACATCAATGGTATCCGTCGCTTCTGCAATGATCTTACCCAGTCCGCCGGTTGCCACTACCTTCATGGTATCGAGTCCGGCTTCCTCTTTCATTTTCCGGATGATGTACTCGGTCTCACCCACATGTCCATAAACCAGACCTGCCTGCATGGATGGAACGGTAGACTTGGCAAGGATCGTATTTGGCTTGACAATCTCGATCTCCGGCAGCTTTGCTGCTCCCTGCCACAAGGCATTGGCAGAAAGGCGGATGCCGGGAGCCGTTACCCCTGCTACAAAGGAACCATTTTCCAGCACCAGATCATAGGTGGTCGCTGTTCCGTAGTCGATGACCAGCACCGGACCACCGTAAAGCTCATAAGCACCTACCGCATCCACAATACGGTCTGCACCCAGTTCTCTCGGATTTTCCGTCATGATACGGATTCCGGTTTTGATCCCCGGTCCTACCATGATCGGTGTCACATGAATATATTTACGGATTCCGTTGTTTAATGAATGATTGGCATTTGGCACTACTGACGCCACGATCGCTGCTTCCACGGATTCCACCGGAATGCCTTTGCTTGCCAGAAGGTTTAAAAAGAACATACCAAACTCATCAGACGTTCTTGGCAGCTTCGTCGTCATCCGGTAGCTTCCAACGAGCTCGTCCCGGTCAAATAATCCAATGGTAATATTCGTATTACCTACATCAAATACTATTAACATCTTCTCTCTCCTTACATGTTATCTTCCCGGCGGATAAATACTTTATAATAATTCTCCAGTTGTTCAAACAGCTCCTGTTTTTCCAGCTCCAACTGGCGGATCTTCAAGCCACAGCCAATGTCATCATACAGCACATCGTCCTCGTCCTTTTCCGGGCGCAGAGTCAGGTAGCCATCCTCATCAAACAGGATCGTCAGAATTCCGCCGATATCCTCGGTAAATACCACACAGGCGATCTTTAATTCGTTTTTCACCCGATCCGGCAACCCGTTAAATTCTTCATTCAGATAATATTTTTTTTCGTAGGCACTGCTTGCGCAAAGTACCGTAACCTGTTCTTCCATTCCTGCATCCTCTCTGTTATACATACCCGTAAAGTCCCCGCACCGAAACCTCTCCGGATATGATATTTTTCTGTGTGCCATCCGGCAGTGTCACCACAAGCTCCCCTTTTTCGTCCATTTCTTCTGCGGTCGCTGTCCACTCTCCGGTACGCTCCACGATCCGCACTTGTCTGCCTTTGTTGACCAGATGGGCGTTATAATCCGCAAGCAGTCCGCTGAGATCCTCTGTTTTTAAAAACAGCTCGTAGTAATGTTCAAAATAGTAAAGCATTTTCGCAACGAGCGGTGCCCGTCTGACCACCTCACCAACTTCCAGCCGCAGTGAGGTTGCCGTCTCTTTTATCTCCTCCGGGAATTCCGTCATGTTGACATTGATCCCAATGCCCACGATGACATACTGGATCCGGTCCATGTCGGAAGACATTTCCGTTAAAATGCCACAGACCTTATGTTTGTTCACCACGATGTCGTTCGGCCATTTGATCCCGGCAGTCAGCCCTGTTGTGTCCTCGATTGCACGCGCAGTTGCCAGTGCTGCCACAATGGTCAGCATGGAGGCATGGATCGGTGCAATGTCCGGACGCAGCAGATAGGAAATGTAAATGGAGCTTCCCGTCGGGGAGTCCCAGCTTCTTCCAAGCCGTCCCTTTCCTGCGGTCTGCTCATTGGCAAGTGCAACTGTTCCATGTGTCAGTCCGCCGGCTGCTTCCCGTTTTAAATATTCGTTCGTAGAATCGATCTCATCAAAATAAAGGAGCGGACGTCCCAGCCACTTCGTAGCAAGCTGGCTTACTACCTCTGCCTCGTTCATCACATCCGCCGCTTCCACCAGACGATAGCCGCGGTTATTTACCGAATCAATCACATATCCTTCTTCCTTTAATTGCTTGATCGCTTTCCAGACTGCTGTTCGTGACACATGAAGATTTTCACTGATCATCTGTCCGGACAGATAGTCCTCCTGTTCCTTTAACAGCTCTAAAATCTTTTGCTTCATCTTCTTCATCCCTTTTTAAGCGCAATCCTGTGCTAAAAATCTTCCCATATTCTAGCATAGTTTCTGCCCTATGGCTACGATTTTACATGCTTTTTCTTGTATTTTATAAAGAGCAAAAGCAAGAGGCAAAAGAGACTTACCAAAAGTCCCGGATAAAATCCCGGTGTATGATAGGAAATCGTAACCGTATGCGTTCCCTGCGGCACCTGAAACGTCACAAATGTACCGAGTGCCACGTGGTTTTTGCACTTTTTATGATCGACAGAAACCGTATAGCCCTGCCCGGCTCCTGCTGCCAAAACCATGCTGGTTGCTTCCTTTGCCTCTACCTTTGCAGACAGCATACTATCTTTCGCCGTTACCTTATGAATCTTTGCACGTTCCTTTAACATCTGATAGATCCCGGTAAGCTGTTCTTCCTTATACGTTCCAACATACACCCGCACCTTTTTGGCATCAACGGTGATCTGTTTTTGCTCTGCCTGCTCCACCTGGGAAAGATCATAGATACGGGAACGTCCCTCGGCATCGGATAACGTATCGATCGTGACCTCTTTGATCCCGGCTTCCTCGTTCTGCTCTGTCTGATCCGACACAGCTACCACATAATGCAGTCCCGGCTTCTGGGTAAAGGTATATGTTTGATCGTCATCTAATGTTAGTTCTTCTGTCTCATACAGCGTCTTTCCACAGATAGAAGAAAGAAGCTTGTTTTGATTTTCCATAGGATTATCCGAAGTCAGCGTCACCTGATCCGGAGCATGTACCACCCCGTATAAAGCCGGAAGCACCTGCTTATTTTCCACCATAATATCAGAATCCCGGATCGGACTATATGGATTTTTCACGCTCAGTCGCTGCAGCCGCATATTGACCGAGATACCCAAAAGCATATTGGTCACATCGGTAGCCCCGGCATATTCGATCTGATTCAGTCTTGTTGCAAATCCAAGGCTGTGCATCGTTTCCACCAGTTCTCCGGAAACGGTGGAAGAAAACATGGTCAGGCACTTTTGTCCATCGAGCATCGGTTCATTATAAGAAACCGTCTTTTCCATATCCCGCCGGACAAAGGCATCGCTTTCGTCCTCTGTCTGCTGTGCCACATATTCCATACGCTCTGCCAGATGCGCCCGGTCAGTTGTTCCATTTGCCTTCATGCTTATTATGGCATGCACGCTCACCTCGCCACCAAACAAAAGAAAACATAGGATTGCGATCCAGACTGACCGCCGTTTTTTTCCGCCAAAGGACAGGTGGCATACCGCCTCATATCCCATTGCAAGTACCACATAGCAATATAAAAATGCATGCCGGTTAGGAAATCCATATGCTTCATGCATACCGTGAAACAACAGATTGATCCCGCTGATCAAAAAAGACAGAACCAGCACTGCAAACAAAAAAAGCTGTCCAAACTTTTTCCGTTTGGATATGGATGGCAGAACAAAAAACAAGCACAGACCGATCAGTGCAAAACTGCCACAATAAATATTGGCAAGAGAGGCATCTCCTGTTGTGAGCACCGCCTTGCTTTGCGGAAGCATTTGCAGCAATAGTTTTGGCACGGTTCCGATCATTTGGATAGAAAAATGTTCAACCGTCTGAGCCGCTTTCGTATGAAGGATCTGCACAGCAGCCGGAAGTAAGATCACCCCACAAAGTCCTCCGGATAAAAGCGAATATCCGATAAAACGTCCGATACTTTTTTTCATGCTGCCATAGCAGATCAGATCTGTCACATAAAGGAGCACCGCATACAGACATACGGCAATTCCAATATAATAGTTGGCACTGATCGTAAGAGCTAACAAAACACTGTAAAGCATTCCCTTTTGTTCCGTGACCAGCCGTTTTAATGCATAAGTAAGCCATGGCACATAGATCACCGCATCCATCCACATGACATTGATATGGTAGCCGATCACATAATTACTCAGCGCATACAATACCCCAAAGAGACTTGCCCATAAGGCAAGCGATCCCCGATCTCCTGTCTGGCTGCCCCGCTTTCCAAAAAAGAGTGCCGTACTCATAGACAGACCGCAAAGTCCTGTTTTACAAATGATCAGCGCCGTCACTGCTTCGATCAGTGCGGTCTTTTTTACACACACCACCAGCAAATTAAGTGGGCACATCAGGTAATAGGAAGCCACCGCCCAGAAATCATAGCCGAGTCCCCCATTCCACGAATGAAACAGACCGCCTCCGTGGTGCAGCTTTTCCCATAGCTCCGCAAAAAATGGCAGATATTGGTGTACCCCATCCACTCCCAGATAGGAACGGTCTCCAAAGGGGTATACATGAAGCAGGCGAAGCCCCACCACCATGACGATCACCGGAATAAGCCATGCCAGTGCCAGGATTCCTGCTATTTTACATTTTTCTTTTTTCATCATAACGTCCTCATTTTCTCTGTGATCCAGTTCACTTTCCTGCCCATTGTATCACACCTTTTCACATATTTTAAGCCATCACATACAATATAAAAAAATGAGAAAGGTATTCACCATGTTAAAACAAAAACCAATCGCAATGGCGTATGTTCCATGGCAGTCATTTAAAGACATTTATGAACCGGCAATGGCTCTCATGAAGGGCACGATCTTTAAAGAGCTGGATCTTCCTTTTACCGGAAAACCAGTTTCATCCCAACGGTCAAAGGAGGGACGCTGTCATGAATAATAACGGAAATCGGAAACAATTCTTAGAATATATCGATGCGTTAAGTATCACGGTGTATGACACCGCTTTATTTTTGGATACACATCCGGACGATATGGAAGCAAAGCTTTATTATGACAAAGCCAATCAGCTGCTTCGTCAGGCGCAGAAAGAATATGCCATGAAGTACACGCCGCTGGAGCGTTCCAAGATCACCGCAAAGAACGGTTGGAGCTGGGTATCGGAACCATGGCCATGGGAAGGGGGATGCTAATCTATGTGGAATTATGAAAAACGCCTGCAGTTTCCGGTTGATATCAAAGAGACAAATGTCACCTTAGCCAGCCAGATTGTCGAGCAATTCGGTGGAACCGATGGAGAACTTGGCGCGTCCATGCGCTATCTGGCACAGCGTTATACGATGCCTTACAGTGAGGTAACAGCAGCACTGACAGACATCGGTACGGAAGAACTTGCGCACATCGAGATGATCTGTGCGATCGTCTATCAGCTCACTGCCAATGCGGATATTCAGGATATTGAAAATACTCCTTTTGCGTCCTACTATATCGGTCACACAAAGGGACTTTATCCGGTCAATGCTGCCGGAGTGCCTTGGGATGCCAACGGCTTCCAGTCCAAAGGCGATCCGATCACGGATCTTCACGAAGACATGGCGGCAGAACAGAAAGCCCGCACCACCTACGATAATCTGCTGCGCTTAACGAAAGGAACTTCTGCCTATGAACCGTTAAAATGCCTGCGCGAGCGGGAAATCGTTCACTATCAGCGGTTCGGAGAATGTCTGCGCATCGTGCAAGATCATTTAGACTCCAATAACTTCTATGCCTTCAATCCGGAATTTGATATTCCGGGCATTACCAAACGCGGCTGCTGTTCTTCCAATAAACCATCCTGTGGACAGCGCGCCAGTGTAAAAAATGTACTGGGCAATTAGCATCTTGCACTGTGCATTTGCATGGAACTAAAAAATCCCGCAGGAAATAGCTGCATTTACTATTTTCCTGCGGGATCTTATGTTGTTATGTCAGATCCTATTTTACGCCCATACGGTTGACCGCACTGATCAATGCCAGTACAGAAGCGTTGATGATATCTTCTTCTACACCTGCGCCCCAGAATACGTTGCCATTCTCATCTTCAATTCCAACGTATGCGGCTGCCTGTGCATCAGAGCCATGGGATAAGGCATGCTCCTCGTAGCACACGATCTTATAGTCGACCTTGCAGTGACGTTTGATGGAATTGCTGACTGCATCCAGACGTCCCTTTCCATGTCCACTGTAATTCTTAATGATACCGCCACGCATCAGACTTAACTTCGTACCAATACCATCTTCCTGGGTAAAGTGTACTTCCAGTAATTCCAGTTTGTCAGAACGGTTGACATATTCTTTGGTGAACAGATCATGGATCTCATTTGGCATGATCTCACGATGCTCGTGATCGGAAACACCTTTGATGTAATAACCCAGATCTTCCTTCATTGCCTTTGGCAGTCTGTAACCGTAATTCTGCTCTAAGATGAAGCTGACACCGCCCTTACCGGACTGGCTGTTGATACGGATCACATCCGCCTCGTACACACGTCCGATGTCAGTCGGATCAACCGGAATATATGGCACGGTCCACTGATCCTCTTTGCGTTCCTCGCGGTATTTCATACCTTTGGCGATCGCATCCTGATGACTTCCGGAAAATGCTGCAAATACCAGTTTACCTGCATATGGAGAACGCTCATGGACTTTCATCCGTGTCACGCGCTCGTATACATCTTTGATCGCTAAAATGTTGCTGAAGTCAAGCTTTGGATCTACTCCGTGAGTGTACATGTTCATGGCTACGGTGATAATATCAACATTACCGGTACGCTCACCATTTCCAAACAAGGTTCCCTCTACACGGTCTGCACCAGCCAATAAACCAAGTTCTGTATCGGCAACACCAGTACCACGGTCATTGTGTGGATGAAGGGAAAGTACCACGCTGTCACGACGGTGCATATGTTTGCTCATATACTCGATCTGGCTTGCGTATACATGTGGAAGACTTAAAGATACGGTAACCGGAAGGTTAATGATAACCTTATTGTCCGGTGTCGGCTCCCAAACATCAATAACTGCATTACATACTTCCAATGCATATTCCGGCTCGGTTCCGGTAAAGCTCTCCGGTGAATACTCGAACTGGAAGTTACCCTCTGTTTCGTCTGCCAGATCCTTTAATAACTTCGCACCATCTACTGCGATCTTCAAGATCTCTTCTTTGGATTTCTTAAATACCTGCTCGCGCTGTGCAACGGAAGTGGAATTGTAAACATGTACGATTGCCTTTGGCGCGCCCTTTACTGCCTCAAAGGTCTTGCGGATAATATGTTCTCTTGCCTGTGTTAATACCTGAATGGTCACATCATCCGGGATCAGATTCTGATCGATCAATGTTCTTAAAAATTCATACTCTGTTTCTGAAGCAGCCGGAAATCCTACCTCGATCTCCTTGAAGCCGACCTGTACCAGTAATTTAAAAAACTCTACCTTTTCTTCCAGACTCATTGGAATGATCAATGCCTGGTTACCGTCACGAAGATCCACGCTGCACCAGGTTGGGGCGTGATCGATGTACTCTTTTTTTACCCAGTCATTACATACCTCAGGTGGCATGTAATATTGTCTTTTGTACTTACTGCAATTCATCATAACAAAATTCCTCCTAACTTAAACTTAAAAAACCCTGCGCCTCTATCAGCTAGAGACGCAAGGTAAACTTACGCGGTACCACTCTAATTCATACCTTAAGTATGCACTCATGAGATACTTGATCAATGATCGTATATCTTCCTTCTATAACGGTAAGGCTCCGTCTTAACCTACTCAGGAAATCCCTTTGGGCAAGCTACTCGCAAGGTGAGTTCAAACAAAATCAGCAACTGCCTCGCACCATCCGGCAGCTCTCTGTCTGCATCCGTTGTTCTACTACTCCTCGGTCATCGTATTTCTTACTTTCAATGTATGCATCTATTGTAACGAAAAGAACGGTTTTCGTCAACCCTTATTTTTCGACCGGATCTTACCAGTCATCCTCCTCATTGTAATGCTCGGAGGCAGAAAATTTGTATTCCTTGTAATAGTTATAGTTGATCCTCTTTAAAGACAGGATCTGTCCTTTCTTTTTATTGTATAACCGCTTTTTATCTGAGGAAACCGTATACCATTTACTGCCTTTTTCTACTGCAAATTTCTGTACCTTTGTTTCCTTTAAGAAATCATCAAATACA
This sequence comes from Lachnospiraceae bacterium, assembly GCA_050874905.1. Lineage (GTDB taxonomy): Bacteria > Bacillota > Clostridia > Lachnospirales > Lachnospiraceae > NC2004. The sequence goes on from JBNMLP010000009.1 coordinate 42,737, forward strand.
TTGACATATTTGACAGTCTTTAGGATCGTAAGTTTCTTTGCTTTGCTGCCAAATGGATATGCCTTAAGAACGGTCTTTTTCTTGTCGTATAAGATTCCTTTTGCATCGGAATAGTATTTATTTGCTGCTGCCACTTTATAGGTTGTAAGATTCTTACATCCATAACCAATGAAATCATAGGAAATGGTACGCAGGTTCTTTCCAAAAGTAACCTTTTTCACATATGGATTGAAGCAGAGTGCATCGTTCTGGATCTCTTTTACAGAATCCGGGATGATATAATTAGCATTGTCCTTTGCCGGTGGATAGCAGATCAATGTTGTCATATCAGAATCATATAAAACACCATTCTTTGATTTATATCTTGAACTTCCGCTTGCCGTGATCGTTTCCAGTTTCGGACAGTTTTTCGTAAGCCAGCTCGGTATTTCTGCATTTCCCAACAGATCCAGATTCTTTAAGTAGTCATTTTCAAAAACGCCATAATAGAACATATCAGTAACGCTTTCCGGCACGGCATAGCTTTTATCCGTTTTCTTTTTTGGATAACCACAGATGGCATCCATATTTTTGCTGTAAAGCACACCATCTCTGGCGCAGAATGTTGCATTTTCATCCACAACCTGATACTCCGTCAGATTTGGCAGCGCAATACCGCCCTGTCCCAGTGCTTCTACATTTTTTCCAAACACAAGCTTGGTCAGTGAGGTATTTTTGGAAGAAATCGCATTTTTATAAATGTTTTTTACTGTGTCCGGCACGGTAAAGGAAGGATCCTTTTTTGCGATCGGATAGCAGTAAAGATCCACTCCATCTGCACTGTAAAGCACACCATTTTCTGCCTTTAAAACAGCATTTCCAGAGGCCACCTGATACTCGCTCAGAGAGGTCAGTGTGTCATCTCCGCCAAAAATATCGGTATTTCCACTGTTTGACTTAGTGGCGGTCGAAGGCAGGGAGATCTTTGTGATCGTATCATGGTTGGTAAATAAACCATCATAGATTGTTGTGATTCCTTCCGGCAGAGACACCTCTGTCACTGTAGTTTTCGCCGGAATACCATAGCAGGAGGTCAGCTTATCATTATACAAAATGCCCTGTTCTACTTTAAAAGCTGCATTTCCATCTTCTATGGTAACCGTAGAAAGATTCTTTAACACATTCAGCGGATAGTGGCTTCCGATGTCCTTGTTATCGGAATATACATTGGTCGTATCCTTGGAAATCTTCAACGTCACCGTTGTTTCCGGAATCATATCTACATTTAATGATTTTAACGTAGACGGAAATGCAACGCTCTCTGCCCTGCTTGCTTTTGGCCAACAGATCATCTTTGTTTTAGCTGCATTATAAAGCACACCGCCCTCGCTGGCATATTCTGTGTTGGAACCACTGACATTGATCGCAGTAAGGTTCTCCATCGTGTTAAGCACTTTCAGCGAACCTTCAAAGGAAGTACCGATCGTCAATGTCGTGATCGCACTGCTTTCTGGAACCGCAGCATCATTCACCATTCCTGTTACGGAATCCGGAAAGATCAGATTCTTTTTACTGTACTGATCCGGAATGCGAACAAGCTTCGTCATACGCTTGTTGTATAACACGCCATCTTTTGCCTGATAATCCTGATTTTTCTTGTTTACCTGGAAGGAAGCAAACTGGCTGTATTTGCTTTGTACCCCATCATAATAGTGGTTCCACTTCTCTTCCGGCACATCTGCGATCTTTGCTCCTAACACGATCTTTTTCATATTAGGGAAGAAAACAAGCATATCGTCATCCATCTTGGTGAGTTTTCCACTAAACTCCACAGCTGTTACCTTTGCAAACTTTGCTGCATTTTTACGGTAAGCCTTTACAAAAGCCTGCTTCTCTTTACGACTTACATTTTTCTGCAATACAAATGTCTTTTCCCCTTTAAATTTAGAAAGATTCTTTCCACCATAAGTGAAAGACTTTCCGGCTGCTACAGAAGAAATGGTTTCCTTCTTCACCACGACGGTACATGCCATAAGCAGCATGACCACCATCATACAAAATATCGTTCTGATACTTATTCCCCTTTGTTTCAGTTTCATAATATCTCCTCCTTTTTATATAGGGTTGTTTATGTATCTGTTAATCTAATGCAGGATAACCTTTATTTATCACACATTTTTTATTTTTATAAAATAAACCCTCCGACCGATTTCAAAAAAGGAACCAGCGGAGGTTTTTATGTACACTATATATGCCAGAATGAGTATTATAACATCTCTTCTAAGGTCTTGCGGATCGCTTTGATAAAGTCCTCGCTGTTTAACACGGTAACATCCTTTAAGGAAGTGATCAGCGCAAGGTCTTTGGTCATCTTGCCATCTTCGATTGTCTTTAAGGTAGCTGCCTCTAATTTGTCAGCAAATGCCATCAGATCAGGAAGGTTATCCATCTCTCCACGTTTTCTAAGTGCTCCGGTCCATGCAAAGATCGTTGCTACGGAGTTCGTAGAGGTCTCCTCCCCCTTTAAGTGCTTGTAGTAGTGGCGCATTACTGTTCCGTGTGCTGCCTCATACTCATATTTTCCGTCCGGTGTTACCAGTACAGAAGTCATCATAGCAAGAGAACCAAACGCAGAAGATACCATATCACTCATGACATCACCGTCATAGTTCTTGCATGCCCAGATAAAGCCACCCTTTGCTTTCATGACACGCGCTACCGCATCATCAATCAAAGTATAGAAATATTCAATACCTGCTGCCTTGAATTTCTCATCATATTCTGCATCGTATACTTCCTGCATAATATCTTTAAAGGTATGATCGTACTTTTTGGAAATGGTATCCTTCGTTGCAAACCATAAATCCTGCTTGGTATCTAACGCATAGTTAAAGCAGGCCTTTGCAAAGCTTCGGATTGATTTCTCTGTGTTATGGATACCCTGGATGATACCCGGTGCATCAAAGTTATGGATCAGCTCTCTTGTCTCTGTTCCATCCTCTGCCGTAAAGACAAGCTCTGCCTTTCCCGGTCCCGGAATCTTCATCTCTGCATTTTTATATACATCACCATACGCATGACGTGCCAAGGTGATCGGTTTTTCCCAGTTCTTTACACAAGGCTCAATTCCTTTTACAATGATCGGTGCACGAAATACGGTTCCATCTAACATTGCACGGATCGTTCCGTTCGGGCTCTTCCACATTTCCTTTAAGTTATATTCGGTCATACGGGCAGCGTTTGGCGTGATCGTAGCACATTTTACTGCTACACCATATTTCTTGGTTGCGTTGGCACTGTCAACCGTAACCTGATCGTTTGTTTCGTTCCGGTATTCCAAACCGAGATCATAATATTCTGTCTTTAAATCCACAAATGGGAGAATTAAGTCGTCCTTAATAAACTTCCAGAGAATTCGTGTCATCTCATCTCCATCCATCTCCACTAACGGTGTCGTCATCTTAATTTTATCCATGTTTGTCCTCCTAAACTGACAGGAAAAGCGCATTCATCAGCGATACTGCGCACCTCATTGCATCCTGCAGGCAAATTCTTGCATGCATCGCTACTATTATAATAAGATGCTTTGTTTTTGTAAACCGTGCACATAGATTTTTTGCAGTTTTTTGCACATACTAGCAAAAATCGGAAAGCTTTACCATATCAAAACCGGGAAAGATGAAAAAAAGATTGAAAAACAAACCGCAAACCTTTAAAATGGGACTGTATGTAATTTTTATGTAAACAAGGTAAACTACATGTAAACACAATACGGAGGATAGCATGGATATTTTCAACATCATTCAGATGCTAGGTGGTGTAGGTCTCTTCCTGTTTGGAATGAGTCTTATGGGAGAAAATTTGGAGCGTGTCGCCGGTGCCGGGCTGGAGCGGCTTTTAGCAAAGCTTACCAGCAACCGCATCAAGGGATTTGCGCTCGGTATTGGTGTGACTGCGATCATACAAAGTTCCGCCGCCACCACCGTTATGGCACTCGGTTTTGTAAATGCCGGGATCATGAAACTGGTACAAGCCATTCCGGTTGTATTCGGAGCCAACATCGGTAGTACTGTAACCGCCCAGATTCTTCGATTCAGTGGTGGAAATGGGGACAGCCTCGCACTTCAGCTTGTAAAACCGAGCAACATTGCCCCGCTTCTCGTCTGTGCCGCTGCCTTTATTCTTTTGATCAGCAAACACAAACGTTCCCGCGACATTGCCGGGATCATCATGGGATTTGGTATATTATTCATCGGAATGAACACCATGGAGACTGCACTTTCTCCACTCAGTGAGTCCGCTGAATTTCAAAACCTGTTTTTAAAATTCTCCAACCCACTGCTCGGATTTCTGATCGGTATGGTTGTCACAATGATGCTGCAAAGTTCCTCTGCATCCGTTGGTATTTTACAGGCACTTGCATTTTCTACGGGAAGCATTACCTTTGCCACCTGTCTTCCGATCATCGTTGGACAGAACGTAGGAAAATGTATCACTGTTGTATTAGGAAGTCTCGGAACCGGAAAGAAAGCCAAACGTCTGGCAGCCTCCCATGTCTGCTTTAACGTTTTCGGTGCAGCGATCATCATGTCCGTCATGTATGCCTTGCAGGCGATCGTTCATTTCCCATTCTGGGATCATGTTATGACAAAAGGTAACATCGCCGATATGCATCTGGCATTCAACGTTATCACTTCCCTGATCCTGCTTCCATTTGTAAAGCAGATCGCCGATTTCACCGGACTGCTGATCCGTGGCGATCAGGACAGCAAGATCGACAAGGAGCTTGCCCTGTTAGACGAGATCTTCTTATCCAAGCCAAGCTTCGCTTTAGAGCAGTGTAACAAGGTGATCGGAACGATGTCTGATACCGTAAAAGAAAATTTTGCGATCGCTGTAGATCTGCTGACCAATGGCTGGGACGATAAAAAGTATGCAACCATGGAAGAAAATGAGCAGTTCCTTGATAAATCGGAAACCGCTTTAAGTGACTATCTGGTAAAGATGACCGGACATTCCTTAAACCGCACGGACCGCAAGGAAGCCGGAAAACTGTTAAACAGTGTCAGCGACTTTGAGCGTATGGGTGATTACTGTATCAAGATCGCCAATGTCGTTGTCTTTAATAAAGAACAGGGCATTGTCTTTACGGATGCCGGAAAAGAGGAGCTTACCTATCTGATCAAAGCATCTGAACAGACTTTGGAAGCGTCCCTTGAAGCATTTGCAAAGGATGATATGTCAAGTGCGATCAAGGTGGAACCACTCTACCAGACCGTCGATGCATTAAAGGATATGTTAAAGGAACACCACATTGCCCGTCTGACACTCGGCGAATGCAGCACGGCAGCCGGAATCTCCCTGATCGAGCTGGTTACCGCCTTTGACCGTATTTCCTCCCACTGCTTCAATGTAACGCTGCATATGATGCAGAAGCTCAATACCGATGATACATTCGATTTCCATGAGCAGAAGCACATCATGCGTGAGTCCTCAAAAGAGGAAGATATTGCATTGATCCAGTATTATGATAACCTTTACGTGAAGCCGGTAAAAAATATCGGAAAAAAATACCGGGATCAGATGAAGGAAGCTGCGGTAGAAGCTTCCAAGAAAAAAGAGGAGCATAAAGAGAAAGAAACTGCTTCCCATACTGACCGCAAAGCAGATGCCAAAAAGAAAAAGGCGGAACACGCAAAGGATGAGATCAAAAAGAAGCTGAAGAAGCATAAATAAGATTTAAAAAGGGTGCCACACGTTTGTGCGGCACCCTTTTTTACTACCATGTCTTTAAGCGGATATCACTTCTGATACGGCTCTTTTCCAACAGTTTTTCGTACTTTCGGTACTTCTTATCCGGCATCTTGATGTATGCCTGGTCACTCAGATCCTTCATGGAATTCTTTGCGATCTTTTTCAGTTTTCTTGTTTTTAATACGACGGCTTCCACCTTTCCTGTCTTATAAAACAGGCGGGAACCTAAGGTCGTTACATTCTTTCCAATGGTTACTTTTTTCAGCTTCTTACAGCCTTTAAATGCCTGCTTTGATACGGCTGTAACCTTGTAGGTAACCTGATTGTAGGTAACCTTTGCCGGGATCGTCGCCTTTTTGATCTTTTTGCTTAATGGTCTTACCACCGTAACCGTTCCATTTTTTAAGGATGATCTTGTCACCTTATACTGGTAAGCTCCGGCTTTAAATTTCTTTCCTTTGGCAACCGGTTTTATATACCGTTTCACCGCCACTATAGAAGTTGTTTTCTTCTCCGGTGTGATCGTCTGTCCTGTCTCTGTGGTTTTCCCATATAACAACTCATAATAAAGCCGTTCCCGCAGCAGTAACTTCTGGTATTCGGTATCACCTACCAATGCCTTTTGTGTATCGGTCAATGCATTATAAGAAGCTCTTGCCGCATCAATCGCTGCCTTGGAATCCTTTGTCACATCACCGATCGCATCGATCAGTGCGATCGTTTCTTCCGCATATTCTTTATCCGTTTTTACATGCGGCGTTTCTTCTGTCGTATCATCCTCTTTCGGATCATCGTCCGGCACATAATCGGATTTGCGGTTCCACTGGGCATACATCGTAACATCCTGATTCATCACGTAGGTATCGCCCGGTTTTACTTCCGCACCATTTCCATTTACTGCGGTATTCCAGCAGACAAAATCATAACCTTCCCGGACAAAGCTGCAATCTGCCACCGTGATCTCTGTTCCACTGATATACGTATTCTCCTCGCTCGTCATATCTCCGCGGCCTCCGGCTGCATTGTAACGAAGCTGGTATCTGGTCAGCAGTGCCACTGTAACGGTCGCTTCCGCCCAGTAGGAGGTAATATCCTTGGAGGTTGCCCGTACTGTAATGGTTTTCGCAGATTCTTCTTTATCTACATGGATCGTTCCCGTTTCATCAATCGTCGTATACTCGGACTCATTTCCGATCAATTCCCATGTCGCTTCTCCTGTCAGATTTCCGGTTCCACGCACCTGTGCATGGAAGGTAAATTCTTCGCCCTGCTTCACCGTCTGACTCTTTGGAGAAATACTGAATGAGGAAATACTGATCACTACCTGCCACTGTGCATAAAGCGTCGTATCCTCCAGAATCTCAAAGGTATCGCCCGGCTGATATGCGGTTCCGCTTCCGTCTGCCTTTGTGTTCCAGCCGCTAAACGTGTAGCCGCTGCAGGCAAATCCGCGATTGCTTTCCGTACTCTGCCCATTGGCAAGTACCGTAACGGTGCTGCCGCTTAAGTATGGACTGTCACTATCTGTTACAGATCCCGTCACAATGCCCTGTGCCGGGGTATTTTTATCATAGATCACCCGGTACTGGTCTTTGATCGGAACAGTCACCTGTGCGGTCTTATCCGGATCTTCCGAATGTGCCACAACGGTCACTTCCTCTGCAACCTCTTTGCTATCCACACTTAACACACCTGTCAGCGGATCGATCACCGTACCATCTTCATAGTCTCCCACGATGCTCCATGTCACATCTTTGGTGGTAGATTGATTTCCTACCGTAACCCGTGCGGCAAATTCAGCATCGTAACCACGGAACACCGTATCCGGTGCCGTCGTGATCTTAATACTCTTTACATAGCAGATATAGTATTCTTCCTTACATTCTCCGCTTGTACTGTAATTTTTCTTCACTGCGATCGCACGAAGCACTGCATCCTCTGCCAGCGAGATCGGTGCATCGCCATATTTCATTGTGGCACCACCCACGGTTACCATTTCCTCCGGCTGGCTGCCATCGAGCGTATAGTAAATGTCTGCGCCCTCTGTTGCCGTAGAAAGTGTTACCTGCAACGTATCGTTGGTTTCATCCACACAATGCTTTCCTCCGGCTGGTGTTGCCACAGGAGTGGCACAAAGTCCTTCGGTAAATAATGGAGTTACTGTCATGCTTTCTGTGATAACCGTACTCTCGGTCAGCTTTTCCCCTGCTTTTGTATACCAGCCGTCAAAATAGAGGCTTCCATAGCTGGCACTCGGCAGCGTTCCGATCATTTCTCCGTCTACGACATCCTTTGTCTTGTTTCCGATCAGCGTCTGTCCCGGCTCTACTTCAAATGTAACCGTGTGTCCTTTTCGCAGGCAGACCTGACTGATGTCCTCATTTACAACTGCTTCGTACCGCGCATCGTCTGAGAAAATGGCATCCCGCGGGTAATCTGCCAGATATTTGGAATTGATCGTTTTTGTCACGGCGATCAGTCCGGACACCTCGATGCCTGTTGGTCCAACGGAGGAGGTCACACCGATCCTTGCACCTTCTGTCACGGTATCGGTGATCTCGATCACACCCTCGGTACCGGTAAAGTACACATTTTGCTCTGTTCCATTTGCCAGCGTGTTATCTGCGATCACCGGATTTCCTGAAATGCTCATCTGGTTTGCGCCAAGATAGATACCGGAATATAAACCGGCGCTGCTCGCACACTGGTTTTTCGTAATGCTTCCGCCGCTGATGTTCAACTTACCGTCACTCACATAAACAGCTGCTCCCCATGCGGAATGATTTGCCGTGATCTCTCCGGCAGTCATCACCATGCGTCCGCCATTTGCCACATAAACCGTACCCGGTCCGCTGCTCTCTAATATACTTTCATTTCGTACTTCATTGTTACATCCGGTCAGTCTTGCATCCTTGCCGATCGTCAGTACACCGCCATCGACATACACTAGATTAAAGCTCTGACTGTTACCATTTAAACTGATGTTTTCTAATGTACATTTTCCTTTGGAGCTCACCCGGATCATCGTCACTGCACCGGCTCTGGCAATGCCATATCGTGTTGCAGCATCCGGATCTGTAACGATCTCTGACGTCAACTTGACATTTGCCGTGATCAGAAGCGGCTCTGTAATAACGGCCTGGCTTAACAGTTCGATCACCGTCTCGGACGTCTTCTGGTTGGCAACTGCTACCGCTTCGGAAAGCGTCGCATAATACACCTCACCGATCCGGCATTGTGCGCCTACCCATTTTGCTTTTAATGTCATATCCCCGGTAATATAGCTGTCTTTGGTGATCTCAGTATCATCCTCCTGATACCAGCCGCCAAGTGCCTGTCTGCCGTTTCTGGCATCCGGAAGCTTTGGATGGGTATTGGCACGAATGACTGCCAGACGGCTTTCGTTCCGATCTTCTACAGGAAGACTTTCTTCGTCTGTAAAATAGGCACCATCTGCTACACTTGCACCAAGCTCGTATGTTACCTGATAACCTATGTATAACTCTTTTGCCGTCGTATCATACGCTAGTGTAAGACTCGTATCATCCGACTGGATCGTTCCTTTCTGCTCGCTTGTTCCGATCGTTGCTTTTTGTGCAAAGCCACTGGTCAGATAATCCTGTGATGGATTTTCCACGCTGACTCCGATCCGGCTATCCGCAGACAACGCTCCGTCAAATGTCATCTTACAGCCATCTGCAAGGGCAAGGTTATTCTGTCCTGCTGCTGCAGAAGGATTATCTTTTACCGTAATCTCAGCGGTCGAAGACGTATCTCCAAGATGCAGTGTTCCTGCTGAAAAGATACCGGAACCACGCGGTGCGCTTAAGGCTGTTCCGCTTTTATTCCCGCTGATCGTACCACCACGAAGCAGCAGCGTTCCTTCTTTTCCTACATAGATTCCGCCACCCTCTAAGGTTGCTTCATTTCCCGTGATCTCTGCTGATGTATGAAGAACAAAGGAACCACTCTCGATATAAATACCGGCTCCCTGTCCAAAGGTTTTATTATTCTGTACCTTGCTTCCGGAGCGCATATTGACTTCGCCGCCTGCTACATACAAGGCACCCTGTCCGTATGCCTTATCCTGCGCATCTGCTGCCGCGACATTTTCAATCACGGTACCGGAAAGATCTACCTCACCGGATACTACCTTCAACACGCTGCCGGATGTTTGATTTCCATCTAATGTCAGTGAAAGCTGTACCCGGATGTCTTCTTTTTCCGTATCTTCTACGGTAAATAAGATTCCATCATCTGTCTTGATCAGCGTATCTCCTGTGATCGTTACAGAATGACGGATCACCATTCCACTGCTTGCTGCTAAATTATTTGTTACAACATTGATCGTATCACCACTGCGGCTGTCTGCAACAGCATCCCGCAAAGATACATACGAATGCGTGTAATTTGTTCCATCCTTCGTACCGCTTACAGTCACGTTGGTGGTTCCCCAGTTGGCACTGACTGCTGTGATCGACATCTGCACCGTTGTATTCTCATCAAAGAGGATCGTATTTCCCGCCTGCTCATATGTCCAGTTCTCAAATCCCTTGCTCTCGTGGAATACTTTTGGAAGCACCGGTGTCTGGTTTGGACGTACGACGATCGTTTTTGAAGTCTGCCGCTGGTCTGTAGCTACTGCTTCGTCCTCTTCAAAATATCCCCCATTTGTATAATAGGTAACACCGAAGCCTAAATAAACCTCACCATCTTCATATCCGATCGCATAGTTGCTGCTGTCGGAGGTAAAGTTTTCCACATTTCCCTGCTTGCCCAGATCCTTTGTTACGTTGCAGTTTGCCGGAAGTGCCATCGTGATACCGGACACACTGCTGTCCTCCAGGGCGGAAGTGATCCGAAGCTGCACATCTTTATCCTTCGTATTTTCCAGGTAAATGTTGTTGGCTCCGGCACTGTCACTGTTTCCGGTAACCGAAGCACTGCCTCCGTATTCGATCGTTGTATTCGTATAGATTCCGATACCCTTTGTCTGACCGGAATTTTTTGCTTCATTTGCAGTGATCGTTCCGCCTGTCATACTAAACGTTCCGTCGATCACACAGACACCGGAACCTGCGGTACTTTCATTTTTCGTGATCGTTCCGCCCTTCATACGGAAGACACCCGCTTTGGCAACATAGACACCACCGCCGCGGCCATTCATTTTATTGTCGTGAATGGAACCTGCCTCCATCGTAAACAGACCGGATTCTACATAGACCGCACCAAATCCGTTCCGGGAAGCATTTGGCGTTGTGCTTCCAAAGTCCATACCGTATATTTCCGAATCTTTGCCGGACAGGGTAACGGTACCACCTTTGACCATAATGATACTGTATGCCTTATTGCTGCCGCCGCAAAGTTTTACATTGTCAATATGAAGCACTCCCTTTTTGGTCTGAGAGGAAGTGGACGCATCTTCCACGGAAAAGATCGCGCTCTGTCCCACACGGGTGATCTTGTAAGCTTTTCCTGCCTCACTTCGAAGCGTTACCGAACTGATCACACGGATGGCTGCCGTGATCTCGCTGTCCGCATGCAACACAACCTCATAACCTTCCTTTAAGGTATTCGTATCACCAAACGCCTTTGTTACAGATGCATACTTTCCGTAGACGGTTCCGTTATTCTCAATCGTTGCCACCAGCTTGATCCAGTCTGGATAAAGCTTTAAGGCACCTGTCGTCTTAAGGTCGGATAATTTTGTAGCATCCTTGATGCGCTTGATCTCCTGCCCCATACCGGATGCATTGAGCCCATACGCATACCATCCAAGGGAGCTTTCCGTATCCTGGAAATAGGTGTCACAATCTACATCCGGAATCGCCGGCGTCATATTTTTCTTCAACTGGTTCGTCTGCAAAACATAAGATACTTTATCGAGTTTTGTTCCGCCCACGCTGAGGCTGACACTGTCTGCTCCGGTAAAGGTACTGTCACTCGTATCATACGGATAATACTCCACCAGATAGCCAAGATATACCGTACCATCGTCCTTTACCCCGGCATCTAACGTTTTTGTGTCCGGAATAAAATGCTTCGTCACATCACTGTCTTTGCCATAGCCTTTGGAAATGTCATATAATCCATCATTTAATGTTGTTACGCCGACTGTTCCATCAAAGGAGGCATCGGTGACCATCGTCATATTCGTTCCATTTAAGAAAATGTTGCTGAGCGGATCTGCGGCAAGCTGCTGCTCTGATGTAGACTTTGCTCTCGTATTATCGGTAACCACTGTCGTTTTAGAAAGCGTCAGATTGGCATTCTGACTGACCAGAACACCACCTGCTGATGCACTGGTAGTTCCGGTTACCGCATTATTGGTAACGGTAGCACCGGCAAGTGTTACATTCGTGCTTGCTGCCATAAAAACGGCACCACCCGTTTTCGCACGGTTTTCTTTGATCGTACCGGAAAGCACTGCTGTTGCGGAGCTGCCGGAAAGCCAGATCGTTCCGTTGGAAGCACCCTGATTCTTTGCGATCGTTCCGGAATACATCGTAAAACCTGCTCCTTGTGCGAGCACAACCGCTCCTCCACCGGAGGTAGAAAGGGTACTCTCCTGTGTATTTCCGGTTATCTTTGCAGCCTCATCCGAAGCACCATCTGCTCCCATATCCATCTTTGCGCCCTGATTCAGTACCACGGCACCACCACTCATCACTGCGGTGTTATCAGAAATCTCACCCGCTGTAAAGTGAACTGTTGCATAACCTGTATGATTTCCAGTGGCGTAGATCGCACCACCACTTCCGGCTGTCCGGTTTCCTGTTATGCTGGCTCCGTTGATCGTTAAAGTGGCACCGGCAGCTACCGTTACCGCTCCGCCCTTACTGGAAGAAGTACAGGTGTGATTCTTCAAGGTCACACCATTATTTAACGTAAGTGCCGTTCCCTTTTCGGTACTGATCAGACTGTCTGCCACCTTAGCTTCCGGCAATGCTCCTGTTAACGTGAGGTTTCCCGCTAAGGTAAGGCTTCCACCCTTCACCTGAAACATCGCACTTGTCAGACCGTCCCCGTAAGACATGGTATGTGCACCACTGTCGGTCAGCGTCACTGCAGATGACACCACGATCGGCGCGTTTACCTTCATATCTTCTGTCACAGAGGTACTTTTTAACAGCGTGATCGTATCTCCCTGCTCTGCCGCCCCTACTGCCCCGGCTAAGGAATCATAATTGGTCGTCACTGCACTGCTTCCGGTTCCGCTCGTTACCTGCGCTACCGTATCGTCTGCACTTCCCAGTGCAACAGCCGCCCCGGCAATTCCCAAAAGTCCCGCTGTGAGGAGAAAGACTCCTGCTTTTTTTCTATATTTGTTCCACCATTTTTTCATACTCAATGCTCCTATCATACCTGTTGTGCAAAGCAAATGGGGTAATACCCATTACTATTATATCGGCATTTTTCCTTCCTAATGTGAGAAAACCACCGCTTTGTTTATTTCTTCTCCAAATGATATTTGCGGATGACCTCCCGCAATGTCGCCTTCGGCATATCCATATAATTCTTTTTGACGATCTGCTCGACCATCTCTGCTGTCTGTTCATACCCAAATAAGGCGGAATCCATCGTCATATGGTATCTGGCGGCTTCTTTCCAGTCCTCTCCGGTAAAATGCATGTAATACTGATAAACTTCGGAATCCTGTGTCTTTATCATTTCCAAAGCCTTTCTTGCATTGACATGATATTTGTCCTCCATATAGGAAATGCGGTGTGCCATATCCGCACAGATATGAATATGCAACGCTCCCGGCAGATCCCGTAAAATATAATGGGAACAATGTCCCACGATAATGCAGTCCTTCGTCGCTGCCAATCGTTCAATGACCCGCTGCTGCGCCTGATACAAATAACGGTAGCTTTCTAAATCTTCATTTACCAGTGCATAGTTTTCCATGAAAAAGGCTTCGACCACGTTGGCATACAACCGCTCATTATGCCGGCGCACATAGTCGGTCGTAAAATGTCCTTCTTTTGCCACAAGCTCGACCAGCTCTTTATCATAAACCGGAATTCCAAGCAGATTTCCTAAAATTCTGGCGATGATACGCCCTCCGCTTCCGGCTTCCGACGTGATCGTTACCACCAGACGCTTTCCCTCTTCTAATTTCAGTTTCGCCTCATAAACCAGATTTCCCTCATGTTCAAAATAGTGGTTTGTAAATCCAAGGTGATTGGTAAAGAAATGGGAGATCGGTCCGACCAAAAATGAGGTAATGATCGTTGCTTCCCTCGCTCCCTCTAAATGTCCGAGTAGCACATACGAAAGTGCCACACCGGTCAGAGTCATCAAAGTATCATTGATCAGCTTTAATACACTGAATTCTTTTCGCGTTAATATAGATACCGCTTTTACCAGTGCTTCCGAAGACAGCATAACAACATCCGCCACCACCTGGCAGCTCACTCCAAAGGCACGGAATACACAACCAAGCAATACAAAAAGCAGAGCGATCATATAGTTTTGGGCATGAAGTCCCGAAAACATTGCCATTGCCACATCAATAAAAAAGGCAAACAAAAAGCTGACCGGAATCTGTAAAAGCTGGTAAAGTTTAAAATCTCTGCGCAGCAACAGTGCCTGCAGCAGCAATAACAACACATTAAAGAGAAACGTAAACGTACCAAAGGAAAGTGGGAGTCCGAGACTTGCCACATAGGGGATCACGGTCGTCGGTCCTGTTCCAAGGGCAGATTTTGTGATCAATGCCACACCGAGAGCATTGCAGAAAATTCCAAATAAAAATACGCTGTATCGTTTGATGAGTTCCGGTTTGTTTCGCATGATCCTGTCCCCTTTTGCACATTCTTCTTTTTATTCTACCACAAAAAAGACACACCGTATAGCAACGATGTGTCTTTGTATCAACTTCTATCCACCGGACAGATCTCCCACTATCCAAGCAGATCCAGTACCTCTTTCTCGGTTGCTGCCTGCATCACGCGGTCTGCCAGCTCTTTTGCCGATGCCTCATCACAATCTGCGATCGCTTTTCTCGTCTTTAATACGCTGGTTGCGCTCACACTGAACTCATCTAAACCAAACGCAAGCAACAGCGGGATCAGCTTGTGATCTGCGGCTGCCTCTCCGCACATACCAACGAAAATGCCTTCCTTCTTTCCACATTCAATGATGCGCTTGATGGAACGAAGCACTGCCGGATTATATGCTGAATAAAGGTATGCCACCTTGGCATTTCCACGGTCTACTGCCATGGTATAGCCGGTCAGATCGTTGGTTCCGATACTGAAGAAATCTGCTTCTTTTGCTAACAGATCCGCCACGACTGCGGCTGCCGGAGTCTCCATCATGACACCAACCTGAATCTCCTTGTTGTATGCGATCTGCTCCTTGTCTAACTCTTCCATGATCTCCTTGATCAGTGCTTTCACCTGACGAAGCTCCTCTACTCCGGTCACCAGCGGCACCATGATCTTGATCTGACCATATGCACTGGCACGAAGCAGTGCACGTAACTGCACCCGGTAAATGTCCGGACGCTGCAGACAGAAACGGATGGCACGGAAACCTAAGAATGGGTTCTCCTCCTGCTCTAAACCTAAGTAGTCGATCGCCTTATCACCACCGATATCTAATGTACGGATGATCACCGGTTTTCCGGCTAACTTTTCTGCTACGGTCTTATACGCTTCAAACTGTTCCTCTTCGGTTGGCACGCTGTCGCGATCCATAAATAAGAACTCTGTACGGAATAATCCTACTCCTTCTCCGTCACACTCTACGACCTTATCGGCATCCTCCGGTTTTCCAATGTTACACACCAACTCTACCTGTTTGCCGTCCTTCGTCTTGCTTGGCTGTCCCTTGTACTGCTGCAACAATGCTTTTTCTTCTGCAAATGCTTTCTTTTTCTGCTCATAGGAAGCAACGATCTCTTCCTCCGGATTGACATATACCTCTCCGGTCGTTCCGTCTAATACGACGGTATCTCCATTGATCACTTCCTGACAGATCCGCTCAATACTGAGTACCGCAGGGATCTCCATCGCTCTTGCTAAGATCGCAGAATGAGAGGTACGTCCTCCTACCTCGGTTAAAATACCGGCAATATTTTTTGGATCAATGCCCGCTGTCATGGATGGGGTCAGATCCTTTGCTACAAGAACTGTTCCCTCCGGAACCGCAGAAATATCTACCTCTTCAATACCATTTAAGATCTTTAACATCCGGGATTTGATGTCCATCAGATCCGTTGCACGCTGCTGGATCAGCTCATCCGGGATAGAACGGAACATCTCTGCCATCTGATCGAGAGACTGATCCAGTGCTACCTCTGCATTTACCATTTCTCCACGGATCATGGCATTTACCTGATCGCCTACCATCGGATCACGAAGCAAAATAACATGTCCGCGCAAAATATCCGCATCCTGTTCTCCTACAGTCTCTGCCATTTTATCTGCCATCTGATTGGTCACTTCCTCAAAGTGATCCATTGCCTCATTCAGACGTGCGATCTCTGCATCCGCATCGGAAATCGTGCGTCTTTCGACTTTCACTTCCTGCTCCTCAATGATCACTACCTGTCCAATTCCAATTCCTTCTGATGCTCCAATACCTCTTCTCATGTTAATCATACCTCCATCCTTTTTTGTGCCTTATTATTATAAGAAAGATACCATCATTTTCATTGCCCCCTTCATCACTGCATTTCTGCACTCTGCCGTCAAAATCAAATGATCTCCCTTTTTCACTGTCTCGCCATTTATCGTACCCGCACCTTCAATGATAGATACATTGAGGAACGGTTTGTCATTCACAAAGGAATACTCGTTTTCTACTTCCCATTTTTGTACGGTAAAATACGGACAGGATGCATACGTTGTAATTGTCGCTCCGGTCAGTGCCATCTGCTCCGGCTTACTCTGATCCGGAACAAACGGTGCTGTTAATACGTCAATACTTTCCTGAACGTGAAGCGGACGTTTCTTTCCGTTCGTCATGCGGTCATAATCATATACCCGGTAGGTAACGTCACTTGACTGCTGTGTTTCCAGTAACAAGGTACCACCTTTGATCGCATGCAGGCAGCCCGGCTTGATGAAGAAAAAGTCACCCGGCTTGATCGGAATCTCACGGATCAGCTCCTGATAGCGTCCGGAAAGGATCATCTCTTTTAATTCCTCTTTATCTTTTGCATGATGCCCGATGATGATCGTCGCATCTTTTTTACAGTCTAAGATATACCAACATTCTGTTTTTCCAAGCGCACCATTTTCATGTGCGGCTGCGTAAGCATCGTCCGGATGCACTTGAATGCTTAAGTCCTCTTTGGCACCAATGATCTTGATGAGCAGCGGGAAAACATCCTCATCTATATTGCCAAACCAGTCCCGGTGCTCCTGATACACTTTAGAAAGTGTCATTCCTTTGGCTTCCCCATTTAAAATTTCACAATCACCATTGGGATGCGCACTGATCCCCCAGCACTCGCCTGCCTCAGCAGATGCCTCTTCATATCCAAATTCATGCAGCGCACTGCCGCCCCAGATCGTATCTTTAAATACCGGTTTCAAACGTAATAATTCCATGATGATTCCTCTTTTCTTTTTTCTTATAGTATGTGTTCTTTTCTTGCAATGATGAGAAAACAAATGACATGTACAAAAAATGTAATGATCCAGGTGATCGGGTAGGAAAGGTACAGTACAAACATTGTATGAAACTCCGGAAGCCGGAAGATTGTAAAGATCAACAACAGTCGAAGTCCACAGGCTCCGATCAGTGATACGATCATCGGAAGTACTGCATATCCAAGTCCACGAAGCACACCTACCATCACATCCATCATACCACAAAGGGCGTAAGTCACACAGATCACCCGAAGCCGCTGCATTCCGGCATCAATAACTGCCGGGCTGGACGAATAGATCCGGAGCAGGCTTCTTCCAAACAGATGCGCCCCATTGCCAAGCAGCAACCCGGTCAGGATCACCAGTGCCTGCGCGGTAAAGAGGATCCGGATCACCCGTTTTCTCTGTCCCGCTCCCATGTTCTGTCCGACAAATGTCAGCGCACTCTGATAAAATGCATTCATAGCCATATAGACAAAGCCTTCAATATTGGCCGCTGCGGAATTGCCCGCCATGATCACTGCACCAAAGGAATTGACCGAGCTTTGGATCACGACATTGGATAGTGCAAACACAATGCCCTGTATTCCCGCCGGAATACCGATCTGCATGATACGGACAAATATCGTTTGGTGCATACGGATCTTTTTTAAGTTCAAATGAACGGCACCCTTTTCCCGTATCAGACACCGGATCACCAGTGCTGCCGAGATACACTGCGACACTACCGTCGCCAGCGCAACCCCTGCCACATCCATCTGGAATACCAGCACGAACAACAGGTTTAAAATAACATTGACAATGCCGGAAAAAAACAGATAGTAAAGCGGACGTTTCGTATCTCCCAATGCCCGCAGCACTGCACTTCCGAAGTTATACACCATCATACCCGTCATACCGAAAAAGTAGATCCTTAAATATAAGGTGGCAAGATCTAACACCTCTGCCGGGGTACTCATTAAAACCAGGATCCGTCTGGCAAATACAACACCGAATACATTTAAAAATAATCCACTGATGATACTGACAAATACCGCCGTGTGTACGGTATCGGATAGCTCCTGCTCCTTCTTTGCCCCGTAATACCTTGCACATAACACATTCACACCAACGGAAAGCCCGATAAACAGGTTCGTCAGCAGATTGATCAGTGCAGTATTGGAGCCTACCGCAGCCAGCGAATTGTCTCCGACAAATCTTCCGACAACGACGATATCTGCTGCATTAAACAGAAGCTGCAGCATACTCGAACACATCAATGGAAGGGCAAATAACAGCATTTTCGTCCAGATGGAACCTGTGGTCAGATCCATCGCATAGCTTTTGGACTTCCCTTTCTTTTGTATTGCATGTTCTCTCACGTTCTCATCTTCTTTCCTATAGTATCACTCATTTTAATGCAGATTGCAATCCGTTCATTTTCCACTTAATTGTGGAACAACTGACGGCGTTTTTTCTCCGACAGATTCGGCAAAAGAAGCAGCACTGCCTTGCAGATATTGTCTGCGATCATACAACACCAGACCGCCGTAAGGGAAAGCTTCCATACCTTGACACAGAGTGCGGTAAACAAGATCCGCACCGCCCACATACTGAACGTTTCCACAAAAAACGGATACCGGGTCTTTCCCAGTCCATAAAAGATTCCTTCCATAATGATCATCAGTCCAAAAAACGGTTCTGAAAATGCCACCAGCTTCAGCATGGAGGCACCGATCGCTGCCACCTGCGTACTGCTTGTCAAAAGTCTCATCAATGGATAAGACGTCACATAAAGCAAAATACCGTTAAACACCATCATCGCCATTGTCACGACGATACTCATTTTCGTCACCATCTCATATTTCTCCCGGTTGTGTTCCCCCAGAGAAATGCCGATCAAGGCAGACGTAGCAGTACGAAGCCCATATCCCGGAATATAAAAGATCGTCTCTGCCGTCACTGCGATCGAATGAGCCGCAAATACTGTCGTTCCCATACCGGAAACCAGTCTTGCAAATACGACATAGCCAAAGCAGGAAGCACAGTTCGTCGCCAGCACCGGCAATGCGATCTGAAAACATTCTTTTAATTCTCCTTTATCAACAACAAAGGAAGCGTAAGAAAAGGAAAGCTCTTTATGTCTGCGGTAACAAAGATACATGGCACTTCCGCCGAACGTATAGGAAAGCGCAGAAGCGATCGCCGCTCCTGTAACACCGAAACCACAGGCATAGATAAATACCGCATTCAGTATAATATTACACACATTCGTAAGCACACTGATCACCATCGGTGTCTTCGTATCTTTCACCGCACGCATGGCAGCCGCAAACACGGTTGACGCCGTCCGGAACACCATCGGTGCACTGATGATCGCAAAATATACGGATGCCTGTTTGCGTATGGCAGGCTCCGCCCCCATCCATGCAGGGATCACCGGGCTTAAGATCACACAGATTGCACCAAGGACAATCCCGCTGACAACAACTAAAAATACGGTAAGCATCGTCATGTGTGTACGCTTTTCTTCTTCCCTTGCCCCGTAATACCTTGCGATCAGTGCAAGCACTGCCACACCGATCGCAGACGGCACACTGGCAAAGAGCCATGTGATCGTCGTTGTAATGCTCACGGATGCCGTCGCCTGCTCCCCCAGATGACCGACCATTGCGGTATCGACATATTGTAAAAGTGTCGAGAGAATCTGTTCTAAGATCGTGGGGATCGCCAGTGTAATGAGCATTTTTCCCACATCTCTTTTTGATAATCCCGCTTGTTCCATATGATTAGTCCTCACTTCCCGCCTGTAGTCTGTCACACATGCTCTCGCATAGCTGCATGACATCCTCCATCGCCACATCAGCGACATAGGCGTATAAAAGCTTCATTCCTTCTTTCAACTCTTCCGGAATCACATATTGCTTTAATTCTTCCATTTTTTCATCCACATATTCCAGATCAAACTGTTCCATCTGCTCCCGGATCTGCATCAGACATGACACCCATTCGTTTTTCGTAAGCTGCTTTTTCCGACCCCCCTTTGTCTCCTCTGATTCTTTTTCTTCCTGCATCACCTTGTGGATCAGCTCTGGGGGCAGAAAATGATAAATCTCCCTGCAAATGGCAGGAAACTCAATCGGCTTTGCCACAAAACCATCCATGCCTGCCTCCTCAAATTCCTTTCTGGCATCCATCATGGCATTTGCCGTCAAAGCGATGATTGGCAGAGTCTGATATGCTTTTCCCGGAAGCTGCCGGATTTCTTTTGTTGCTTCAATTCCATCCATAACAGGCATCATATGATCCATCAGCACCAGATCATATGCATGCTGCTTTACCATTTGCAATGCCTCAGCTCCATTACGCGCTGTTTCGATCTGCATTTTAAGCGGCCCCAGCAAAGCCTTTGCCACTACCAGATTCATATCATTATCATCAACCAACAGCACTCTCGCTTCCGGTGCTTCAAACATCCACTCTTTTGTTTCTTTCTTTTTATGTTTCTCCCGGGAAGGCTCAGCCTCTCTGATCGGCGTCCAGTCCTCTACCCTCTGCCGGATCGTAAAGAAAAAGGTGCTGCCCTCTCCGTATACACTATGCAGGGAAATATCGCCTCCCATACGTTTTACCAGATCACGGGAAATAGCAAGTCCCAGTCCGGTGCCTTCTTTTTCCCGGTTTTTCTTCACATCTACCCGTTCAAAAGAATCGAACAACACCTGCTGGTCTTCTTCTTTGATTCCCACTCCGGTATCCGCAACTGCAATATAAAGCTGCACCGCATTATCCGCCTGTTCCCGCTCTTCTAAGCGCACTGTCAGCTTCACCTGACCTTCTTCTGTATATTTGATCGCATTTCCCACCAGATTTACAATGACCTGACGCAGTCTTCCAGCATCTCCGATCAGACGGCATGGAAGGTTCTGGTCAAGATCGTAGATCAGAGTAACCGGACGGTCGCCGATGCGGTTTTCAAAGGTGACCTTCATGTCATAATAAAAGGAAAATGTATCATATGGCTCTTCAAACAACTGCATTTTCCCGGATTCCATCTTGGAAAAATCCAATACATCATTGATGATCGCAAGCAGTGCCTGACCGGAATCCTGAATGTTCTGCAGGTATTCTTCTTCCTGTTCATCATGCTGTCTGCGTAGTAAAATTTCTGCAATGCCGACAATAGAATTCATCGGCGTACGGATTTCGTGAGAAATATTGGAAACAAAGGCACTTTTGGCACGATTTGCGGATTCCGCCTGTTCTACCAGTTCTTTCATGCGCTGGTTCTGCTCCATGATCTCCGTCACATCCACAACGGAAAGCATGTACCCCTGTACAACAGCATTGACTTTTAGTTCCTGTTCATGAATCCGGTAATGCCGGCCATCCCAGTCAAAATAAGTACCGTTGCGCTTAATAAAATCATAAATGCTCTGGTCGGTATAGTATCCCCGCTTCTTATGGATATGATTAGCGAGTGTCTCTGCTGCCGGATTCAGATAAAGGAAGTTGCGTTCTGTATCCGCTACGATCAAACCTTCTGTCAATTTCTGGATGATCGTATCTTTTGCATTCTGCACCGGATCAAATAATCCATAAATGATCACAGCCAGACTCATGAACACACTGGCGAGCAGTATCCCAAGCGGGGTCGGATCATCTCCCTTGATCACGCCGAGCAGCCACATCGTCAGCAGGATCAATGGCGCCAGCACTGCACCGAGTAATGAGGCATGAAGCTGATATTTCAAATAATTGGGGCTGTTTCGTTTCTGCCGGAAAGAAATTCCTACCACGATCATATAACCTGCAATCTCTGCGACCTGTGTGATCATGTAAAGATAATAAAGAGGGGCCGGCGTTGAAGACAAAATATGACCAGACAGATTCATATCAGACGGAGAAAGCCAGTATGCCCGGTAATAAAGATGATGCATTCCTATAGTACTGATCAGGATAAAAAAGGCCAGATTGACCAAAAACATAAGATTGATCAGCCAATCGGGAAGTTTGATCTTTTCCCATTTTAGAATGAAAAGGAGTGCAAAGAAATTGGCAAAACATTTGCCCAGATATTCCATCTTCCCAATCACAAGCATAGTTTCTAAACTTCCACCCATAATATAAAAACACTTTGCCACCAACGTCACCAGACAACAAGCGATCGCCATAAGGAGCGAGCTTTTATAATCGGTATCTTCTTTTCTTGAAATAACAAACATTAATAAAAATGCAATCGCCACACCGATCAAATGTATTGCTAACCAAGTCATTGCCATATCCTCACCCTCTTCCCGAACAATTTAATTTTTCGACTCATGTTTTCATTTTATCATAATTCGGGGGATTATGACACTAATAGATTGGTTTTACATTTATTTTCTATTTGCGATATGCTATTATGATGATAAGATTTCACGCTTTTCTAATGTTTCGGGGACAGGGCAGACAGGCGGACAAACTCATTCTTTGTGTAGGGGTTCAATAATACCAGACCCGCTATTGTGATTATAATTCCAAATATTATTCCTACAAAAATCCCCTTTGTTCCCACACCATATGTCTCATTCCAATAATAGGATGGCAGGAATGAAAGGAGTGTACCTATAATAATCGGGGGAATAAAACGCAATGTATTCTTATACCGCAGGCATTTGACAATTTCCTGCTCCGTCATTCCAATTAACCGCAGGCTGCGGATCGCCCTTGCGTTTTCCTCTCCTTCTGCCTGAATGCGGAAATAAATCAGTAAAAAATCTGCGCTCAACATAAGAGCAATTACAAAAAACATCAGAAAAATAAGGAATTCCCCAGATTTTCTGGCATCCGAATAACTTTCAATTTTGGAAGTTGCACGACAATAATACGCTTCCGCTTCATCCACTTGATTTTTATCCCGCAGATACTCATTCACAGCACGTACTCCATCATAAGAATTTTCCCATTGTTCAAATAAAAACAAGTGTGCCACACCAGTCCAATATCCTGCATCTTCTTTGATCTTCTCAAAATCTGAATTACTGACAATCACTGTCCGGTCTGCAAAAGCGGGATTTTGATTCCATAAAATCTGCACATCGTGTCCCACAGAATAGAGTTTTTCCTTTTCACCACAAGTGATTTCCGGAATTTCTGACAAGTCATGCTCATACCCATCCTGCAAATCATACTGAAAAAGATTCAAAAACTGTCCTTCTTCAATCTGGTAATCACACTGGAAATATTGATTTACTTCCTCAACAGGGAAAAAATTAAGATTTGTGCTTCTTATATATGGAATCTGTATACTTTTCCTGACTGTCACTTCGTTTTCCTTTAAAATTTCTGTTATTGACTCTTCCGGCACCGTGTTCATTCCATATATTTCAGAATATACCATATCATACGGCGCATAGCTTCCAGCGTCCCGTTGAAATACAAGAGACATCATCACACAAACGCTTACCAACATAACAGAACAGGTTGCAATCAATGCAGCAAACAAATACCGGAACCCCCATTCTTTATTATGTCTCCGCAAGAAAGACCATTCTACCATATGCCGTTTCATGTAAACAGGATGTAACCGGCATAACATCCGGTAAAACCGCCCCTTTTTTTCTAAATGATACTGTGCCTTTATCAGAACACCAATCCTTTCACGCAATAGACTCCCTACATTTAAAACAAATGTAAGACCGATGACCACTGCATAAAGTATAATTGTTATTTTATAAGGTCTGAGGCTAAGTCTCCAATGTACCCCCTCAACACCAATCCCATATTGAATGACTGCAAAAAACACCACTGACAAAACAGTTCCTATCATCAGTGCTGCCACCAGTGCCAGTATTGCAATCAACGCATTTTCCAAAAACATATTCCAAAAAGCTTCTTTTCGACTCATCCCCAACGAAAACATAATACCATATTCCCGTTTCCTTGACGCAAGAAACACCTGACATGATACTGGAAGGAAAAACACAAGGAACAGCGCTGCCAATATACTTGGAAAATAAATATTGCTGGATATAAGTGAATTCACAACTCTCCCATTCATAAAAGTTTCATTCGTGAGAATTGCTATAAAACAGAAAAACAATGCCGCCGCAAACAGATTGCAAAAAAAATAGATCCGATACTTGCTAAATGTCACGCGTCGAATTATTGTTCCCACCTACGGCAGCTTTACCGCAGATTAAATCCGACATTTCCTTCATATTGTCTATCTTAACGTGCTGTTTTTTACGGCACGTTTTTTTCTGTCCTCTTGACCATTTCCCATCTTTCCCATATAGTCTTTTCGTAACCAATAGAAAAAGAGAAAGAACAGCCCCTCCTACAGTTCGTTCTTTCTCTTCACCAATTCAAGTGCTGCAAAAGCAGGTCCGGTGCAGGGTCATGCCCTAATAAATGGTTACCTGTCCTATAAGCAGTCACTTCGCATTGTTATGCAACTGTTATGATAAGAAAAAACTTACTGTTATGCAAGATAATTCGTATAAAAACTTCATCAAAATTTCTTTTTGATTCCTATATGGCGCTGTTCCAGCCCCGTCTGGAGACCTGTCCCATCTGCGGGAGTACCGGAAACTGCCACATCCATGACTACTACGGCAGATCCATCATTGATTTCAAAGCTGGCAAACAGGAGAAATCAGATCTATGCGTCCTCCGGGTTTTCTGTGACAGCTGTAACCATGCACATGCCATCCTTCCCGATGTCATTATCCCTTACTCCAGCTACAGCCTGTTCTTTGTCCTGCGCATACTCGGCGAATACTTTGCCGGACTTTACACCATTGAACAGCTCTGTGAAAGGTATGGAATCTCCCAAAACCAGCTTTTCAAATGGGTTGCCCTTTTCAAAGCCCACAAGAAGGAATGGCTTGGTATTCTGGTTGATGCGGAAACTTCCGATCTTTCATTCCTGAAAAACCTTGCAGCTGCTGGCAGCTACTCATCCTTCTCCATGGAGTTTATCCGGCGCTCATCGCGCTCCTTCCTCCAGTCGCACCGGAATCCCATACTGGCATCTCCCAAAAACGCACGGTATCATCAGACTGTTTTTGCTCCGGATATCTCCATCTTCTGACCACACGACCATTGGATGGTGGATAGTGGTTTCTCCGCTTATGATAAAGAAAACATAAGAAGGAGGACTTTTTCCATGAGCAAAGATACTGAAACAACCAGACATGATGCTGAAGTGGCCCAGTTCCGCTTCGCACTCATCGCCCCTGTCGTCCAGGGGCTTTTTCCTGATGCATCGGCTACTGCCTACTACAAACGTGTCACTGCATCTCCCCTGACCCTTCCGGACGGTTCCACTGTCACCTACAGCTACAAAACGCTGGAAAAGTGGAAATCTCTCTACAACACCGGCGGACTGGATGCCCTGATGCCAAATGTAAGGTCTGATAAGGGCATTCCGCGTGCCTTAAATGAGGATGCCATCGCTGAGATCTACCGCATCAAGGAAGAACACCCACGCATGAATGCCACGCAGATCCATGATCATCTGATCCGCGAATCATTTATCCCGGCTACGGTCAGCGTTGACTGCGTCCAGCGCTTTATAAGACACAATGATCTCAAAGCTGCCAGAAATCCCAACCTCCGCGACCGTAAAGCATACGAGGAAGATGAATTCGGAAAGATCTGGCAGGCTGATACCTGCTATCTTCCGCACATCACTGAGGACGGGCAGACAAGACGCGTCTACTGTATCATGATCATTGACGACCATTCCAGACTTCTGGTGGGAGGCGAACTGTTCTACAATGATAATGCCTGCAACTTCCAGAAGGTGTTGAAAGACGCCATTGCCACCTACGGAATTCCCGATAAACTCTATGTAGACAATGGCTGCAGCTACTCCAATGAGCAGCTTTCCATGATCTGTGTGTCCCTCGGCATCCTGCTCTTGCATACAAAAATCCGTGACGGGGCCAGCAAGGGCAAGGTAGAACGGCATTTCCGCACGCTCAAGGAACGCTGGCTTTATACCCTGGATATCAGTGCGATCACTTCCCTGTCACAGTTCAATGGAATGCTCAAAGACTACATGCGTTCCTACAACACCACCTTTCATAGAGGCATTGACACAGTCCCTCTGGAGCGTTATCAGAACTCCAAGGACCATCCAAGGAAGCCGCAGTCCAGACAGTGGCTCGATGACTGTTTTTACAACCGCATCACGCGTAAGGTCCGCAAGGATTCCACCATCACCATCGACAAGGTCTGCTATGATGTCCCCATGCAGTTCATCTCTGCAAAAGTGGATATCCGCTATCTTCCGGATGACATGACTTCTGCCTACATCCTCTTTGATGACCAGAAGTTCCCCATCCGCCAGACGAACCGCAATGACAACTGCCACACGAAGCGGAACAATCTTCCGGCAATTGATTATTCAAAGGCAGGAGGTGAATCCTGATGTACAACTCCTACTATGGTCTGTCTTTCAATCCATTTGACAAACAGCAGCTGAAAGAGAAAGACCACTTCATTTCCAGGGACTTTACCGAGATGACCAACCGGCTGAACTATCTCAAGGATATCCGGGGCATCGGTGTGTTTACTGCCAGACCCGGAATGGGAAAGTCTTACGCCCTGCGCTGTTTTGCAGCAGGCTTAAATCCCAGCCTGTACCACATGGAATACTTGTGCCTCTCCACAATCAGCGTTGCCGACTTTTACAAACAGCTTTGCGCCATCCTCGGTGTCTCCGACAAAGGCGGTAAGACCGGCATGTTTCAGGCGATTCAGGAACAGATCACCTATCTCTACAGGGAGAAACGCCAGCCGCTCCTCCTCGCCATTGATGAAGCCCAGTACCTGAACACCGGCATTCTCAATGACATCAAGATGCTCATGAACTACGGCTACGACTCCGTGAACTACTTTACGCTGATCCTGTGCGGGGAAACACATCTCAACGACACGCTCCGCAAGCCGGTACACGAGGCACTGCGCCAGCGGATCACCGTCCATTACAACTATGCCGGGCTGTCCGATGACGAAGTTTCAAAATACATCCTGCATAAGATCCAGCTGGCAGGAGCTGCTTCAACGATCATTGATCCGGCGGCACTTGCTGCCGTGCACAGCTTTACGCAGGGTAATCCGCGTCTCATTGACAACCTGATGACGGATGCCCTGACCATCGGCTCCCAGCAGGACAAGAAAGTCATTAATGCCGAGATCATCCGTGCGGCTGTAGACAATCAAGGACTTTATTGATGAAGTTTTCAAAGTACGTTTTTAAGGCTGTGACTCCTGTCATAGCCTTATTTCAAAAGCAGCACAGCTGCTCCTCAAACAGGGCTACGACAATCTGCGGTAAACCCGCTGAGAGTCTGCGGCAAGTGCCGATACGGCACAATCGGAGAGGTGTTTCCACCGAAATCAAAGCACGGTTTGTGCCTCCCACAATGTGCCGTCTGACAGCTAAAATTCGCCCGTAGCATTTTCCGGGATATCTCATAAAATGTCATCCTGCTCACCTCCCAGATGGCACCACATTTTTAAAACATCCTCCCGAAATGCTGCATTACTCCCCTGCTTTTTCACCTCACATTCCAGTTTTCCATCTTGCAGCAAAAGAACCCGATTGCAAAAAGATGCCACATATGCATCATGTGTTACAAGCAGAAAAGTGCTTCCAAATTTCCGGTTCATCTGTACCATACACTGCATGACATCCCCCGTAGTTTTCATATCCAGACTTCCAGTCGGTTCATCTCCAAAAATTATCTCTGGCTCATTAATCAACGCTCTTCCAATTGCCACACGCTGTTTCTGACCACCAGACAGTTCCTCTATACCCTTATCCTCCAGTCCTCTAATATCAAGTTCTCCCATAATTTTACTCAGGGCTTCTTTCTGTTCTGAATCCTCTCTTTTATCCAAAATTAAGGGCAATAGGATATTTTCTTTTACAGTCAGGCTCTCCAGTAATTGAAAATCCTGAAATATCATGCCCATATGCACCCGGCGAAAATATGCCATTTTCTCCTGTGTTAACCTAGTAAAATCTTCGTCTCCTATTTTTACATCTCCAACATCTGGAACTTCCACTCCCGTCAACACATGAAGGAGTGTTGTCTTTCCACTGCCAGATGGTCCCATTATAGCTATCATTTCCCCTCTGGCAATCTTTAAATTTATATCATGTAAAACGGCGATGGTGCTTCCCGATGACCGATAACTTTTTGATACATTACTTGCTTTTAGCGCGTACATAAAATCCTCCTAAGCATTGTGATAGCATCGTCTTACCCTTCTCCCCTTATCAGAGATCTTTGATAAGCAGCAGTTATTCCTTTGCCACGCAGCTATATTTTAAATGTGAACCCTTGGCAGCCAGAACAATAGAAATATAATCACCTGCGGCTGGCGCATCGGTTAGATCTTCGCTGTCGATATGAATATGGATCGTATGTATTTCATAGTCAAAGAAATCAAAATATGCAATGATCAGCGCATATCCCCTGTTTCTGGTTACATGAAGCACATAGGCCTGCTCAATCCAAAGACCATTGTCATAGCTTGGGGACAATTTTCTTTTATCACGGAAACAAAGAATGGCAAATGCGATCCCAAATACCACAAGGCAGGTAACCACCGCGAGTATATACGGTGTTTCCAACCCATCCTTAATGCCAAATACCACAAAACAACAAAATAGAAAGATCATATAGGAAATGATCTTTTTCCCGGTATTTTTTCTTAGTTTTACAAGATCATCAGGAGTAACCTGCCTTCTATGCTCCTGTGCACGCAGGTAGGTTTTCACATCCTCGGTAAGAGTAGCAGCATGTTTTTTTGCAGCAAATGCTTCGAGAGCTTTTATGAACCACCAGACAAAAAGGAAGCATATGGCTACAAAGATCAGGTATAGAATTGGTTTGATAAAATATTCCATGGTGGAGTCCTTTCTGGGGTGTCTGGTAATCTCATGTTGCAACACCCTTTCCTATTCCAATATTATATCCTTTTATTAGTACCTCATCAAGTTTCGCATACTATCTATTTTGCCTGGCACTTTTCTCTTTCCTTCTCTGCCACTTATTCAGTTGGCTTTTCTAGTCCTCCATGAGTTTCTTAAGCTTTGCCTTTGCTTCCTCAAGATCTTTGCATCCATCAAGAATCATGCTGAGCATTTTCAAAATACACTCCCGTTGCTTGTTTGTCACATCATTCATATTTTTCTTCTTTCTCATGCCTGCTCACTAAGGAATTTATCAATCCCTTGCCTGTCTTTATTGTATACTCATACAAATGCTGAGAACCATCCTCACATTTCCAGAGCTACTCATTAAAATTTACTCTCCATAATATCCAGTATTTGCCAACTGCTGCCATTTTAAATACATTTCTTTATAGTTCTTTTTAATAAATTTTCTGATTTCTCTTACTTCTCGTTCGTTTAATTGACCTCGTTTCTCAATGGTTGTATCTCCATCACTTTTTACAAAGAATTTTGCTGAACCTGCCTCTGTTAATTTTCTGTCACTCGCATGGACATGCATAGCCTCTATAACACAGCTTGCAGTATAATATAAATAATAACCACACACCTTAAATTCATAATATTTCGGCATCTGCTTCCTCCATAAATTCTTTATTTTTATTGTAATAATCTAACACAATCTGAATTTCAATATCATCCATGTTCGTTTCTACTATTTCATCTTTATAAATAACCGCTGCATTATTCAAACAATTAAGATTAAGCACTCTTATATAATCACCATCTTTTGTATATGCATATCCGTTGATAATCATATTTGCATTATCAGCTACATCTTTTACACTAAGCTGCATCATATATCTTAACCTCCTTGATTGGCTTTAAGAATGTTTCAGCATCATAATATAACATGTTAAGTATTGGGATCAAATCTATATATTCTTCAACTTCAGGCATTTCTTTATACTTTGCCATCACGACAAGATATCCATTATCCCACTCAACTACTTTCGTATATTTCTCTAATTTGTCAGAAGTGACAAAACGAACTCTTTGATCATTAAATTCAAAAATTGTATACTTTCCATCATTAGTTAGAACCGCATAATCTTTCATTTAAATCACTCCAATCAAATATTCTTTTTCATCATTATGTTATAATAATAGCACAGTTCTCATAAAAAAACACCCCAGAACCGAAATTCTGAGGTGTAGAATACTTTTCCAAAACGCCATAAAGACGTTTGAATTGTATATAATGTCTATCGCTTGCTGAACTGTGGTGCTCTACGGGCTTTCTTGAGACCTGGTTTCTTACGCTCTTTCATACGTGGGTCACGTGTTAAGTAACCAGCCTTCTTTAAGATTGGTCTGTAGTCTGCATCTGCCTCAAGTAATGCTCTTGCAATACCGTGACGGATCGCACCTGCCTGACCTGTAAATCCGCCACCTTTTACAGTAACGATTACGTCAAACTTACCGTTTGTCTTTGTTGCCTCTAATGGCTGACGAACGATGATCTTTAATGTCTCAAGACCTAAATAATGGTCAATGTCTCTTTTGTTGATCGTGATCTTACCTGTACCTGGTACTAAGTAAACACGAGCTACGCTATTTTTTCTTCTACCTGTTCCGTAATATCTTTCCTTTGCCACGATGATTCCTCCTTATTAGTATTTGATCTCTAACTCTTTTGGCTGCTGTGCCTGCTGCTCATGCTCAGGTCCAGCGTATACATGAAGCTTCTTGATCATCTGACGACCTAAAGGTCCTTTTGGAAGCATGCCCTTTACTGCAAGATATAACACATCCTCAGGCTTCTTTGCTAACTTCTCTTTTAAGGTAGTCTCTTTTAATCCACCTACATAACCGGTGTAGTTGTAATATACCTTCTGATCCATTTTCTTACCAGTAACTTTGATCTTATCTGCATTCACAACCACTACATAATCACCAGTGTCGATGTGTGGAGTGAAAGTTGGTTTGTTCTTACCTCTTAAGATTGATGCAATCTCAGATGCTAAACGTCCTAATGTATGTCCAGTAGCATCTACTACATACCACTGTCTCTCGATTGTTGATGGGCTTGCCATATAACTCTTCATGAGTGTTCCTCCTTATTTGTATTAGATAGATTCTGTGCCTTTCGGCTTCAAATGTGTCCTTGTCTGCAATGTCCGAAACAGACGCTGGACGTTCTATGGAAAATCTGACTCGGGGCTAATGAATCAGATTCACACACATTGTCACAGTTAAGTATTATATTACACGCAGCCTGCTGTGTCAACCATTTCTTCCCTGTTTTTCCTGCGTTTTCGTTGTTTTTATAATTTTGCCGGCATACGATCGATCTGGTCCAGCTGCTCCTTGATGGCAAGGCTGTCTTTTAAAATGCGTTCCATCTTACCAGCTTCCGTCTCAGCTTCCTCTTTTTCCGTTTTCACAAGTCCTGTTGCTGTTTCGATCAGGTCAGCCAGATATTTTCTCATTTCCTGTACTGATTTTTCTATAATCTGATCCTTTTTCAGACTATTGTCGATCATATGCTCGATGGATTTCTCCAGACGCTTCTTCCGCTCTACCAGTGCGATCTCATGACGCACCTGTTTCGTTACGTCCTTTAATAACAAACTTACCGTGATCTTGCCATGCTCTCTTGCGTATACCAGACGATTCTCGTAAATCCGGCTCTCTTTGTTTTCATCCATTGCATAGTAACGTACCGATTCCTCTGGCACCCCATCGGGCTGCTCTGCAACTTTCCGGATCCGTGCAAGGTCTAAAAATTCTGCCACCTCATCACGGTAGGAATCTTCTACAACCTCCTCCAGTCTGCCTTTCATATACTGCTCATAATCTGACTCACGCATACTTTTCACAGTACCATCTTCGGCAAAAAGTGTCTGTTTGATCGTCCCTGCTTCAATATCAATCCTGGCCTCTGAAAGATATGCTGTCTTCATGACATTCCATAACCTTCTCTTCTCACCTGCGAACTGCTGTGCCAATGCTACCGATGCATTATCACTGTCCTGTACAATATTCTGGCAGTGTCCTTTTAACACAAGGAATCCTTCCTGATCCACACGCTCTAACCGTCCGGTCATCTTGTATTTCTGCACGCCAAGTTCCGGATGATTCCACAGGTATTCCACACTGACATATTCCTCCTGGGAGATCATTGTGATCATCGCTTCTAATACATTCAGGGAATCCTCTGTCAAAATTCTGCGAAACCAGTAATCATATGTTTTCTCTCCTGATTTTCCCGGTCTGACCGAAAGCATTTTCTTCATACGCTCATCCAGGAGCATCTGATTTCCCTTTTCTTCTACATCATAGAGGATCGTCCAGATACCAAGATTGGTGTCATCTAAGATTGCCTGCATCAAGTCATTTCCAATTATTTCCATAAATAGTCCTCTTTCTTCTCTCTTCTCGTCATTCGTACTCCTCTATTACATGCTTTTCCACTATAGCATTTCTTCTCTGATCCGTCTATAAAAAAATGCTGTCAGACCAGTACTGACAGCATTTTTCGTAAATATAATATAGTTTTCTCAATTTGTTTCTTTAAATATTGACGTTTTTGCCAATCCCTGCTTCGTAAAAATCTGCTGGTATTGCGATTTTTTTCCTGCCGGGCAGGTTACCTTCATCTTAGAAGAGGTTCCCTTAAATGCATTCTTTCCACAGGTATAGGTCGTAATATTGGAGCCCTGCACCTGTAACGCAGACAATTTACTGCATCCCGCAAAAGCTTCGTCTCCTATCACAAATAACCAGATTGGCAGCCGCACAGAAGTCAATGACTTACAGTTTTTAAAGGAACGTTTTCCAATCTCGATCACACCGGTGCCAAGCGTCACTTTCTTTAGCTTCGTACAGCCGGAAAATGCATCATCTGCAATTTTAGAAACAATGTAATCTGTTCCATCAATGGAGATCACTGCCTCTGTGAAGAAACTGGTCACCTCGTTGTCCAGTGGCTTTACAAGTTCCACTGTTTTCTTTCCGTTTTCTGTAGAAAGCACCCGATACATGCCACCAGTCTTTTTATCCTTGAGCAGCATTCCTTTTTTCGTCTGTTTGACACTGGAAAGCTCTGTTACCGCATCCTTTGCCACCGTCAGCTTGATCTTTGCAAATGCACCATTGTTCGCCATGACGTAAAGCGTACAGCTACCTTGCTTTTTCGCGGTGACGCATCCTTTCTTATCTACCACAGCTACTTTTTTGTTGCTGGAATAGAAACGAAGTTCTGATACATGCTTCAATAATTTTTTCTTGTTGTTCTCTTTAGTAAATGCTGCCGTGAGCTTCGTTTTTTCTTTCTTTTGAAGCGTCAGCGTTTTATAATTTGCTGTCACCTTCTTCACATTGGTTTTCTTATCCTGTTTCATTGCAACATGAAGAGTTGGTGATTTCGCCAGATATACCTTCTTGCCTTTCACCGTACGATATGCGATCACAAAATATTTATATGCCCGTTTATTGGACAGTTTTTTATGTTCTGCGTTCTTATTACCGGTACGTTTCAACAGTTTGTAGTTGGTCTTTCCATCACAGTAAGACCAGTATATCTCATACTTTGTTGCCTTTTTCACTTTCAACCAGGAAAGTGAGATCTTCTTATTGCCACCTTTTCCTTTTGCAAGCAACAGTGGAAGATTTTTCAGTTTTGCCAGATCATTTCCGGACACCGTATCTTTCTTTGCTGTCTTTTTCTTTTTCGCATCTTTCGATACTGCAGCAGCTTCCGTAGTTGCCTGTGCAGCTGTAGTTACCGCCGCCTCTGTGGTTACTTCTCCAGCATTTTCCTTATCATAAGCAATTGCATATGTTGAGAACTTCTGACAGTAAATATATGCATAGTCTGCATCCATATAGAAGCCCTCTTTTTCAGGAGCATTACGCTCTGCCTCTGACAATTGCGGCAGCGTTTCCACAACTTCTGTTCCATCCTCTATATGAGAACGATAAACCTGATAACCTGTCTTACCTTTTTCCGAATTTTTCAATGGCACCGCAACCAAAAGCAGTGTGCCAGTGTCAGAAAGCGGTACCACCTTTGTATCTCCACTTGACCAGGAGAGATAAAGATCAGTTGTAAATTCCATATAACGTGTAACTTCCTCATTTTCCGGCAAAGCCTGTTTGATCAGGTTGCTTGGATTTTTACTGCGTGACGCGGTCAGACGCACCTCTGACTGCATCAGATCAGTAGGATCTTCTTTTACAGCCTCCTGGTATGCAGTTGTCTGATATACCTTATCCAGTCCGTCTACACAGACATCCGGTGCACCATTTTTCACCTTAACTGACGTGTTTTTATCATCCAGAATGCTTTCCTTGTCCATCTGTACAACACCATTTTTTACTGTAACATTACCTTTTACATCAAGGGTTCCGTTATTGTTGATCGTGGTTCCTTCTGGAATTGTTACATCTGTATCTTCCGGTACCGTAAGTTTCGCATCTTCGTTGACATTGATCGTCACATCATCTGGTACTTTTCCATCTTTTGGAAATTCGCTGTCCTGACGTACCGTGATCGTTGAGCCTTTTGGTGCTTTTTTCAGTGCTTCGTCAAATGGGCCATAATAAGTTTTATCCCCATCTGTCCAGCTGGTTTTGGCATCTAACTTGCTGCCCGGCTGACTAGTCACTTCATTTCCAAGTACTCCATCATTTTCTATAGTACCCTGGTTGTCTACGCTGCCTGTTCCATCAACGGATCCTTCATTTTTGAGAGTACCCTCATTATGGATCTGACCATCATTTAAAATGCTTGAGCCATTTGGTACTGTCAACGTTTTATCTTTTGGAATATCCATCCGGACACCCGGCTTTATGATCAATTCACTGTCCTCAGGGATCGACAGATCCTCCTCTAATGTCGTATCTTTTTCTAACGTGATCTGCTTCGTGTCATCCGGCACATGCTTGCGTGCTTCAGTAAAATCCTCGTAATGACGATTGCCATCTTTATCTACCCAGCTCGCATTTGCCACGCCGCCAACCGTTCCGGCATCCCCTTTGCCATCTACATCGATTACCGTAAGCTCTGCCTCTTTGTTTTTCACATCGATCGTTGTCTGACCTTCCTCTTTTGGAAGCAGCTTATGTCCATTCAGATTGATCTTGATATCATCATAAACAGAAAGTGGTTCGTCTAACGTGATATCTTTCTTTAAAGTGATCTTATTTTCTGCTTCATCATAATCAAAATATTCCGGATCAAGCGACAGTACAAGGACTGCTGCCTGCTGCTGCTCTACCCCGTACTGAAAATGCGTATCAGAGGTTTCTACCGTAACATAAGACGGAATCTCTTTCTTTCCATTAAAGGTTGATTGTTTTCTATCTAACTGTGCACGATAGCGGTATGGGGTGCTGGCAGCTTCCTGTCCTGCCTCTTCCATCTCCCATTTCCAGACAGTATAGCTGGTCTTATAATCTTCTGCATTCGTTAAAGATTTTACCGCATCTTTCTGCTGAATATTCTGCCATTTCTGCTGATAGGTCACACCTTCTTTTTCATAATTCCATGAATTGTACTGCAAAGCAGTGGAAAGTGTTGTTTGATCCGCATCATACAATGCTTTCGGGATCTCCCACTGTGTCTCTACTGCACAAGTAAAGCTGGCATTTTCCGGTGTGAATTGTGTTACGATTGAAATCGTATCACTGCCGGATGCTGTAACCGCCTCAGATACCTCAGCCGTATAACTCTTTCGTTCAGCCTCGGCATTTACCACACGATACTGATACTTCGCTCCGGAAGCATCTGTCATTTCCAGACCGGACACGGTTACTTCGCCTGTCTTTTTGTCCACCTGGTCCTTTGTCGTTTCGCACGTTGTCTCCTTCTCGCTTACGATCGTAAATGGAGTCTGATAGGTTGTTACACGTCCTGTATAATCAGACCATACCGTATCAGAAGCCTTCTTCCACTGTAACTGATATGTGACAGCATTCGGATAAAGAGAGGAATTAGCTGCATCGTGATAATGTCCATCTTTCGTATAATAATCCCAGATACTTTTAATGGTAAGATCTGTTGTCTTACGATACACTGCCTGATAGGTGGTATCCTGACTTGGGCAGGTGATCGTCTGTCCTGCACGATACGTTGCTGCAGAAGTCTTCCATCCCGCAAATTCATATCCTTCTTTTTCCGGAATTTCTGCCGGAATCGTATAGGAAGCTCCTGCTTCTTCAATGGAAGCATCCCGGCTCGTCTGCGTACCCAATGTTCCACCATCCAGATTCCAGGAGATCTGAACACCCTTGCGGATCGTTACATACTTCTTTACTTCTGCGGTTACCTCTGACGCTGTTTTGCCACTCTTCGTTGCCTGTGCCGTCATACAGATTGTGTATGTACCGGACGCAAGCGCAGACAGATCAATATCCTTTGTCTCTGTTTTTGCAGAAACCCTCATGGCAACAACCTTGGAAGTTCCTTTCTTTATCAGCTTATTATCTGATATCTGATAATAATTGCCGGCTGCATCCTGGATATAATAGGTTGCAATTACATTAGAACCATCCACGGCTTTACTCTGATCCGTGATCGTCAAAGTATCTTTTCTGGTCAGCAGATCATTTTTATTCAATGCAAAGGAGTTAAACGGCTTCTGGCATTTGCTCTGGTCTACCGAAAACTGCTTGGCAATTGTCTTTACTTCTCCGTCACAATCCGTTACCGTCTGGCGGATCAGGTAGATGGCATTTTCCTCATAGGTAAATTTCACCTTATTGGAGAAGGTACGATCTGTACCGGATTCATATACCACTTCTGTTTCCGTTGTATTCGGTGTCACGTTCAGATTAGTCAAAGATACCTTGCTGCCTGTTGACACTTTTGTTGCACTGATTTCTTCTGTAAATCCAGGAAAATCATCCTTGGAACTACTTGCAATCGTACAAGTTTTATTCTGGGTATCAATATTTGTTTCAAAATCCGGCTGTGGCTCATTATTGGTATGTACCTGCAGGTAAACCTCTGCCTGATCTTTTGTTTTATCATACTCGCTGGCACGATATATCTGATAATACCCTTCCTTATCAAAGGTTTCTCTCGAAATATTTCCATGTGAGATGATCACTTTTTTATCCGCCGGAATGTCCAGAGTATCATCCTCTTTTATAAAATCCAGACTGGTTGGTGAGTATGTTACCGTCCATCCTCCATCATCTAATAATGTGTCATCATCTCCCACTAATGTCCAGTCATCATCCAATAAATAAACATAGCGGTTATAATCCTTTTCTTCCTGTTCTTTGACCGTCGTGTTTTTATGAAGTACATTTCTTGTAGAATGGGATTTGATATAATCTGCGATCAATTTGATCTGATTCTCCTTATTTCCATCCGCTGTACTTACAAATTTACCTTCTCCTACTTTATTGATAAATTCTTTGGAAGCGTTTTCGTTTGTACTGCTGCCCCATCCAATGTAGGAAATATTATCTTCCACCAGACGATTGATGATCTCTGCTGTTGAATATTGACTGCTGAAATCAGCAATGTTTGCCTCATTTAAATTTACTAAATAGGAGTCGTAACCTTCACTCCAGTCCGGTGTACGGATAATTGTCGTCAAATCCTTTACAACATCCATATCAAGGGAAATGTTAGACATTGTAAAGTCAGTAAGCTTGCCACAATTATGACTTCTGTAGCTGGCGAGTGGACCAAACCCTCCGCGGAAATCATAAGTATTGTCATATGCTTCCTTTACAGGAACAACCGTCTGTCCTGTCTTTTGCACAGATGACCCTGTAGTTACATCGACACAAGTCCATTTTACAAGGTAATTATTGCGATTCGCATTGTTTGCTGTCAGATCAACATTTTGTGCCGTACTATTAGTTCCTGCACTATACCATACCTGAATCCCGGTTGGCAATGCTTTGATATGAATCTTTCGATATTTGTCATTAGGACTATACGATGTTTGAGATTTGGCTATTAACGTAATCACTATAGTTAGTGATGGAATAGTCTGCCAGCATTACATCTGCACCAACACCAAAGCTTGTGACATCGTCTGCAAGCTTCGCTTCCATATTGATCTTATGGTCATTGGCAGTGTCAAAGGCAAAACGGAATGCGGAAAGTCTGACATTGTTTGTACCCCAGCAGCTGTTAAAACTGGTGTTGATCCAGTTCGTCTTTCCATCCTTTTCATATATACCGATAACATCGAATTGCGTATTTCCAGGCCATACAGTATAAGCCACTTTTCCGTTGGTCACATACCACATGTCATAGCAGCGCAGCGGTTTGATATCTGCACTTCCATAACGGCTGGCTTTCACCAGCTGTACAGCTTTGGTATCGGTACCGTTTACCCGGCATTTATACCAGTATTTATCCCCCACCTTAGGAGAAAATGTATAGGTCAGGGATGTCGCCCCCGCTACCTCCTGATAAGTTCCATTTTCCTCTGTGCTGTAATACCACTGCACCGTATTTGCTGTTCCTTCTTTGATTTCTGTCACAAGTGTGGCGGAACTTGCCGACATATTCTTTCCATAAGGATATGACTCATTGGCAAATGTCACAGCTGCCATACTATTATCCGCAGCACTTGCAAACTGTGTTCCGGCCGGAAGCAATGATACTACCATCACAACTGCCAACACCCATGCGGCAAATTTCTTTCCAAATTCTCTCATGATAAAACCTCCTTCTCTCTTTTGTTTGTTTTGTCTATTTCTAACACATCATGATTTGTATACACTCTTTTTTACTTTACCATCACAAGTAGGACAAAAGAAGGACAAAATACGACATATCCTGCATTTTGTCCTTCTTTTCTCCACTATTCAACCGGAATAATAACTCTCACGGTACACCCTTGTCCCGGCGCACTTGTGATCATTAGCTGCGCCTTGCATAAATAGGAAAGCCTTTTCCTGATATTTTTCAATCCTACATGAACCCTTCCGTCCTCTTTCGGCTCTTCCGGATCATAACCTGCTCCATCGTCCTTAATCTCTAAAATGATCTTATTTTTCTCCCGGAACGTACGGATCCACACCGTTCCCCCTTCCTCTTTTTTGGTAATCCCATGTTTGATCGCATTTTCTACCAATGGCTGCAGTGTCAGTGCCGGAAGTTTAAACCCGCTTTCCTCGATCTCATACTCTACCCTGATCCGATCCTTAAACCTTCGTTTTTCCACTGCCACATAGTTTTTCACATGCTCCAGTTCCTTCCCAAAAGAAATGGTTCCCTCCTGCTCGATCGACTCCATATTTCCATATAGATACGACGCAAACTCATCAATGGCACGTACCGCTTCTTCCTGATCTTTGCTGCACAAATAGCGGATGGCGGTAAGCGTGTTGAAAATGAAATGCGGTTTGATCTGAGAACGAAGCAATGCCACCTTCATATCATAAATCTGCGCTTCCTGCTCCTTTAAGATCTGATTTTGCTCCATGATCGCCATCATAAACAAAAACAGCATGGAAAGTGCGATCGCCATATTGACCAAAGATATTCCATAGAAAAACAGTAACGCAACACTGGCAAAGAACAACAGCAGCACATAGGAACACAAAGAGAAAAATGTTCCCCGCTTTATACGTGTGCGGTATTGCAAAAGGATCGTCGTATCAATGACGGCACACAGCCATCCAAACAGCATGCAAACTGGATACGCATTTTGCCGGTGATAAAAGTTGTCTGCATCAAAATAGTAATACAGATTTGTAAACTGGGAAATGATCAGCATGATCACAGCGATGGCAATGATAACATAAACAAGCCGGATCCGGAAAAGCGGCTTTCTTTCCTCTTCAAATGTATCTTTTATGCTCTCCCAGATATAACAGTGAAACAATAGTACGATCACATCTGTCACAAAAAATACAAGGAAATTGGTGATCCGCACCATGTAATATCCTATTTGACCCGAGGAACCACGAAACAGCCATGCCAGGGCATCCATACATAAAAGTACAGCACTGCTCACCTGCATAAAAAATAATATTCTTCGTTTCTTTTTGTCAAAGGAGCGAATGAAAAATAAACAGATCGCTGTGATCGTAAAAAACAAAGTTCCCCAAAATTCCATTGCTACATGAACCAGCCTCAGTATACTCATGGATCCCTCCTAATCACATAATTCTCCTAATGTTGTCTCCGCCCAGCTATACTGGGACATATATTCTCCATGAAACGCCTGTCTGGCTTCCGGATCTTGTTGTAAATATCGGAAATAATCACAGGAAATAGCTTCCGGTACAATTGCATATGCATTCCGGCTTTTTTTGTATATCTGATATACGCCTGCCTCCCGCAGGGTACTTTCCAGTTCCTGTAATATCTTATTGACATAGTCCTGCACTTTTTTGGTATATGCCTTATCCTCAAACAAAATAGAGGCAAGTTCCCGTTTCGTCACAGTCGCTCCCTTCCGATCGATCAGATAAGCCAGTGCTTCTTTCGATTTTGCCCGCTTAAAATGCAGTGCTTTTCCGTTTACAAACACTTCAAAACATCCAAATGTCTCTGCAACCATTACATATGCTACCTTTTTCTCTTCTGGTTCTACCGGATACCGCAAATGATCAAATTCTTTTTTTATTTCCTCTGCCCTTGCCGGTTTCAGCACATAGCCGCTGGCATATAACGCAAATGCCTCCCTGTAATAATCCTGGTAAGCCGTCACAAATATAATGTTCAATCGAGGGTACTGTACACTTATCTTCTGTGCCAGCTCTATTCCACTAATTCCCGGCATTTCAATATCTAAAAATGCGACCTGGACAGAGTGTTTTTCTACATATTCTAATGCCTTTTTAGAAGAAGAAAAACCGGTCACTTCACTGTCCGGTTCTACTTTCTTTATCTCCTCGATCAATCCCATTAAGGCATATTCTTCATCGTCTACTGCAATTATCTTCACTCTGATCCCACCTTTTATGTTGTGCTGTCACAATAATTCTTACGCAGTGTTTTCCTGCTTTTTTCTTCTCCGAACCATCCTCTCAGTCATTGGAAATCTTTTCTTTTTCCTCCGCCGGATATGCAATGGAGATCAGTGTGAGTCCCTGTGGTGGTGCTTTCGGCCCGGACACATTCCGGTCTTTTGCCTCTAATATCTCTTTCACCCGCTCCGGGGTATACAGTCCGGTTCCCACTCTGGCCAATGTTCCGGCAATGATCCGCACCATATTATAAAGGAACCCGTTTCCGGTGATCCGCATCCGGATCTCATCCCCCTCTTTAGTAAGCGTTAAGCCATAGATAGTACGCACCGTAGAACGCACCTGCGTGCGCGGGGTACAAAAGCTCTTAAAATCATGTTCGCCGATCAGATAATCGGCGGCTTTCTGCATGTTCTCCACATCCATCGGATAGTAGATAAAATAGCTGTACAACCTTCTCATAGGATCCGGAATCCGACGATTTAAAAAGCGGTATTCGTAGGTCTTTACCGTATCCTGAAACCGTGGATGCCAGTCATCTGCTACCTCATCGGAACGCTGGATCCGGATATCATCCGGCAGCCGCTGGTTTAACGCAAAACTGAACTTCTCTCCCGGTATCCGGCTATTGGTGTCAAAGACTGCCACATTTCCTAATGCATGCACTCCGGAGTCTGTCCGGCTTGCCCCGATCACCGCAATCTCTTCCCGGCACAGATCGGTAAGCGCACGGTTCAGCACTTCTTCTACCGTAATTCCATTATTTTGAATCTGCCACCCGCAGTAATTTGTTCCATCATAGGAAACGATCAAACGTACTCGCTTCATTTTCCCTCCATTTTTTTACCAGAGAATTGCTGCAAGAATCATCAGAACAAAATAGGCAATGATCCAGATATACGCCAGATAATCGCGTTTCTGATAATACAAAGGATACAGCTTGGTTCTGCCGCTTCCGCCCTGATAGCATCTGGCTTCCATCGCCAGAGCCAGATCATTGGCACGACGGATCGCCGACACAAACAATGGAATGATGATCGGCACCAGTCCCTTTGCTTTCTCCTTTAAACTGCCCTGTTCAAAATCTGCACAGCGCGCTGCCTGCGCCTTCATGATCTTATCAAGTTCTTCCGTCAGAATCGGAATAAAACGAAGTGCGATCGACATCATCATCGCAAATTCATGTACCGGAATATGCAGCTTATTCAACGGACGGAACGCTTTCTCAATACCGTCGGTCAACTGATTTGGTGTCGTGGTAAATGTCATCAGGGACGAACCAACGACCAGATAAAGCAGCCGCACCCCCATAAATGCCGCATTGATCACACCTTCCTTGCTCAATACCAGAAAATGCCATTGAAACCATACCGTATCTCCCTTGGTAAACAGCATATTTAACACGCAGGAAAACACGAGCAAAAATACGATTGGTTTCAATCCACGCAAAATATAAGATAACGGAACTTTCGATATCGCGATCACCAGCACCAGTGCCACTGTCGCAATTGCAAATGACAGAATTCCCTTTTCCAAAAACAGACTGATGACAAACAGCATCGTTGCAAACAGCTTCACCCGCGGATCCAGTTTGTGTATCACAGACTCAGACGGGTAATACTGTCCTATTGTAATATCTCGAATCATTGTTTTGCCTCATTTCCGAACCAGCCCGCTATCGTGTCGGCTGCTGCTTCTTCCTTTATCATATAAGGGTATGCCGGAGCCCCCTTCTTCTCAAGCGACTTCATCAGCTTGGTCACCTTTGGAACGGATAACCCGATCCGGTTCAGATCCTCTCCATGTGAAAATACCCGTGCCGGAACATCATCATAGAGCACTTCTCCATCATCCATAACAATCATGCGGTCAACATATTTGGCAATATCTTCCATGCTGTGTGACACTAAAATGATCGTAATACCCCGCTCATTACATATGAGCTTCATCTGATCTAAGATCTCATCTCTCCCCTTTGGATCAAGTCCTGCCGTCGGCTCATCCAATACCAGATAATCCGGCTCCATTGCCAGAATTCCGGCAATCGCCACACGCCTTTTTTGACCGCCGGAAAGCTGAAACGGTGACAGATCATAACAGTCATCCGGTAATCCCACCATACGGATGGCATCGTAACTGTTTTTCTCGATCTTAAGCGCATCCCAGCCAAGATTTTTCGGACCGAATGCGACATCTTCGTATACCGTATTTTCAAACAACTGATGTTCCGGATACTGGAACGAAAGTCCCACTTTGCTGCGCAGGAATTTCAGTGAAAATTCCTTATCTGAAATGTTCTGACCACAAAAATACACCGCTCCGCTCTCTGGTGTTAAAAGCCCATTCAAATGCTGGATCAGGGTTGATTTCCCGGAACCGGTATGACCAACGATTCCTACAAACTCGCCTTTGGTAAAGGTCAGATTCACATCCTTTAACACCTGTTTTTCGTAGATCGTATTCTTGCCATAGGTATAACACACATGATCCAGAATCAGGGACGATTCCCCGTTCAGCTCCTGCATCGTCTTATGATGGTAAGCATCCGGTGCATTTTTCATCCACTGTGGCTGCAGTTCGATCAACTGATTCTTGTGGATGCCCTGCTCTGCCAGAAGCCGGTTGATTTCTTCGGCAAGCTCCTCCTCTGTCAATATATCCTGTCGGATCTTCACCCCGCGTTTTCGCAGTTCATATGCCATCCTTGTGGCAAATGGCACCTCTAATCCAATCATCTTTAGTTCGTCCACCCGGCAGAAGATCTCTCTTGGTGTACCGCTCATCACGATCTCACCATGATCCATCACAATAACCTGATCCGCCCCCACCGTTTCATCCATGTAGTGTGTGATCAGCAGGATCGTCATATTCTTTTCCTCATTCAACGTCCGGGCTGTCTTTATAACATCCATCCGGCCTTTCGGATCAAGCATCGCCGTCGGCTCATCCAGTACAATACACTCCGGCTCCATCGCCATCACCCCGGCAATCGCCACACGCTGCTTCTGCCCTCCGGAAAGTTTATTCGGGGAATCCTTTCTGCGGTGCCACATATTTACCGCCTTTAACGACTGCTTTACCCGCTCTCTGATCTTTCCTGTCGGCACTCCCATATTTTCGGGGCCAAATGCCACATCCTCTTCTACCACTGTCGCAATGATCTGGTTGTCCGGGTTCTGAAATACCATACCGGCACTTTTTCTGATATCATAAAGGCGGTCAAGCTCCTTCGTATCCATCCCGTTTACATAAAGGGTTCCTTCCTCCGGTGTAAAAATGGCATTCACATGCTT
This sequence comes from Lachnospiraceae bacterium, assembly GCA_050874905.1. Lineage (GTDB taxonomy): Bacteria > Bacillota > Clostridia > Lachnospirales > Lachnospiraceae > NC2004. The sequence continues at coordinate 87,262 of JBNMLP010000009.1, forward strand.
GGCAAAGGTGGATTTACCGGAACCATTATGCCCGAGTATCGCAACAAAATCACCCTTTTTAATGTGCAGGCTGACATTCTTTAAAGCTGTCTTGATCTCTACTACATTCTGGTCTTCATCCCGCCTGATATATTCAAATGTTATATTCTCTGCTTTGATCATTCTGTCTTCTCTTTTCTTTCACGCTTTACTTCCTGTGTATTATGGCATGTTTTTCTGCCTTTGTCCACCGCCAGCCAGCTTAAAAAAACTGCTATGCGACACATGCCACATAGCAGTTTATTACGATCTTATTTATCAAATCTTAGATGAACTCGATGATAACTTCCATCGCTGCATCACCTTTACGCTGACCGATCTTTACGATACGAGTGTAACCACCCTTACGGTCTGCATACTTTGTACCGTACTCGTTGAATAACTTCTCTGTTAAATCAACTTTCTTTGTACCAGCCTTACGTCCGGCTGCTTCGGTAGGAACTTCAGTTACAGGGTAAAGAACCTTTAACATCTGTCTTCTTGCATGAAGCTTAGAAGGCTGATCTTTCTTGATCTCTTTCTGAACGGTATCGTATACGGTAACTTTCTTTCCGTCTACAACTTCCTTTACTCTCTTACCATCTTTGTCTTTGCGAGCTACTTTCGCATCAACAGTAACAGTATCAAAGTTATCCTTCTCTTTGATCGCCATAGTAACTAAAGACTCAGCGATCTTACGGATCTCTTTTGCCTTAGCTTCTGTTGTCTTGATCTTACCTTTGTAGATCAGCTGTGTTACCTGGCTACGAAGTAATGCTTTTCTCTGGGAAGAAGTTCTTCCTAATTTTCTATACATTGCCATTTCAATGTCCTCCTTATTCTATGCGGTATCCCGCATCTTCACAGTGCTTACTAATCCTTCAGCCTAAGTGGTGTCGGAAAACGAGATTACTCGTTCTCGCTTCTAAAGGATAAACCTAATTCTTTTAATTTCTCGATAACTTCCTCTAATGACTTACGTCCTAAGTTACGAACCTTCATCATGTCATCAGATGTCTTATTGGTCAACTCTTCTACTGTGTTGATACCAGCTCTCTTCAAGCAGTTGTAGGAACGAACAGAAAGCTCTAAATCATCAATGCTTAACTGAAGATTCTTCTCTTTTCCATCTTCTTCCTGCTCTGCCATGATCTCAGCCTGTTTTGCATTCTCAGACAGATCAATGAACAGGTTCAAATGCTCGGACAATACCTTTGCTGCTAAGCTCACTGCCTCATCCGGTGCAAGTGTTCCGTTTGTGTAAACATCTAATGTCAATTTATCATAGTCAGTGACCTGACCTACACGAGTGTTCTCAACAGTTAAGTTCACCCGCTCAATTGGAGTGTAAATGGAATCGACTGCGATCGCATCTACTGATAAGTCCGCATTCTTGTTCTTATCTGCTCCAACATAACCTCTACCTTTCGTAATCGTAAGCTCCATATCTAACTTAGCGTCAGCTCCACTCAAGTTAGCGATTACTAAATCTGGATTAAGAATCTCGATGTCGCTGTCCACGCTGATATCACCAGCGGTTACCACACCTTCGCCCTCTTTCTCGATGTAAGCGATCTTTGGCTCACCTGTAGCACTATTATTCTTAATCTCCAAAGACTTAATATTCATAATAATCTCAGTGACGTCTTCCTTCACACCTGGGATAGATGAAAACTCATGTAAAACGCCCTTGATTTTAACAGAACTAACTGCTGCTCCTGGTAAAGAAGATAACATAATTCTTCTAAGAGAATTACCAAGTGTAGTACCAAAACCTCTCTCTAAAGGTTCCACTACAAAACGTCCGTATCTCTCATCTTCAGAAATTTCCGCAACTTTAATCTGAGGTGATCGGAACTCAAACTTTTCGGTTCTTCCGTTTTCCATTTCGTTACTACTCATGTTAAACCTCCTTCTTGGCTACCATGAAACATCAAGTGCTACGATTATTTAGAATATAACTCGACGATCAGTGTCTCGTCTACAGGAATATCTGTAATCTGCTCTCTTGTAGGAAGCTCTTTTACAGTTCCCTTTAAGTTCTCCTGATCTGCTTCTAACCAATCTGGAGTCAGTCTTCCGCCAGTTACCTCTAAGATATCTTTGTATCTCTGGCATGTTTTGTGCTTCTCTTTGATCTCGATGACATCGCCGGCTTTCACAAGATATGAAGGGATGTTAACCTGCTTGCCATTTACAAGAACATGCTTGTGATCTACGATCTGTCTTGCCTCTTTACGAGTTCTTGCTAAACCTAAACGGAATACTACATTGTCAAGTCTTGACTCAAGGATAACCATTAAGTTTGGACCGGTTAATCCTCTCTGACGCTCTGCCATTGCGTAGTAGTTACGGAAAGGTTTCTCTAATACACCATAGATGAATTTTGCTTTCTGCTTCTCACGTAACTGTCCGCCGTACTCACTTACTTTTCTGTTTGATCTATTTAACTTTCTGTTAGACTTCTTATCAATTCCTAAAACGGATGGGCTCATCTGTAATGAACGGCATCTCTTTAAGACTGGAGTTCTATCTACTGCCATGATCCTATACCTCCTAAAATTAGACTCTTCTACGTTTTGGTGGACGACATCCATTATGAGGTACTGGAGTCACGTCCTGAATACTGGTAACATCGATTCCACATGCAGAAAGTGCACGGATAGCTGCCTCTCTACCAGAACCTGGTCCCTTTACGAAAACGTCTACTGTCTTTAATCCATGAATTAACGCTGCCTTAGCTGCAGTCTCTGCTGCCATCTGTGCTGCATATGGAGTAGATTTCTTAGAACCCTTGAATCCTAATCCGCCAGCACTTGCCCATGAAAGAGCGTTTCCTTCTGCATCCGTTAATGTAACAATTGTATTATTGAAAGATGACTGAATGTGTGCCTGTCCACGTTCTACGTTCTTCTTCACACGTTTCTTTGTCACTTTTTTTGTAACTTTCTTTGCCATTACAAAAACCTCCCTAGGTTACTATCTCTTATTTCTTCTTACCTGCTACTGTTCTCTTAGGACCCTTACGAGTTCTAGCATTTGTCTTAGTCTTCTGACCACGAACCGGAAGACCCTTACGATGACGGATTCCTCTGTAGCATCCGATCTCCTGAAGACGTTTGATATTCAGAGCAACTTCACGACGTAAATCACCCTCTACAACCTGAGTCTCGCTGATCACTGCAGCCAGTCTCTTAACTTCATCATCTGTTAAATCACGAACACGAGTATCCGGATTTACATTAGCTTCTTTTAAAATACGATTAGAACTGGTTCTACCAATACCATAGATATAGGTAAGACCAATTTCGATACGCTTCTCTCTTGGTAAATCTACACCTGCAATACGTGCCATTCGAAGCACCTCCATAATTATTCTTTTTGTTGATAAGCCGCGATCCATCGTATCCGCAGTACGGTGAAATGATATACGTGTCTCACTGCTTATGCCGTTTTTACTAACTTAATGACGTTATTCATTTATAAAAATAGTGATGTAATTACAACCCACCCTGGTGTTTCGTATTATTACACACTACAGCCGCTTACAAATAAATAAAAAGTTTGTACCTATTCGGTAATTCGGTACATGCTTTTTGACGCACAAAAGCAAGGTCTCATCACTTTCCCCCGAAAGTAATTAACCCTGTCTCTGTTTGTGCTTTGGATTCTCGCAAATAATGCGAATGCTGCCTTTTCTCTTGATAACTTTACATTTCTCACAGATAGGCTTTACTGATGCTCTAACCTTCACAGTTATCTCTCCTTTCAAAAAAGTTCGAATAAAATTATATCATCCCATCAAAAAAAAGACAAGACTAATTCTTTTATTCAAAAACTTTTCACAAAATGCCCAACAAATCATTGTTTTCACGCTCATTTATTGGGCATAATCATCATATTTTCTATTTAGCGCGCCATACAATACGGCCTTTGGTCAAGTCATATGGTGACATTTCCAGTGTTACCATGTCTCCCGGTAAAATTTTGATGTAGTTCATTCTCAGTTTTCCACTGATGATACCCAGTACCACATGTCCATTCTCCAATTCTACTTTAAACATAGCGTTTGGTAACTTCTCGATTACTTTTCCTTCTACTTCAATTACATCTGCTTTAGACATATATTTTTACCTCCAATACTTTTGTTCTTATACGTTTTGCCGGATCAGGCTTCCTCCTGCTCCCTAAGCTCTTCTGGCAGGGATAATATTTCAGGCTCTCCCTCTGTAATGAGTATCGTGTTCTCATAATGTGCGGATGGTTTTCCATCTGCCGTCACAACCGTCCAGTCATCTTCCATCCACCACACATCGGGGCTTCCTAAATTTACCATTGGCTCGATCGCCAGCGTCATTCCGGGTACCAGCTTGATCCCTCTTTTAAATGTTTTAAAATTGGGAACCTCCGGTGCTTCATGCAAATGCGTTCCTATGCCGTGTCCGACCAGATCGCGCACTACCGAATACCCTCTAAGCTCCACATATGTCTGTATCGCAGTTCCGATATCCTTAATGTGGTTGCCTGCTTTCGCATAGCGTATCCCTTCATAAAAGCTCTGCCGGGTAACATCGATCAATCGTCGCTTCTCTTCGCTGATCTCTCCTACCGCATGCGTTCTGGCTGCGTCGGAATGATACCCTTTGTAGATCACGCCTGCATCAAGACTTACAATATCGCCGTCCCGCAGCACATGCTTCGGATGCGGAATCCCGTGTACCACCTCATCTTCTATCGATACACAGATGGATGCCGGATATCCTTCATAGTTTTTAAAGGAAGGAATCGCATCATAACTTCTTATGATCTCTTCCCCAATCCGGTCAATCTCCTTCGTTGTAATCCCCGGTTTGATGATCTTTTTTAATTCCTGATGAGTTTTGCAGAGAATTTTTCCCGCTTCCCGCATAAGCTCAATTTCTCGTTCTGACTTTATGGTCACTGCCATTTTACTCACCTATGATCTTACAGATTGCTGCAAATACATCCTGCATATCCATGGTACCATCCACTTCTGCAATGATCCCCTTCTTTGTGTAGAAGTCGATCAATGGCTGTGTCTGATCATGATAAACACTTAAACGCTTCTGTACGGTTTCCGGTTTATCATCGTCACGAAGGACTAATTCTGAGCCACAGGAATCACATACATTTTCCTTTGCCGGTGCATTATATACAACATGATAGGTTGCACCACAGGAAGTACATGCACGGCGTCCGCCCATACGGTTGACGATATTCTCATCCGGCACTTCTACGTTGATCGCATAATCCATGCTCTCACCTAATTTCTCCAGTGCTGCATCCAATGCTTCTGCCTGTGGGATCGTTCTTGGGAATCCATCTAAAATGTAACCCTTTTTGCAGTCATCCTGCTGAATACGATCCACTACCAGATCACAAGTCAGCTCATCCGGTACTAAAAGTCCCTGGTCCATGTACTCTTTCGCTTTCTTTCCAAGTTCTGTACCATTTTTAATGTTGGCGCGGAAAATGTCGCCGGTTGAAATATGAGGGATCGCGTATTTCTCTGCGATCATTTTTGCCTGAGTACCTTTTCCTGCACCCGGAGCTCCTAACATAATAATCTTCATATGAGATCCTCCTATATTCGATAAATAGAACAATAAGCTGTAGCATTTGCAATAATACTACAGCTTATCTTTATTGTTTAGTCATCTAAAAAACCTTTGTAATGACGAACTAACATCTGGGATTCCACCTGTTTGATGGTCTCAAGGATTACACCAACTACGATGATGATGGAAGTACCACCAAATGATACGTTTGCCTTAAATACTCCTGAGAAGAAGATTGGAATCACTGCCACGATACTAAGTCCTACTGCGCCAATAAAAATTACGCTGTTTAATACATTATTAAAGTAATCTGAGGTTGGCTTACCAGGACGAATACCCGGAATAAATCCACCTGACTTTTTCATGTTATTTGCAATCTCAAGTGGGTTAAAGGTAATGGATGTATAGAAATATGCAAACAAGAAAATGAGTGCAATATATACTAACATACCAATGCTTCTGGCAGGATGTGCCGGATCACACCAGCTTCCTGAACTCAACACACGAAGCACCTTACCCCATGTACCTGCTTCATTGACACTGAACAGGTTGGAAATAACCTGTGGAAATGATAACAGGGATGAAGCAAAGATGACTGGGATAACGTTTGCAGTAATTACCTTAATTGGAATAAAGGTCTGCTGTCCGCCAACCATCTTACGACCTGCCATCTTCTTTGCATACTGTACCGGGATTCTTCTCTCTGCTGCAGTAAATAAAGTAACCAGTGCGGTTGTTCCAACTACTACAACCAAAATGATACATCCGGAGATCAGCATGCTTCCAATCGCCTTATCTTTCATGAACTTCTCGTATAATGCGTAGAAGTCATTTGGCATTCTTGACACGATGTTGATCAACAGGATAATAGAAATACCATTACCAATTCCCTTTGCTGTGATCTGCTCACCGAGCCACATTACAAATACGCCGCCTGCCGCTAATACGATGACCATGAGTGCTGCATGGAAGAAATCATATTCATCCACATAACCCTGACGACCAAATCCAACCGTGATACCGATACCTTCTAAGATACCTAAACCAACGGTCACATATCTGGTGATCTGTGTCATCTTCTTGCGTCCATCTTCTCCATCTTTATGCATTTCTTCCAGTGCCGGAATAGCGATGGTCAATAACTGCATAATAATGGATGCTGTGATGTATGGCGTTACGTTTAACGCAAAAATGGACATATTCTCAAAAGAACCACCGGTAAAGGAGTTCATAAGACTAAATGAATCGCCCAATGCGTTGCTAAAATAATCTTTGATGGCGCCGTTGTCCAATCCTGGGATTGGCAACTGGCATCCAACTAAGACTACTAAGAGTACAAAAAATGTGTAAATAAACTTATTTCGTAACGTCTTTGTTTTCCAAATATTACGAAGTGTTTTTAACATTAAATCACCTCAGCTTTTCCACCAAGAGCTTCGATCTTCTCTTTTGCAGATGCACTAAATGCACTTGCAGAAACGTTAAGCTTCTTAGTTAACTCCCCATTTCCAAGGATTTTTACGCCGTCTCTTGCATGTTTTACAATTCCGGCTTCCTTTAATGTCTCGATTGTTACATCTGCACCATTTTCAAATACTTCTAATTTAGAAATATTAATTGCAACGATATCCTTTGTATTGCGGTTTGTAAAACCTCTCTTAGGAATACGTCTGTATAATGGCATCTGACCACCCTCAAAGCCTGGTCTTGTAGGGCCGGAACGTGCTTTCTGTCCCTTGTGGCCTTTACCTGCAGTCTTACCATTTCCTGAACCATGTCCACGTCCTCTTCTGAAATCAGCCTGAACGGAACCTTCTGCTGGTTTTAAACTTGATAAATCCATTATCGCACCTCCTTATAGTATAACTAGATCTCTTCAACCTTTACTAAGTGACTTACCTGCTTTACCATACCCTGAACTGCCGCATTGTTTGGCATCTCAACGGATTTGTTAAGCTTTCTCAGTCCTAATGCTTCAACCGTTTTTCTATGCTTAGGAACAGCACCGATTGGAGACTTCACTAATGTGATCTTTAACTTATCTGCCATGATTCAATACCTCCTAGCCTAAAATCTCGCTTACAGACTTACCGCGGAGTTTTGCAACCTGCTCCGGAGTCTTTAAGCTTGTTAAACCTTCAATGGTTGCCAGAACTACGTTCTGCTTGTTGTTAGAACCTAAAGACTTAGTACGGATATTCTTATATCCAGCTAACTCTAATACGGCACGGGCAGGACCACCGGCGATGATACCAGTACCCTCTGGAGATGCCTTTAATAATACTGTAGCACTTCCAAATTTACCTGTATAGTCATGTGGTACGCTCTTATTCTCATCCATAGGAACTTCCACTAACTTCTTCATAGCGTCTTCTTTGCCTTTACGAATTGCTTCAGGAACCTCAGCAGCTTTACCAAGACCAACACCTACATGTCCGTTCTTGTCGCCAACTACAACCAATGCAGCAAATCTCATGTTACGTCCACCTTTAACAACCTTGGTTACACGCTTGATTGTTACGACGTTATCTTCCAACTCTAACTGACTTGGATCAATCATTGTACGCTTCATCTGTTCTCCTCCTTACTAGAATTCTAAGCCAGCTTCACGAGCTGCTTCTGCCAACGCTTTTACTTTACCCTGGTAAATAAAACCGCCTCTATCAAATACAACTGTCTTAATGCCTTTTGCCATTGCTTTCTCTGCAATTACTTTACCTAAGTATGCTGCAGCATCAACGTTGTTGGTCTTCTCTAATTCAGCCTTTACATCCTTCTGTAAAGTGGAAGCTGAAACTAAAGTATTACCAACTGTATCGTCGATAATCTGAGCGTACATATGATTATTACTTCTGAACACAGCTAAACGTGGTCTTTCAGCAGTACCACTGAAACGATTACGAATACGCATGTGCTTTTTTGCACGAATTTCTTTTTTAGATTCTTTTCTAATCATTTATGTTTCACTCCTTTACCTATTATTTCTTACCAGTCTTACCAACTTTACGACGGATTACCTCATCCTGATACTTGATACCTTTACCTTTGTAAGGCTCTGGTTTTCTCTTCTCACGGATTTCTGCTGCGTACTGACCTACTTTTTCCTTGTCAATACCGCTTACGATAATAATGTTCTGGCCATCCATAGTAACTTCGATGCCTTCTGGATCTTCCATCTCAACCGGGTGAGAGTAACCTAAAGATAAGGTTAATACTTTACCCTGCTTCTGTCCTCTGTAACCAACACCGTTGATCTCCAGAGTCTTTTTGTATCCTTCGGTAACACCGATCACCATGTTATTGATCAAAGTTCTGGTCAGACCATGTAATGACTTCATTCTCTTTAAGTCGTTTGGTCTGCTGACAATCACCTGATTGTTCTCTACCTTAATGTCCATCTCTGCAGGTAACTCTTTTACTAAAGTTCCTTTAGGACCCTTTACAGTCACTTTGTTATTTGCCTCAACCTTAACCTCTGCACCTGCAGGGATGTCGATTGGAAGTCTTCCGATACGTGACATAATATACCTCCTTAAATTATCGGGGCATTACTGTGCTTCATGCCCTGTTTTCAGATCTCTTTTCTATCATCAAGATTCGCCTGACGGCTCGCTTTTTACCATACAAATGCTAATACTTCGCCACCAACATTCTGCTTACGTGCTTCTTTGTCAGTTAACACACCTTTGTTTGTAGATACGATTGCGATACCAAGTCCGCCTAATACCTTTGGCATATCCTCAGCATTTGCATACACACGAAGACCCGGCTTAGAGATTCTCTTGATACCGGTGATAATCTTCTCGTTCTTGTCAGCACCGTACTTTAAAGTAATACGGATATCTTTGAAGTTACCAGCATCTACTAATTCAAAGTCCTTGATGAAACCTTCGTTCTTTAAAATCTCAGCAATAGAAATCTTCATCTTAGATGCAGGAACGTCAACTGTATCATGTTTTGCAGTGTTTGCATTACGGATTCTTGTAAGCATATCTGCAATTGGATCACTCATTGTCATTTTGTTTGTCCTCCTTTTAGAAATTCTACCAGCTTGCTTTCTTCACACCAGGAATCTGTCCCTTGTAAGCTAATTCACGGAAACAAATTCTACAGATTCCATATTTTCTCAAGTAAGCGTGTGGACGACCACAGATTCTGCAGCGGGTATATTCTCTGCTGGAATATTTCTGCTTGCGCTGCTGCTTTACTTTCATAGATGTCTTAGCCATGAAAACCCTCCTAACTATTTCTTGTATGGCATTCCGAATAATGTCAATAATTCACGAGCTTCTTCGTCAGTCTCTGCAGTGGTTACGAAGATGATATCCATACCTCTTACCTTATCTACCTTATCGTATTCGATCTCAGGGAAGATTAACTGCTCTTTGATACCTAACGCGTAATTACCTCTACCATCAAAAGCATTTGGGTTCACACCTCTAAAGTCACGTACACGAGGTAATGCTAAATTGATTAAACGATCTGCAAACTCATACATCTTGTCGCCACGTAAAGTTACTTTACAGCCGATTGCCTGACCCTCACGGAGTTTGAAGTTTGCAACGGATTTCTTTGCCTTAGTTGTAACTGGTTTCTGACCTGCAATGATCTCTAAATCGCTAACTGCGGAATCTAATACTTTCGCATTCTCTTTTGCCTCGCCAACACCCATGTTGATGACGATCTTGTCAAGCTTTGGTACCTGCATGATGTTCTTGTAACCGAACTTCTTCATCATTGCATCTTTGATTTCATTATTATAAGTTTCTTTTAATCTACTACTCAACGTTCTTGGCCTCCTCTCTCAATTAGTCAATTACTTCGCCAGTTTTTTTGGCATAACGTACTTTCTCAGAACCCTCTGTCTTAAAACCGATACGAGTTGGCTCATTGTTATGAAGGTACATTACGTTAGACACATCGATAGGAGCTTCCTGATCAATAATGCCGCCCTGCTGATTTGCTGCGCTTGGTTTAGCATGTTTCTTTACCATATTCACGCCCTCAACAAGTACTTTATGGTTTTTTAAGTCAACGGACATAACCTTACCAGACTTTCCTTTGTCTTTACCGGTGATTACCTGAACAAGGTCGCCCTTTTTAATCTTACTAGTTGCCACTGTCGACACCTCCTTATAATACTTCTGGAGCTAATGAAATAATCTTCATAAACTTCTTGTCTCTTAACTCTCTTGCTACTGGTCCAAAGATACGGGTTCCTCTTGGATTCAGATCATCCTTGATGATTACAGCTGCGTTCTCATCAAACTTGATGTAAGAACCGTCTTTACGACGAGCACCTTTCTTTGAACGTACTACAACTGCCTTCACAACGTCACCTTTCTTTACAACACCGCCTGGTGTTGCATCTTTAACCGTAGCAACAATAGTGTCGCCAATGTTGGCATATCTTCTAGTAGAACCGCCTAATACACGGATGACTAATAACTCTTTTGCACCGGTATTATCAGCTACTTTTAATCTAGATTCCTGTTGAACCATGGCTGTTTCTCCTTCCTATGATTACTCTTATCAAAACTATTTTGCTCTCTCGATTACTTCTACGAGTCTCCATCTCTTGTCCTTAGATAAAGGTCTGGTCTCCATAACCTTTACGCGGTCACCGATCTTGCAGGTGTTCTCCTCGTCATGAGCCTTTAACTTGTAAGTTCTCTTAACGATCTTGCCATAGAGTGGATGTTTTACATTATCTTCAATAGCAACAACGATTGTCTTGTCCATCTTGTCGCTAACTACTTTACCAACACGGGTCTTTCTCAAATTTCTTTCTTCCATCTTGTGCAATCCTCCTTCCTAGATTACTGAGCAGCATTTGCCTTTTCAGTGATAATGGTCTGAATTCTAGCAATATTACGTCTTACTTCTTTAATTCTGCTAGTATTGTCTAACTGATTCGTTGCATTCTGGAATCTTAAGTTGAACAGCTCTTTCTTAGCAGCTACTAAGTCGTTCTGTAACTCTTCCGATGATTTTGCCTGTAATTCCTCAATATATTTATTACTTTTCACTGTTTTCACCGCCTTCTAAATCTGCCTTGGAAACGATCTTACACTTAACAGGAAGCTTGTGGGTAGCTAAACGTAATGCTTCTTTTGCTGTCTCCTCAGGTACTCCGGAAATCTCAAACATAACGCGGCCTGGTTTTACAACTGCTACCCAGTACTCAACAGCACCTTTACCTTTACCCATACGAGTTCCAAGAGGTCTATGTGTTACTGGCTTATCTGGGAAAATCTTGATCCAAACTTTACCACCACGCTTGATATAACGAGTCATAGCAACACGGGCAGCCTCGATCTGGTTTGATTTAATCCAACATGGTTCCAGTGCTACGATACCGTACTCACCGTTTGAAATGGTGTTACCGCGCATTGCTTTACCACGCATAGAACCACGAAACTGTTTACGATGTTTTGTTCTTTTTGGCATTAACATTATTTATCGCTCCCTTCCTTATTTCCTTTAGTAGGAAGTACTTCGCCATGGTAAATCCAGGTCTTCACACCAACTTTACCATATGTGGTATCTGCCTCAGCAAATCCATAATCAATATCAGCACGTAATGTCTGCAGAGGAATTGTACCCTCACTGTAGAACTCTGTACGAGCCATATCTGCTCCACCTAAACGTCCGGAAGCGCAGGTCTTGATTCCCTGTGCGCCTTCACGCATGGTGTTACGCATAGCCATCTTCATTGCACGACGGAAAGAAACACGGTTCTCTAACTGCTGTGCGATGTTCTCAGCTACTAACTGAGCATCTAAGTCTGGCTTCTTGATCTCTTTTACTTCAATGCTTAACTTCTTGTCTGTAAGTTTCTGAACAGCATCTCTGGTCTTGTTGATAGACTCACCGTTCTTACCAATTACAGCACCTGGTTTTGCAGTGTATACAATAACCTTTACACGATTTGTAGTACGCTCGATCTCTGTTTTGGAGATGCCAGCTTCCTTTAAGTTCTTCTTGATGAACTTTCTGATCTTATCATCTTCTACAAGGTTGTCAGCAAAATCCTTTTCTGCATACCATCTGGAATCCCAGTCTTTGATAACTCCGACTCTAAGGCCGTGAGGATTAACTTTCTGTCCCATGACTTACCTCCTATTTCTCATCAAGCACGATAGTGATGTGGCTTGTTCTCTTCTCGATACGATAAGCTCTACCCTGTGCTCTTGGTCTAATTCTCTTCATTGTTGGTCCTTTATTTGCGAAACACTCAGCAACGTATAAGTTGTCTGCGCTAAGTCCTTTGTACTCAGCGTTAGCAATTGCTGATTTTAATAATTTCTCAATAACACTTGATGCATATCTTGGATTGTAAGCCAAAATTGCAAGTGCGGTCTGTACATCCTTACCTCTGATGGCATCCAATACGAAGCAAGCCTTCTGAACAGACACACGAGCGTAAGATAACTTTGCGCTTGGTCTGGTCTCACGATTCTCTGCATTTCTTGCTTTCTTAATCTGGGATCTATGTCCTTTAGCCATGGATGATGCCTCCTTTCAAATACTAATTATTATCTAACCTTTGATTTCTTTTCGTCTTTGATATGTCCCTTGAAAGTTCTGGTCTGAACAAACTCACCGAGCTTGTGTCCGACCATATCTTCTGTAACATATACAGTAACATGCTTTCTTCCATCATGAACCGCAAATGTATGTCCTACGAAGGAAGGGAAAATAGTAGAACGACGTGACCAAGTCTTGATAACGGATTTGTCTCCGCTCTTGTTCATTGCATCTACTTTCTTTAATAAACTTGCATCTGCGTATGGTCCTTTTTTCAATGAACGAGCCATAATCGGTACCTCCTTTAATACTACTTAAAGCTCTTACCGTCTCTACGACGTACAATAAGCTTGTTGGAATGTTTGTTCTTCTTTCTGGTCTTCAAACCAAGTGCTGGTTTACCCCATGGAGTACATGGACCTGGACGACCGATACTGGTCTTTCCTTCACCACCACCGTGTGGATGATCATTAGGGTTCATTACGGAACCACGAACAGTTGGGCGGATACCCATATGACGTTTACGTCCGGCTTTACCGATATTTACAAGGCCGTGCTCGATGTTACCAACCTGACCTACTGTTGCTCTACATTTGATAGGAACCATTCTCATCTCGCCAGAAGGTAAACGAAGGGTTGCATACTTTCCTTCTTTTGCCATTAACTGTGCAGAGTTACCAGCAGAACGTACCATCTGTGCGCCCTTACCTGGGATCAACTCGATGTTGTGTACCTCAGTACCAACTGGAATGTTCTCTAATGGTAAGCAGTTACCGATACGGATCTCTGCTTCTGGTCCATTCATAAGCTTTGCGCCAACCTCTAATTTGTATGGTGCAAGGATATATGTCTTCTCGCCATCTGCATAAGCGATCAATGCGATATTAGCAGTTCTGTTTGGATCATACTCAATTGACTTAACGGTTGCAGGAACTCCATCCTTGTTACGTTTGAAATCAATGATTCTGTATTTTCTTCTAGATCCACCACCCTGGTGTCTTACTGTAATTTTTCCCTGATTGTTACGACCGGCATTCTTCTTTAAAGAAGTGGTTAATGATTTCTCAGGAGTTGACTTCGTGATATCTGCGAAATCTAAACCAGTCATATTTCTTCTGGAAGGTGTATATGGGCCATATTTCTTAATTCCCATGATTCGCACTCCTTTCATGCTCTGTTATTTGTTATCACGCTTTGTTTGCGTTTAGTTTGTTTTTATTCCACCCAGTCGGGTGTGTCCTATTTGGACAAATCTTACAGACCTTCGAAGATCTCGATATCTTTGCTGTCTGCGGTCAACTGTACGATCGCTTTCTTTGTCTTAGCGGTCTTACCGTATACCATACCACGTCTCTTGGTCTTACCTGCGTTGTTCATGGTATTTACCTTAGATACCTTTGCGCCGTCGAACATTTTCTCTACGGCTTCCTTGATCTGTGCCTTGTTTGCCTGTGGATGAACTAAGAATGTATACTTCTTCTCACCCATAGCGTTCATAGACTTCTCTGTAATAATTGGTTTGAGTATAACATCATAATACTGTAATGCTGCCATTATGCGTACACCTCCTCAATCTTTGCTACTGCGTCCTTGGTACAAACAACGGTATCATACTTCATGATGTCGTATACGTTGATCGTATTTGTAAGTGCAGTCTTAACACCCTGAATGTTTCTTGCAGAAAGAACAACGTTCTCATCGTTCTCAGCCATAACAACCAATGCCTTATCCAGTTTTAAGTTGTTTAATACATTCTGGAAATTCTTTGTCTTAATCTCATCGAACTTTAACTCATCAAGAACAACGAACTTGCTGTCCTGAACTCTGGAAGTTAAAGCAGACTTTAATGCAAGTCTCTTCTCTTTCTTGTTCATCTTGAACTCATAATCACGTGGTTTTGGTGCAAATACAACACCACCGCCAGTCCACTGTGGAGATCTTGTAGAACCCTGTCTTGCATGTCCGGTTCCTTTCTGTCTCCAAGGCTTTCTTCCACCGCCACGAACTTCTGAACGAGTTTTTGCACTCTGTGTTCCCTGACGATTGTTAGCAAGTTGGTTCACAACTGCCATATGAACTAAATGCTCATTAATCTCTACACCGAAAATAGAATCGCTAAGCTCTAACTTATCTACTTCTTTACCTTCGATATTATAAACAGATACTGATGCCATCTGTATGCTCCTCCTTCCTTAAGCCTATTTGCCGGCCTTTACTGTCTCTTTTAACATTACTAAAGACTTCTTAGGTCCTGGAACGGAACCCTTTACTAAAATAATGTTGTTGTCTACATCAATACGTACAATCTCTAAGTTCTGGATTGTTGTACGCTTGCAACCATAATGTCCAGCCATCTTCTTTCCTTTGAAAACCTTACCTGGATCTGTTGCACATCCGGAAGAACCGGTATGTCTGTGATGCTTAGAACCATGTGTTACAGGACCTCTTGAGAAACCATGTCTCTTGATCGCACCTGCATATCCATGTCCCTTAGAAGTTGCTGTTGCATCAATCTTATCTCCTGCTTCAAAGATGTCAGCCTTGATCTCCTGGCCTAACTCATACTCATCTGCATTCTCAAAACGGAACTCTCTGACAAATCTCTTGGTAGAAACACCAGCTTTATCAAAATGTCCTTTCATTGGTTTGTTCACCAGGTTCTCTCTCTTCTCAGCAAAACCTACCTGAACAGCGGCATATCCATCGTTCTCAACCGTCTTAACCTGTGTTACTGCACAAGGACCAGCCTGTAATACAGTGACAGGAGTTAATACGCCATCTTCATCGAAGATCTGAGTCATGCCGACTTTTGTTGCTAAAATCGCTTTCTTCATTGTAAATACCTCCTAATAAAATCTACAGCGGATTACCCGTCCGGGCAATCATCCTAGATGGTCAAATATCGGAGTGCTTGGTCTCTTAAGCCTTAAGAGCGCTTGGACCCTATATCTAAACCCTAAGGATTGTTACTTAATTTGTTGATGAAACTATTTCATCTTGATGCTAATGTCTACACCAGCTGGTAAATCCATACCGTGTAAAACATCGGCAGTCTTCTTGCTTGGCTCAATTACATCGATCAGTCTCTTGTGCGTTCTCTGCTCGAACTGCTCACGAGAATCTTTGTACTTGTGTACGGCTCTAAGAATAGTTACAACCTCTTTCTTAGTAGGCATTGGAACTGGTCCACTTACCTTTGCTCCTGTTTTAGAAACAGCCTCCACGATACTCTTGGCAGCAGCGTCGATGATCTTGTGATCGTACGCTTTCAATGTAATTCGCATTACGTTCTGACTTGCCATAAAAAAAGTCGCCTCCTTTTCGTACTTTTTGCGGTACGACAAGCGGTGACTGTACACTTACCCGTGTGTGTCTTAAACTTACACACGTCATATCTGCCTCTTCTGCAGATTGTTTCAGTTTGTACAGTGACTTGTCGCCAGTTTTATAACTTGACTCGCTCCACGGAAAACCTGCCGTATCCCGGCAGCAACCTCACGCTTCAACGCTATCAAGGTCACAACAGTTGTTAGTATACCTTATAAACAAAGGGATTGCAAGGATTTTTTAAATTTTTTTCGTAAAAAAGTACACAAATTTTCTTTTTTATGCAAAGAAAATTTGTGTACTTTTATTCTTCCTGTTTTTTACATTTTTATTCATTTCTGCTCCATCTTCCGCTCGCGCCACAAGGAAGCACCAGTCCATTGAAGGTAACCGGAAGTCCGATCTCTTCCGCCATCACCTGTCCTCCAAACGGCTTCAGCACTGTGCTCATCATATAGGTAAGCACTGCAGGCTGCAATCCCGTTGTGTAGGAATTTACCAGAAAGAAAAGTGGCTTTTCCTCTAAAATATTCGTGCAAAGCTGTAAAAATGGATAAATGGATTCTTCGATCTTCCAGACCTCACCCTTTGGTCCACGTCCATAGGATGGCGGATCCATGATAATGGCATCGTAATGATTGCCACGCCGGATCTCGCGCTCCACAAATTTCACGCAGTCATCCACCAGCCAGCGGATCGGCGCATCAGAAAGCCCGGATGCCGCAGCATTTTCCTTTGCCCAGTTGACCATGCCTTTGGATGCATCCACATGTGTTACCTTTGCTCCTGCTGCCGCTGCTGCCAGAGTCGCGCCTCCGGTATATGCAAACAGGTTTAACACCTTGACTTCTTTTCCTTTTTCTACTTCCTTCTTTATTATAGAAGAAAACCAGTCCCAGTTGACCGCCTGCTCCGGAAACAATCCGGTATGTTTGAAGCTGAATGGCTGCAGCCAGAAGGTAAGCTCCCTGTAATGGATCTTCCATTTTTTCGGAAGATCGAAAAATTCCCATTCGCCACCGCCTTTTTTGCTACGGTGGTAATGTCCGTTTTTGCGCCGCCATTCCTTTTCATTGCGTTTTGTGTCCCAGATCACCTGCGGATCCGGACGCACCAGACGATATTCTCCCCATCGCTCTAATTTTTCTCCCTTTGAAGTATCAATGACTTCATAATCCTTCCAGCCATCTGCGATCCACATAACATTCTCTCCTTTATTTCCGACTCTCCATGTATTTGCCAAATACACCATAAAACAGCAGCAGATATATGACACTCACAAATACACGTGCCACATTAAAGATCAGTGTGATCATGACACAGATCACCGCAAACTGGGAAAGCGTTTTGGTATCTCCCGTTTTGATCCCTGCACTCATGACCTGTGTGATATATGCAACATAGTATAAAATCTGGACAAGTGCCATTGCCTTCCAGAATTTCTGCAAACGCTTGCACCCAAAATTCTCCCGCATTTTATGTTCCACATTCGTCAGTCCAAATACGATCAGGTAAGAAACCAGAAGCGTTCCGATCATTTCAAGCAGATCCATAAAATACACAATGTAGCCGCTGACATTTCCGATCTTTGCGATCAGTCCACTGGCTTTGATCATATAATATGCCGCAGAATAAACAAACATAATGTAGCACGGAAGCTGCAGCCGGTCAAAGTAGGTGCTCTGCTTTTCCATCTGACGTGCTCCAAAAAAGATAAGCAAAAATCCCAGGAAATGCGGAATCACTCCGAACAATCCACCATTTCCAACAGAAATATCATACGTCAACAATGTCAGCAACGTTCCAATCAATAATTTTCCCATAACGTGTTCCGCCTTTCTCTTTATTTTCTCTGCGATAAAAATTTGTTTTTACGCATTTTTCACTTCGTCAAATTCCTGTAACACCGCTTCTTCCGGTGCTTTGGTCAAAAGACTTACCAAAACATTGGCTGCCAGCGCAGCGACAAATGCAGGAAGCAGCTCATAGATGTCTAATACACCGCCCAGTGGACGTACTCCGTATTTCCATACAAATACCATCACACCACCTACGATCATGCCAACCAGCGCACCTTTTAAATTGCTTCTTCTCCAGAACAGAGCCAGCAGCACAACCGGGCCAAACGCAGCACCAAAGCCTGCCCAGGCAAAGCTTACAATACCAAATACGCTGCTGTTTGGATCTCTTGCCAAAAAGACTGCAATAATGCTGATCGCAATAACCGTACAACGGGCAATGACAACCGATGTCTTCTCACTCATTTTAATATGTAAGAAGTCCGACAGCAGATTCTGCGATACACTGGAGGATGCCGCCAGAAGCTGGCTGTCCGCTGTAGACATCGTAGATGCCAAAATTCCGGCAAGAATCAGACCACCTGCAACCGCTGCGAGCGGTCCAAAGCTGCTCAACAAGGTTGCGATCCGCACAATGATCGTCTCACTGGCACTGCCCTCTAACGTTTCTACCACACCTTCCTGACTCATCGCAAGTCCAATCACACCGATAAATACTGCAACCGCCATGGAAATTACTACCCAGACTGTTGCGATCCGGCGGGAAAGGGTCAGCTTCTCTTCTTCTTTCGTTGCCATAAAACGAAGCAGTACATGCGGCATACCAAAGTAGCCCAGTCCCCACGCCATCAGAGAAACGATAGTAAGAAGCTTATATGGCTTTGCTGCACCGGTTCCCACATCGTAGGTAGAAGTCATGGACAGATAGCCCGGAAGCTGTTTCGCATGATCGATCACAACCGATAATCCGCCTGCCTGATCCACTCCGAAAAACAGCACGATCAGCAGAGCGATCGTCATAATAATACTCTGGATAAAGTCAGTTGTAGAAGCTGCCAGAAATCCACCAAGCGTGGTATACGCAACGATGATGATCGCGCACACGATCATGGCAGTCATATAATTTACACCAAGGAGGCTGTGGAACAATTTTCCGCACGCTGCAAATCCACTTGCAGTATAAGGAATAAAGAAAATGATGATCACGACAGCAGATACGCATGTTAAAATGCTCTTCTTGTCATGATAGCGTTTGGAAAAGAAATCCGGAATCGTAATTGCACCAATCCGATGGCTGTATCGCCGGATACGTTTTGATACGATCAGCCAGTTGACCCAGGTTCCAAATGCCAGTCCGATCGCAGTCCATGCGGCATCACAGATACCGGAAAGATACGCCACTCCCGGCAGTCCCATCAAAAGCCAGCTGCTCATATCACTTGCTTCCGCACTCATAGCAGTTACAAACGGACCTAATTTTCTGCCACCAAGATAAAAGTCATCTACGGTGTTATTTGTTCTCATAAATTTGATTCCTACACCCAGCATGGCGGCAAGATAACAAAGGATCGTCGCCAGGATGATTACATTTTGCGTTGTCATGTTCTTTTCTCCTCCTTTTATCGACACATACTTGTTATCTTACCATAAATGCAGGGGGTTGACAACTCTGCGCAAATGGTTTGATCCATCTGTTAATTGTTTTTTAAACAAAAAAAGATGGATACTTCTGTACCCATCTTCTTACTGCGGATAACAAGACTTGAACTTGCACGGTATTGCTACCACTAGCACCTGAAGCTAGCGCGTCTGCCGATTCCGCCATATCCGCATGGTAAGACTTCTGTCTCACACGAGGGTTAGTATAGCATTTTTAGCAGATTTCGTCAAGCAGTTTTTTCTGCAAAATCGTCAATTTTATTTTGCTGTTTTACCGCAAAATCGCAAATTTTAACATTAAAAATAGGAAACAGCAGCAATTGCTCTTACCACCATTTCCTATTTTTCATATTCCCTGACAACTGCCTGTGGATTATGGTTTTTCCTTATCGTTTAATGGTTCATCTGGATAAATCTCCAGGAATCCTCACACATCCGTTTCAGATCATATTTGGCTTCCCAGCCGAGCTCCCGTCTGGCTTTTTCCGGGTTGGCATAACAGGTTGCAATATCACCCGCCCGGCGCGGTTTGATCTCATATGGAATATGCACTCCGTTGGCCTCCTCAAATGCTTTCACAATGTCAAGTACGGAGTAACCATTTCCGGTTCCTAAGTTATAGATATTCACACCCTTGCTCGCAACCACTTTGTCTACGGCATTAACATGTCCCTTGGCAAGATCAACAACATGAATGTAATCCCGCACTCCGGTTCCGTCCGGCGTATCATAATCATTTCCAAAGACGCCGAGACATGGCAGCTTTCCGATCGCTACCTGCATGATATATGGCATCAGGTTGTTTGGGATCCCGTTTGGTGATTCGCCGATCAAGCCGCTTTCATGCGCTCCGATCGGATTAAAGTAACGGAGCAGGATCACGCTCCACTCCGGATCCGGCACACAAAGGTCGGTCAGGATACGCTCCAGCATCAGCTTCGTGGTTCCGTACGGATTGGTTGTGCTAAGCGGGAAATCTTCGGAGATCGGCACGGTTTTTGGTGATCCGTACACGGTAGCTGAGGAGCTGAAAATGATGCGCTTGCAGCCATATTCTGCCATCAGCTCACAAAGATTCATCGTTCCGGTTAAGTTATTCTGATAGTACAAAAGCGGTTTCTCCACGGATTCTCCGACTGCTTTTAATCCGGCAAAGTGAATGACCGCATCGATCTTGTGCTCCTCAAAGATCGGACGCATCTGCTCTTTTTCAAGCATGTCTGCCTTGTAGAAAATGATGTCCTTTCCCGTGATCTTTTTGATCTTGTCCACCACGTCTATTTTCGCATTGTATAAATTATCAAATACTACTACCTCATGTCCCTGATTCAATAGCTCCACACATGTGTGTGAACCAATATATCCGATTCCACCTGTTACTAATATCTTCATCTGATCACCTCATCCTCTGCTTTGTTGTTTTCAACATCTTTCTCATTTTAGCATGTTTTACTCCTGCTTACAAGGCACAGCTTTTGTTCCTGCACTTCGGCTGCCATGCACTATTTTGCTTTTGCAAAAAGCTTCTGGTACGCATTTCTTTTCCCCTGCGGCACCATATAATTTTTGTGCGCCGTTGCCCGCATACAATGCTTTCCTACCTTCGCAAGCTTCTTGCTCTGAATCACAACCAGTGTAAGTACCTTGTCTTTTTCAAAGCAGCGTGCGCCAATGCTCGTTACGGACATCCCAAGATCCACATTTTTAAGCTTTGGACAAGCGGCAAATGCCTGTGCCTTTATGACAGACACACCATTTCCTACCGTTACCTTTGAAAGCTTCTTATATCCATAGCATGCTTTTTTTCCCACGGACACCACCGGATAAGCTTCTCCCTTGATCGTTACCTCATCCGGAATATTCAGTGTTTTGATCGACTTACTTGCCGTTTTTACAAAACAAAGGGAGGTCTTGTTCACCACCTGGTACACCAGCCCCTTTACCGTATAGCGTCTGCCATTTTTCAGCGGAGTACGCCTGCGCTTTGTCTGTTCCGGCGCAGTCGTTGTCGTTGCTGCAATTTCCGTTGTCGTTGCTGCTTCTGTTGTTGCTGCTTCTGTCGTCTGCTGTGCTTCCGTCGTTGTCGCTGTTTCCGTTGCAGTGGTATCCTCTGTACTCTCTGTCACCTCCGGCTTTTGATATGGCGTCATGGTCCTATACGGATTCCCATATGTCATTGCATAAGCCTGCGCTGCAGAGCTTTCCGTTCCGTAGATCGTTGTCGTCTTCGGAAACAGCATAACATCACTCTTTAATCCCGGCATATCGATATAAGCACATTCCAGCGAAGAAGTCGTGTCCTCTGCACACATAAACGCCTGCTCCCCGACCCCGGTACAATTGGAAGAAAGATTCACCTCACGAAGTCCCGTTCCATAAAACGACCGTTTCCCGATCGTATACTCTGTCGTCTTTGGTAAAGATACCTGTGTCAGCTCAGACGCGTTTAGAAATGCTTCCTCCGCAATTTCCGTCACACTATCCGGCAGTTCAACAGATGTGATCTGCGTGTTTTCAAATGCCCGTTCCCCAATGCTTACAAGGTTCTTCGGCAGTTCTACAAATTTCACTGTGCTGTTCTTTAGCATCTCCTTTGGAATTTTGGTCAGATTTTTCGGAATTTGCACCAGTACCACCGCTGCATCTTCCAATACCCCCTCCCCCAGCGTTGTCAGTCCGGTCGGAAACACAACCAGGTTGCATGCAGTCCCTGCCAGTGCATACGCTCCTATCGTAGCCATGCTGCTTGGAAAATACAGAGCATTAAGAGACCGGCAATGATAAAACGCCCCCTCCGGCAGCTCCTGCATATTATCCGGAAGAATCAGCTGTTCCAACCCACATTCCGCAAATGCATATGCGCCAATGGAAGTCAGGGAAGAAGGGAGATCACACCGCAGGATCAAGCTTAACTTGGCATCCTTCTCAAAGGCACGCTCCCCGATCTCCTTTAACACAGCCCGATCCACATTGTCACAGATAACCTTCGTAAGCTCCGGCATATCAGAAAATGCCTTCGCTCCGATCCGCTCCAGACTTTGCGGCAGCTTGATACTTGTAATCTTTTTTTTCGCTTCCTCGTCCAGCACACCATCCACCACAGATGTTATCTTAACCTGTGTATCTGCTTCAATTTTATCCGCCACTGCTGCAAGATCCAGCTCGTCTGGCACACTGCCCCTGACCGAATGCAGCACTCCATCTGCATCATACCCATAGGTCATAGCTGCGTCGGAATCTTTGCAATAGAGTAGCTCCTCCTCTTGTGCCTGTATCACAGTTCCCTCAAGCAGCAGACTAAGCAGAACCATTATGCCGAGCATCCGGCGCACACATTTCTTCCATCTCATCTTTCTTTCCCCGTTTCTCATTTATGCCTTTTTCTTTTGAAACATCTTCTGATATTTCTTTATATACTTCTTCGGAACCATAATGCTCTTACGGCTGGTCTGTTTCATGCAATTCTTTCCTACTGTAGTCAGCCTCCTGCTTCTGATCATTAACGAAGTAAATTTTTTGTCATACGCAAAGCACTCCTCGCCGATTTTTTTGACCTTCGTTCCAAGATCCACCTTTTTCAGCTTTTTGCATTTGGAAAATGCTTTTGCGCCGATCGTAACCACACCGTTCTTTACGACAACCTCCGTAAGCTTCTTACACTGGTAGCATGCCTTTTCAGAAATCTCCGTCACAGTGCAGGATACTCCATTGATCGTCACCTTGGTCGGAACAACAAGCTTTTTGATCGTTTTCTTTTTCGGTGCAACAAAGGTTACCGAGCGGCTGCCATTTGCCTGAAAGATCAGTCCCTTTACTGTATAGCGCATCCCTTTTTTGATCCCTTTTTCTGACTTCTTTGCTGTAGGAAGCGACGTATTTTGTGCAGAGGACGGTGTCGTTAAAGACTGCTCCGTTTGGGATTCCGTCGACTGGTTTGTCACTGCATCCGTCTGCTCTTCTTTTGGTTCAGGAGCCGGAGCCAGTTCCGGCACTTCATATAATGTGGTCACCATAAATGGATTGCCATATTTTTGTGAATATGAAAATGCGGTAGACTCCGCATCGGCACACAGTGTCGTTGTATCCGGGAAAACCTGCTCCAAAAGCTCTGTCTCAGGATTTTGGAACACCACTCTGGTTAAGGACGGTTCTGTCTGCTTCCCGGCATCTGCATCTGCAAAAAGGAATGCCCCTTCTCCCACACTTCTGCACCCATGCGGAAGCGTCAGCGTGGTAAGACCCGTTCCCGAAAATGCCTCTTTACCGATCGTAAAAGAGGACGCCGAAGAAAAACTTACCCGTGTCAGAAACTTTGCATTTAAAAACGCACCTTCTCCAATCTCCAGCAAAGAATCCGGAAGCTCTATCAAGACAACGTTTGTATTTTCAAATGCTTGCTTTCCGATCCTCCTCAGATTTTTCGGGCAACGAAACAGTTTCATCCAGCTATTGGCAAATACGTTATCCGGAAGCTCTGTTATATCATCCGAGCAGATAAAAAGACACGCTTTCGAGTTCATGTAGACTCCCTCACCAATGCTTTTTACATTGTCCGGAAGCTGCACGTATGAGATACCGCTTCCTGCAAATGCATACGCACCGATCCTGGTTAACGATGCCGGGTAATTAATCTTGTACAGATCAGAACAATCTTTAAATACCCCTTCCGCAAACTCTGCGATCCCCTCCGGTACTTTCACATTTGATATATGCGTTCCACAAAACGCATATGCCCCGATTTCCTGAAGCGTCTGCGGCAGATCACACAGCCCCACCTTCAGACCGTTTCCGTAAGATCTCACAGCCCACAGTTTTTTATCATTGTAAAACGCCTTTTCCCCGATCTTGATCAGACCACCCTGCGCACCATAGCAAAAAGAGGCAAGATTGGGAAGCTCCGCAAATGCCTGATCTTCCAGATATTGAATAGAGGCAGGAATGATAACATTCGTGATCTGGCTCTTATCTATATTACGAAATACATTGCCGCCGATGGCTGTGATCGTAACACCGTACTTTTCTTTAATAAAATTGATCACATCGGTAAAATCATATACATCCGTAACCGAGGTTCCACTTACCGACAGCAATGACCCATCCGTTGAATAATCATAGCTTAGCACACCATTCGGATCCGTATAGCTTACTACTGTCTTCCCCGCTGCCGCTACGGTATCCACTCCCCAAAGCAGCCCGCATAACAGCAGAATACTACAGATTTTATGTATGATACGTTTCATAGGTTTCTCTCCCGTCTCTTCTCTTTTTCTCAAGAATTATATAGCACTTCTTCCTCTATTATATAATTGCCGCCATATTCCAGCAAGTAGAAAAAAGACAGTAATACTGCCTTTTTCTGTAATACTGTCTTTTTTCTGCTATTTATTAAAATAATCGTAGGTCATTCTCGATATTTTCCGAATATGGCTGATCGCTGCTCCATCATTTTCTGTCATGATGACGATCACATAATCTGCTTTCTTGGAAAATACAATGGCGGCATCATGCTGTCTTGTATTGTATTCTCCGGTTTTGTTTGCGCTTTTTACACCGGACGGCAGCCCTGCCGGGATCTTCCATTTGCGTGTCTGTTTTTTCAAAAGCGTAAGCATCTGCTTCGATGCACTTTCACTGACCAGATTGCCGCGGTAAATATCTTCTAAAATATGTCCGCAGTCTCTCGCCGTAGAATAGCTGGAGCTTAACCATACCGTTTGAAAGTATGACGGACTTAACGTTCCACCTGCGTTCGTGTCCTCATAACCGTGCGAATGGCAAAAGTTGGTAATCGTATGAATGCCGCTGCTGATGCTGCCATGACCAATCGTCTGCAGCAAACGATTGTATGCGTCATTACTGCTCACCGTGATCATACTGTTTAAATTGGAACGAACTGCTTTGGAATCCTTCAGCTTTCCTTTTTCCATCTGGTCAAATACCGTAGCCATGTTGTAGAGTTTGATCACGCTTGCCGGTTTGAGCTTCGCATTATTGATCGACAGATATTCATTGGTGTCCAGATTCTTTACATAGATACAATGCGTACCCGAATAACCGGAGAGTTCTTTGTTGATCTTGTCTTTCAATCCCGTTAAGGAATTTTTGCCAAGAGAATAGATCTTCTTTTTCTCTACCAGCACACCGTTTTTGTCCACATACTTGTTTTTGGCGATCATCTGATCTTTTTGCAGTACCCCTTTCTCATTGAAATAGTACTCCTTCTTTTTGATCTTCTGCCAGCCGGTCACATACTCATCATTTTTATAATAGTATTTCTTCTTTTTCTTTGTCTTCCATCCGTTTTTCACTTGCTTTTTTGGTGCTTCCGTCGTATTCTCCTCTGTTGTCACGGCTGCCTCTGTCTCACCTTCTGCCAAAACCGATGGCAGTACAGAAACTGACGGACGATCTCCAGCCAGAACAAATGCTGCAAGCACCATACCTAAGGCAAGAAAATATTTCCCTTTCTTTCTCATAACGTCTCCTTCCGGTAATTACTCTACCTTTACCCACATATTTCTCCAACCATAGCGAAACATCGCATTATAAAATACATTGTCTGAAGTATAAATATTTTCACGGGCATATTTTTTCATCTCTTTTAATTCAGCCTTATTCCTTTGCGACGGAATCAGCATCGTCTGCCAGACCGGCCAGCCTTCCATCCAATCACCGGCATCCTTTTTCCAATATTGCACCCCTTCACAAAGCTGATAGACCGTCTGAATCTGTTCAAAAGTAACCTCTTTTTTGTAAGAGGTATTTTTACAACCCTTGACCGTGTAAGCAAATACGCTTCGTTTGCTCTTATCCTTCTGTTCATAAGTCCGGATGGAATACAGCGACAAGTGATATTTTTTTCCCGCTTTGACATACCCTTTTTTTACAGGCTCATCCGTTTTGTCATAGGTAATTGTCAGCGGCCAGTCCCAATCTTTTTTGCCCCGTTTTACTTCTGACACAAGTTTTTTCTTGCTCACCTTCCGGTTAGGAAGCACCTTTACTTTAAACGTCTTATGAAGCTCCGAAGAACTGATCGTGATCTTGGCAGTCCCGGCTTTTTTGGCAGTGATCAGACCTTTTTTATTTACGGTCGCCACCTTTTTGTCACTGGATGTAAAACTTACCCCGGCTAAGGTTCCGGCACTCTCCGTTATAAAAAACTCATCTTCATCCTTGTCACTATCTGCATACGTATAGCACACCTGTGGGCTCCATGTCATTCCTATAAAAAGATCTTTTTCCTTGTAATCGCACTCATCAAAGACATTCCGGAAAGGCTCAAGACTCACGCTATACAGTGGTTTTTTCCCTTTGGCAGATGCCTTCGGTACCGTCGTGATCACTCCCATCACCATCATAACTGCCAGCACTGCAGCGAGCAGTCGTTTTGTTGTTTTGTTTGTTGCTTTGTTCATTCTTTCTCCTCCTTTTCTCCTGAGAAATACGTTGGTTTTTTCTCAGCATATAAAAGTAGTATAGCAGAAAACTTCCATTTTGGACACTTTTATGTCATATTCTGTCGGTTTCCTGTAGAAAATGGCAGGCAGGAACCAAAGAAAAAGCCTTATCCAAACTGCACCGTGCGAGGAAATACTGCTATAAATCAAGCGGGAAATATGGTAAAATAAAGGCATTGAACCAGATATAACGTATCGAAACAAGAGAGGAATACAACAAATGAGTGAAAGACATTATCATTCCGGGTATCTTTCCGTTTCCAGCCGTGGCACGGATTACCGGATCCCGATCGATTCCATTTTATACATAGAAAGTAACAATCGAAAGCTGACCATTCATACAGAAGAGGAAACCTATAGCTGCTATGAAAAGCTGAATGTGATGGAACAGAATCTTTATCAGTCGGCATTTGTACGCTGCCATCAAAGCTATCTTGTTGCTGCCGATCAGATCGCAGGATATGATGATCACAACATCCTGCTGTCCGGCTCCAAAGATCAGATTCCGGTCAGCCGCCAATATCAGAAAAAGATCCGCACCTACCTGCAAACCCAGCCAACCGGCGGCACCCTGTTATGTACCGCCGGAATCTATCAGGGTTCTCTCATCAGAATAAAGGCAGAGCAATCGGTTTTGATCGGACGGGACGGTCACCTCTGTGATATTGTGATCAACCTTCCACTGGTAAGCCGCGTGCATTGTGAGATGCTGTACCATAAAAATACACGGGAATACATCTTAACGGATCATTCCAGCAATGGTACCTTTCTTGCCGGAGCCAGGCGTCTCGTTCCTGAGGAAGCCTATACACTACAGCCCGGAGCTGAGATATGCTTTGGAGATCCGCACAATATATACCGATTATTATAAAGGAAGGAGCATTGCCATGAATATGATCAAATGTCCCAACGGACACCTCTATCATGCAGATAAATTAGAATCCTGCCCCTATTGTTCCTCTCAGGCCGCAGGGGGAGAAGTAGAGGATCTGCAGGGACGAAAGCAAAGTCAGATAGAAACGCTGATCCCCGATAAAGCGATCTCCGCTTCTGCCGCCCAGCTTATCCATAAAACTGTAGCCGGCTGGCTTGTTGTCGTCCACGGAAGCATGAAAGGAGACTTTTTTCCACTTTTCGCAGGCGACAATCATATCGGACGGGATTCTACGATGGACATCGCACTTTATCAGGAACCGACGGTTTCCCGCTTTGACCACGCCATTCTCTCTTATCCCTCTGACGGAAAACGCATTACCCTGACGCCGGGAGCAGAAACCAGATCCCATACTCTGCTCAACGACACGCTGCTCCATCCAACGCAGTCCAAAGTGCTTCGTGCCTATGACCGCATCTGGCTCGGAAACTGCAAACTGGTCTTTGTTCCGCTTTGCGGTTCTCATTTTAACTGGGAGTGGGAGGATGACGAAGCATGATACGAGAGCCTGCACAGACCAAAAGCAGAGCCCTTCCCAAAGGGTATGCGCTGCCCCATCATTATGTGGTAGAAGATATATTGGGCGAAGGAGGATTTGGCATTACTTATCGCTGCCGGTTAGAGCATACGAAAGAGTATGCCGCAGTAAAAGAATCTTTCCCTCCTACACTCGCTTACCGGCAGGGAGATTCCTATGACCTTACGATCCTGCAGGGACAGGAAGCGTTATTTCAGAGGCAAATGGATCATGTCATGCGGGAAGCACGCATTTTAATGGAGCTATCCAAGCTTGATGCCATCGTCAATATCAGAGATGTCTTTTCTGCCAACCATACCATTTACCTGGTACTCGATCTGGTAGAGGGCATAACGCTGGCGCAGCATGTCAAAGAACACGGCCCCCTTCCCTATGACGAGCTGGAAGCGTTGATCACTCCGGTTATGAGGGCACTCATACAGGTTCATAAAAAAGGATTTCTGCACCGTGACATCAGCCCGGAAAATCTGGTGCTTGAACCGGATCACAAGCTGACCCTGATCGATTTTGGATCTGCGACCATAACGGCAGACTTTTCTTCCAAAGAAACCACCGTTATTTTGAAAAAAGGCTATGCGCCACCGGAACAATATCTGCCTGACGGAAATCTGGGACCATGGACTGACGTGTACAGTCTCTGTGCTACCATGTACTATGCTTTAACCGGATTTCCACCACCAGAAGCCTTGCAGCGTTATCAGGGGGAGGCACTGCCCGCTCTGACAGATCACGCCCCGCTCATAAGCTGGAAAGCAGCTGCCATCGAAAAGGGCCTTAGTTTAGCCGAAACAGACCGTTATCCGACGATGGAGCAGCTGTATCAATCGCTGCTCATACCACCGCTCACATTGCTATCCGGTCAAAAAAACGACAGTCTTAACAATGAGTCCGCAAAAACAGTGCTGCCTTCTGCATTGCCAAAAGAAGCAGTGAAAAAATCCCGGAAACAGAACCGGCTCCAAAAAGCCGGCTATCTAATCCTTCTGCTCCTTTTCTCAGCAGTGTTTCTGGGAATCGGTATGCGGCTGACGAAGCAGTCCGGAAATGATGCTGCCAGTACAACAAGGGAACCTACTGTTTCCACGACAAGCTCTACTACCAAAAGTTCCAAAGAAGCTGCTACCAGCACGCAAAAAGTAACCGAACAGAAAAAGAAGGAGAAAAAAGCTGCAACTACCACTGCTGCCAGCACCAGACAGACTACCCAGTCAAGCACAACTGCCACTCCCGGCAGCAACACCAACTCGTCCCAAAAGACGGAAACAAAAAAAGACTCCTCGAAAAAGGATGAATTTCTTAAACTCACAGAGGAAGATCCTTACGAAAGTTTTTCTGACTGAAAACAAAATAACGGACAGATCACGCCGCTATGCATGATCTGCCCGTTTTTCTTTTTCTTTCTTATTTTTTGATCTTTACTTTCTTTGCTTTGGAATATGCTCCCCAGCCGGCTGCATTTTTGGCTCTGACTCTTACATAATATGTCTTGCCCTTTTTCAGCTTTTTGATCGTAACACTGGTCTTCTTTGTTGTTACTTTCTTTGCCGCCTTGAAGTTCTTCTTTAAACTATAGCTGATCTCATACTTTTTAGCATTCTTTACGGCTGCCCATTTTACGGTCAGCTTCTTACCCTTGCCATTTTTAGCAGAAGTTACTTTCACCTTTGCCGGCTTGGACACAGTTGGTGTTGCTGCCGGTGCTTCTGTTGTTGCAGGAGCGGATGTGGTGGCAGTTCCCTGACCACCTGGAGCTGTGGTTGTGTTGCCAGGGGTAGTGGTCGTTCCTCCCGGTGTTGTCGTTGTTCCTCCCGGCGTCGTTGTTCCTCCCGGTGTTGTTGTTCCTCCCGGTGTTGTTGTTCCTC